>DATAJO010000023.1:0-7090 GCA_036262075.1 Candidatus Limnocylindria bacterium
GTCGAGGCCAGCAGCCCGACGAGGACGGTGGCCATCGCGATGCCGAGCAGGATGCCGAGCGCCGAGCCGATGGCGCCGATGGCGGCCGCCTGGCGCAGGACGATGCCGAGCACCTGGCGCGAGGTCGTGCCGGCCGCCCGCAGCAGGGCCAGCTCACGGATCCGCTCCGCGACGGTCATCGCCATCGCGTTGCCGACGAGGAAGGCGCCGACGACGAGGGCGACGAGGGCGAACAGCAGCGCCACCGCCGAGAACGACGCGCCCTCGCCGACGAGCCGCTCGGCGACGTCGGCCGGCGTCTCGACGACATACGGCTCGCTCATGGCTTCGGTGGCGCGCTGCACTGCCGCGGCGGCGTCCGAGGCGCGCAGGTCGAGGTCGATGGCCATGATCGGCGCCGGGGTGAGCAGGCTCTCGTCGAGGACGTCGCGGGCCATGACGATGACGTCGCCGCCGCCGAGCGCGGCAAGCCCGCGGTCCTCGAGGATGCCGACGATGCGCAGGCGCGGCGTCCCCGGCCGGTCCCCCGCCAGCCGCAGCTCGTCGCCGACGCCGAGGTCATGCTCCGCGGCCCACGCGGCCGGCACGAGCACCTCGGGCGCGCCGGAGGTGCCGAGTGGCTCGCCCTGGCGCAGCCGCGGCGGCCGGACCGCCGCGTCGACGGCCGGGTCGATGCCGAGGACGAGGAGCGTGAAGACCTGCTCGTCGGCGCCCGGTGCGGTGGTCACGAGCAGCTGGCGCTGCGACACCGGCGCCGCGGCCTCGACCCCCTCGACCGACCGCAGCGCCTGGAGCGTGCGGGGGGCGAAGCCCTCGTCGTGGAACGCGCGCAGCCTGACGTCGGCCGACCCGAGGAGATCGGCACTCGTGGCCCGCAGCGCGGACTGGGCCGACGACCCGACGCAGATGGCGGCGGTGAGCACCGCCACGCCGAGCGCGACGCCGGCGATCGTCAGACCCGTCCGAAGTGGGCGGGCGAGGAGCCCTCGCCAGGCGATCGACGCGAGCCGCATCGGCTCCGCTTACAGCCCGATGGCGGCCAGCCGCGCGATGAGCGGCCTGGCCTCGTGGTCGGCCCGTCGGCCGAGGGTGACCTCGTCGATGATCAGGCCGTCGCGGACGACGAGCACGCGATCGGCATACGCCGCGGCCCGGGCGTCGTGGGTGACGAGCACGATCGTCTGGCCCAGCCGATCGGCCGAGTCCCACAGCAGGTCGAGGATCTCGGCGCCGGTCGTGTAGTCGAGGTTGCCCGTCGGCTCATCGGCCAGGAGGATGGCGGGCTTCGTGGCCAGCGCCCGTGCCAGCGCCACGCGCTGCTGCTCGCCGGCCGAGAGCTGGTCGGGCCGATGCTCCGCCTTCTCGGTCAGCCCGACGAGGGCGAGCAGCTCATCCACCCGCTCCCGATGGCGCGCCAGCGTGTCACCGGCGATGAGGAACGGGAGCGCGACGTTCTCCGCCACCGTCAGGAGCGGGATGAGGTTGAAGAACTGGAACACGAAGCCGGTCTTCTCGCGCCGGGTGAGCGTCCGGTCCTCCTCCCCGAGGGCCGACAGGCGGACGCCGTCGATGACGACCTCGCCCTCCGTCGGCAGGTCGAGCCCGCCGAGGAGCTGGAGGATCGTCGACTTGCCCGATCCGGAGGTGCCCATGATGGCGACGAACTCGCCGCGCTCGACCTCGAGCGACACCCCGCGCACGGCCTCGACCTCGCCCTCGCCAACCGGGTAGCGCTTGACGAGGTCGTGGGCCTCGAGGATCACGGGCATGGGACGGAGTGTATCGGGCGGATCGGGCCGCGGTGGGCCAATGCCGGCTGCGCTGCCCGGGCGACGCGGGCCGCCCCGCCGAGGGCCGGCAGCCTAGCCGAAGAGGAGCGAGACGATGGCGCCGAGGATGCCGTCGAGCAGGCCGGGCTGCGCCGGCTCTGCCGCGGTCACCTCGAGGTCGGCCACCGTCGTCGTGTTCGCCACGATGGCGGCGACCGCCGGCGTGGTGGCCGTGGTGACCTCCAGCCGGGCGGCACGCTCCGCGGCCCGCTCGTCGGCGAGGTGCCGCGTGGCGAGCTCGAACGTGCGCGGCGTCGAGACGACGGTCGCCACGCCGTCGATGCCGGCGCTCGAGGTCGGGCGTCGGGGCGCGGCCACGTCGACCGCCTTCGGCTCGGGCTCGGGCGTCGCCGCCGGCGCTGCCGGCGCCGCGGAACCACCACCGCCTCCCGTGCCACCGGATCCGCCGGAGCCGCCGGACCCACCCGAGCCGCCGGATCCCCCGGAGCCGCCGCCGGATCCCCCGCCCGAGGGCGGCGGTGGCGGGGGCGGGGCCGACCGGGCCTGGAGGAAGAGCTCGGTGTACATGCGCGGGCTCAGCGTCGAGCCGAGGAAGTTGATGTTGTCCGCCGCCGCGCCACCGACGCCGCCGTGCGTGAAGCGCCCGTCGAGGACGTTGGCGCGGTGGCCCGCCGAGTTCATGAAGCCCTCGTGGACCTTGATCGGCGAGTTCGCGTCCGACGCGCCGGAGTTCCAGCCGATGTTCTCGCCGGCCCACGCGTAGCTCAGCCCGTTCGAGTCGTAGTACGTGTACACGAGGCAGCCGCAGCCGGGAATCGTGTGGCTGAAGTAGTTGCGGTTCAGCATGTCGGAGCTGCGCCATCGGGCGAGGCCGACGAGCGTGCCGTGCGACTGGAGCGGCGCGCGGCCGTTGTTCACGCGCGACCCGTTGAGGAGCTGCCAGAGCGTGGCCTCCGCCGATCCCTGGTTCCAGCCGTCCGTCGGTGCCGGCGTCGCCGTCACCGCGACTGCCGCCCCGAGGAGGGCCGTGACGCCGAGGAAGAGGGTCCGGGTGACGACGCTGCGCGGTCGTCGGGCGGTGGCTGCGGCCATGAACCGATGTGTGCCTCTGGTGAGTGGTGGCCGGGGCTGCTCGGCGCCCCACCGAGAACCCTACGGACGCCCACGGCGCCGATCACTGGCACGGACGTCCCGATGGGGACCCGTACCTGAGCGCCTCCGGGTCCCAGCCGAACCCCGGACCATCGACCCAGCCGAGGGCGGCACGCGCCATGCATCGGATCGGTGCGAAGCAGCCCTGGGGGTACCGACCATGGGACGAGCACACACGGTGCTCGTCGTCGACGACGAGGCCATCGTCCGGGACCTCTACGTCGACGCGCTCGCCGAGGCCGGCCACCAGGTCGAGGTCGCGCCCAGCGGCGAGGCGGCCCTCGAGCGACTGCGGGACGGCCGCCTGCCGTGCGTCGTGCTCAGCGACGTGCGCATGCCACGCATGGACGGCTGGGACCTCGCGCGCGAGGTTGCGCGCGACCCGACGCTCAGCAGCATCCCGGTCGTGATGCTCACCGGCGACCGGATCCTGTCCTTCACCTCGCCCGCGCGCGACAAGCCCTACGACGCGGTCGAGCTCGACCGCCTCGTCGATCACGCCTGCCGGTTCCATCGCGCCGCCAGCTGACGGGGCCGGCGCCCGGGCTTATGGCTCGGTCCGGTGCTCCGGGCGGTCCTCGGTTCCGTCCTCGATGATCTCGCGCAGGCCGCTCGCCGACTCCCCGATCTGCTCCGCCGCGTCGCGCTGCTCGCCCGCGGCCGCGCGCAGATCGCCGGCGGCGTCCCGCAGGTCGTGGCTGGCCGCGTCGAGTGCGGCGCTGGCCGGAGTCTCCGCCGGAACCTCGGTGACGGCATCGGCCTCGCCGTCCTCGACCCGCTCCGCGGCAAGCGCCACGAGCTCCTCGTGCTCGGCCTCTGGCGCCTCCTGCCGCACCTCCTCGATGACCTCCTCGAGCTCCGCCGGCGACTCCTCGATCGTGCGCAGGTTCACGAGGTAGCTGAAGAAGACGTTGCCGACGGCGAGGATCGGGATGCCGAACAGCGCGCCCCATACGCCGGCGACCTGGGCGCCCACGAGCAGGCCGACGAGGACGAGGATCGGGTGCATCCCGAGCGCGTCGTGGAGGAGCCGCGGCTGGAGCCAGTTGACGAGCACGGTCTGCACGATGAGGAGGGCCGGCGCGACGACGAGGAACCAGCCCGGATCGAAGATCGCGACCGCCACGATCGGCGGGAGGAGCGCGAGCGGCGGCCCGAAGAACGGCACGAGCATGGCGAGCGTCGAGACCGCCACGATGATGAATCCGTACGGCAGGCCGACGAGGAGGACGACCGCCACGGTCAGCGCCGCCTGGATGAGCGCCAGGATGACCTGCGCGCGCAGGAAGCCGCCGAACGCCCTGCCGATCGTGCGCTCGAGGATGTCGACCTCGTCCGACCATCGGCTCGGGAAGGGTCGCTTCAGGCCGCGGACGATGCGCTCCGAGTCGGCGACCATGTACAGGCCGAGGATGACGACGAGGACGAGCGAGCCGAGGACGGCGACGGTGACCTGCGGGACGTCACCCACGATCGACTGGCCGGCGCGGCTCAGCGACGCCTCGAGGTCCCGGAAGAGCGCGATGAGATCGGGCTGGAAGCGGCCGAACGAGACGAGCTCCTGCCAGCTGCGCAGCCGCGTCTCGACCTGCTCGCGGATGACCGGCCACTCGTCGGCGAGCTCGCCCATGGATGCGCCGATGGACGAGGCGGCGTAGAACAGGAGGAATCCGCTGATCACGAGCGTCGCGGCGAACACGATCCCGACGGCCACGCCCCGCGGCACGCGGAACCGTCCGGCGATGAAATTTACGAGCGGCGACAGGACGAAGGCCAGCAGCCAGGCGACGAAGACGACGAGCGCGATCTGGATGAAGCCGCCGAGGACCTCGACGAGGAGGCCGATGAGGAGCAGGCTGAGGTAGACGGTACCGACGATGAAGAACGCGTTCCGCCACCACTGATATCGCCGGGTTCGAACGAGGTCCTCGTCGTGGATCGTCATCGGCGACGAAGCATGGCAGGCACGCGCGTTGCTCGTCCAGCCAGCGCAGAAGCAGGTGAGGCCAGAACGATGACTGCACAGACGCCACGCTCGCCCGAGCTCGATCTGCCCCTCGATCCGGAGGAGGGCGGCGGTCCGCCCATCGGCCAGCCGTGGACCCTGGTCGTCGAGTCCGAGGGCTGGTCCGCCGATCTCGAGCACGCGTCACCGCTGCCGCGGGTCGGCGAGCGGGTCGAGTACATCGCCGCCGACGGCGCGCGGCGCATGTACCGCGTGCGCGACGTGGTCCACACCGTGCAGCCGAGCGCCTCGTTCCGGCCGCCGGTCGCGAGCGAGCACACGCTGCCGAACTCGACGGTGAACGACGGCGACGCCTTCGAGCCGCCCCCCGAGCTGCGCGCCGGCCTGCCCCGCGTCTGCGTGGAGCCCGACGCCGAGCCCGAGGCCTAAGGCCGAAGCCTCCGAGGCCGCCGAGTCCGTCGCGGGGCGTCCGGCCGGCGGACCGCTAGAATCGGCGTCCCGTGAACGTCACCGATCGGTCCTACCGTGCCCTCCTCGGCGTGCCCACGCTGCCGCGCGTGCTCGTCTCGATGCAGGTCGCGCGCGTCGCCCAGTCGATGGTCGGCGTCGCGCTCGTGCTGTTCACGCTCGACCGATTCGGCTCGCCGGCGTTCGCCGGCCTCGTCACGTTCGCCAGCGTCTTCCCCGGCCTGCTCATCAGCCCGATCGCCGGCGCGCTCCTCGACCGCCACGGCCGGATCCGGCTCGTGCTGCTCGACTACGTCGTGGCGCTGGTGGCGATGGTCGCCATCGGCCTCCTTGCGCTCGTCGACGCGCTGCCCGAGCCGGTGCTGCTCGTCATCGCCATCGTCGGCTCGCTGACGTCGATCCTGTCCCACGTCGGCCTGCGCAGCCTGTTCCCGATCCTCGTCCCCGAGCCGCTCTGGGAGCGCGTGAACGCCGTCGACTCGAACGGCTACGTGGCGGCCACGATCATCGGCCCGCCGATCGCCGCCACCCTCGTCGCGCTCATCGGCGGCCCGCTGGCGCTGCTCATCATCGGCGCCGCCTTCGGCCTCGCCGCCGCGGCGCTCGTCGGCGTCCCGGATCCCGACGCGCCGATGGCCTCGACCGGCCGCGTCCTGGCCGATGCCTGGGCCGGCCTGCGCTACACGTGGCGCAACCGCACGCTGCGCGGCCTCGGCTTCATGATCACGCTCAGCAACCTGACGCACGGGATGATGACGATCGTCCTGCCGATCGTGATCATCCAGCGCTACGGGCTGTCGGAGATCGTCGTCGGCCTCGTCTACGCCATCTCCGGCGTGGCCGGCATGCTGTCGTCGCTCCTGTTCGGGCGGATGGACACGCGTGGCCGCGAGTGGAGCCTGCTCGTGTGGCCGCAGCTGGCCCTCGTCCCCGTCGCGGCCCTGCTGCTCGTCGCCGTCGGGCTGCCGCCGCTGCCGGTCGGCCTCGGGCTCGTCATCGTCGAGATGGCGCTCGTCGGCATCCTCATCGGGCCGATGGACATCGGCCTGTTCACCGTCCGCCAGCGCCGCACCGATCCCGCCTGGATGGGCCGCGCCTTCGCCGTGTCGATGGCGTTCAACTACCTCGGCATGCCGGTCGGCGCCGCCCTCGCCGGCCTCCTCGCCGATCGATCGGTCGAGGGCGCCATCCTCGTCCTCGGCATCGGTGGCGCGGTCGCCGCCACCCTGGCCGCCTACTTCCTCGTGCCACGCACCGATGACGGCGCCGCGGCCGCTCCCGCCGCGGCGCTCCCTGAACCGGTTGTCGAGACGTCCCGCGCTCCGTAGCTCGCTCGGTAGCTCGCTCCGTGGCTCGCTCGGTAGCTCGCTCCGTGGCTCGCTCCGTGGCGGCGTGCGGCCGCCTGCAGGCCTATGGGCGGTTCAGCGGTCGGAATGCGGTGGCGCGCCTGCGATGCAGCAACCTGAACGCCTTGGTTGGCCTGCCGGGGTCCACAGATCGGCGGTTGGGGGGCCCATACGCCTGCCCGGCGCCGCACCACGGGTCGCCCGCCTACGGGGCGCATCCGCCTGCCCGACGCCGCACCACGGGCCGGCCGCACCACGCGCCGGAAAAGCGCGCCACCACGGGACGGACGGTTCACGTTGACATAATGGTTATGGTCGTCATAATGACCGGCTCGTGACCACCACTCGGCCCCGCGCCGCAGGCGCAT
>DATAJO010000024.1:0-29007 GCA_036262075.1 Candidatus Limnocylindria bacterium
GTCGAGGATGTGGCGAAGCTCGCGATAGCGGGCGGCGTTCGCGGTGTTGCCCGAGCTCATCTCGAGCCAGAGGCCGTCGAACTCCTTCTGGCGGGCCTCGATCTCGGCGCGCTTCGCCTCGCAGTCGCTGCTCGCCGATGCGGTCTGGTCACTCATCCGATCAGTCACCTCGCGTCTTGGGGACGGCTGCTGTGTGCCGTCCGGATTGTATAGCGACTGGCCCTCTCCGAGCTGAATGCGGCGGTATACACGCGCGCTCGAGAACGAACGGTCGTGCGTGCGGTCCGCTGCACGCCCGCTGTATTCCGTCTGGTGGAATTCCATCGCTCTCCGTACGTCAGAAACGTACTTGTGACGGCCTTGCCACGTCAAGTACGATTCCGCCATGCGAGATATCGCGGAGGACCGAGCTCCGACGCGCGCCGGCGGCGAGCTGCGGTCGGTGACGAACGCGCTGCGCGTGATGGAGCAGCTCGCCGATGCGGACGGGCCGATCGCGATCACCGACCTCGCCCAGCGCCTGCGCCTCGCGCCGAGCACGACCCACCGGATCCTCGCCACCCTCGCCGCCGAGGGCATGGCCGTGCGCGTCCCATCTCAGCGGCGCTATCGAGCCGGCCCCGGCCTCGCCCGCCTCGCCCGTCGCTCGCTCCAGGACAACGTCCGCCTGGCCGAGGTCGCGCGCCCGGTCCTCCATCGGCTCACCGCCGACAGCGGAGAGACGAGCCAGCTGACCGTCCTCGACGGCCAGGACACCGTCGCCATCGACCACGTCGACAGCCCCCAGCCGGTCATCGTCCATCACCCCGCCGGCTCCCGCGTGCCCGCGCACCCGACGGCCGTCGGCCAGGCGATCCTCGCCCACCTTCCCGAGGTGGCGGCGAAGATCGCACGGGACGGGCTCGTGGCCTACACCCCGCGCACCATCGTCGATCCGGCCGCCTTCGCGGCCGAGCTCGAGCTCATCCGCACCCGGGGCTATGCGACCAACGTCGGCCAGCTCCACCCCGAGACGGCCGGCGTCGCCGCGCCGATCCTCGAGCCCTCGGGCGCCGTCATCGGCTCGATCGGCATCAGCGGGCCGGCCGCCCGGATCGGCAGGGCGAAGCGGCTCACGGCGCTGGCCGAGCTCGCCGCCGCGGGCGCGGCCGAGGTGAGGCAGCGGCTGGCGGCCCTGGAGGGCGGCACGCCCCACATCCCCATGGAGGCCGTCCGATGAGCGGGCATGCGCTCGCCGACCTTGCCCGGGCCCTGCGGTGCTCTGTAGAATACCTATGCATACAATCGGGTCGAGCCCGGCCGTGGGCCGGCGCGGTGACCCGCTCCCCCACCGCCGGCGCCCATTTCCCTGGCTCGAGGATCTGACGTGGACGGCAAGCTCCTGGCGCTCGTGACCGCGACCTGCTTCGGCCTCAACCCCGTCGTCCTGAAGCTGGGCTTCCAGCGCAAGGGCACCTCCGAGGTGGCGCTCGTCATCGGACTGGCCGTGACCGTCCCGATCTACATCCTCGTCGCGCCGCTCATCGGCGGCCTCGACTTCGGGGCCGTGACCGTCCCCGCGCTCATCGGCTTCATCCTCGGCGGGCTGTTCGGGACGGGGATCGGGCGGCGCTGGATGTACATCGCCATCGAGCGCATCGGCGCCTCGCCGGCGACCGCCATCAAGAACAGCGCGCCGGTGATCACGACCTTCCTCGCCGTGCTGTTCCTCGGCGAGGAGGTGACCTTCGTCCAGTGGCTGGCGGTCGCCTCGATCGTCGCGGGCATCACGCTGGTGACGTGGAAGCCGGGCGCCGGCCTCGGACAGCTGCGGGACGTCGGGCTGCTGGCCGCCATCGGCTCGGCGCTGTCGTACGGGGTGCGGCCGCTGTTCCTCGAATGGGGCCTCGACCAGGTCGACATCCCGATGACCGCGGCCCTCATCGGCGCCGTCGCGGCGCTGGTCTACGCGAGCCTGTTCACCAGGCTCGACCGCATGCGCGCCGGGCTGCTCGGTCCGGCGGCACCGTTCTTCCTCGGGGCCGGCGTCCTCCAGGCGTTCGGCTTCCTGTCGCTCACCTTCGGGCTGTCGTCCGACGACGTGAGCATCGTCTATCCCGTCACCTCATCGGCTCCCCTCTTCACGCTCGCGTTCACCGCGCTGCTGCTGCGGGGCGTCGAGACGCTCACCTGGCGGATCGTCCTCGGGGCGGCCGCCGTGGTGGCGGGGGTGATCTGGCTGTGAGTGATCGGACCAACCACGTTCGGACCTAACCCTGCTACAGGAGACCACGATGGCCAAAGACCTGCGCACCTATCTCGACGACCTGCTCGCGAAGTACCCCGAGCAGCTGAAGATCGTCGAGGAGGAGGTCGACCCCGAGTTCGAGGCGACCGCGATCGTCGACAAGATCGAGCGTGACGACCGCTATCCCGGCTTCCCGGCGGTGATGTTCAAGAACATCAAGGGCTCGGACGTTCCGCTCATCCTCAACCTCCACGGCACGTACGAGCGCGTTGCCCTGAGCATCGACAGCGACGTCGCCAACATGGTCCCCGAGTACTCGAAGCGCGAGGGGAGCCCGATCCCGACCACGCTCGTCGAGTCCGACCAGGCGCCGGTGCACGAGGTCGTCTACACCGGCGACGACATCGACATCACGAAGTTCCCGTTCCTCGTCCACCAGGAGCTCGACGCCGGCAAGTACATCACCTCGGCGGCGAGCATCAGCCGCGACCCCGACTCGGGCCGCCTGAACTCGGGCATCTTCCGGCACCAGGTCCAGGGCCCGCAGCAGGTCGGGTTCATGTCGAACCCGGCGCACCACACCTCGTACATCCTCCGCGCCAACCGCGACGCCGGCCGCAAGATGGAGGTGGCGCTCGTCATCGGCCATCACCCGGCGATGCTCATGGCCGCCGTCTCGAAGCTGCCGGGCATCGGCGGCGAGCTCGAGGTCATGGGTGGCCTGCTCGGCGAGTCGGTCGAGGTCGTGAAGTGCAAGACGGTCGACCTCGAGGTCCCGGCCCGGGCCGAGATCGTCATCGAGGGCATCGTCGACACCGATCCGGAGAAGGTCCAGAACGAAGGGCCCTTCGGCGAGTACCCGCTGTACTACACCCGCCTCGGCCCCATGCCGTGGCTGCAGATCACGGCGGTCACGACCCGCAAGGACCCGATCTACGTCGACGTCTTCAACGCCCACCGCGAGCACCTCGTGCTCGGGGCGCTCCCGCGCATGGGCAGCATGTTCCGCCGCGTCCGTGAGGTCATGCCGACCGTCACGGCGATCAACCTGCCGCTGTCCGGCATCCGCAGCATGGCCTTCATCTCGATGAAGAAGAAGGTCGAGGGCGAGCCGAAGCTGGCGGCCAGCGCGGCGTTCACCGTCGACCCGATCCTCAAGCACGTCTTCGTCGTCGACGACGACATCGACGTCTTCAACGACGACCAGGTGATGTGGGCGTTCACGACCCGCTTCCAGGCGGACCGCGACCTCACGATCATGCCGAACTTCCTCGGCGGCCACCTCAACCCGGTGACCTACGGCTGGCACCGCGAGGAGAAGGGGCCGATGGAGACGAAGCTGATCCTCGACTGCACGAAGCCGGCTCCGCCGGTGACGTTCCCGCCGGCGTGCCGGGTTCCCCCGGACGTCGTCGAGCGCGTGCAGCCGGACAAGGTCCTCAAGGACTACGTGCCGGGCACGAAGGTCTACTAGCCGTCATCGATGGGTGCCGGTCCCGACCGGCACCCATCGTGCCGGCACGGCTCCGGCACCGACATCGAGGACGCAGCCCATGATTCCCCAGTTCGAGCTCCACCGCGCCGCCGACGTGCAGGAGGCGATCGCGCTGCTCACGAGGTTCGAGGATGCGGCCTGCTATGCGGGCGGCACCGAGCTCCTCCAGGTGATGAAGATGGGATTCGCGGCCCCGGCTCACCTCATCGACCTCAAGCCGATCGCCGAGCTCGGCGGCATCACGTCGACCGACGGCGAGCTGCACATCGGCGCGGCGGTCACCCATCGGGAGATCGAGCACTCGCCGCTCGTCGCCGAGCAGCTTCCCAGCCTGGTCGCCCTGGAACACCACGTCGCGAACATCCGGATCCGGAACGTCGGGACGCTCGGAGGCAACCTGTGCTTCGCGGAGCCACATTCCGATCCGGCCGCCCTGCTCGTCGCCTGTGACGCGACGGTGACCCTCGTCGGCTCCGGCGGCTCGAGGACGATCACCGTCGAGGAGCTCCTCCTGGATGCCTTCGTCACCGCGCGCGAGGACGACGAGATCCTGACCGGCGTCACCATCCCGGCCGTCGAGGGGCGCGCGCTGGCGTACCGCCGCTTTGCGCTGACGGAACGGCCGACGGTCTCGATCGCCGTGCACGCCAGCATCGAGGATGGTCGCCTCTCCTCGCCACGGATCGTGGTCGGCGCCGTGGGCGCGACGCCGCTCGTCTGCCGATCCTCGGCGACCCTCGACGGCCTCGCGGTCGGCGAGGTGCGGGCCGCCGGCGACGACGTCGCCTCGGGCTGCGCGGCCGAGGTGGAACCGATGGACGTCGAGATCGGCGACACGTACCTGCGCAACCTGGTCGCCGTGCTCGTCCGGCGCGCCCTCGCCGACCTCGTCGACGGGAGGCCGACGTGAGCCGCTCGATCAGCATCGGCCTCGAGGTCAATCGCCGCCCGATCCGCCTGGACGTGGCGCCGAACGAGACGCTCGCACAGACGCTCCGGGAGCGGCTGTCGCTGCGGGGCACGAAGGTGTCATGCGACGCCCAGGTGTGCGGGACCTGCACGGTCCTCGTCGACGGCCGCGCGGTCAGCTCGTGCACGTTCCTGGCGGCCGACGCGGACGGCGCGCGGATCACCAGCATCGAGGGCCTGGCGGAGCCGGACGCCGGACGCCTGGCCCGGCTGCAGCGCGCGTTCGTCGAGCGGGCCGCCTTCCAGTGCGGGTACTGCACGCCCGGCTTCCTCATGAGCGCCACCGCGCTCCTCGCCGAGATCCCGAACCCGACCCGGGAGCAGGTCATCGAGTACCTGGAGGGCAACATCTGCCGGTGCACCGGCTACGACGCCATCGTCGCGGCCGTCCTCGACGCCGCCGACGAGGCCGCCGACGACGGCTCCGACGGGAGGACGGCATGACCGCGGACCGGCCGAGTATGGAACGCCGCTCGCCTCCGCCGCCGATCGGCATCTCGGTCGAGCGACGCGACGCCAGAGTGAAGGTGACCGGGGCCGCGAGCTTCACGGCCGATCTCACGCTGCCGGGGATGTGCCACGCCCAGCTGCTGCGGAGCCCCTACGCGCACGCGCTGATCCGGTCGATTCGGACCGATCGGGCCCGGGCCATGCCCGGTGTCGTGGCCGTCGTCACCGCTCGCGATCTCGACGACGTCGACCTGCTCTATGGCCATGCCATCCGCGACCATCCGATCATGGCCATCGACCGCGTGCGCTTCGCGGGCGAGCCGGTCGCCGCCGTGGTGGCAACCGGTCCCCTCGAGGCGGCGGCGGCGCTCCAGGAGATCGAGGTCGACTACGAGGAGCTGCCCTTCGTGACCGATCCGATGGAGGCGATGCGGGAGGGTGCGCCGATCATCCACCCGACGGCCGGGGAGCTGGGCAGCCAGCGCGGCTTCGCCGAGGCCGAGGGCCCTCGGCACCCCAACGTCTCGTCGGTGTCGCGACACGCGTTCGGTGACGTCGCGGCCGCGCTCGACCGTGCCGACGTGGTCGTCGAGAACGAGTACGAGTACCCGATGATCTACGCGTACGCGATGGAGCCGTACGTCGCGGTCGCCTCCTGGGGCCACCGGAGCCTGGAGGTCTGGGCCTCCACCCAGCACCCGTTCCTCATCCGCGAGGAGCTCGCCCGGTGCTTCGGCCTCCCTCTCGCCGCGATCAGCGTCCACGTCGGGTACATCGGGGGCGGGTACGGCACGAAGGGCTACACCAAGATCGAGCCGCTCACGGCGGCCCTCGCCCTGCGGGCTCGGCGTCCGGTGCGCCTCGCCCTGACCGTCGAGGAGTCGATCCTGACGGCCCGGAGCGTCCCGGCCCGGATCTGGGCACGCAGCGCGTTCACACGAGACGGCGTGCTCCTCTCTCGCGAGGCCCGGTTCCACATGGACGGCGGGGCCTACGCGGAGAACTCACCACGAATCGCGTTCCGCACGACACGGCGCTTCGCCGGCCCGTATCGGGTGGAGGCCCTCGACGTCGAGGCGCTGTCGATCTACACGAACACCGCGCCGAGCAGCTCCTACCGCGGGCTCGGCAGCCGGCAGGGGACGTTCGCCGGCGAGCTCCAGCTCGACGAAGCGGCGGAGCGGCTCGGCATCGACCCGGTCGAGCTCCGACGGATCAACCTCCTGCGTCCCGGCGAACGACCGTGGCCCGGCGCGCGTCCGTTCGACGCCGATCTCCGCGCCGACCTGGACATCGTCGCCGAGCGGCTCGGGTACGGGTCGCCGCTCCCCGCCGACCACGGGCGCGCCATCTGCCTGTCATCCGCGGACGGCGGTGCCGAGCCGACGAGCAGCGCGCTCGTGCGGCTCCATGCCGACGGGTCGATCACGGTGATGTCCGGCAGCGCCGAGATGGGCCAGGGCTCGTCGACGGTCCTCGCCCAGATCGCCGCCGGCGAGCTCGGCGTACCGCTCGAATGCGTGCACTTCCTGCACAGCGACACCTCGCTGACGCCCTACGACCGATCCACGGGGGCGAGCCGGACGACGACGGTGATGGGCCTCGCCATCCAGCGCGCCGCGGCCGATATCCGGGAGCAGCTCCTCGGCTGGGCGCGCGAGCTCGAGCCGTCGGCCGAGGTGAGGGCCGCGCCGGACGGCGTCCTCATCGGCGGGGAGCACGTTCCGTGGCACGAGGTGGTCACCCGCTGGTTCGGCGCGGCGGGCGGCGAGGTGGTCGGCCGCGGATACGTCCGCGCCGACGGGGTGACCGCCGAGTCGCCGCTCTTCTGGGAGGTCGGCTGCCTGGGCGTCGAGGTGAGCGTGGACCGCGAGACCGGGCGGGTGCGGGTCGAGCGCATCGTCACCCTCGGTGACGTCGGCCGGGCCATCAACCCGCAGCTCGTGGAGCAGCAGGACATCGGCGGCGCGATCATGGGCATGGGGCCGGCCCTCAACGAGGAGCTGCGCTACGTCGAGCAGTCGATGGTCAACGGGAACCTGTGGGACTACCGCGTGCCGCGCACCACGGACCTGCCGGAGATCGACGCGGTCCTCGCCGAGCGCGAGGACGGCATCGGGCCATACGGCGCCAAGGGCGGCGGCGAGGCGTCGGTGAATCCCATCGGCCCTGCCATCGCCAACGCCGTGGCCAATGCGGTGGGGGTCCGGCTGCGCCGGCTGCCGCTCACCCCCGAGCGCGTCTGGGCGGCCCTCAACGGCGAGGAAGCGAGCGACGGCGAATCGCGGCCGACCGGCGAGGGGCAGATGGACGGCGAGGGCGGGTCGGGGGCCTAGCGACCCACGGAGACCGACAACCGGTTCCCGTCCACCCCGGGCTCCACGGACTGCGACAGGTACTGGCTGGCGATGTACTCGCGCGCGCTCTCGACGTGGCGCCGGGCGACCTTCTCCGCCAGGTCGGGATCGCGCAGCTCCATGGCCCGGATGATCTCCTCGTGCTCCGCGAGCACCTCGGCCGCGCGCTCCTGGCTGGCAAACGCCTCGTTCGAGAAGCGCCGCACGAAGTCGAGCAGGTTGCGGGTGAGATGGCGCAGGCGCTCGTTCCCGGCCGCCTGGTGGAGGACGTCGTGGAACTTGATATTGGCCTGGACCATCCCCTCCCACTGCCCGGTGCGGACCGCATCGCGCATCATGTCCATCAGGAGGTGGAGCTTCGTCAGATCGGTCGAGGAGACGCGGCCGGCCGCCAGGCGCGCGGCGAGCCCGTCGAGCACCTCGCGCACGACGAAGATCTCCTCGAGCTCCCGCGCGTCGACGTCGCTAACGACGATGCCGCGGACGGGATCCACGCGAATGAGGCCTTCGGCGGTGAGTCGCTTCAGCGCCTCGCGAACGGGCGTGCGGCTGACCGTGAACTCGGTCGCGAGCTGAAGCTCGACGAGCCGAGATCCGGGCTCCAGCATGCCGGCCAGGATCCGGTGCCTGAGCGCCTGGTACACGCGCTCGCTGCTCGGCACCGGAGCGTCGCCTGACATGGCCTGGTCGTTCGACCGTGGTGAGGCATCCGCCACCGGTCTGGCTCCTTCCTCAGCATGATCGGTCCGACGTTCGGTCCGATCATGAGGCAGTTGACTTCGGACCAAGTCGGGCTCTGGCCGCAGTATACGAGTATGTGCAACGCAAACTCAGCCGCGTCCGTCATCCCCGGTTCGCTCCGCCGCGTGGCTCGGGGCCTCGGGCGAGGGCGATGACGCCTCGAACGGGGTGCGACGCACGACCGCGGCCGAGGCGAGCAGCACGATCGCCATGGACCAGAAGACCGCGGCGATCCCGAGCACCCCGGCCGCCAGCCCGACGCCCGCCGGGATCACCAGCTGGCCGATCCGATTGCCCGTCAGCCGCACGCCGAGCGCCGTCGCGCGCAGGGAGTGGGGGGCGCGGGACGCCACCCACGCGATCGTCATCGGCTGACCGAAGCCGAGGCCGAGCCCGGTGAGGACCATGAGGCCGACGAGCAGCGCCGGCGTGTCGGTGAAGGGAACCAGGGCCAGCGTCACGCCGGCGAGGGCGGCCGACCCCCAGAGGAGGCGCGCGCGTCCGACCATCGAGATGAGCCGGGGCATGGCGAGGCGCGACGCCATCGAGCTGGCCGCCCGAACCGACAGGAGCGCGCCGACCAGCTCGACCGGCAGGCCCCGCTCCTCGCCATACACCGGGAGGTAGGCGACCAGCAGGTCGATGCTGAGGATGACGCCGATCGAGACCGCGATCGCCGGGAGCATGGTCGGCATCCGCAGGATCTCGGACGCCGAGCGGAGGTAGCCGTGCTGGGTCGGCCCGGTCGCGCCCGGGCCGCGCCGCGGCTGGTCGCGCAGGAGGTTGACGGACAGGAGCAGCGCCGGGATCGACACCATCGTCGCCGCCACGAACACGAGCGTCGTCGACTCGCCCACCGTGTCGCCGCGCTGGGCGGCGACCGTGCCGGCGATGACGCCGGCGGCGACCGGTCCGATGAGCTGGCCGAGCGAGGCCGCCACCGAGTAGTAGCCGTACCGCGCGTCGCGACCGTCGCGCGAGGTGCGGTTCGCGATCATCGTCTGGGCGGCGATGATGTTGATGATGTGGCCGAGGCCGAGGACGGCCTGCGTCGCGATGAGGAGGAGCACCGTGTCCACCCAGATCATGGCCGCCAGGCTGACGACCATGAGCACGGTGCCCAGCAGGAGGAACGGCGCCTCACCGATGCGGTCGATCCACCTCCCCGCCGGCACGGCGACGACGAGCGACAGCACGGCGAACGCGGCCGGCAGGAGCCCGATCTCGAGCGGGGTCGCGCCCAGGGAGAGCGCGCGGTACGACGCCATCGGCCGCACCGCGTTGATCGTGGTCAGCATCAGGGTGGCGATCAGGAGCAGCTGCGGAAACCACGAGTCGCCGGCAAGCCGGCGCCGCCGGTCGCCTCCCGGCTCCCGCTCGGACCTCACGAGGCAGCCCGCTCCGGCCGGAGCCTGGGCGGCATGACGTCCACGCGTGACCTCCTGGTGGGCGGATCGGCCCGAGCGGGCGCGGCCAGTGTATACAATCGGCCCGATGCCTCCTGAACCATCGGCGGCCGATCGGCTCCGGGAGCGGCTCGCGACCGCGGGACCGCTCCTGCTTCCCGGCTGTGCCGACGCGCTGACCGCGCGCATCGCCGTCGACGTGGGGTTCGAGGCGGTGTACGCCACCGGCGCCGGGATCAGCAACGCCATGCTCGGCATGCCCGACGTCGGCCTCGCCACGATGACCGAGATGGCGGACCAGATCGCCCGCATCTGCGACGCGGTGGAGGTGCCCGTGGTCGCCGACATGGATACCGGCTACGGCAACGCCGTGAACGCGCGCCGGGCGGTCCGGGCGTTCGAGGCGGCGGGCGTCGCCGCCGTCCAGATCGAGGACCAGGTCTTCCCGAAGCGCTGCGGGCACTTCGCCGGCAAGGACGTCATCGGGGTCGCCGAGATGCGGGCCAAGCTGCTCGCCGTCCTGGAGGGCCGGCGCAATCCCGCCACCGTCGTGATCGCGCGGACCGACGCGATCGCCGTCGAGGGCGTGGAGGCCGCCGTCGAGCGCGCCAACCAATACGCGGCGCTCGGGGCGGATCTCGTCTTCGTCGAGGCGCCGCCCAGCAGCGAGCTGCTCGCCCAGCTGCCGCCCCGCATCGATGCGCCGCTGGTGGCGAACATGGTGGAGGGCGGCCTGACGCCGATCCACAGCGTCGAGGAGCTGGGGGCGATGGGCTACCGGGTCGTGCTGTACGCCAATACGGCGCTGCGCGCCGGCATGCTGGCCGTTCGGTCGGCGCTGGAAACCCTGCGGGCGGAGGGATCGAGCCGCTCGCTGGCCGATCGCCTCGTGTCGTGGGAGGAGCGGCAGCGACTCGTGGGCAAGCCGGCCATCGACGAGCTCGAGGGACGCTACGCCGATCCCGACCCCGAGTAATCCGACCAAAGGGCTGGACACCGTTGTATACTGACCCGGTCGCGCCACCTGCCGCAGCGTGAGGTACATGCCGTGAGCGAGTCGTCCATCGCGTGCTCGATCCTTCGAGGTGGAACCAGCCGCGGCGTCTTCTTCCGGCAGCAGGACCTTCCCGCCGACAGGGCCCTCGTGGAGCGGCTGCTGATGAACGTGTTCGGCAGCCCGGACGTGCGGCAGATCAACGGGCTCGGCGGCGCGACGTCGCAGACGAGCAAGGCCGCGATCATCGGGCCTCCGTCCCGCCCCGACGCGGACGTCGACTACACGTTCGCGCAGGTGAGCGTGGCCACTCCGGTGGTCGACTGGGGCGGCAACTGCGGGAACATCTCGTCCGCCGTCGGTCCGTACGCGATCGACAGCGGCCTCGTCGCCGCCACCGGCGACGTCACCACCGTGCGCATCCACAACACGAACACGCGCCAGATCATCGTCGCCACGGTCCCGACTCGCGACGGACGCGCCGTCGTCGAGGGCGAGTACGCCATTCCCGGCGTGCCGGGGACCGGGGCGCGGATCTCGCTCGAGTTCACTGAACCCGCGGGGAGCGTCACCGGTCGCCTCCTCCCGACCGGTCGCCCCCGCGAGACCATCCGCCTGTCGAGCGGCCGCGAGGTGACCGTCTCGGTCGTCGACGCCGGCAACCCGACGGTCTTCCTGCTCGCCGACGAGCTCGGCGTGACGGGAACCGAGACGCCGGTCGAGATCGAGGCGAACACCGAGCTGACCGACATCCTCGAGGAGGCGCGCTGCATCGTCGCCGAGCAGATCGGCATCGTCGCCGATCGGTCCGTCGCGACGGCGACGAGCCCGGGGCTTCCGAAGGTGGGGTTCGTGGCCGCCCCGCGCGACCACGTGAGCCTGACCGGGGAGGCGGTGCCGGCCGGGTCGATCGATCTCGTCGGGCGCGTGATGTCGATGCAGACCGCCCACCGGGCGTACCAGGCCACCGCGGCGATCTGCACCGCGGCCGCGGCGTTCGTCGACGGGTCGCTCGTCCACCAGGTCACCCGGGCGGATCGACCCGAAGCCTCGACGATCCGGCTCGCGCACCCCTACGGGATCATGGAGATGGCGGTGAGCACCGACCCGGGGTCGGCAAAGCTGCACCTCACCGGGATCACGATCGGCCGCACGGCCCGACACATCCTCGACGGCGCCGTGTGGGTCCCGGGCGAGCTGCTCGAGTCCGCGGGCGTCGCCGCGTCCCGCCAGGTCGCCTGAGCCTTCGACGGGTGGCCGCCCGCGACACGATCATCGCCGAGGGCATTCGCCGTCGGGAGGAGTCCCGTGACCCGGCCACGATGCGTGGCATCGACCGCGTCGAGATCGCGGTCCGCGACGGCCTCAGCTACGAGGCTCGCAATCCGCACGAGCCGGACAGCGTCATGCGCGTCGGCGAGCCGGTCGACCGCGGGGGCGACGGCAGCGGCGCCTCACCGCTGTCGCACTTCCTGACCGGCGCGGGAGCCTGCCTGCTCAACCAGTTCGTCCGGGTGGCCATCACCGAGGGACTGCCGCTCAGCTTCGAGGGGGCCTCCGTGCGAGGCGAGTTCCGCCGCGAGGCCGGAGGGCGCATCCAGCGCGTCGCCTGTGAGGTGCGCGCCACCGGCTCGATCGACGAGGCCACGGCCGAGGCGCTCATGGCTCGCGCCGAGCGGCTCTGCTACGTGCACCAGACGCTGGTCGCCGCGGTCGAGATGACGACCGTCCTGGTGGTGGACGGGCAGACCGTCGCCCGTCACGTGTCCGGGCCGGAGGGCGGCCTCAGCCCAGCGCCGCGATCGCCTGGCTGATGCCCCGGTAGAGCAGGTTGGCGCTGGCCGCCAGGAGCGCGACGAGGATCACGCGCTGGAAGGCCGCCGTGGACAGGCGGCCCTGGAGCCAGAACCCGAGCCGTTGACCCGCCCATGCCGGGACCGCCAGGCCCAGGCCGAGCACGACGAGGGGCACGCTGTACTCGCCCAGCACCGCGAGCGTCCCGGCCCGGATGATCGACATGACCATGAAGGTCAGCGAGATCGCGAACACGAAGTGCCGTCCGGTGAGCCCGATGGCGAGCAGGTAGCTGCCCAGGATCGGACCGGAGGCGCCCAGCGTTCCGTTCGAGATCCCGGCCAGCGCGCCGACGGCCGGCGCGATGCGGCGCTCCGTCCGCTCGGTGACGAGCATCGGGGTCGTGCGCAACGAGCCGATGACGTACCACAGGGTGAAGAGGCCGAGCGCGATGGCGAGCGCGTAGCCGGGCAGGATGACGAGCAGGTTCGCGCCGATGATCGTCCCGATCACGCTCGCGGCGAGCATCGTTCGGAGGCGTCCGGCCACGCCCCGGAAGGCCCAGTGATGGCGGAGCTGGAACGTCTGGACCGCGGGCGTGATCAGGCTGAGCAGCACGACCGCCGGACGCGGCTCGATGACGACCGCGAGCGAGGCCACCATCACGAGGGCGAACCCGAAGCCGACGACGCCGTTGACCGCGGCGGCGACGAAGACGACCAGCGCCAGCATGGCGACGAGGCCCGGATCGATGTCCATGCCGACGGCCGCCGGTGGAATCGGTCAGTGCGTCTCGATCAGCTCCTGGATCTCGTCGGGGTCGTTCGTCCGGGTCAGTGCCAGGGCGAGCAGGACCTTCGCCTTCCACGGCTGGAGGTTGTCGGTCGCCACCCAGCCGCGTCTGCGGAGCCCGGGGCTGCGGACGGCGCGGCCCGACCCGACGCGGCTGCCCTGGCAGATGACGACGCCCTGCTCCTGAGCACGCTGGAGGGCCTTGTCCTCCTCCGGCGTCGGGCGGCCGGCCCCGGTCCCGGCGGAGACGATCCCCTTCGCGCCGGCGGCGACCGCCGCGTCCACCATCGTGCCGTCGGCGCCGACGTACGACAGCACGACGTCGACGCGCGGCAGGTCGGTGATGGTGGACCAGTCGAAGGCCGAGGTGGTGGTGTGGCGGAGCGCCGGGCGGTGGTAGAACCGGATGCGGCCGTCACCGTCCGCGTATCCGAGCGGCCCGAGGTCGCGGCCCTGGAACGTCTCGACCCGGTACGTGGCGGTCTTCGTCACGTCGCGCGCCCCGTGGATCGTGTCGTTGAGGACGACGAGCACGCCGTTGCCGCGCGAGGCCGGGTCGGCGGCGACGCGCACGGCGTTGAGGAGGTTGAGGTAGCCGTCGGCGCCGAGCCCCGAGGCGGGGCGCATGGCCCCGACCACCACGACCGGCCGATCGGTCTTCAGCACGAGGTTGAGGAAGTACGCGGTCTCCTCGAGCGTGTTCGTCCCGTGGGTGATGACCACGCCGTCGGCCTCGTCCTCGTCGACCAGGATGCGCTGGACCTCGGCCGCGAGCTCGAGCCAGTCCCTGGGCGTGATGGCCTGGCTCGGCAGACGGCGGAAGGCGACCTCGTGCACGTCGGCGATCTGCGCGAGCTCGGGCACCGCTCCGACCAGCTCACCGGCCTCGAGCCGCTTGCCGGCCTCGATGTACCAGGCCAGATCGAGCCGATCGGTCCCGACGGAATCGATCGTGCCTCCGGTGATGATCAGGGCCACCCGTGGCTTTCCCGCCATGCCGTACCTCGTTCTTCGTGACGCCTCCGCAACTTCGGGCGAGGGAGGCAGCGATGTCGATCTGTGGACTATTGTATGCAGATCGAATCCCGCACGGAGGGTCGCAGCGTGGCATCCGCAGCCGCCGAGCCGTTCCCGGCGCCGAGCCGGGCCCGCGACCGATGAGCGTCGGGGCGCGCCGCTACGGGTCCGACCACATGGTCGACCTCCTCATCGACTGCGGCATCGAGCACGTCGCGCTCAACCCCGGCGCCAGCTTCCGCGGCCTGCACGACTCGCTCGTCCAGCGCCCCGACGCGCCGGACATGATCCTGTGCACGCACGAGAAGGTGGCGGTCGGCGTGGCCCACGGCTACGCGAAGGCCGCCGGCCGGCCGATGGGCGCCATCCTCCACAACGTCGTCGGCCTGCTCCAGGGCAGCATGGGGCTGTTCTACGCCTACACCGATCGCGCCCCGATCCTCGTCCTCGGCGGCGCCGGGCCGATGGACACCCACCACCGCCGCCCCGAGATCGACTGGAAGCACACGGCCAACATCCAGGGCAACGCGGTCCGCGACTTCGTGAAATGGGACGACCAGCCGTCCTCGGTCGAGGCCCTGGCCGATGCGATCCATCGCGCGCGGCGGATCGCCGTCACCGAGCCCGCCGGACCGACGTACGTGGCCCTCGACGCCGACCTCCAGGAGGGACCGCTGGCGTCCGAGCCGGCCCGCCCGGCGGCCGAGAAGCTCGGCCCGGCGAGCCGGACCGCACCGGATCCGGTGGCGCTCGACACGGCGGCCCGCTGGCTCCTCGCCGCCGAGCGGCCGGTCCTGCTGTGCGGCTACGCCGGCCGCGACCCGAACGCCTTCACCCAGATCCCGGAGCTCGCCGAGCTCGTCGGCGCGGGGATCGTCGACACCGGCGTCCGCCTCAACGCCCCGAACCGGCACGCCCTCAACGTCACCGGCTCGAAGGCGCTCGAGGAGGCCGATCTCGTCGTCGCGCTCGACATGAAGGACCTCTCGAAATGGACGCGCCGGGCCGACACGATCGCCCGCGTCTCCGAGCGACGGCTGGCCGATGGGGCACGCCTCGTCGACATCGGCTTCGGGGACCTCCACGCCAACGCTTGGATCCACCACCACGGCCCGATCGAGGAGATCGACCTGCGGGTCCTGGCCGACACGAGCGTGGCGCTGCCGCTCCTGATCGAGCGCTGCCGCGCGCTGCTGGCCGAGGGCGAGGGCACCGACCGCGGACCCTGGCGCACGCGGCTGGAGGAGCTCCACGAGCGGACCCACGCCGGCTGGCGCGAGACCGCGCAGAAGCGCGCCAACGAGGTGCCGGTCGCGCCGCCGCAGCTCGTGGCCGCGACCTGGGAGGCGATCCGCGAGCACGACTGGGTCCTCACCGCCGGCACGGCCGACTGGGCGCCGCGGCTGTGGGACCTCGACCGCCCGTACCGCCATCCGGGCGGCAGCCTCGGCACGGCGACCCAGATCGGCATCAGCCTCGGCGTGGCGCTCGCCAACCGCGACAGCGATCGGCTCGTCGTCGACATCCAGCCCGACGGCGACCTCCTCTACGACCCGGGCGCCATGTGGACGGCCGCGGCGCATCGGCTGCCGCTCCTCGTCGTCATGTTCAACAACCGCGCCTACTACAACGACTGGAACCACCAGATCGACGTGGCGAACGACCGCGGTCGGTCGCTCGACCGGGTCGACGTCGGCGTCGGGATCATCGAGCCGGCGACCGACTTCGCGGCCATGGCGCGGTCGATGGGCTGGCAGGCGTGGGGACCGGTCACCGACCCGGACGCGATCGAGGGTGCGGTCCGCACCGCCGCGGCGCACGTGCTCGAGCATCGGCGTCCGGCGCTCGTCGACGTCGTCTGCGCGCACCGCTGATCGCGGCGCATGGGTGTCCTGCTGGCGCTGCTCGGGGCGTTCTCGTTCTCGCTCATGAACGTGTTCGTGCGCAACGGGGTGCGCACGTCGGACGGGGACACCGGGATCCTGACGACGGTGATCATCAACGTCGCGTTGTACGTGGTGCTGCTGACGGTGATGGTCGCGACCGGTGGCCTTGGCCAGCTGGAGCCGGCGGGCGTCGCCTGGTTCGTGCTGGCCGGGCTGGCCGCGACGTTCTTCGGCCGCCTCGCGCTGTTCGGGGCGATCTCGCACATCGGCGCCGCGCGCGGGGCGGCGATCAAGAACGCGACGCCGCTCGTTGCCGTCGGCATCGCGCTGCTCGTCCTCGGCGAGGAGCTGACCCCGCTCGCCGCCCTCGGCATCGCGCTCATCACCGTCGCCCTCGGCCTGCTGGTCTGGGAGTCGCTCAGCCGCGAGGCGGGGCCGGCGGCCGCCGGCACCGAGCCGGTGACCGAGGCGCTCGAGTCGGAGGCCGTGGCCGACGGCTGGTGGGACCGCACGCGCTCCGCCGCCGATCGCACGATCGCCGCCATGCGGGCGCCGGCCCGCCACACCGTCCTGTTCGGCGTCGCGCTCGGCGTGGTGGCGGCCCTCGCCTTCGGCACCGGCCACGTGTTCCGCAAGCTCGGCATGGACGTCCTGCCCAACGCGCTCGTGGGCGCCGCGATCGGCTCGACGACGGCGCTCCTGGCCTACCTCGTCACGTCCGCGGTCCGCGGCCGCGTCGTCGAGGAGCTGGCGAGCTCGTTCCGCAGCCATCGGCCATGGGTCTGGGCCGCCGGCGTGGCCGGCACCGGCGGGCAGCTGAGCTTCTTCGCCGCCCTCGCCTTCGCCCCGGTCTCGCACGTCTCGGCCGTCTCCGGGTCCGAGACCGTGCTGACGGTGCTGTGCGCGGCGGCCCTCGCCCGGCGACCGGAGGCCATCACGCTGAAGATCGTCATCCCGGCCGTCCTGATGTTCGGCGGGACGGCGCTCATCGGCCTGGGTGGATGATGGGGATGATGGACCGATGACCGATGCGCGACGGCTGACCCTGGCCTGCGGCGACTACGACATCAACCGCGGGCTGATCGAGGGGCGCGTCGCTCCGCGCGGGGTGAACCTCACCGTGCTCGCCATGCCATCGCCGGAGCGGCATGCCCGGATGGCGGCGCACCGGGAGTTCGACGTCTGCGAGCTGTCGATGGCGACCTTCCTCGCCATGCTCGGCACCGGCGATCGGAGCCTCGTCGCCGTCCCGGCCTTCCCGCACCGCCGGTTCCGCCACGGCTTCCTGTTCGTCGGCCCACACACGAGGATCCAGTCGCCCGCCGACCTGAACGGCGGGCGCATCGGCCTGCGAACGTGGCAGACCACGGCCGGGCTGTGGCTGCGGGGCATCCTCCAGGACGACCACGGGCTCGACCTGCGCTCGGTCGAATGGGTCACCCAGGACGCCGAGGACGTGGCGACCGCCGGGCTCGACGCGTTCCGCCTGCGCCAGGTGGAGCCGGGGACGACGGTCGTCGAGCAGCTGCTGGCCGGAGAGCTCGACGCGCTCATCTATCCCGAGGCGCCGGACGCCGCCGGCGTGCGCCGCGTCTGGGCCGATGCGAAGGCCGAGGAGATCGCCTGGTTCGGGCGCACCGGCATCTTCCCGATCATGCACACCGTCGTCATCCGCCGCGAGCTCGTCGAGGACATGCCCTGGCTGGCGCGCGAGGTGCTCGACGCGTTCCGCCGCTCGAAGGACGAGGCGTTCGCCGCCATGCGCGACCCGCGCCGGATCAGCCTCGCCTGGTGGCGCGAGGCGCGCGAGGAGCAGGAGCGGATCCTCGGGCCCGATCCGTGGGCCTACGACCTGGCCCGAAACCGGACCTCGCTCGAGACGCTGGTGCGCTACGCGCACGAGCAGGGCTTCCTGCCAGAGCCGATCCCGGTCGACGAGCTCTTCGTGCCGTCGACGCGCGAGGACCTGCCGGCGTACGTCTAGCGGGCGTCCCCGACGACGGCGCCCTGGAGCTCGGCCGCGGCGCGGGCGTCGCTCTCGGCACGCTCCACGGCCAGGGCCAGGAGCTCCTCGACCCGGTCGGCGGGGAGGACCACCACGCCGGTCGCGTCACCGACGATGAGGTCCCCCGGCGCGATCGACACGCCGTCGATCGTGATCGGGACGTTGACCCCGGCGATCCGCGCGCGGCCGCGGCCCGAGGCCGGCGTCAGCGAGCGGCTCAGGATCGGCAGGCCGGAGTCGAGGAGCTCCTCGGCGTCGCGGCAGGCGCCCGACACGACGATGCCGGCCACGCCACGGCGCCGCGCGGACAGGGCCGCCAGGCCGCCGATCGCCGATGCCGGCGGCTCACCGGACTGGGCGATGACGAGGACGTCGCCGCCGCCGGCGTGACGCAGGACGAGGTCGACGCCGAACGCGGCGGGATCGGCGGAGCCGTAGGGGCCGACCTGCTCGTCGACGGTCACGGCGGGGCCGGCGAACCGGCGCTCCGGGCTGCGGAACTCGAAGCCGGTCAGGACGCCGGTGAGACCCAGCTGGTCGAGGGCGTCGCTCCAGGTCGAGGTGGGAATGGCGCTGGCATCGCGCACGAGCTCGGGATCGATCGTCATCGTCGCAGCATCGCACAGGCTCGCCGATCGCGCCGCCGGGTCACGAGGCGCGCGCCTCGGTCTCGTCGGTCACGCCGACCTGCTCCTCGCGCAGCGACTCCCACAGATGGCGGCGAAGCTCGAGGAACTCGGGCGAGTCGACGACCGCATCGGTCCGCGGGCGGTCGAACGGGATGTCGATGATCTCCTTGCAGCGTCCGGGCCGGCGGGTCATGACCAGGATCCGGTCCGACAGGAGGAGCGCCTCCTCGAGGTCGTGGGTGACGAAGACCACCGTCGTCGGCCGCTGGCTCTCGAGGATGCGGAGCAGCTCGAACTGCATGATCCGCCGGGTCAGCGCGTCGAGCGAGCCGAACGGCTCGTCCATGAGCAGGATCTCCGGCTCGATCGCGAGCGTGCGCGCGATGCCGACGCGCTGCTGCATGCCGCCCGACAGCTGGTGCGGGTAGTGGCTCTCGAAGCCCTTCAGCCCGACGAGGTTGATGTACTGCCGCGCCCGCTCGCGTCGCTCCGACGGCGCCACGCCGCGCAGCTCGAGGCCGAACGCGACGTTGGCAGTGACGGTGCGCCAGGGATACAGGCCGAAGTCCTGGAACACGAAGCCGCACTCGGGGCGCGGCTCGGTGACCTCGGTGCCGTTGATAAGAACGCGTCCGCCGTCGTGCGGGACGAGGGCGTCCATGATCCGCAGCGCCGTCGTCTTGCCGCAGCCGGACGGCCCGACGATGCTCACGAACTCGCCGGCCCGGATGTCGAAGGTCAGGTCCTCGATGGCCACCACCTCGGTCGTCTCCGAGTTCAGGTCGGGCAGGAGCCGCCGCAGGAACGTGTCGCGCGGACGCTTCGTGCGATAGGTCTTGTGCAGGCCCTCGACGGCCAGCTTGATCGGTCGCTCAGGCACCGCTGCCCTCTCCTGACGTGCTGGACCCGTGTCGCCACGGGGCGATGGCATCCTCGAGGCGCTGCACGAGCAGGCTCGCCACGATGCCGATGAGCATGATGAACAGCACCACCGCCAGCACCGCCGCGATGTCGAGCGACGCGCCGTAGACGGTGATGAGGAAGCCGAGGCCCTGGGTCGCCGAGATGAGGAGCTCGGCGATGACCATGCCCTGGACCGCCCGTCCGACGCCGAGCCGGAGGGCGGTGAAGATGAACGGCACCTCGTACGGCAGGATCGTCTTGAGGAAGACGTCGCGCCCGGAGGCCTGGTACGAGCGCGCCACCTCGATGAGCCGATCCGGCGTCGAGCGCGCGCCCTGGTAGCAGACGATCACGATCTGCGGCAGGGTGAAGAAGAAGATGAAGATCATCCGCGCCCCGGCGTCGATCCCGAACCACAGGACGAACAGCGGGGCCACGGCCGAGAACGGCGTCACGTACAGCGCCGAGAAGTAGAAGTCGAACGCCTGGCCCAGCCGCCGGCGGACGCCGAGGATGATCCCGAGCGGGATGCCGACCAGGACGGCCGCGCCGCCACCGATGGCGAGCGCCTGGAGGCCGATGACGAGCGCGCGCGGCAGCCGGCCCTCGGCCATGAGGTCGCCGAAGCGCGAGATCGTCGTGACCGGGCTGGGCAGGACGAGCTCGCCGGCGAGGAGGCTGCCGATCTGCCACGCGACGAGGACGACGAGCAGCGAGAGAACCCGCGTCCTCATGCCGGTCGCCGCCACGGCGTGATCGCCGTCTCGAGGCGCGCGACGGCCGCGGTGGCCAGCACGCCGAGGACCATGAGCACGATCACGACGCCGATGAGCGCCGCGGTGTCGAACAGCTGCGCGTACGTGTGCAGCAGCAGGCCGAGGCCGGTGGTCGACACGATGAGCTCGGCGAGGACCATGCCCTTGATCGCCTGGCCGAGGCCGAGGCGCAGGGCCGTGACGATGTACGGGATCTCGTGCGGCACGACGACCTTGGTGAAGATGTCACGCCGGCTGGCCCGGAACGCGCGCGCCACCTCGAGGTGGGTGCGCGGCGTGCTCCGCGCGCCGCGGAAGCAGGTGATGATGACCTGTGGCACGGCGAAGACGAACACGGTCGCCACGCGCGGGGCGAGGTCGATGCCGAGCCAGAAGATGAACAGCGGGGTGAGCGCCGAGACCGGCGCCACGTACAGCGCGATGACGTACAGGTCGAGCGCCCGTTCCACGGATCGGCTCGCGCCCATGAGCACGCCGAGCGGCACGCCGACGAGGAGCGCCAGCCCGCCCCCGACGAGGAGCGAGACGACGCTGATCTGGAGCGCGGCCCACAGCTCCCCCGTCTCGAAGGCCATGCGCCAGATCTCCCCGAGCACGTCGAACGGGGTCGGCAGGATGTGCCGCGGCTGCCCGAGGCTGGCGAGCCACCACACGGCCACGAAGCCGGCGATCGACAGCACCTGCGGGCGCAGGATGCGACCGATCCAGGTGCCGAGGGTCGTCGAGCCGGCGCGCTTGCCGGCGGGGGCGGCTGTTGCTGTCACGTGATGAGACTCCTCCCGGTGGAGGTGCGCCGATGGCGGCGGGACCGGCCCGCCGCCATCGATCGTCGCGTGATCGGGATGCTAGTCGAGGACGGCCTCGACGATGCTCGCGTCGACCGCGTCCTCGTACGGAACGGTCGTGTCCTCGTCGAGCTGGCCGGCCTCGAGCAGGAACTCGGTGATGCCGTCGTACGCCTCCTGCGTCACGCCGCCATCGGTCGGGAACAGCTCGATCTCCTGCCACAGCTCGAAGTCGCCGATGAGCCCGTCGAGATCGAGCGGCTCGGTCTCGGGGTACTCGTCCTTGCGAGCGGCGAGATCGGCCGGGTCGGTCTCGTAGAAGCGCCGGTTCGTCTCGATCATGGCGTTGACGAACTTCTCGGCCAGCTCGGTGTTCTGGATGAACTCGTCGCTGGCGGCGATCCCCTCCCACAGCATCGGGTCGAGGACGTCCCACAGGCCGCCGTGGATGCGGAAGGCGCCGTCCGACTCGGCCTCGAGGTTCGCGCCCACGGCGCGGAACAGGACGGCCGCATCGAGCGAGCCGGACTGCATCGCCGCGGCCCGGTTGCTCGAGCCGGAGAGCGCGACCATCTCGTAGTCCTCGCCGGGCTCGAGGCCACCCTGCTCGCGGATGAGGACCTCGGCCACGCTGACGGCCAGGGAGGTCGGATCCTCGATGCCGACGCGCATGCCCTCGAGCTGGCTGAGGTCGGTGACGTCGCCGGGCACGACGAGCACGAACGAGTTGTGCTGCTGGAGCCCGGTGATGAACTTGCCGGTCAGGCCCGCGCTCAGGGCGCGCTGGAGGCCGAGGGCCGACTGCACTGCGACGTCCACGCGGCCGCGGTCGAGGGCGGCCTGGACCGCCTCGTCGCTGGAGAGGACGACGTACTCGACCGAGATGCCCTCCTCGGCCAGGATGTCGCGCCCGATCGTCAGGAACGGCACCATGTAGGCCTCGGCCTCGGTCGTGCCGGTGCCGAGGAAGATCGTCGATTCGTCGCCGTCCTCACCGCCCCCCGCGGCCTGTGACGCGCCGGACCCGCCGCCGCAGGCGGCGAGCACGAGCAGCAGGACGGCCATGAGCGTGAGATGGACGGGCTTGCGGGTACCGGTCAACCACTACCTCCTTCGCTCCGTTCCGCGTCGACCGGTCGGCGAACAGCCGGGTGGCCGAGCGGTCAACGGCTCCACCTGCGAGGCCGATCTCGGCGGCCAGATGGCTGGCTCATCGATCGGCGGCGGACCCATCGGACCCGCCACTGTCGGCGGGTGCCGCGTAGTATACCGTTGTGCGCCGTGGAGTGCGGTTGCGCGATCGTCACGCAGCGAGGAGGGAAATGGTGAGAATCGGCCTCATCGGGTACGGCCAGATCGGTCGAAGCGTGGCCGATGCCGTGCGCGCCGGTGACGCCGGCGACACCGAGCTGGTCGCCGTCCTCGTCCGCGACCCGGCCCGCGTGGCCGGCACCCCGGACGAGCACCTGGCCACGACCGATCCGGCTCGACTCTACGCCTGCGAGGCCGACCTCGTCGTCGAGGTCGGCGGCCACGAGGCGCTGCGCCAGCACGTCGCCGGCGTCCTCGGGGGCGGCAAGGACGTCATGACCCTCAGCGTCGGCGCCCTCGCCGATCCCGCGTTCTTCGCGCGGCTCGAGGAGCTCACGCGGCGCACCCGGCGTCGGGTCCTCGTCCCGTCCGGCGCGATCGCCGGGCTCGACATGATCTCGGCCGCCGCGCTCGCGCCGCTCGACAGCGTCACGCACACGACCCGCAAGCCGCCGAAGGCGTTCACCGCCGAGCAGCTGGGGACGACCGACCCGGTGACCGAGCCGCGGCTCCTGTTCGACGGTCCGGCACGCGAGGGCGTCGGCCGCTTCCCGGAGAACGTCAACGTCGCCGCGGCGGTGAGCCTGGCCGGCATCGGCCTCGACCGCACCCGCCTCCGCGTCTACGCCGATCCGACGGTCACCCGCAACACCCACGAGGTCGAGGTGGCCGGCCACTTCGGCCGCCTGACGCTCAAGGTCGAGAACGAGCCGTCGGACAACCCGAAGACCGGGCGCGTGGTGCCGCTCAGCGTCGCGAAGGCGCTGCGCAACCTCACGGCGCCGATCGTCATCGGCCTGTAACGGAGCCAGCCGTGCGGATCCTCGTCGTCGGGTTCGGTCGCGTCGGCCGCGCGACGGCGGCGGCCATCGTGCGCGACGCGCCGCGCATCCGGGACGAGCACGGCGTCGACGTCGAGCTCGCCGGCGTCGTCACCTCGCGGGTCACCTGGCTGCCGCATCCGGAGACGCCGCGCGCCGAGCTGGTCAAGGGCCTGACCGGCAGCGCCGTCATGCGGCTGCCCGGCCGGCACGAGCCGTGGCCGGCGGCCCAGGCGATCCGGGAGGTGGGCGCGGACCTCCTCGCCGAGGCCACGAGCGGCAGCCTCGACACCGGCGAGCCGGGCTACACGAACGTCCGCGCCGCCCTCGAGGCGGGGATGCACGTCGTCGCCGCCAGCAAGGGCGCCTTCGTCCGCCACGGCGCCGAGATCCGCCGGCTGGCCGCCGAGCGCGGACGGGAGGTGCGCGTGGGCGCCGCCGTCGGCGCTGCGCTGCCGACGCTCGACCTCGCGCGCTGCGGACTGGCCGGCGCCCGGATCGAGAGCGTCGACGCCATCCTCAACGGGACGTCGAACTACATCCTCACCAAGATGGGCGAGCACGGCTCGACGTTCGAGGACAGCCTGCGCGACGCGCAGGCCATCGGCGCGGCGGAGGCCGATCCCAGCCACGACGTCGAGGGCACCGACACCGCCGCCAAGCTCGTCATCCTCGCCAACCTGGCGCTCGGCGCCGACCTCCAGCTCGAGGACGTGGCGATGACCGGGATCACCGGGCTCGACCCGTCGGACCTCGAGCGCGCGGCGGCCCGGGGCCGGAGGATCCGGCTGCTCGGCACGCTCCGCCGCAACGGCTCGGGCTGGATGGCCCGGGTCGAGCCGACGCCGATCCGCCAGAGCCATCCCCTCGCCCACGTCGACGGGTTCGACAAGGGCATCAGCTACCTGACCGACACGATGGACCGCGTGACCCTCATCGGCGGCAGCTCGAGCCCGACCGGGGCGGCGGCCGCGATCATGCGCGACATCCTCAATATCGGGCGGGCCGACAGCCACCCCTGAACGAGCTCAGGCCGAGGCCGGCTCGCTGACCACGATGCGCAGCGCCGTCGCCTTGAAGCCGTTGCACGGGTTGCGCTCCTGCGGGCAATTCGAGATCGCGACCCACAGGTCCATCTCGGCGCGCAGGTCGAGGTGGTCGCCCGCACGCGAGTCCGGCTCCTGGATCTCGTACGCGCCGTCCGGGTGCTGGATGACCTTCATGAACGGGCAGAACGCGCCGGGGATGTCCTTCTTCGTCAGGCCGATCGGCTCGACCGCGGCCGTCAGGTTGTCGAGGCAGTTCGGCTCCCCCGCCACGCCGTAGCGGAGCCGGTTCGCCGGCTCGTTGCAGCAGCCGGCCGACGCGTGGTGCACGCCGACGGTGTCGTCGACGATCGTCAGCATCGGATTGCCCTCGTCCGAGTACAGCGCGTGGCCGGTGGTCAGCAGCCAGCGCTTCTGGATGAGGCGCGAGTTGTTGGTCGACAGGCGCTCCCGCGGATCGGCGCGGTTGAAGCACACCAGGTCGGGCACCTGCTTGCCCTCGACGTCGACGATGCGCAGCACCTGGCCACGCTTCAGCTCGAGGCCGATGCGCCCGGCGGGCGCGATGACCTGGTCGAGGACGACGGACGGATCGGACGGATCGGACGGGGTGGTGTCAGCCATCGGTGCTCCTGTGCGGTCGGTTCGGGTCTCCTCCCATCACCCTAGCCGAACCGGAACGGTGTCGTGTGCACCGGCATACAACGCGACGAGTACACTGGGCCGATGAGCACGAACGATCCCTGCCCGCCGTCGGCGATCACGCGCACGCTGAAGCGCGTGCGCCAGACCCGCGACTACCGACCCGACCCGGTTCCGGAGGACGCGCTCCGGGACATCCTCGACGTGGCCCGATGGACCGGCAGCGTCTCGAACACGCAGCCCTGGAAGTTCGTCGTCGTGACCGACCCGGACACGAAGCGCCGGATGGCCGAGGCGGCGCCGTACACGGCGCACATCGGCGTCGCGCCGGTCGTCGTGTGCGTGGCGCGCGAGATCAAGGGCGTGGAGATCGACAACTTCGACGAGGGCCGCATCGTCGAGCGGATGATGATCGCGGCCGAGGCCCACGGCCTGAGCTCGGGCCTGGCGCGGGCGCGGGAGGAGGCCCAGCCGATCGTTGCCGAGCTGCTCGGCGTGCCGGAGGGGATGATCCTGCGCACGATGGTCTCGATCGGCTACCCGACCGAGGAGGGCGCGAAGCCGAAGTCACCGCCCGGACAGGCGCGTCGACCGCTCGAGTCGTTCGTCGCCCACGAGCGCTACAGCTGACCGGGGGAGGATGGGAACGCCCGGCAGCAATCGGGTCCTGACCCGGTCGTTCCTCGTCGTCCTCGTCCTCACCGGCCTCGGGTTCACGTTCGAGCACGTCCTGCGACCGATCATCCCGCTCATCGTCATCGACCGGGGTGGCGATGTGGTCCTCGTCGGCGTGGTCGCGGCGATGCACTCGATCCCGTCCATCCTGTTCCGTCCCACGATCGGACGGCTGGTCGACAGCGGCCGGCACGCCCTGCTGCTCCGGCTCGGAGCGTTGCTCGGGACGGTGGCGCCGCTCGGCCTGGTCCTCCCGGGCCTGGCGCTGCTCGTCCCGGTGCGGTTCCTCCAGGGCACCGGATGGGCCCTCTACAGCGTCTCGACCCACTCCCTGATGGCCCAACGGTCGCCCGCGGACCGTCGGGGAGAGGCGTCCGGCTATTTCATGGCGATGCCGGCGCTCGCGCACCTCGTCGGCCCGGGAGCCGGCGTCGCGCTCTACCTCGCGACCGGCGCCATCGGTCCCGCCGTCCTGGCGACCGCCCTCGGCGTCGCCGCCACCGCCCTCGCCTTCCGGATGTACCTGCCGCCGCCGATCGCCAGAAAGCCCGAGCCGCGGCCGCAGCGCCTGGTCGAGCGTCTCGTCGAACCCTCGGCGCTGCCCTCGACCCTGATGATCGCCGGGTTCATGCTTCCGCAGGCCCTGTTCGCGGTCTTCGCCCCGGTCTACGCGCTGGAGGTCGGCGCCCCCCTCGAGTGGCTGGCGGTCTACTACCCGGCATTCGGCCTGGTCCTCTTCGTCAGCCAGCTCCTCGCCGGGCGCGCGTCGGACCGATACGGGCGCAACGCGGCGATCATGGCCGGTTGTGCGGTCGCCGTCGCGGGGCTCGCCGTGGCGTTCCTCGGAGGGTCGTTCCTGACGTTCGCGGCGGGCGCGGGGATCTACGCCCTGGGCGTGGCGCTCGTCTCGCCGACGATGAGCGCGCTCACGATCGACCGCGCCCCGCCCGACCGGCTCGGCGCCGCCATGGCGACGTACTCGGTCGGGTACCAGCTCTCCAGCGGCGCCGGGAGCCTGCTCTGGGGAGGCGTGCTCTCGATCGGCGGGTTCGCTGGGGCGTTCGGCGTGGCCATCGCCTTCCAGCTGGCGACGATGGCGCTCAGCGCGAGAATGTCCGACGGAGCGCCCGGGACCGCGCCCCCGGCGGGGGCCGTCGACTAGGTCGGCCGCTCCCCGAGCATGCCCCGGATCGGGCGGTGGATCAGCGGGCCGCCGAGGCGGCCGCCCTCACCTGCGCCAGGTACTCGAGCGTCTCGTCGAGGGACACGGCATCCACGTACTTCGCATCGATGTCGTAGAGGTTCCGCTCGAGGACCTCCTCGGTCCGATCGACCACTGCCTCGCGGACGACGGCGGTGAGGAAGTCGTGGGAGAACGCATCCACGGCCGTGGCACGCACGCAGCCGCTCATCGACGATCCCGCCAGGATGACGGTGTCCACGTTCCTCGCCACCAGCTGGTCGTGGAGGTCGGTACCGAAGAAGCCACTCGGCCGCCGCTTCGGGATCACCGTCTCGCCCTCACGCGGCGCGAGCTCCTCGACGATCTCCGCGCCCCGCGTTCCCTCGATCTGGCACAGGCCGGTGCGATGCGCGTGCCCCTTCCAGAGCCCGACGTCGGAGAGGTCCGGCTTCACCAGGCCCTGGGTGAAGAAGATCGGGATCGCCGCCTCGCGTGCCGCGTCGAGCAGGCGCCTGATGTCCGGCATCCGCTCTTCGGCCATCGGCCAGCAGGTGGATGGCGAGCCGGCGTCGACGAAGTCGTACTGCATGTCGACGATCACGAGCGCCGGCCGCTCGCCGAAGCCGTTCCGCGTCGTTCCCCATCCCTGCTCCGCGTAGCGGGCCTTCGTCGCCTCGTCGACGGTCATCGTGCTGCTCTCCTGGCGTCTCAAGCGTGCGGAACGCGATTGTATACTGCTGTACATCGCTGGAACAGGAGCATGACGAGACTCGCCGCCGGACATCTCCCCGCCTCAGCCATCCGCCGGGGAGACCAGGTCGGATTCCGTTGCGTCTTCATGCGCGGTGGCACCAGCCGGGGCGCCTTCTTCCATGATTCCGACCTGCCCGCGGACGCCCGCGCGCGGGAGCGCGTGATCCTCGCGGTCTACGGCAGCCCCGACGTGCGCCAGATCGACGGGATCGGCGGAGCCGATCCGCTGACCAGCAAGGTCGCCATCGTGCGCCGATCGACGCGGCCCGATGCGGACGTCGAGTTCACCTTCGGCCAGGTTCGCATCACCGAGGCCGTCGTCGACTTCAGCGGCAACTGCGGGAACATGGCGGCCGGCATCGGCCCCTTCGCGATCGACGAGGGCCTCGTGCCCGCGGTCGAGCCGGAAACCACGGTCCGCATCTACCTCACCAACGCGGACAGCGTGATCACCGCCCGGGTCCAGGTCAGTGACGGCCTCACCCGCACCGCGGGGGACGCGGAGGTGCCAGGGGTTCCCGGGACCGGCGCCTCGATCATGATCGACTTCGGCGACGGCGCGAGCGTCCTCGGTCGTGGGCTCCTTCCGACCGGGGCCGCGGTCGACCGGCTGTCGACACCGTCGGGCGAGATCGACGCCTCGATCGTCGACGCCGGGAACCCCGTCGCGTTCGTCCGGGCCGATGCCGTGGGACTCACCGGAACGGAGCTGCCGGACGATCTCGGCGAGCCGATCCTGGCGCGCCTGGAGGAGATCCGTGCGGCGGCGGCCGTCCGGCTCGGGCTCGTCTCGAGCCCCGGCGACGCGGCCCGCCTGACCCCGGCCATCCCCAAGCTCTACGTCGTCGCGCCGCCCGCGTCGTACGCCGACCTGCGGGGCCGATCCATCGAGGCCGCCGAGATCGATCTGCTCGGCCGCGGCCTGAGCATGCAGCGACCCCACCGGGCGTATGCCGGGACGGTCGCCGTCTGCACGTCGGCCGCGGCCGGCATCCCGGGAACCATCGTGGCCGGCCTGCTCGGGGGTAGCCCTCCGGCCGGCCGCCTGCGCATCGGGCACCCGGGTGGCGTGATGCCCGTCGAGGGGAGCGTCGAGATGCGCGACGAAGGACCGGTGATGACTCGGGCGGCGATCGAGCGAACGGCGCGCCGAATCATGGAGGGAACGGTCTACGTCCCGGCCGGCGTCGTCGACCCCCACGTCTGACAACCGAAGGAGCCAGATGTTCCACTTCTTCCCCGACAACTACCCCTGGTCGCAGGCGGTCCTGCGCATCCTGTTCACCGGCGGCTCGATCGGCGAGGTCGGTCCGGCGGTGGAGGCGCTGCAGGCGGCCTCGGTGGCCGGCG
>DATAJO010000025.1:0-117089 GCA_036262075.1 Candidatus Limnocylindria bacterium
CTGCAGTCGACAAACGACACGCCGGGAGCCCTTCCGGTGAATAGCTCTCGCTGGAGCGCGAACCGCCACGCACCAGCCCGCCGATGCTCGCCGTAGCAAGAGGAATGCACCGGAAGGCCGATCCACGTGCCGTTTACGCGCTGTGGCGAGCACCGGCACGCACGAACCGCACGCCGATGCGCCGCTCACGCTCACCAGCGCTCGCTGCAGTCGACAAACGACACGCCCACGGCGTTTCCGGTGAAAAGCTCTCGCTGGAGCGCCAACCGCGAGCCGCGGACCGTGAAGCGCGAACCCCGAACCGCGAACTCCGAGCACGCGAACCGCGGAGCGCGCCGGCCGATGACGTAGCCAACCGGCCGAATCGGCTAGTCCTGGTCGAGGAACTCCGTGTCGATCTGGGCCCGCTGGAGCTTGCCCGAGTAGTCGATGTAGACGCTCTTCCACTCGCTGAAGAAGTCGAGCGCCGCCTGGCCGACCTCGCGATGGCCGTTGCCGGTAGCCTTGACGCCGCCGAACGGCAGATGCGCCTCCGCGCCGATCGTGCCGTGGTTGACGTAGCCGAGGCCCGAGTCGAAGTCGCGGATCGATCGGAAGGCGAGGTTGATGTCGCGGGTGAACAGCGACGTCGACAGTCCGTACTTCACGCCGTTCACGATCTCGACCGTCTCCTCCCAGGTCGAGACCGGGATGACCGATGCGACCGGGCCGAAGATCTCCTCCTGCGCGATGCGCGCATCGGGCTTGACCTCGGTGAAGATCGTGGGCTGGAAGAACGAGCCCTTCGACAGCGTGCCGTCGCGGGCCGGCTCGCCGCCGATGACGAGGTCGGCCTCGTCGCGGCCGATAGCGGCGTAGGACGCGATGCGCTCGACGGCGCGATCGTTGATGACGGGGCCGACGTCGGTCGTCTCCTCGAGCCCGTCGCCGAGGACGAGCTCCCCGACCCGATCGCGCAGCTTGCCGACGAACTCGTCGTGGACGTTGCGATGCACGATGAGCCGCGAGGCCGCAGTGCAGCGCTGGCCGGACGTGCCGAAGGCGGACCAGACCACGCTGTCGAGCGCGAGGTCGAGATCGGCGTCCTCCCAGATGACGATCGGGTTCTTGCCGCCCAGCTCGAGGCTGACGCGCTTCAGCGTCTTCGCCGCGCGGGTGCTGATCTCGACGCCGGTATCGGTGTGGCCGGTGAAGCTGATGACCCGGATGTCGGGGTGGTCGACGATGGCGTTGCCGACCTCGCTGCCAGAGCCCGTGACGACGTTCACGACGCCGGCCGGGATGCCACCCTCCGCCAGAAGCTCGACGAAGCGGACCATGCAGGCCGGGGTGTCCGAGGCGGGCTTCATGACCGCGGTGTTGCCGCAGATGAGCGCCGGGAACAGCTTCCAGGCCGGGATGGCGATCGGGAAGTTCCAGGGGGTGATGATGCCGACGACGCCGATCGGCCGCCGGATGGCCATCGCGAACTTGTCGGGCATCTCGGACGGGACGGTCTGGCCGAACAGGCGGCGGCCCTCGCCGGCCATGTAGTACGCGACGTCGATCGCCTCCTGGACGTCGCCGCGCGCCTCGGGCAGCACCTTGCCCATCTCGCGGGTCATGAGGCGGGCGAGCTCCTCCTTGTGCTCGGCCAGGAGGCGGGCGACCCTGAACAGGATCTCGCCACGCTTCGGTGCCGGCATCAGCGACCAGTCGCGGAACGCGCGCTGGGCGGCGGTCACCGCGGCGTCGACGTCGGCCGGGCCGGACGCCGGGAACTCGCCGATGACGTCATCGTGGTCGGCCGGGCTGACGCTCGTGAAGGTCGCGCCGGATGCGGACGGCTTCCACTCGCCGCCGATGAGGTTATGGAACGTCGTGGACACGTCGAATCTGTTCTCCAGAACGGTCGGGATGTGCAGGGGGCGCGTCGAATTCTACGCCGAGCCGCCGGGGGCGCAGGATTCCCGGCCGATGCGGGACATTCGTCCCTTCCGGCTCCCCGGGCCGCGCTCGATCATGGCCCTACAACCGAAGAACCGTCGTACCGGGATTCCTGTTCGTACAACGAAACGGGGCTGAAGTAGTGGCACCCCGATGCGACGGCTCAACGAACGAGCGCCGTCCCCTCGTGGGGCGGCGTTCGTGCGTCTGCGTGCGCCGATCACGCGCCGGCTGCCGATAAGCCGCTGGTAAGCGGCTGTGAAGACGATATGGCCATCATGGCCTCCACACCGATCGCACTCGCCGACGCCGGCTCGCCTCCACGGAACTGGAGGCTGCCCTCATGTTTGCCCGCCGGATGGCGTTCGCCATCCTCACCGCGACGATGCTCGCCACCGTCGTCGCCGCCCCGGTCATGGGCCGGGACCCGATGACCCGGCCGATCGGGACGACCGTCGAGCGTCCGCTCACCGCCGCCGAGCGCGCCGCATCGGAGCGGCGCATCGCCGAGGCCGATGCGAACCTGCGCGCCATGGCCGACTCGGGCCAGGAGCTCCTGCCCCTCGCCTGCGTCACGCCGCAGTCCACGAGCGCGCCGTTGTCCACGACCGCGCGGTTGTCCACGACCGCGCCGGTGTCCACGACCGCGCCGGCCGACCCGAGGCTGGCCGGGTGCGCCCCGCCGCAGGGCTTCCTCAGCATGGAGGCCCGCGACCAGCAGTTCGGCCACTACTGCGGCCCGGCGGTCGGCCAGGTCGTCGCGAACTACGCCTGGAACATGGCGCCGGGCGCCAACAAGTACACCCAGGCGCTCATCGCCGGCTGGATGGGCACCGATGCCAACGGCCAGACCAACGCCACCTCGCTCGAGATCGGGCTGGAGCGATCGACGGCCAACGCTCCCCGCCGCCCGGCCGGCTGGGACTGGGTCGTGACCGACCTCCGCGACCGCGACGGCGACCGCGCGAGCGGTGACGAGCTCCACGGCTACATCCGATCGAACATCAGCGTCGCGCGCATGCCGATGGCGATCCCCGTCAAGCCGCACGACCGCTTTTCGCAGTTCTTCCTGCCGAGCTGGCCGCGGGCCGTGAACTCGGTCGGCCACTGGATCGGCATCTACGGCTGGCTCGGCCTCTGGAACGGCGGCGACACGGCGCGCGCCTACTACACCGACTCGTCGCGGGACGAGGGCGGGGCCACCGGCAAGTTCTGGCTGCCGACGCGCCACCTCGCCGCCCTCATCGGCGAGCACACCGGGCGGTTCGTGTGGTGAACCGCCGACGATGGCGCCGGGCGGCCGCGATCGCCCTGGTCGCGATGACGGTGGCGTGCACGACCACCGTCCCGCCCTCGCCCACGCCGTCGACGAGCGGGGAGGCGGCGCCGAGCGCCGCCTCCCCGGCGGCCGCATCGGTCGCGCCAGCAGCCACCGCGACGCCGCGTCCGACGGCGGAGCCGGGTCTGGCCTCGCGCGTCGAGATCGGCACGATCGACCCGGCGCTGACGAACCCGATCGGCGAGTTCCGGAGCGACGCGCGCTCGATCGTGTTCGCGTCGGCGCGCGCGGAGGATGCCGGGCCGAACGGGACGCCCGATCTGTGGCGGATCACGCCACCCGACGGCGAGCCCGAGCTGCTGTGGCGCAACCCGGAGCGCGACCACGCGCTCGTCGTCATCGCCGGCGACGTCGGGACCTACGCGTTCGTCGACATGCCGCTGACCGGCGAGCGCGCCTGGACGCTGTGGCTCCTGCCACGCGACGCCACCGAGCCGATCCGGCTCGACGAGCATCCGGGCGACGAGGACGTGTCGAGCCTCGTGCCGAGCGTCTCGGTCAACGAGGACACCGTGGTGTGGACCGCGTTCGACCGCGGCCCCGCCGGGCCGGTGTCGCAGCTGCGGATCGCCCACGCGCCGGACTGGGAGCCACGCACGATCCGCGAGCTGCCGGCCGCCGAGGGCGAGCTGTGGTTCCCGTCCGTCGCCGGCACGGCCCTCGCCTACGTCGAGGTCCACTACCTCGACGGCGGGGCGGACGACGAGCGGCAGGTCTACCTCACCAGCACCATCCCGGGCAGCGAGCCGCAGCGACTCGACCGCTCGGGCCTGGCGACGATGCCCCTGATCGTCGACGGCGGCGTCCTGTGGAAGGAGGCCGACGAGGGCTTCGCGATGATGAACTGGGGAAAGATGTTCCGGTACGACCTCGCCGACGGCAGCGTGCGACGCCTGTCGACCCGGCCGCAGCAGTGGGTGAACTACCCGTCGGCGGGCTATCGGTACGCGGCCTGGTGGGGCGCCGACAGCTTCCAGATCGGCGTCTACGACCTCCTCGCCGACGAGGCCGAGGTGCTCGAGCGGCACTCCCTGGCATCCGACACGAGCGCGCTCCGACCGCACGTCGCCGGCGACCTGCTCGTGTGGCTCGAGGTCGTGCTTTCGCCCATCGGCGAGCGCAGCACGCTGAAGTACGCGTTCCTGCCCGGACCGCGCGACCCGTGACCGGCTAGGGCCGCGTCATGCGCATGACGTCGAGCGCCTCATCGAGCTGCTGCTCGGTGATCCGGCCCTCGGCGACGTGCCCGCGCTCGATGACGACCTGGCGGATCGTCTTTCGCTCGGCGAGCGCCTGCTTCGCGATCTTCGCCGCCTCCTCGTAGCCGAGGTACTTGTTGAGCGGCGTGACGATCGACGGCGACGACTCGGCGTACTCGCGCAGCCGCTCGACGTTGGCGGTGATGCCGTCGACGCAGCGGTCGGCGAGGAGCCGCGTGACGGCGGCGAGCAGCCGGATCGACTCGAGCAGGTTGCGGCCGATGACCGGCAGCATGACGTTGAGCTCGAAGTTGCCGGCCGCGCCGGCCCAGGCGATCGTCGCGTCGTTTCCGACGACCTGGGCGGACACCATGAGCGCTGCCTCGGGGATGACCGGGTTCACCTTGCCCGGCATGATCGACGAGCCCGGCTGAAGGTCCGGCAGGTTGATCTCGCCGAGGCCGGCGCGCGGCCCGGAACCCATCCAGCGCAGGTCGTTGCAGATCTTCGTGAGGCTGACGGCGATCGTCCGCAGCTGGCCCGACAGCTCGACGAGCGCGTCCCGTGCGCCCTGGGCCTCGAAATGGTCGCGCGCCTCGGTCAACGGCAGGCCGGTCTGGCGCGCCACCTCGGCGATGACCCGTCCACCGAAGCCGGGTGGCGAGTTGATGCCGGTCCCGACCGCCGTCCCGCCGAGCGGCAGCTCGGCGACGCGCGGCAGCGTGGACTGGAGGCGCTCGATGCCGATCCGCATCTGGGTGGCGTAGCCGCCGAACTCCTGGCCGAGCGTGACCGGCGTCGCGTCCATGAGGTGGGTGCGGCCGGCCTTCACGACGTCGGCGAACTCGTTCGCCTTGGCGTCCAGCGAGCCGGCGAGGTGCTCGAGGGCCGGGACGAGGTCGCGGACGACGCCGGCGGTGGCGGCGACGTGGATCGAGGCCGGGAACAGGTCGTTCGACGACATCGGATGGTTGACGTCGTCGTTCGGATGAACGGGGCGCCCGAGCTTCTCCGCGGCGAGGGTCGCCAGCACCTCGTTCATGTTCATGTTGCTGCTCGTGCCCGACCCGGTCTGGAAGACATCGATCGGGAACGCGTCGTCGTGCTCGCCGCGCGCGACGGACTCGGCGGCGGCGATGATCGCATCGGCGAGGTCCGGCTCGATCATGCCCTCGTCGCGCTTCACCGCCGCGACGGCCGCCTTGATGCGGGCCAGCGCCTCGATCTGGGCGCGCTCGAGCCGCGTGCCGGAGATCGGGAAGTTCTCGATCGCGCGCTGGGTCTGTGCGCGCCATTTCGCGTCGGCCGGGACGCGAACCTCACCCATCGAGTCGCGCTCGATCCGGAAGCCCTCGTCGCTCATCGGCTGAAGTCCGGCTCCTCGAACTCGGTGAACCGGATCACCGGCGGGATGAGGTACGGAACGTATCCCTCGCGCAGCTCACCGATGATCCGCGTCGCCTGGCCGATCAGCTCGTTGACGAAGATGCCGTGGTGGGCGGGCTGGTACTTCTGCAGCTTCTCCACACCCTGCTCGAGCTTGATCAGTGCGCCGCGCAGGTTGCGGCGCTGGAGATGGAGCAGCCCCGCCGCGACCTGGATGAGGCCCTGGTAGAAGTCGCGGTCCTCCTCCGGCGCCGCTCGCCACAGCGTCTCCCACGCCTCGTGCGCGTGCCAGTAGCGGACCCCGTTGAACAGGGCCACGCCCTCCCGGAACAGGCGATCGGCCTCCGCCGGATCGAGGGCCGGCGTCCGCCCGCGCGGCAGCTTCTCGCTCGCGGGCGGTTCGAGGGACGGGGTCGCGTCGGTCATGGGCCCCGATCCTAGCAGTCCATGGTCCAGGCGGCGCCGAGTCGGCGCCGGCGCATCGGCTAGGCTGCAGACATGACGCAGGCACCCCGCTGGTGGCAGACGGCAGCCGTCTACCAGGTCTACCCACGCAGCTTCGCCGATGCGGACGGCGACGGCACCGGGGACCTGAAGGGCATTACCGGCAAGCTCGACTACCTCGCCTGGCTCGGCGTCGACGCGATCTGGATCTCGCCGTTCTATCCCTCGCCGATGGCGGACTTCGGCTACGACGTGGCGAACTACACCGACGTCGACCCGCTGTTCGGTACGCTCGACGACTTCGACGAGCTCCTCGTCGCGGCCCACGAGCGGCACATCCGCGTCGTCGTCGACTACGTCCCGAACCACACCTCGACCGAGCATCCCTGGTTCGTCGAGTCGCGCTCGTCACGCGACAACCCGAAGCGCGACTGGTACATCTGGCGCGACCCGAAGCCGGACGGCAGCCCGCCGAACAACTGGGTGAGCATGTTCGGCGGTCCAGCGTGGGCATGGGACGAGGCGACCGGCCAGTACTACCTCCACACCTTCCTGCCCGAGCAGGCCGACCTCAACTGGCGCAACCCGGAGGTCCGGCAGGCGATGTTCGACGTAGCGCGCTGGTGGCTCGACCGGGGCGTCGACGGCTTCCGCATCGACGTCGCGCCGATGGTCATGAAGGACCCGAACCTGGCGGACAACCCGCCGAATCCGTCGGCGACGCCGGAGGAGCTGGCGCGCCTCGGGCCGTGGATCCGGCAGCTCCACCTCAACGACCACAACCACCCGGACATGCACGAGCTGTATCGGTCGTTCCGTGCGCTGCTCGACTCGTACCCCGGCGATCGGGTCAGCATCGGCGAGCTCCACCATCCCGATTTCGACACGTGGGCGCGCTACTACGGCGAACGCCAAGACGAGATCCACGTCCCGTTCAACTTCCACCTCACCTTCGCGCCGTGGCGGGCCGATGCGGTGCGGCGCGCGGTCGAGGGCGTGCAGGACGCGCTGCCGCCCGGCGCCTGGGCGTCGTGGGTGCTCGGCAACCACGACCAGCCACGCTTCGCCTCGCCGCACCGGGCGGGTCGTGACCAGGCGCCGGCCGGGATGCTGCTGCTGCTGACCCTGCGCGGGACGCCGACGGTCTACTACGGCGAGGAGATCGGGATGGTCGACGTGCCGATCTCGACCGAGGAGGCGCGCGACCCGCTCGAGCGGCGCGAGCCCGGCCGCGGCCGTGACCCGGAGCGGACGCCGATGCAGTGGGACGCCTCGCCGAACGCCGGCTTCTGCCCGCCGGACGCCACGCCCTGGCTGCCGATCGCGCCGGACTACACCGAAGTCAACGTCGCCGGCCAGGCGGAGGACCCGCACTCCCTGCTGACGCTGACGCGCGACCTCCTCCGGCTGCGCCGCGAGCACCCGGTCCTCCATCGCGGCGACTTCGAGCGCTTCGGCCCGACGCCGGACGGGGTCTTCGCCTTCCGGCGCATCGGTCCGGAGGGCTCGCTGAACGTCGTCCTGAACCTCACCGCCGAGCCGCGCTCCATGCCGGATGCCGGGCCGGGGCGGGTGCTCATCGGCACCCACCGCGACCGCGACGGCGCCGCGGTCGAGCGCGTCGTGGAGCTGCGGCCGAACGAGGCGCTCGTCGTCGAGACGGGCTGAACCGGCCGCCGCCGACCAGCCGCGTCCCATCGCTCAGACCCCCCCGTCTCCCGGCTTCAGCCGATGCGGATCAGCTTCTTGTTCGTGAACTCGTCGGCTCCGAACCGGCCGAGCTCGCGGCCGGAGCCGGAGCGCTTGATGCCGCCGAACGGCAGCTCGGCGCCGTCGGCGAGGACGACGTTGACGAACACCATGCCGGCCTCGATCTGGTCGGCCACGCGCAGTGCCTGCTCGGGGTCCTTCGAGTAGACGTACGAGCCCAGGCCGTACGGCGTGTCGTTCGCGATCCGCACCGCATCGGCCTCGTCGTTGGCGCGATAGACCTGGGCGACGGGTCCGAAGAACTCCTCCTTGGACGCCGGGTTGTCGGGCGTCACATCGGTCAGCACGGTCGTCGGGAAGAACGCGCCCTTGCGGGTGCCGCCGTGCACGAGCTTCGCGCCATGCTCGATGGCCCGCCTGACCTGCTCGTCGAGACGCTCGGCGGCCTCCAGCGACGACAGCGGGCCGAGCGCGGCGTCCTCCGAGGTCGGGTCGGCCGGCTCCACCTCGGCCAGCTTGGCGGTGAACTTCTCCAGGAACGGCTCGTACAGCTCATCGGCCACGATGAAGCGCTTCGCGGCGTTGCATGACTGGCCGCTGTTGTCGAGCCGGGCATCGATCGCCTGCTGGACCGTGGCGTCGAGGTCGTCCGTCGACAGGAGGATGAACGGGTCCGAGCCACCGAGCTCGAGCACGACCTTCTTCAGGTGGCGGCCGGCGATCGCGGCGACCTGGGCCCCGGCCCGCTCCGACCCGGTGAGCGAGACGCCCTGGACGCGCGGGTCCGCGATGATGCGCTCGATCTGGTCGTGGGACGCGTAGATGTTCACGTACGCGCCCGAGGGGAAGCCCGCGTCGCGGAACATCTGATCCATCGCCGCGGCCGACTCCGGGCACTGGGCGGCGTGCTTCAGCAGGATGGTGTTGCCGATGATGAGGTTCGGACCCGCGAAGCGCGCGACCTGGTAGTACGGGAAGTTCCAGGGCATCACGCCGAGCAGGACGCCCAACGACGAGCGGCGGATCACCGCCGAGCCCTCGCCGGCGAGCAGCTCGATCGGCTCGTCCTTCAGGAACTCGGGCGAGTGGTCCGCGTAGTACTCGTAGATGTCCGCCGCGAAGTCCACTTCTGCCAGGGCCTGCCCGATCGGCTTGCCCATCTCGCGAACGATGATCTCGCCCAGCTCCTGGCGGCGCTCGCGATGGAGCTCGGCCACGCGACGGATGAGGTCGGCCCGCTCCGCGACGGTGGTCCGCCTCGACCAGGTGCGGTGCGCCTGGTCGGCGGCGGCGATGGCCGCCTCGAGGTCCGCGTCGGAGATGGTGTCGTACGTGCTGACCGTCTCGCCCGTGGCGGGGTTGGTGACGGCATAGATCATCGTGTGAGTCTCCTTGTCAGTGCGCCACGCTGGAGCGGCCTGCCGCGGCGCCCTCCGCATCCGGAGCCGGGCCGGTGGGCCTGAGCGCCGATTCTACCGCCGTCGGAACGGACGTCGCGTCGCGCGGACGGAGGTGCCAGCACACCGATACCGCGGGTGGATCTCTCATCGCGTACGAATCCGCGAGGATCGGGCCGTGTGCTCGCAGGAATCCGGGGTCAGCGCCGGACGGGGCGGAAGCCTCCATCGGCGGCGCGGGCGGCGACGAACAGGAGGTCGGCGAGCCGGTTCAGGTAGGGCACGACCTGCGAGTCCGGCAGCTCACCGGCACGCGCCAGGCCGACGCATCGGCGCTCGGCACGGCGGACGGTCGTGCGCGCCAGGTCGAGGGCGGCGCCGGTCGGCGTCTCGCCCGGGAGGACGAACTCCTTCGGCTGCTCGACGAGCTGCTCGAGCTCGTCGATCTCGCGCTCGAGCGCGGCGACCATGTCGGCGGTGACGCGGGAGACGCCATCGGTGAGCCGATGCCGGCGGTCGGCGTGGGTCGCGAGCTCGGCGCCGACGACGAAGAGCTCGCGCTGGAGCCGGATGACGAGCTCGGCGAGCCGGGCCTCGATCCGGTCCGTGGCTTCGCCGATCGAGGCGCGAGCAAGGCCGAGCGCCGAGATGGCCTCGTCGGTCGTGCCGTAGGCGTCGGTGCGCAGGTCAGCCTTGCTGATCCGGTCGCCGCCGAACAGGAGGCCGGTGGTTCCGTCGTCGCCCTTGCGGGTATAGATGCGCATCGGCCCCCCGAGTGTGACAGTACCGCCGAGCGCACGCACCCGCGGTTGCGCCGGCGTTCCACCGGCGGTTGGGCACGGGCTAGAAGAGGCCGGGCGGCGGCTCCCAGCGCTCGGCGAGGAGCGTGACCTTGACCGGCGGCCCGACGACCTCCTCGGCCTTCGTCTTCACGGTCTGGATGAGCTCCCCCGCCCAGGGGCAGAACGGCGTGGTCAGGACCATCTTGATCTCGGTCGGAGCTCCCTCCGACCCGATCTCGACGGCCTTGATGAGGTCGAGGTCGACGATGCTCATCCCGATCTCCGGATCGTGGATGTCGTACAGCGCCGTCATCACCTCGTCGACCTTGCCGAGGTTCTGGTCGATCGTCATGCGTCAAGGATACGCCAGCGGCGCCGATCGCACGTCGGCCGCACCCCCGGACGCGGACGGACGCGCCCGGAGACGGGCGGACGGGCCGGAGGCGACTTCTAGAGCAGGCTCTCGTCGAACTTCGGATGCGGCTGCGGGACGATCGGGCGGACGCGGTGATAGCCCTCGTACACCGTGTCGCCGTTGGCGATGGCCGCGCGCAGCGCGGCGATCTCCTCGGCGGTGTCGGTCTGCGAGGCGTGGGCCTCGAGCGCGGCGAGCTTCACGTCGAGCACCGGGGTGATGTCGATCCGGTGCGTCGCCACCTGCTCCTCCGGCGAGAGGTCGTAGCGGGTCCGGGTCGGGTCGAAGATCGGTGAGATCACGTACACCGAGTTCGGCGCGATGCCCGATTCCGCGAGGCGCTCGACCGCCCAGCGCGTGGCGCTGCCCACGGCGATGTGGTCGGGATGGCCGGTCACGCCGTGCGGCCCGAAGGTGATGACCGCCGTCGGCCGATGCTCCTCGAGCCAGGCCGCGATCTCGTCGACGAGCGCGTCGAACGGCTGGTCCGCGACCCCGCCGTCCGGGAAGCCGCCGAGGATGGTGACCTCGTCGAGGCCGATGATGCGGGCCGCGGCGATGAGCTCCGCTTCCCGCGTGCCCCCGAAGTCCGGATCCGGAACGCCGTCCGGCGTGCCGGCCTCGCCGCGGGTGGCGACGAGCAGCCGCGTCGTCTCGCCCGCGCGATGGGCGAGCGCGAGCGCGCCCGCACAGCCGAAGCTCTCGTCGTCGGGATGCGCGAGGACGGCTGCGAGGCCGCCCGGCTTGATCTGCTGGGTCACCGGCCCTCCTGGTCACGTGTCGCTCTGGCGTCGGGGTCCCGGGGATCGCGAGGATCGTCCGGGCCGTCGCTGAGCCGGGGCGATCCCTGGCGCTCGACGGCCGCCCTCATCGTACGCAGGACGGCGAGCTTCGCGCTGGCGACCTCGGCGATGAAGCGGCGGATGCCGGCCTCGTCGAGCGGCGATCCGGGCGGCGCACTGTCCCGCCCGACGTTCAGCCAGGCGAGGTGGTAGCGGTCCATCCGGCCCCACACCTGCTCGAGCAGGCGATCGGACTCGAGCAGCCAGGCGCGGAACGCATCCCAGGCCGGCTGCGCGACGATCCCCTCCCCGTCGGCGATGAGCCGATCCGTCGCCGCGAGGAACGCGGCGCGCGACATCACGGCTGGCGGACGCTCGTTCACGGCGAGCCGAGTATAGGGTCGGCGGCGGGCTCGTTCGTACCATTGAGCCGACCCACGCCGGACCGGAGACTCGACGAATGCCACGTCCCGGCCGTGCGGCGCTCGTGAGCGCCGCGACGGCGCTGCTGCTCGCGACGATCGCCGCCGGCCTCCTGGCCGCCATCCGGCTCCTCCCGCCGATCGACCTCGACGCGTCCGACGCCGCCTGGGTCCTTCCCGCGCTCGGCTGGCTCCTCGCCATCGCCGCCGCCGGCGCGAGCCTCGCCGGGATCGTCGCCGGCCTCCGAACCGGGGACGTGGCCGCAATCCTCGCCGCCGGGTCGGCGGCCGCCCTCGCCGGCGCGGCCGTGCTCCTCGGCCTCGGCGCGCCATCGGTCAGCCTGCCGATCCTCGGCGCGTCCGCCATGTCACTCGGGGCGGCGCTGGCGGACCGGACCGGCACGCCGCCGATCGACGGCAGCGGCCGCCGGCTCGTGGTGGTCGGCACGACCCTGGCCCTCGCCGAGCTGTTCACGGCCGGCGACCTCGTCCTCGAGGCGGGCGCGCTGCCGCTGATCGTCGCGGTCGGCCTCGGCGTCATCGGCGCCGTCGTGGCGGTCGGCCGGCCGCTGATGGCGGAGATCGCCGCCCTGGCCGTCGGCGCGGCGGCGCTCGGGATCGCCCGCGAGGGCGGCCTCGAGGTGCCGATCGGCGTTGGGGCGCTGGCGGCATCGGCGGCCCTCGCTGCCCGTCGCGCGATCGCCGAGCCGGAGTCTGTCGTCGGGACCGACAACGACGAGCGGCTTCCGGACCTCGCCGCCCGCCTGGCCGATGCGGTCCTGCGCTTCGACGGGCGGCTGCGGCTCGCCGACTGGAACGCGACGGCGGGCACGCTCCTCAGCCTCGACGAGACGTCACGCGGGACGCGGATGGAGGACCTCCTCGGCGTCCCGATCACCGGCCTGCCGGCGCACGACCGGCTCGACACTGTCGAGCGCGGCGTCGGCGGCCTCGACATCACGATGCATCGATCCGGCGCCGGGGTGACCGCCATCATCCGCGACCCGGGCCGCGCGCCCGAGAGCGAGCGGCTGAGCCGCGAGCTGCGCGGCACGATCGAGGAGCTCATGCAGTCGCGTCGCACGATCGAGCTCCAGCGCGCCGAGATCGAGCGCGGCGCGACGGTCGACCAGCTCACCGGCCTCCCCTCGCGGACCGCCATCCTCGACCGGCTGCGGACCGAGGTGGCCGAGGCGAACCGCTACCGGCACCCGGTGGCGGTCGTGCTCCTCGACGTCGACGCCTTCGCCGAGCTCAACCGCGCGCTGGGCACGTCGGCCGGCGACGCGGTGCTGGCCGAGGTCGCCCTCCGGCTCCGCCTCCGGGTGCGGACGGCCGATGCCCTCGGGCGCCTGGCCGCCGACTGCTTCCTCGCCATCCTGCCGCACACCGACGAGGCGGGCGCGACGACGTTCACCGAGGCCCTCCGCCATCGGCTCGCCGGTCGGGAGATCGTCGTCGGCCGTGCCCCGGTCGCCGTGACGGTGAGTGCGGGCGTCGCCGTCATGCGGGCCGGCGAGACGGCGGACGTCGACGCGCTGCTGGCCCGCGCCGAGGAGGCGCTCGAGGGCGCGAAGGCGGCGGGCGGCAACCGCGTCGGGGTCGACCGGATGCGGCGCCTGGCGCCGCGCGGCGACGACGTTGCGGAGGCCGAGCCCGCCCGGGAGAACGACGGCACCGTATGACACGCGCCGCCGGCGCGAGGCTGCCGGCGGGCGCATCGGCTCCTGGATCTGCGCTCGTTTCGGCGGCTGTCAGCGGGAACGGGGCGTCCGGGAGTTATCCACCGATGTCATACAATGTGTGGGTAAGTCTCGGGGATAACCCTATAGCCCGGCCAGCCGCGGGCTGGCATCGTGAGGTCCCCATGCCGCCCACCTCTGCCGCACTGTCGGCCCGGCTCATCTTCCCGACGAAGGAGATCGTCGAGGAGTACTACCTGCCGATCATCTACACCGCCTGCCGGACGTGCTACTCGGAGCAGGTGCCGGACCAGATCTGGGACAGGGCGGTGTCGCGACAGGTGGCCGACGAGAAGCAGCAGAACCTCGTCCGCAAGGTCATGGAGTCTGGCCATGGCAGCACGATCGAGCACGTGAACTTCACGTTCGCGATCAGCGGCGTGACGCGGACGCTGTCGCACCAGCTCGTGCGGCATCGGGCCGGGACGGCATTCGACCAGCAGTCGCAGCGCTACGTGAGCTTCAAGCGGCGCGACAACTTCACGATTCCCGACTCGATCACCAAGGGCGACCTGCCCGACGACCTCGCCGGCCGCTTCCAGCGCGCGATCGACGACAACCTCGATCTCTACGGCCAGCTGCTCCAGGCCGAGGTACCTGCCGAGGACGCCCGGTTCATCTTCCCGAACGCGATGCAGACGAACCTCATCATGACGGTGAACCTGCGTCAGCTCATCCACATGTCCGGGCTACGGCTGTGCACCATGGCGCAGTGGGAGATCCGGCAGCTGTTCAAGCAGATCCGCCATGAGATCTTCCGCGTCTCGCCGTTCTTCGGGAGCTTCCTGGCGCCGAAGTGCGTGCCGCTCGGCTACTGCGACGAGATGGGCAACCGCGACGAGCACTGCCGCATCCGGCCGCATCGCGACACGGTGATGGCGGTGTGGGAGGCCTATCGGAGCGGCGTCCTGGCCGAGACCGATGGACCGGTGGTTCCCGAGACGAGCCCCTTCCGGCCGAAGCCGCGCCGCGTGCCGCTGCCCGTCAGCGAGGGCGAGGTGCGGCCGGCCACGGGCGAGCCGGTCGGCGCACAGCTCGGTCAGGCCGGGGACAGCGACCGAGTCTGACCAGGCGACCCGCTACCCTCATGCCCGTGCATGAGCTGGCCGGCGGGAGCCGATGACGCACGAGGGCAGCAGGCCCGGGGATCGGCGCGTCCGCGTCGAGCGACGGCAGCCGCAGGAGTTCACGATCAAGCCGCCGAAGCGGCTGCGGCGAGCGCCGGCGCCCGCGCTCTCGCTGCTCCTCCTGTTCGCGTTCCTCATCGCGGTCGGGACCGTCCTCCTCATGCTGCCGATGGCGACGGCGAGCGGTGAGCCGACCCGGTTCCTCGACGCTCTGTTCACGGCCACGAGCGCCGCGTGCGTCACCGGCCTCGTCGTGTTCGACACGGCAACGTACTGGAGCCCGTTCGGGCAGGCCGTCATCCTGCTCCTCATCCAGGCCGGCGGCTTCGGGATCATGGCCGGCTCGACGCTCCTGCTGTTCGTGTTCGCCGGCCGCCGGACGACGCTCCGCGAGCGAGTCGTCGTGCAGGAGTCGCTGGGCGGGATCAACCTCGGCAGCGTCACGACGCTCCTCAAGCGAATCGCGATCTTCACGATCGCCTGCGAGCTCGTCGGCGCGGTCATCCTGTCGTTCGCGTTCGTATCGGGACCCGAGGCCGGGCCGCCCGGCGATCCGCAGGGCGTGTGGTGGGGCATCTTCCACTCGGTGTCGGCCTTCAACAACGCCGGCTTCGACCTGACCGGCGGCTTCCGGTCGCTCATCCCGTTCCGCGACGACTGGGTCGTGCTCGGCAGCCACGCCGTCCTGCTGACCCTCGGCGGACTGGGGTTCGCGATCGTGGGTGACGCCGTCGTGCGCCGGAAGTGGGCGCGGATGGCCCTCGAGACGAAGCTCGTCCTGTCGCTGACCGGGGTCCTGCTAATGGCCGGCGCGCTCGTCATCGGGCTGACCGAATGGGCGAACCCGCGGACCCTCGGGGCGCTGCCCGAGTCCCAGCGCTTCCTCAACGCGTTCTTCGAGTCGGCCACGCTGCGAACCGCGGGCTTCACGGCCCTCGACACCGGCGCACTGCTCGACACGACGCTGTTCACCGTCATGGCGCTGATGTTCATCGGCGGCGCGTCCGGCTCGACCGCCGGCGGCATCAAGGTCAACACGCTCGGCGTGCTGCTCGTCGCCGTGGCCTCGACCGTCCGCGGACAGCCGTCGGCGACCGCGTTCGGGCGGCGCATCCAGCACGCGATCGTCTACCGGTCGATCGCCGTCGTCCTGCTGGCGGCGATCTTCGTCTTCGTCGTCGGCGTCGGGCTGACGGTGACGACCGATGCGGCATTCGTGCAGACCCTGTTCGAGTCGATCTCCGCCTTCGGCACCGTCGGCGCGAGCACCGGCATGACGCGGGAAACGAGCGACGTCGCGCGGCTCATCACGACCATGGCGATGTTCGCCGGCCGCCTCGGCCCGCTCACCCTCGTCCTCGCCCTCGCGGCTCGCGCGCGACCGGTCTCGTTCCGGCCGGCGGTCGAGAGCGTCCGCATCGGCTAGGCTCACCGTTCAGCCAACCAGGGAGCGTCAGATGGCGTCGCAGCAGGTCATGGTCATCGGGCTCGGGCGGTTCGGGACCGCGCTGGCGCGCGAGCTCGAGCGGCTCGGTCACGAGGTGCTCGCCGTCGACCGCAACGAGCAGCGGGTGAACGAGATCGCGCCCGACGTCACCCACGCGCTCCAGCTCGACGCCGCCGACGAGGACGCCCTGCGCGCGGCGGGTGCCGCCGAGTTCGGCACGGCGGTGGTGGCCATCAGCGGCGACGCCGAGCCCTCGATCTTCGCCGTCATGGTGCTCAAGCGCCTCGGCGTGGGGAACGTCATCGCCAAGGCCGGCAGCCAGCTCCACGGCGAGATCCTCGCCCGCGTCGGCGCCGACCGCGTCGTGTTCCCCGAGCGCGAGACCGGCCTGCGGCTGGCGCACTCGTTCAACGTGCCGAACGTCATCGACTACCTCGACGTGGCGCCGAGCTTCGGGATCGAGAAGATCCGGCCGCCGCGCTCGTTCGTCGGCAGGACGCTCGGCGAGCTCGACCTCAAGGGCCGGTTGGGCCTCACCCCCGTCGCGCTGCGCCGCGGGAAGCAGGTCTTCGTCAACCCGGCCCGCGACGAGCGAATCGCGGAGGGCGACGAGCTCATCCTCATCGGCCGCGACGACAAGCTCGAGCACCTCCGCGGCTGAACCGCATCGGGGGCGCCGAAGCGGCCGAGCCGCGCCGATCTAGAAGTCGCGCGAGATCCCGTCGCCGAGCGAGAAGTCGCGCAGCTCGGCCTCGCAGGCCTCGGCCAGGCGCTTCGCCTCGGCCACGAGGAACGCGTTCATCTTCTGCGAGTCGACGACGAGGAGCGTGTGGCCGCGCTCGTTGCGATCGAGCACGATGCGGTCGTCACCGTGGAAGCTGATCCCCCAGTTGGCCTGGAGCTGGACGAGCTCGGCGAGGACGACCTTCTCGCCGAACGACCAGTCGAGGAACTCGGCGTTGAGCGCCGTCACGACGTCCCGCAGCTGATGCGTCTCGTTCCGCCGCAGGCGCGAGACGAAATGGACGATCCGCAGCGCGGCGAACGGGTCGCCGGCCCGCGCGATCTGCGGCGGGACGAGGTCGGGAGCCGGCATCCCGTCGGGAGCCGGCCCGACCATCGAGCGCGTCGGGGAGTCGGTCAATTCGCCGACCCGTCTCCGGTCTCGATCGGGGCGCCGACGAGCGAGCCGTACTCGGTCCACGAGCCGTCGTAGTTGCGGACGTTGTCGTAGCCGAGCAGCTCGTGGAGCACGAACCAGGTGTGGCTCGACCGCTCGCCGATGCGGCAGTAGGCCACGACCTCCTCGCTGCCGTCGACGCCCTGGCTGGCGTACAGCTCGCGCAGCTGGTCGACCGGCTTGAAGGTGCCGTCCTCGGCGACCGCCTGCGACCACGGCACGTTGACGGCACCCGGCACGTGGCCACGGCGCTGCGCCGCCTCCTGCGGCAGGTGGGCCGGCGCCGACAGCTCGCCGCGATACTCCTCCGGGGACCGGACGTCGACGAGGTGGCGCGCCGTGCCGATGCCGTCGAGCACCTGCTGGCGGTACGCGCGCAGCTCCTCGCGGGTCTGCGCCGGGACGGTGATCGAGCCGGCCGGGTGGCTGGGCGCATCGGTCGTCAGCGGCAGGCCATCGGCCTCGACCTTGGCGCGGCCGCCGTCGAGCAGCCGGACGTTGTCGATCCCGTGGTAGCGCAGCTGCCAGTAGGCCCAGGCCGCGAACCAGTTGTTGTTGTCGCCGTACAGGACGATGCGCGTGTCGTCGTTCACGCCGGCGTCGCGCAGCAGCCGCTCGAGGTCGTCGCGGCTGACGAGGTCGCGCAGGAGGCGATCGGTGAGCTGCGTCTTCCAGTTGATGCCGACGGCGCCGGGAAGGTGGCCCGAGTCGTAGGCCGACGTGTCGACGTCGACCTCGAGGAACCGGACCGCCGGGTCGTCGAGGTGCGCGCGGGCCCACTCGGTGGTGACGAGCACGGCGTTCTGTCGGGTGGTTGGATCGGCAACGGACATCGTGATGCGTCGGGCTCCTTTTCGAGCCGATGGTCGACGGGCGCGCGGACTGTTGCCGCGCGGGCGGGAGAAACGCTGGCCGGTGAACTCCGACCGTTTCAGTCGGAGTATCGCGTGATCGCGAACGTCCGACAACCCTGCCGGCCCGGGCCCCCCGTCAGGCGATGCGCTGGCCCGGGACGCTGCCCGCGTCCGGCGCGAGGAGGTTGACCGCTCCGTCCGGGCCGACGGCGCCGAGGACGAGGACCTCCGATCGGAACCCCGCGATCCGCCGCGGCGGCAGGTTGACGACCCCGACGACCAACCGGCCGACGAGCGCCGCCGGATCCGGGTACGTCGCGGTGAGCTGGGCGGAGCTGGCCCGCTCGCCGATCTCCGGGCCGAAATCGATCCGCAGCCGGTACGCGGGTTTGCGGGCCTCGGGGAACGGCTCGGCCGACAGAACGCGCCCGACGCGCATGTCGACCCGGGCGAAGTCGTCGATCTCGATCATCGGGCGAGACGATAGCCGTTCGCCACCCGGCGCGGACGGGTAGGACTATCGGCCCGTTGGTCCTTGCCCGGGCCTCGCGTACGTTCAGCTCGGCGCCCGCGCACGTGCCCGCGCGGGCTGCTCTTCCACGAGGAGACGACGTTGACGTTCTGGAATTGGCGACGTGGGGGCCAGCAGTCGGCCGTGCAGGGAACGGCTGCGGTCAACCTCGCCACCGACCTGGCGCCGATCGAGCTGTACACCGCGGACGCGCGGATCGTCGGCTGGATCGCGCCCCAGGGCCAGCGCGTGACCGACCTGCTCAGCTCCCAGGACGAGCTGCGCCTGTGGCGCCCGAGCCCCGGGCCGCTCGACGGCGCCGAGCCGCACGGCGCCGATGCGACCCTGGCCGCCCCCGGTGACTCCGGCGAGTGGGAGACGCTGCCGACCGCGCGCGTCATCCTCGCCATGCCGCCCGAGTGGCGCGCCAGCCGCCAGCTCCGCCTCCATCGGCGGTTGCGCCGCGCCGCCGTCGCGGCCGGCCCGTTCAGCCTGACCGGCAACGTCCATCTCGCGCCCGGCATGGAGATCGGCAACCACCTGACCCGGGTCGACCGCTTCCTGCCACTGACCGATGCGCACGTGCTCCACAACGGCGAGCCGCCGTTCGAGCACGTGGTGAGCGTGGCGCTCGTCAACACGGCCCACGTCACGCAGATCAAGCCGCTCGTCGCCCTGGCCTGACGCTCGGCGCACCGATGCGCCCGCCGGCTGACCGCCCGAGGTCGTCCCGCACCGCATAATCGGCCGATGGCCGTCCTGCGCAGCCGCCACGATCCGGGCTCGGCCACGAGCCGCGCCAACGCCGATGCCATGCGTCGCCTCGTCGACGAGCTCCGCGAGCGGCATCGCGCCCTCGCCGAGCGGGGTGCGGCCGGCGACGATCGGTCGATCGCGCGCCATCGGGAGCGGGGCAAGCTGCCGGTCCGCGAGCGGATCGATCGGCTCATCGATCCCGGATCGGCCTTCCTCGAGCTGAACGCCCTCGCCGCCGCCGGCCTCTACGACGACGAGGCACCCGGGGCCGGCATCGTGACCGGCATCGGCAGGGTGGAGGGCGTGACCTGCGTCGTCGTTGCCAACGACGCGACGGTGAAGGGCGGCACGTACTACCCGATGACCGTGAAGAAGCACCTCCGGGCCCAGGAAATCGCGCTCGAGAATCGGCTGCCGTGCCTCTACCTCGTCGACTCCGGCGGCGCCTTCCTGCCGATGCAGGACGAGGTGTTCCCCGACCGCGACCACTTCGGGCGGATCTTCTTCAACCAGGCGCAGCTCTCGGCGCGCGGCATCCCGCAGGTCGCGCTGGTGATGGGCTCGTGCACCGCCGGCGGGGCGTACGTGCCGGCGATGTCCGACGAGACGGTCATCGTCAAGGGCACCGGCACGATCTTCCTCGGCGGCCCGCCGCTCGTGCAGGCCGCGACCGGCGAGGTGGTGACCGCGGAGGAGCTCGGCGGGGCCGACGTCCACACCGTCCAGTCCGGCGTGGCCGACCACTACGCGCTCGACGACGAGCACGCCCTGGCCATCGGCCGCGAGATCGTCCGCAACCTCGCCTGGACGCCGGCCGGACCGCCGTGGCAGGTCGCCGAGCCGGTCGAGCCGGCGCTCGACCCGGCCGAGCTGTACGGCATCGTGCCCGCCGACGCGCGGCAGTCGTACGACGTGCGCGAGGTCATCGGCCGCATCGTCGACGGCAGCGACTTCCACGAGTTCAAGGAGCGCTACGGCGAGACCCTGGTGTGCGGCTTCGCGCGGGTCATGGGGCACCCGGTCGGCATCCTCGCCAACAACGGCATCCTGTTCAGCCAGTCGGCCCTCAAGGGCGCCCATTTCATCGAGCTCGCCAGCCAGCGGCGGATCCCGCTCCTCTTCCTCCAGAACATCACCGGCTTCATGGTCGGGCGCGAGTACGAGGCCGGTGGCATCGCCCGCGATGGCGCGAAGCTCGTGACGGCGGTGTCGACCACGAACGTGCCGAAGTTCACGGTCATCGTCGGCGGCAGCTTCGGGGCCGGGAACTACGGCATGGCGGGGCGTGCGTACGGCCCCCGCCAGCTATGGATGTGGCCGAACGCGCGGATCAGCGTCATGGGCGGCCAGCAGGCGGCCCGCGTCCTGTCCACGGTGCGCGGCGGCTTCGAGACCGATGCGGACCGCGACGCCTTCGAGGCCCCGATCCTCGAGAAGTACGAGCGCGAGGGGTCGCCCTACCACTCGACCGCCCGGCTGTGGGACGACGGCGTCATCGACCCGCTCGACACGCGGCGCGTCCTGGCGCTGGGCATCTCGGCCGCGCTGAACGCGCCGATCCCGGAGCCGGGATTCAGCCTGTACCGCATGTGAACGAGCGCGCGCGGCCCGGCCAGGACCAGCCGCCCCCCGCGGCCTCCTGACGATCAGGGGCGGTCGGCCACCGGCACGGCCGCCCGTTCCAGGTCGAAGCGAAGGCCGAGGATCTCCACCGTCCGCGGCGTCTCGACGTCGGCCGCCAGCGTGACGACGGCCGGCGTGGCCATCTCGCGGGTCGGGACGAGCCGCAGGACGTGCGGGCCGATGTCCGCGACCGCCAGATCGGCCACGGCCCACAGGTCGATGCCGAGCTCGGCGTGCAGCTTGGCCGCGGCGCTCGGCGGCTCGGCGGCGGCCACGTCGAGCCGGACGAGGTGGACGGGCGAGCCGATGGGATGGACCTGCGTCCTCCGCGCGGCCATCGCCTCGGGTCCCCACTCCGGGCCGGCGTACTCGTGCTGGATGAGGAACGGCGGCTCGGCCGGACCGAGCTCGACACCCGGGTAGGCGATCCACCAGCGGACGACCTCCCCGTCGTCGCGGACGCGGCTGCCCGGCTGGACCGGCCCGATCGACGAGCCGGCGGCCCGGAGCGCCTCCACCGTGGAGTCGAGCTCGTCGACGAGGAGGGCGTACGTGGCGAGCCCGCCACCGCGCTCCTCGAGCGCGCGCAGGGCCGCGCGGCCGACCGGTGTCGCCTTCGCCAGCTCGGGGTCGTCGACGCCGATGAGCTCGAGGTAGCTGTCATCGGCCAGGAAGGCGAGGCGGTTGCGCGTGCCGAGGCCGTCGTGCCGGCCGCCACCGGTGCACCTGATGCCGACGGCATCCTCGAGCTCGCGCGCGGCACGGTCGGGATCATCGGTCGCGATCACGAGGTGATCGATCGCCCGGATCATGAATCGATCGTACCAGCATCGGCTAGGCTGGCCCCCACGCCATGGATTCCGCCACCGACCGCCCCGCACCGGGATCGCACGATCGATCCGTCCCGTCCGGCTCGCTCGAGACGAGCGCCGCCAACCTGTTCGACGCGATGCTCGCGGCCCGTGACGCCGAGGAGCGCGGGGCGAGTCCCGCGGCGCTCCACGAGTTCTACCGGACGCTCATGACCGGCACGCTCCTGCTGCCCGTCCCGCCCGAGCACGGCGAAGAGGCGAAGGCCGCGCTCGCCTCCGCGGTCAACGACGAGGAGCAGGTCGAGATCAGCGTCATGCTCGCCCAGGAGGCCGAGGGCCGGCCGGTGAGCGTCGTGTTCGCCTCGGTGGGCGCGCTGGCGGCGTGGGCGCCGGCACGGACCGGCAACCTGCCGCTCCCCGCGCGAATCGCGATCGCCAACCTCGCCGCGGCAGGGCTGCCGGCGATCATGGACCCGGCCGGACCCGTGCCGTACCGCTTCGATCCGGACGAGCTCACGGCCCTGGCCGAGGGCCGCATCCCGGGCACCGACGAACCGCTGTTCGAGCCGGTGCGCCGCGCCTCGCTCCGCGTCCGCGTCCCGGGCCGCGACACGCGGGAGCTCGAGTCGTCGCTCGCCGCGGAGCTCGCCGGCACTGGCGTGGCGGAGGCGTACCTTGTGGAGACCGATGACGGCGGCACGGCACGCCTGCTCCTCGGGCTCGTCGGGCCGGACGGCGCCGCCGCCACCGTCGACGTGCCCGATGGGACCGACGTCGTGTGGCTCGAGGAGCCGCTCCTCGGCCAGGTCCGCGCCGTCGCCGAGCCGTTCCACGTCCGGGGGCGCCGCCGATGAGCGCGACGGTGCGGGTGGAGCGCGACGGGCCGTTCGCACGCGTCACCCTCGCCCGGCCCGAGGTCCGCAACGCGTTCGACGCATCGCTCATTGCGGAGCTGCGCGCGGCGTTCGAGGCGCTCGCCGGTGAGCCGCCGAGCGCGCTGCGCGGGGTCGTCCTCGCCGGCGAGGGCGACGTGTTCTGTGCCGGCGCCGACGTGGCCTGGATGCGGTCGGCCATCGGCCTGTCGGTCGACGATAACGAGCGCGACGCACGGACGATGCAGGCCATGCTCGACGCGATCGAGTCGTGCCCGGTGCCGGTCATCGCCCGGGTCCAGGGGGCGGCGCTCGGCGGCGGGATGGGCCTGTGCGCCGCGGCGGACATCGTCGTCGCCACCGCCGACGCGCGCTTCGGCTTCACCGAGACGAAGCTCGGCATCATCCCGGCCGTGATCGGCACGTTCGTCATCCCGAAGATCGGCGCCTCCCACGCCCGGGCGCTGTTCACCACCGGCGAGAGGTTCGACGCCTCGCGCGCCCTGCGGATCGGGCTCGTGCACGAGGTCGTCCCGGACGTCGCCGGCCTCGACGCGCGGATCGAGGCCATCCTGGACGATCTGCGGTCGGCCGGACCGACCGCCATCCGGGCGGCGAAGGCCCTCGTCGCCGAGGTCGCCACCCTCGGTCCGGCTGAGGCGCGCACGCACACGCCGCGGCACATCGCCCAGCAGCGAACCTCGCCCGAGGGCCAGGAGGGCCTGCGTGCGTTCCTCGAGAAGCGACGCCCCGACTGGACCGCCTGAGTCGGGGGGGCGCCGAATGCGACAATCGCGACATGGCCGATGAGCTGACGCCCCGCGAGGTCGCCCGCGAGCTGGGCGTCACCGTCCGCACCGTCCAGCGCTGGATCGCGGATGGCCGTCTCCCCGCGCGGCGCGTCGGCGCACGCGTGCGCGTGTCGCGTTCGTCGCTCCCCGCCGTCGCCGGCGTGTCGGAGGCACCAGCCACCGCCCCGATCCGCTCCCTGCTGATCGCCAACCGGGGCGAGATCGCCGTCCGCATCGCCCGCACCGCCCACGCGATGGGAATCCGCGTGGTCGCCGTCCACGAGCCGGGCGACCGTCCGCCGCGCCTGGTGGACGAGGCGCACGAGATCGGCTCGTACCTCGACGGCGAGGCGATCCTCGACGTCGCCCGTCGCAGCGGCGCCGATGCCATCCACCCCGGCTACGGGTTCCTCGCCGAGAACCCGGGGTTCGCCCGAGCGGTCGAAGGAGCGGGCCTGCGCTGGATCGGTCCTCCGGCGGAGGCGATCGCCGCCATGGGCGACAAGGCCGCGGCGCGCCGGCTGGTCGCCGGCCACGGCGTCCCGGTGGTGCCGGGCTACGACGGCGAGGCGCAGGACGACGCGACGCTGCTTGCCGAGGCGCAGCGGATCGGCTTCCCGCTGCTCGTGAAGCCGTCGGGCGGCGGCGGCGGCAAGGGCATGCGCGTCGTCGATCGGCTCGACCGGCTGGTCGAGGCGCTCGCCGCGGCGCGGCGCGAGGCGACGCGGTCGTTCGGCGACGATCGGCTCGTCCTCGAGCGCTTCCTGCCGGGCGCGCGGCACGTCGAGGTGCAGGTCCTGTTCGACGCCCACGGCTCCGGCGTCCACCTCGGCGAGCGCGACTGCTCGACCCAGCGACGGAACCAGAAGATCGTCGAGGAGGCGCCGGGCCCGTCCGTCGACCCGGAGCTTCGCAAGCGGATCGGCGAGGCGGCCGTCGCTGCCGCGGAAGCCGTCGGCTACGTCAGCGCCGGCACGGTCGAGATGCTCGTCACCGACGACGGCGCGGCGTACTTCCTCGAGATGAACACCCGCCTCCAGGTCGAGCACCCGGTGACCGAGGCGGTGACCGGCCGCGACCTCGTCGCGGACCAGCTGCGCATCGCCACGGGCGCGACCCTCGCCGAGATCGGGCTGAGCGAGCCGCCAACGCCGCGGGGCCACGCCATCGAGGCGCGCATCTACGCCGAGGATCCCGAGGCCGGCTTCCTCCCGGCCACCGGTCGCGCGGCACTCGTGCGCTGGCCGGACGGCGCGCGGGTCGACACGGCGCTCGAGGAGGGCGACGCCGTCACCGACCGCTACGACCCGATGCTGGCCAAGGTCATCGCCCACGCCCCGACGCGCGACGAGGCGCTGGCGCGCCTGCGCGAGGCCCTCGCCGCCACGACCATCCTGGGCGTGCGGACGAACGTCCGCTTCCTGCGCTGGCTGCTCGACCAGCCGGTCATGCGCGAGGGCGAGATGCGGACCGATACGCTCGCGGGGCTCGACCTGCCGGAACCCCCGACGCTCGGGGATCGGCACTGGCGAGCCACCGCCCGGCTCCTCGCGCCGCGCAGCGCCGACCCGTGGGCCGGGGGCTGGCGCCTCAACATGCCGCCCGCCCTCGCCGTCCGCAGCGGCGACGCGCAGCGCACCGTCGCCATCACGCAGGCCGGCGACGACGAGCCGGCCGCGGTCCGCGACGGTGACGTCGTCCACGTCGACGTCGAGGGCCAGAGCGGCGAGGTCGGCCCGGCGGCGCCGCCGACGGTCGAAGAGGCGGTCCGCCACGCCGCCGCCCAATCCGGCGACGGCAGCGCGGCGCTCACGGCACCGATGCCCGGTCGCGTCATCGCCGTCAGAGCATCGCTCGGCGAGGAGGTGGCCGCCCACCAGCCGATCGTCGTCATCGAGGCCATGAAGATGGAGCACGCCGTCACCGCGCCGATCGACGGGCGGGTCGTCACGCTCGTCGTCGACGAGGGCCAGCAGGTCCAGCGCGGCGACCTCCTCGCCGAAGTCGCACAATCCGAGGCATGACGGACCGCGACGTCCGCGTCTACGAGGTCGGCCCGCGCGACGGCCTCCAGAACGAGGCGGCCCCGATCCCGACCGACGCAAAGCGACGCTTCATCGAGCTGCTCGCCGATGCCGGCCTGCGCGAGATCGAGGCCACGAGCTTCGTGTCGCCGCGTGCCATCCCGCAGCTCGCCGACGCCGACGAGCTGATGGCCACCCTCGAGCGACGGCCGGGCGTCCGCTACCCGGTCCTCGTCCCGAACGCGCGCGGCCTCGAGCGGGCGATCGCGGCCAACGTCGAGGCGGTCTGCGTCTTCACCGCGGCCTCGGAGCAGTTCACCCGGGCGAACATCAACATGTCGATCGCCGAGTCGCTCGAGGCGTTCCGCCCGGTCATCGACCACGCCCGGGCGGCCGGCTGGTGGACGCGCGGCTACGTGAGCACGGCCTTCGGCTGCCCCTACCAGGGAGAGGTCGGCGAGGCTGCGGTGGTCGGGGTCGCCCAGGAGCTCATCGGCCTCGGGGTCGACGAGCTGTCCATCGGCGACACCATCGGCGTCGCCGGGCCGTCCGACGTCCGGCGGGTGGTGAACGCGCTGCTCGGCGCGGGCATCCCGGCGCATCGGCTGGCGATGCACTTCCACGACACGCGGGGCACCGCCCTGGCCAACGTCACCGCCGCGCTCGAGGTCGGCATCCGCTGCTTCGACGCCTCGACCGGCGGGACCGGTGGCTGCCCGTACGCTCCGGGCGCGGCCGGCAACCTCGCCAGCGAGGACCTCGTCTACCTTCTCGACCGCGAGGGGATGACCCACGGCGTCGACCTCGACCGGCTCCTCGTCGCCGCGCGGTTCATCAGCGACACGCTCGGCCGTCCGCTGAGCACAAAGGTGGGCCAGGCGGGCGGCTGGCGGCTACCATAGGCGGCCGATGGACGCCGACCCCGACGCCCCGCAGACGCCCGCGCCCCGACCGCTGATCCTGGACGTCGACACCGGGATCGACGACATGATCGCCCTGCTCATCGCGGCCACCGCGCCCGAGCTCAACCTGCGGGGCGTGACGTGCGTGGCCGGCAACGTCGAGATCCACCACGTCGCCCGCAACACCGGCAAGATCCTGCGCATGGTCGGCCGCGGCGACGTCCCGGTCAGCATCGGCGCCGCGCGTCCGCTCCAGCGACGCCTGCGGACGGCCCCCGACACCCACGGCCCGACGGGCACCGGCTACGTCGAGCTGCGCGGCGAGGACCGCCAGCTCGGCACGACCGAGTACACCGCCATCCCGGCCAGCCGCTACCTCGGCGCCCACGTCAGCCGCCACCCGGGCGAGATGACGATCGTCGCGCTCGGCCCGCCGACGAACCTCGCGGCCGCGATCCAGCACGGCGTCGACCTCGCGAACGGGACGCGCGAGGTGATCTGGATGGGCGGCACGCTCGAGGAGCGCGGCAACACGACCGAGACCGGCGAATGGAACGCGTGCGTCGATCCGGAGGCGGTTGAGACCTGCCTCGCGGCCGGGGCGCTGCACCGCATCTTCCCGCTCGACGCGACCCAGGACGTGGTGTTCACCATGGACGACCTGCGCGCGCTGCCGGACACGCACCTGGCCGGCATCGTTCGCGACGCCGTCCGCTTCTACGTCGGCTTCCACCAGAAGGCCGATGGCATCGACGGGGCGTATCTCCACGACCCCGTCACGCTCATCGGCGCGCTCCTGCGACCGGACCTCGTGACCGATGCGGTCGACGAGGTCCTCGCCTGCGACACGAGCTCGGATCCGTACGTCGCGGGCAGCCTGTATCGGTCCGAGTCGCCAGATCGCCCCGCGGTCCGGCTCGCGACCGCCATCGACGCGGAGGGGATGAAGGCCGAGCTCATCGGGCGGCTGGCGCGCGCCGTCAGCGCACCGGTCAGCTGAGCTCGGCATCGGAGGAGGGTCAGTTCACATGCTCATGCGCTGGATCGCCGCGGTCGCGGCGTTCATCGTCGTCGCCGCGGTCGGCGTCGTCGCCGCCGGAGGCATCCCCGAGGCGGGAGAGTCCGATCCGGTCACGTTCGCCTTCCAGGCGGTCGCCGACGTCCTCGCCCTGATCCTCGGCGTGGCGCTCCTCGTCGCCATCGCCGTGTACCTCGTCGTCGAGCGTATCCAGACCGGCTCGATCGCCTCGGTCCGCGCGCAGTTCACGACCCAGACGCTCATCCTCATCCCGATCGCGATCGCGCTGAACATCATCCTCGGCCAGACCGTGGCCGCGGCACTGAAGATTCCGATCTACCTCGACTCGATCGGCACGATCCTGGTCGGCGTCCTCGCCGGCCCGCTGGCCGGCGCCGCGACCGGGTTCCTGGCCAACGTCCTGTGGTCGTATGTCATCCCACCGCCGTTCCAGTACCCGCCGGCCGCGGCCTTCGCGATCGTGGCGGCCGTCATCGGCCTCCTCGCCGGCGTCGCGGGCCGCAGCGGGTTCCTGCGCCCGCGCGTCGGACGTCCCTCCGGCCAGCTCGCCATCGGCGGCCTCGTCACCGCGGCGATCATCGCCGGCCTCGCCTACGTCGCCTACCGCGGCTACACGACCGCCATTGGCCCGGCGAATCTCACGCCGTCGTCGGACAACGCGTTGTTCCTCGTTCTCGGCTGGCTGGCGCTCGCCCTCGTGGCCGCCACCGTCCTCGGCCTCGCCATCCTCCTCGTGGTGCGGCGCGACCTGACCGCGACATACGTCGTCGTGGCCGGCATGGCGACCGGCATCATCGCCGCGCTCATCAGTGCGCCGATCGCGGCGGGCGTGTTCGGCGGCGTCACGGGTGCCGGCACCGACTTCCTCGTCGCCGCGTTCCGGCAGGCCGGCGCCGACATCGGTCTGGCGACGCTCGGCCAGGGGCTGATCAGCGACCCGATCGACAAGATCACGACGTTCTTCGTCGTCTACCTCATCGTGTCGGCCATGGCGCGCCGGACGAAGGCCCGCTTCCCGCAAGGTGAGCAGCTCATCGAGGAAGAGGAGGTCCCGTCGTCCGGCGAGGAGTGGCGGGGAGCCACCGCCTGACCCGGCACGCCGACCACTCAGCATCGGGCCCCGGCCTTCCCCCGTCCGTCGGGCGGCCGGGGCCCACGCCATTCCATCGGCTCAACCCGCTCACGAAGGCGACGCTCGCCACGCTCACGGCCGTGGCGGCGGTCGTGATCGGCGGGCTGGTCGGGCCGGCGCTGCTCGTGCTCGTCGCGGTCGTAGTGCCGGCCATCGCCGCCGGCGTCCTCGGACGCCTGCTCCGGACGTCGCTCCTCCTGTCCCTGCCGATCGCGATCTCGGCGGTCCTCGTCAACGTCTTCTTCTTCCCCGGCGGCGAGACGATTCTCGTCCGCATCGGCCCGATCACGGCGACGGCCGAGGGCCTCGGCTTCGCGCTCGAGATCCTGGCCCGCATCGTGGCCATCAGCGGCGCGGTGACCCTCTTCTACCTGACGACGCGCCCGGCCGACCTCGTCCTCGACCTCGAGCGGCGCGGCGTGAGCCCGCGCATCGGCTTCATCGCCAACGCCTCGGTCCAGACCGTGCCCGCCATGGTCGAGCGAGCGACGCAGATCACCGCGGCCCAGCGCGCGCGGGGCCTCGACACGGAGGGCTCGGCCTGGCGCCGCATTCGCGGCCTGCTGCCGATCGTGGGCCCGGTGATCCTCGGCTCGATCGCCGAGGTCGAGGAACGCACGATGGCGCTCGAGGCACGCGCCTTCACGCGACCGGGCCGCCGGACGCTCCTGTGGGCGCCGCCCGACTCGCGCGTTCAGGCCCTGGCGCGATGGGCGATGCTCCTCGCCTTCGCGGCCCTCATCGTCGCCCGCCTGACGGGGATCTGGGCATGACGCTGACGCTGCGTGGCGTCGGGTACCGCTACCCGGGAACGTCCCGCGCCGCGATCGACGAGGTCGACCTCGAGCTGCGCGACGGCGAGGTCGTCGGCCTCGTCGGGCCGTCCGAGGCGGGCAAGTCGACGCTCTGCCTCGTCGTCTCGGGCCTCGCTCCCCGGACGGTGGGCGGCAGGATCCGCGGCACGATCGCCCTCGACGGGGAGGACGTCGACGCCTGGCCGATGCACCGCATGGCGGAGCGCGTCGGCATCGGCTTCCAGAACCCCGCGACCCAGCTGTCGCAGGTCACCGGCACCGTGTTCGAGGAAATCGCCTTCGGGCCGATGAACCTCGGCCTGCCGCGCGACGAAGTCCTGGCGCGAACGCACGAGGCCCTCGCGACGCTGCGCATCGAGGAGCTCGCCGAGCGCGATCCGCTCCGCCTGTCCGGCGGACAGCAGCAGCTCGTCGCCATCGCCGGACTGCTGGCCATGCGTCCGGCGCACCTCGTCCTCGACGAGCCGACCGCCCAGCTCGACCCGGCCGGGACGCGGCTCGTGGGCGATGCGATCGCGGCACTGGCGGCCGGCGGCGCGAGCATCCTGCTGGCCGAGCAGAAGACCGATCTCGTGGCCTCGGTCGCCTCCCGCGTCGTCGTCCTGGCCGAGGGCCGCGTGGCGCTCGAGGGCCCGACGGACGAAATCCTCGCCGACCCGCGGCTCGAGGAGCTCGGCGTGCCGCCGCCATCGGCGGTGCGCCTCCGCCGCGCGGTCACGGCCGCCGGCCTGGACGCCGCCGTCCTGGAGGGGGCGCTGCGGTGATCGAGCTCCGGACCGAGGGCCTCGTCCACGTCTACCGCGAGGGCGGCGTGCGGGCGCTCGACGGCGTCGACCTGCGCATCGGGCCCGGCGAGCGGGTGGCGATCGTCGGCCAGAACGGCAGCGGCAAGTCGACCCTCGTGCGGCATCTCAACGGCCTGCTGCGCCCGACCGAGGGCCGGGTCCTCGTCGGCGGCGACGAGGCGTCGGGCCTCACCGTCGCGGCGCTCGCCCGCCGGGTCGGGCTCGTCTTCCAGGATCCCGACCGCCAGGTCTTCTCCGGCTCCGTGAAACGCGAGGTCGAGTTCGGCCCGCGCAACCTCGGCCGCTCCGGTCGCGAGCTCGACGCCGCGGTGCGCGGCGCGCTCGAGGCGACCGGGCTGACCGGCGACGAGGCGACGAACCCGTACGACCTCGGCGTCGCGCGCCGGAAGCTGCTGGCCCTCGCCTCGGTCCTCGCCATGAGCACGCCGGTCCTCGTCCTCGACGAGCCGACGACCGGCCAGGACGCGCGCGGCACGGACCGCATCCGCGACCTCGTGGCCGGCATCGCGGCCGAGGGACGCACCGTCGTGGCGATCACCCACGACATGCGCTTCGCCGCCGAGGCGTTCGAGCGGATCGTCGTCATGCGGCGCGGCCGGATCGTGGCCGACGGTCCGCCGCGCGACGTCTTCGGCCGCACCTCGTGGGAGACGCTGGCCTCGACCTACCTCGAGCCGCCGCTCGCCGCGGTCGTCGGGGATCGGCTCGGGCTGGGATCGACGCCGACCGAGGACGACCTCGTGAACGCCCTGCGCCGGCGGTCGGGCGCGAGCGCCTAGGAGTAGTACCCGGGCGGCGGCGGCAGCGGGTTGCCCTGGGCGTCCACGCGCTCCTCGGGCGGCAGCTCGTCGCGATGCCGCCGACCGCCGACCGGGCCGGGGATCGGCAGCGCCATGACCGTGTGCGGCACCTCGTCGAGCCGATCGGTGATCCCGCGCAGCCCGAGGCGGCGAAGGCCGGGCGCGAAGCGCTCGGCGACGTCCTCGCTGCGGAGCAGGCCGAACAGGAGCGACGAGTGCGCGTGGTTGAGGAGCTCGAGTGCGCGGGCCGTCTCGGCGGCGTTCACGACGTTCAGGCCGAGCTGCGCCTCGAGGATGTCGAGCGCGCGGTTGGCCTCCTTGCGCGTCGCGGTGCTGAAATGCGGCGTACGGTTGACGAGCACCAGGGTGCGGTACAGCTCCCGGCGCACACGCTCGTCCCGATCGAGGTTGCCGTGGGTCATGGAGCGCATACTAGCCGCTGAGCCGGGCTGGCAGTCTGCCATCGCCGATGCGCTCGCCCGCCTGCCCCGCCCGATCCCGCTCGACGAGCGCCTGCTGCCGCGCATGGCCGATGGGCGTCCCCGGCCCCGGCCGACGGATCGGACCGGCTTCCCACCGGCCCGCGCCGCCGCCACGCTGCTGGCGATCTACCCCGATCCCGGGGGCCGGCTCGTCATCCCGCTCACCGTGCGCCGTCCCGATCTGCGCGCCCACGCCGGCGAGGTGTCGCTTCCCGGCGGCGCGGTCGACGAGGCCGATGCGTCCGTGGAGGCCGCGGCGCTGCGCGAGGCGTGGGAGGAGATCGGCCTCCGCCAGGAGCTCGTCCGGGTGGCCGGCACGCTCGACGCCGTCTGGATCCCGGTCAGCAATTTCGAGCTGCGGCCGGTCGTCGGCACGATCGACGCGCGACCCGAGCTCGTGCCCCACGACGCCGAGGTGGCGGCCATCGTCGAGCTGCCCGTGGCCGCGCTGTTCGACCCGGACGTCGTCGGCGACGAGGAGTTCATCGTCCGCGGCGCGCGGATCCGCGCCGGCGCATACCGCCACGCCGGGCTTCGGGTGTGGGGCGCCACGGCGCTCACGCTCGGCATGCTCGCCCACGCCCTGAGCGCGGAGTAGCGACTATCCGCGTCGGGTCTGGACCGTGGTCCGCAGCGAGGCGAGGAGCTCGAGGATCGTCGCGTGCTGGGCCGGCGGCGCGGCGACGACGTTGGCGCGCGGGCCGCGCACCTTCGGGTTCCACCACGGACCGCCCTTCACGTCGGTGACGACCGCCCCGGAGCGCTCGGCGATGAGCCCGGCCGCGGCCACGTCCCACGGCGACAGGCCGCCGTTCTGGACGAACGCGTCGAACCGGCCGTTCGCCACGTAGGCGAGGGCCAGCGCCGCGCTGCCCATGCGCCGATGGATCCGGATGCGCGGCGCGATCCGCCGTTCGCGCGACAGTCCGCCGCGGCCGATGACGGCGAGGGAGACGACGTAGTCGGAGAGCGCCTCCTTCCCCGAGCAGGTCACCGCCTCGCCGTCGAGCGTCGCCGGGCCGTCCGCCGTCGCCGCGTACAGGTCGTCGCGGGCCGGGTCGAGGACGACGCCGACCGCCGGCCGGTCGTCGACCACGAGGCCGATGGCGACGCAGTAGTACGGGATGCCGTTCGCATAGTTCACCGTCCCGTCGAGCGGGTCGATGACCCACGTCCGCCCGTTGTGCGACCCGTCCGCGCGGACGACGCCGGCGTGCTCGCCCGACTCCTCGGCCAGGATCGCGTCGCCCGGATAGCGCGCCCGGATGGCGTCGAGGACGAGGCGCTCCGAGGCGTAGTCCGCATCGGTGACGACGTCGCGCTTCGACTTGTAGTCGATGCGCTCGACGCGCTCGTAGCTGGCGGTGAGGATCGCGCCCGCCCTGCGCGCGAGGTCGGTGGCGAAGGCGAGCTCATCGGCCCATCGGCTGGTCATCGGTGGACTGGATGCTAGCCGCTGGGAGCCGAGCCGGCCCTAGGTGGCCGGATCGTCATCGGCGTTGCGCGGCTGGTCCGGCGGCTCGCCCGCGGCGGCCGCCTTCTCCTCGGGGCTGCGCTGGATGAACGAGATCTTGCCGCGCGGCTCGAGGATCGCCCAGGCGACGTCCGACAGCTTGCCGATGCCGGCGAGGCGCATCTCCGACTCGATCTCGGAGCGCGTGAGGCGGTTGCGCCGCAGGTTGGCCTCGAGGATCTCGCCGTCCCGCACGATGACTCGCGGCTCGCCCTCGAGCAGCCGCTCGGCGGCCGGCCACAGGTACGTCGCCCAGCTCATGGCGATGGCGAGGAACGCGATCGTCGAGATGGCGATGATCGCGCCGGTGACGCTGAAGTCGTTCTGCGTGACCCCCTGCTGGATGAGGTCGCCGATGACGACGAGCACGATGAGCTCGAACGGGGTGAGCTGCGCGAGCTCGCGCTTGCCCATGAGCCGCACGAGGAGGTAGAGGACGACGAAGATGACGGTCGCCCGGATCGCGATATCCATCAGGGCAGGACCGTGATCGTGATCGGCGCCGAGACGAGCTCGGTCTCGCCGTCGTAGACCGTCACCCGGCCGGAGGTGCCGCCGAGGAGGTCGGGATTGATCTGCATGTCGATCTTGAGCTGGAACGTCGTGCCGGCGGGCAGCTCCGCGAACGTGAAGCGGGTCTCGCCGTCGGCGTTCTCCTCCTCGCTCGCGGCGGGGATGAGCGTGTTGACCGTCACGTCCTGCCAGAGCGAGTCCTCGATGCCGATGACGAGCACGCCGATGTCCGGGTCGGCGACGACGCGCACGCGCATCTCGAGGAACTCGCCGTTGCGCACCACCTCGGAGGTGTGGACCTCGAGCCGCGTGCCGCCCTCCTCGACCGCCCGGGTGCTCTCCCGTCCGAGGAGCCCGGAGAGGGCCGCGGCCACGACGAGCGCGAACACGACGAGGCCGAGCGGGCTGGCATGGCGGCGCCACGCGGCGACCGGGTCGACGTTGCGATCGGTGATGCCGTCGGGATAGACGCTCGGATTGGATTCGTCGCTCATGGCTCGCTCAGCTGCTCTCTCGCCCCATGAGCAAGCGGCACGCCAGCCCGCGGCCTCCCCGCGGCCGCCGCCTGCCGCGTCGGCTACGCTACGGCCATGCCGCAGATCCACCTTCGTGCCGAGGAGGGCGACTACGCGCCGCTCGTCCTCCTGCCCGGCGATCCGAACCGCGCGCGCCGGATCTCCGAGCGCTTCGACGCCGGGTCGGCGCGCCAGGTGAACGAGCACCGCGGGCTGCTCGGCTTCACCGGCACCTACCGCGGCGTGCCGGTCTCGGTCCAGACGAGCGGCATGGGCACCCCCAGCCTGTCGATCGTCGTCGAGGAGCTCCTCAATCTCGGCGCGAAGCGCCTCATCCGGGTCGGCACCTGCGGCGGCATCGGCCGCGGCATCAGGACCGGCGACCTCGTCGTCGCCACCGCCGCCTGCCCGGTCGACGGCGCGACGCGGACGTACCTCCACGGCGAGGCGTACGCCCCGGCCGCCGATTTCGAGCTCACCCGCACGCTCGTCGACACGGCCAAGGCCGCCGGCGTGGAGGCCCGGACCGGCCTCGTGGCCTCGGTCGACGTCTTCTACAACCGCGACGACGACTACGCCCAGCGCTGGCGCGACCGGGGCGTGCTCGCCTTCGAGATGGAGGCATCGGCGCTGTTCTTCCTCGCCGCACGCTCGGGCGTGCAGGCGGCCTGTGCGCTCACCGTGTCGGACGTCCTGTCCGAGGAGGTCACGACCGAGGAGACGTACCTGCCGCTCGAGGAGCTCGATCGCGCCATCGACACGATGATCGACGTGGCGCTGACGGCCGGCACCGCCACCCCCTGACCGGCGCTCCGCACGGGCTGGGGTAGACTCGGATGGCCAAGCAGGGAGGCTTGCCACCGATGACCGATACGATCACGCGCGGCGCCGCCAACCAGGCCGGCGCGATCATCAACCCGAATGCCGCGGACGAGGCGCAGGACTTCCTGCCGCTCAAGGGCATCGACCACATCGAGTTCTGGGTCGCGAACGCCAAGCAGGCGGCGGCGTACTACCGCGCGCTGTGGGGCTTCACCCCGGTCGCCTACGCCGGCCTCGAGACCGGCGTGCGGGATCGGGCCAGCTACGTCCTCGTCCAGAACGACATCCGCTTCGTGTTCACCGCGCCGCTGTCACCCGACGGCGAGATCGCGGAGCACGTCGCGAAGCACGGCGACGGGGTGAAGGACATCGCCTTCGCCGTCGACGACGTCACCTCGGCCTGGGAGGAGACGACGAAGCGGGGTGCGGTGAGCGCCCTCGAGCCGACCGAGATCGCCGGGCAGAAGGGCACGCTGCGCAGGAGCAGCATCCGCACCTATGGCGAGGTCGTCCACTCGTTCATCGACCGCTCCGACTACCACGGCGCGTTCGCTCCCGGCTACCACCGCATCACGAGCCCGCCGGCCGCGGCCACCGGCCAGGACCTGCTCGAGGTCGACCACTGCGTCGGCAACGTGGAGCTCGGCGACATGAACCGGTTCGTCGACTTCTACCGCGACGTCCTCGGGTTCGCCCAGCTCATCCACTACGACGACAAGGTCATCCACACCGACTACTCGGCGCTGATGAGCAAGGTCATGACGAACGGGAACGGCCGGATCAAGTTCCCGATCAACGAGCCCGCATCGGGCAAGAAGAAGAGCCAGATCCAGGAGTTCCTCGACTACTACCTCGACGCCGGCACGCAGCACATCGCGCTGCGCACCGAGGACATCGTCGGGACGGTCCGCGCCCTCAGAGAGCGCGGCGTGGAGTTCCTCGGCATGCCGCACGCCTACTACGAGTCGCTCCCCGACCGCGTGGGCGACGTCGGCGTCCCGATCGAGACGCTCGAGGAGCTCGGCATCGAAGCCGATCGCGACGAGGAGGGCTTCCTGCTCCAGATCTTCACCCGACCGGTGCAGGATCGCCCGACGTTCTTCTTCGAGATCATCGAGCGCCACGGCTCGCGCGGCTTCGGCGTCGGCAACTTCAAGGCGCTGTTCGAGGCCATCGAGATCGAGCAGGCCCGGCGAGGCAACCTCTAGGACCGATACGGACCGGCGGACGAGGCTCGACCCGGGCGTGCGCCGCATCCGGAACCTCGCGCTGTTCGCCGTCGTCGCGTTCCTCGTGCTGTTCGGGGCGGCGTACCTGCTCCGCGATCGGATCCAGCCCCTGTTCGGCGTCAATCTCGACGTCGGTGGCGGCGGCCGGGCCGAGCTGAGCGTGCCGGACGGGCTCACGGCCGGCGTCTTCGCCGAGGGACTGCGCAACCCGCGCTTCATGGCGGTCGCACCCGACGGCACGCTGTTCGTGGCCGAGCGCGCCGCCGATCGCGTCGTCGCCCTGCCCGACGCCGACGGTGACGGCCGCGCCGACGAGGTCGTCGAGGTCGGCAGCGGCTACGGCAACGCCCACGACCTGGCGTTCGCCGAGGACGGCACGCTGCTCGTGGCCGGCACGACGACGCTGTGGCGGGTGACGCTCGACGGGCTGCGCGAGGCCGAGCGCGAGGCGCTGGTCGACGACCTGCCGTCGGGCGGCCACTCGACGAAGTCGCTGGCCGTCCTCGAGGACGGATCGGTGCTGCTGTCCGTCGGCTCCTCCTGCAACGTCTGCGAGGAAGCCGATCCGCGCCGCGCGACCGTCCAGCTCCTGGCCGATGACGGCCTGCGGCCGTACATGGTCGGCCTGCGCAACGCGGTCGGGCTGTGGGTCGACCCGGACACCGGCCGCGCGTGGGCCACGAACATGGGGCGCGACTCGCTCGGCGACGACCTGCCGCCCGAGACGATCTACGAGCTCGTCGACGGCGCCGATGCGGGCTGGCCGCGCTGCCACGCCGGCGACCTGGTCGACCCGGACTTCGGCGGCGGCGAGGAGCCGTGCGCCGGCGTCGCGCACCCGGTGGTGACGCTCCCCGCGCACGTCGCGCCGCTCGACCTCGTCGGCTGGGAGGACCACCTGGTCGTCGCGCTCCACGGGTCGTGGAACTCGTCGGTCAAGGTCGGCTACGCGGTGTGGTGGATGCCTTGGGACGACGGCCCGACGGGTCCGCCCGAGCCGTTGGCGACCGGATTCCTGCCCGATGGCGCCGAGGACGCGCTCGGCCGACCGGCCGGGCTGGCCGTCGGCGCCGATGGCGCCCTTTACGTCAGCGACGACAAGGCCGGGTTCATCTATCGCATCGCCCGGACGGGAACGTGATCGCGGCCCGACGCTGCGGGGTAGCATCGGCTCGATGACTGCCATCGAGTCGCCCCACATCGTCTCGATCGACGAGATCCGCGAGGCCGCGGAGCGGATCCGCGGCGTGGCCACCCGCACGCCGCTCCTGCGCTGGGACGACAGGACCTGGCTGAAGCCGGAATCACTCCAGCCGGTCGGCGCCTTCAAGATGCGCGGCGCCTACAACAAGGTCGCCTCGCTGACCGACGAGGAGCGGGCGCGGGGCGTCGTCACCTACTCGTCCGGCAACCACGCCCAGGCCGTCGCCCGCGCCGCCCGCCTGCTGGGAGCGAGGGCCGTCATCTGCATGCCGCGCGACGCGCCCCGCGTGAAGATCGAGGGCGTCCAGCGCGACGGCGCCGAGATCGAGTTCACCGGCATGGACTCCGAGGAGCGCCATCGGCTCGCCCTGCGCCTGGTCGAGGAGCGGGGCCTCGTCATGGTCGAGCCCTACGACGACCCGGCGATCATCGCCGGCCAGGGAACGTGCGGGCTCGAGATCGTCGAGGACCTGCCGGACGTGACGAGCGTCCTCGTCCCGGTCTCGGGTGGCGGCCTGTCGGCCGGCGTCGCGACCGCCGTTCGGGCCCTGGCCCCCGCGGCGCGCATCGTCGGCGTCGAGCCGGAGCTGGCGGCCGATGCGAAGGAGTCGCTCGAGTCCGGCCGGCTCGTGACCTGGACCGCCGAGCAGACCGGCCGCACCATGGCCGATGGCCTGCGCACGAACTCGCTCGGTCCGCTCCCCTTCGAGCACCTTCGCCGCTTCATGGACGAGATCGTCACCGTCAGCGAGGACGAGATCGCCGATGCCGTCCGGCAGCTCGCCCGCCGGGCACGCCTGGTCGTCGAGCCCTCCGGCGCGGTCGGCATGGCCGCGCACCTCAACGGCCGCGTGCCCCGCGCCGATGACGACGTCGCCCGCGTCATCGTCATCAGCGGCGGCAACGTCGACCCCGACCTCTATCTCCGGCTCCTCGCCGGCGGCTGAGGCGCTGCGCCGACGCTGAGGCGCTGCGCTGGGCGACTCACGCGTCGCTGCTCGCTGTGGCGAGAGGATTGCACCGGAAGGCCGATCCACGTGCCGTTTGCGCGCTACAGCGAGCACCCGCACGCACGAACCGCACGCCGATGCGCAGCTCACGCTCATCGGCGCTCGCTGCAGTCGACAAACGACACGCCACGAGGGCTTCCGGTGAAAAGCTCTCGCTGGAGCGCGAACCGCCTCGCACCAGCCCGTCGCTGCTCGCTGCGGCGAGAGGATTTCACCGGAAGGCCGATCCACGCGGCGCTTGCGCGCTGTGGCGAGCACCGGCACGCACGAACCGCACGCCCATGCGCCCCTCACGCTCATCGGCTCTCGCTGCAGTCGACAAACGACACGCCCACGGCGCTTCCGGTGAACAACGCTCGCCTCAGCGAGAACCGGGGGCGGAACGGCGGCCGCATGAGCACCGCCGGCCCGCCGGCAGATCGCAACGCCTGCGGGCGGGCGGACGTCTGGGTGCCGATGACCCTGAGGAGCCTTGCCGTCCTCGCCGTCTTGGCGGTCGTTGCCGTCGTCACGGCCGCGTGCGGCGCACAGCCCGATCCCACCCCGCAGCCGTCCGAATCCGCGGTGCCGAGCGCTGTGCCCGCCAGTGCCGCACCATCGCTCCGTCCCGGGCCGGAAGCGACGCCCACGCCGACGCCGGCGGACCAGGCCGCTCCGCTCGATGTGCGGCGGACGTTCATCCTCGTGCCGGCGTCGATCGCAGCACGGGAGCCCCTACCGTGGTGCGGCCACGAGATCGTGCAGCGCCTCGCGGCCGGTGACGTCTACGACGCCGGCATCCGCGCCTGCTGGCTCGAGGCGTATCGGTCCGGCCGTCCCGCCGAGTTCGTGTCCACCGGCTGGACGATCGAGGGCGGAATCACCCGGACGTTCTACCGGGCTCTCGGCGGACCCGAGCTCGAGGTGCTGTACGACTCGACCAACGATCCGCTCTCGGGCCGCACGTGGGATGCGCAGCGCTGCGCCTCGACTCGTGAGGTTCTGACCGATCCGCGCGGCACGAGGGTGTTCGTCGAACGCGCCTGCTCGCCGATCGAGATGCCGCAGCCCGACCCCGCGGTGTGGCCGACGGCGGACGAGCGCCTGGCGCTCGGGTCACTCATGGCCTTCGCGATCACCGGCGATGCGTCGGAGCTGAGCGAAGTGCCATTCGCGGAGGAGGTCGCGCTCGGCCTCGCCGACGAGGTCCTCGTCCAGCGAACGGCCGAGGAGCTCGCCACGCCGGCGTCATGGACGCTCGAGCGGGAGGCCTTCCGCGGCTACGCCGGTCCGTTCTCGGCCCTCGACACGCTCGCCCGCTGGGACGACCTGCCCCATGAGACGGTGCGCGAGATCCAGGTCAGCGTCGGCGAGCACCCGCACTGCGTCGCCAGGCCCGTCCCGGCGCCGGCCGCGCTCGCCGGGCTGCGCCGCGTGAGCCTCCAGCCCGTCGGCCAGACCTCGTGCCTGGCCTGGTGGACCGTCGACGCCTACTTCACCGATGACGGCGAGATCGCCGCCGTCACCCTGGACCTCTGGGAGCCCTGACCCTCAGCCTCCGCGCAGGATCTCCACCGCGCGGTCGAGCTGCGGATCCTCGTCGGCAGACGGATCCTCGGGCGCCTCGACGAGGACGTCGGGCTGAATCCCGTCCGGCGCCGCCGAGTTGTGGTTCGGCGTGAACCATCGATCGGTCGTCAGGCGCAGGCCGCCGCCGTTCGGCAGGTCGTTCCAGATCTGGACGGTGTTCTTTCCGAACGTCGGCTCGCCGACGAGCGTCGCGCGCCCATGCTCCTTGAGCGCGGCGGCCACGATCTCGCTGGCCGATGCGGACCCGCCGTCGATGAGGACGACGACCTCGATCGACGGGTCCTGGGCAACACCCGACTCCGCGCGCCACTCCTGGACATCGTCGCCGGACTCGACGGTGAACAGCAGCTCGCCCTCGGGGATGAACTGCGAGGCGATGCCCTGCGCCGCGACGATGTAGCCGCCGGGGTTCGAGCGCAGGTCGAACACGATCCCGGTCGCGCCCTGGTCCAGGAGCTCGGTCAGCGCGTCGCGGAAGAGCCCCGGAGCGCGATCGGTGAACGAGGTCAGCCGGATGTAGCCGATGCCGTCCTCGAGCATCTCCGAGCTCACCTCGTGGAGCTCGATGACCGCCCGGGTGATCGTGATGTCCATCTCCTCGTCGCCGCGCCGGATGGTGAGGGTCACGTCGGTGCCCTCCTCGCCGCGCACCTTGTAGACGAGGCTGCTCACCGTCTCGCCGATCGTCGACTCGCCGTCGACGGCGATGACCTGGTCGCCGGCCCGCAGCCCCGCCGCCTCGGCCGGAGAGCCGTCCAGCGGCGCGACGATGACCATGACGCACGTCTCGGTGATGACCGTGCAGGCGGCGAGATCGTCCGGGTTCGCGAGGTTCTCCATGCCGACCTCGGCGCCGATGCCGCTGAACGAGCCCGACAGGTCGTCCTGGGCCGAGGTGTACTGCTCCGGCGTGAGGTAGCCGGAGTACGGATCCTCGAGGCCGTACTCGACCATCCCGCGCACCGCGCCCTCGGCGAGCTTCTCGTCGGGAACCTCGTCGACGTACTCGCTCTTGATGTCCGCGTACACCTCGCACAGGACGGCGAACGCCTCCGAGGGCTCGGTGCAGGTCACGGTCTCGACGGTCGGCGTCGGATCGGCCGGTGGCTCGGGCGTCGCCGCGCCGGACGGGATGCCGGTCGAGGGCACGTCGCCGCCGGACGGATCGGCCTGGCCAACGGCGTCGCTCCCGCCGACGACGAGGCCGGCGACGAACGTCGCGGCGCCGAAGAGGAGGAGGACCGCCACGAGGATCGCGGCGCCGGCGGCGCGCGAGCGTGGGGCCGGAGTGGTTGCGGTCATCGGGAGCACCTGTACGGGAGCGGGCGGGACGGCATTCTCCCGCGAAACGGCGAGCCGCGCAGCGGCGGCCACCGGGAGCTCAGCCGCGGACGGCGCGCAGCGCGAGGAAGATCGGGATCTCGGCGTTCGCCCGCTCGTCGCCCGTCGGCCTGCGGCCCGGGCGCCGATCCGGAGGCAGGTCGGGAAGCTCGAGCATCGCATCGGTGCAGAAGCCGGCTTCGGCGAGGGCGTTGACGTAGGTGCCGATCGGCCGATGGAAGCTCCGGGTCGGCGGCCCGCCGCCGAGCGACTTCATCGGCACGGCGAGCTCGCTCAGGTAGCCGTCGATGCGCCGATAGGTGAGCTTGCGCGCCTCGTCGTAGCCCCAGCCGGAGTGGCGCGCCTGGCGGAACGCCGGATGGGTCATGACCATGACGATCCGCGATCGGTCCTTCAGGGCCCAGCTCACGCCGCGGATGACGTCGTCGAGCGGGTCCATGTCCTGGATCGACAGGAGGAACGTGGCGGCGTCGAACGACGCGGGCTCGAGCGCGGTGAGCGATGGAAGGCGTCGCGCATCGCCGACCACGAACCGGGCCTCGCGCAGCCGGCCGTGGCGTCGCTTCGCGGCGGCGATGAGCTGCGCCGACGCGTCGACGACGGTCACGCCGGCGCCCGCCTCGACGAGGTACGGCGCGAGCACGCCCTGGCCGCCGCCCACGTCGAGGACCCGCTCGCCGGGCTGCGGGTCGAGCAGCTCGAGGAGGGCGGGAATGGCGAGCTGGCGGTGGTAGGCCGAGCCGCGCTCGCCGACCCAGCCGTCGTACCAGCTCGCGACGCGCTCCCAGCTCGTCTCCCGCGGCGGGCCCCCGCGCGGCCGTCGCGAGGTCATCGGCGTCGAGAGCGTCGAGAGCGTCGAGCGCGCGACACGCTCAGCGCCAGCCGAGCTCCGGCGCCACGTACCGGAGGATGCTCTCGATGACGTGGGCGTTGTAGTCGACGCCGAGCTGGTTCGGCACGGTGAGGAGAAGCGTGTCGGCCGCCTCGATGGCCGTGTCCTGCCGCAGCTGCTCGACGAGGGCGGGCGGCTCGGCGGCATAGGAGCGGCCGAAGACGGCGCGCAGGTTCGGCTCGATATAGCCGATCTGGTCCTGCTCCTGCTGCTCGTGCCCGAAGTAGGCGCGGTCCCGGTCGTCGACGATGGCGAAGATGCTGCGGCTGACCGAGACGCGCGGCTCGCGTTCGTGTCCGGCCTCCTTCCACGCGGCGCGGAAGGCGTCGATCTGCCGCCGCTGCTGGACGTGGAGCGGCTCGCCGCTCTCGTCGAACACGAGCGTCGAGCTCATGAGGTTCATCCCCTTCTCGGCGGCCCAGACCGCCGTGCCGCTCGAGCCGGCGCCCCACCAGATCCGCTCGCGCAGCCCCGGCGAGTACGGCTCGAGGCGCAGGAGCCCGGGCGGGTTCGGAAACATCGGCCGCGGGTTCGGCTGTGCGAACCCCTCACCCTTCAGCAGCTCGAGGAAGACGTCGGCGTGCCGGCGTGCCATATCGGCATCCGACTCGCCCTCGGCCGGGACGTACCCGAAATGGCGGTAGCCGTCGATGACCTGTTCCGGCGAGCCCCGGCTGATCCCGAGCTGGAGCCGGCCGCGGGAGATGAGGTCGGCCGCGCCCGCGTCCTCGAACATGTAGAACGGGTTCTCGTAGCGCATGTCGATGACGCCGGTCCCGATTTCGATCCGCTTCGTCCGCGCGCCGATCGCGGCCAGCAGCGGGAACGGCGACGCCAGCTGGCGCGCGAAGTGGTGGACGCGGAAGAACGCGCCGTCGGCGCCGAGCTCCTCGACCGCCTCGGCCAGCTCGATCGACTGGATCAGCGCATCCGACGCGGACCGCACCTGCGAGTACGGCGATTCCGACCAATGGCCGAAGGAGAGAAAGCCGATGCGCTTCACGCGAGATCGCTCCTGACGAACGTTCGGGATTGGCGTTGACTGTACACGCGGGCCTCCTGCCTCACCGATGCGGGCGCGTCTCGCCCGTCTCGAAGACCTCGACCTCCACCCGCCGCCGCGCCGAACGGAGGACGAACGCCGCCACGGCGGCGATGAGGATGCCGCCGAGGCCGATGACGCCGAAGCCCCACGAGAAGCCTGCTGCATCGGCGATGCCGCCGGTGAGGATCGGACCGATCGCCAGGCCGGTCGACAGCGCCGTGCCGTAGCCGCCCAGGCCGGTCGCGCGCAGGGCCGGCGGCGCGACCTCGGTGATCGTGACCTGCACGAGCATGAGCGTGAACGCTAGCATGAGGATGCTGAGCACCATGATCAGCACCAGCGCCGGGACGGTGGTCTGGAAGCCGAGCAGGATGATCATCGCCGCGTAGCCGGCGGCGCCGGCCGCGGCCGCCACCGGCGGCACGTTGCGGCGGTCGATGAGCCGGCCGAGCGGCACGCGCGAGGCGCCGTTGGCGAGCGACTGGCTGGCCAGGATGAGCCCCACCGTCCCGGCGCCGAGGCCGATGCCGGTGCCGAACAGCGGGAACATGCCGCTCACCGAGCCCCACGGCACACCGATCGCGAGCGCCGCGATCCACGACCCGACGATCGCGCGCTGACGCGCCACCTCGCCGATCATCGCCGGCAGCCGCGTCAGCCGGATCCGGCTGCGCTCGACCTCGGGCAGGAACAGCGAGGCCACGACGGCGGACGCGGCGAGCGCCGAGGCCACGAGGAACGTCGGCGCCGGCCCCGCCGACTCCCAGACCAGGCCGCCGATCGCCGGGCCCGAGGCCACGCCGGTGTGCGTGAACAGCGTCAGCCAGCCGAAGGCGCTGCCGCGCGACTCGGGGCGGGCGCTGTGGGCGACGTGCGCGCTCGTCGCCGGCAGGAAGAACGCCGATGCCGTGCCCGACGCGGCGGCCCAGGCGTAGTAGGGCGCCGTGGAGCCGGTCGCCACGGCGAGGAGCGGCAGGAGGTTGAGGAGCGCGTTCGCCGTCGTGGCGATGAGGAGCACGCGCCGCGTGCCCCACGCGTCGGTGATCGCACCGACCGGCAGCTGGAGGAACGCCTGGAGCCCGGCGCGGATCGCGGCCAGCACGCCGGCCTCGGTCGCCGTGCCGCCGAGCTCGACGACGTGGAGCGGCATGGCGATGAACGCCGCCCAGCTGCCGACCCAGAACGCGTAGGTCGCGAGGTACGCCGGCCACAGCGGCGCCGGCGTGTGTGCCGTCGGGGTCCTCGCCGTCACAGCTCCCCGCGCAGGCCGCCGAGGAATGCGACCGCGTTCGCGCCGAGGGCATCGATCGCGTAGCCGCCCTCCTGGAGGGCGACCATCGAGAGACCCAGCGTCGCGATCCGCGCGCCGATGCGCGCGTAGTCATCGGTCCGCAGCCCGAGGTTGCAGATCGGGTCCTCGTGGTACGTGTCGAAGCCCAGCGAGATGACGAGCGGGGCGTCGGGGGCGAAGTCGCGGATCGCGGCCAGGCCGGTGTCGAGGGCGGCGAGGTACGCCTCGCCATCGGTGCCCGGAGGGAGCGGCAGGTTGAGCGTCGTGCCCTCGCCGTCGCCGCCGCCGCGCTCGGTGGCGTAACCGCTGTAGTACGGGTAGATCCCGGCCGGATCGCCGTGGAGGCTGACGTACAGCACGTCGCCGCGCTCCCAGAAGATCTGCTGCGTCCCGTTGCCGTGGTGGAAGTCGACGTCGAGGATGGCGACGCGCTCCGCACCGCGGGCGAGGACCGCCTCGGCGACGATCGCCGCGTTGTTGAAGAAGCAGTAGCCGCCGATGAGGTTGCGCCCGGCATGGTGGCCGGGCGGCCGGCACAGCCCGTACGCCAGCGGCGCCCCCGAGAGCACGAGGTCGAGCGCGGTGAGGCCGATGTCGACGGCCGCGCGGGCGGCCGCGGCGGTGCCCGCCACGATGGGCGTGGCGGTATCGAAGCAGTACGCCCCGAGGCGGTCGTGGCGGCCGCGCGGCAGCTGGTCGAGCGCCATCCGGCCGGGGTACGCGGCGAGGAAGAACGTGTCGGGCAGGAGCGGACGGCTCGGGTCGCGACCGTCGGCCATGGCATCGGCCCAGACGTGCTCGACGAGGTCGATGAGCTCGAGGTCGTGCACCGCGGCGATCGGGTCCGGGCCGTGCTCGGTCGGCGCCACGAGCCCGTAGCCGCCGGTGGCGAGCAGCGCCTCGCGGATGACGGTCGCCCGCTCCGGCGACTCGAAGCACGGCACCTCGCGGCCGGCGAGGAGCTCGACGAGGCCGGCGTGGCCGAGGTGCGCGTCGGAGGCGACGAGCGGCGTCGCGGTGGGGCGGTCGGCAGGCATCCCGGCGAGTCTACGTCGGACGCTGCCCGTAGACTGGGCGCCCATGAAGATCGCCCACGTCCGCGAGCGCCATGCTCCCGCCGGCACGCCCTGGCGCCTCGCCGCCGCCCTCGATCCCGACGCGACGCGGTGGCTCGGCCTCGAGGAGGCCCGGCGCGCGCTCGTCGCCGCCGAGCCCGCCCGCGCCCACAACAGCGTCCTGTTCCGACAGCCGATCACGACCCTCGACGCCCACCTCGCGCGCGGCCTGCGCGTGGATGCCCTCGCCGATCTGCTCGAAGCGGCCGTCGACGAGCCGCTCGACGCATCGGCGCTGGACTTCGGCCCGCCGATCCTCGACCCACCGGCCTTCCGCGACTTCTACGCCTTCGAGCAGCACGTGGGAACGATGTGGCGGCGACGGAACATGGACATCCCCGAGGCCTGGTATCGGCTGCCGATCTTCTACTTCAGCAACACCTCGGAGATCCGCGGCCCGGGCGACCCGGTCTGGGCTCCCCGTGGCAGCACGGAGCTCGACTACGAGCTCGAGGTCGCCGCGCTCGTCGACACGCCGGTGCGCGACCTCGAGGCGACGCGCGGCGAGGAGGCGATCGGCGGCTACACCATCCTCAACGACTGGTCGGCCCGAGACCTGCAACGGGAGGAGACGACGGTCCGGCTGGGCCCGGCGAAGGGCAAGGACTTCGCCAGCTCCATCGGCCCGTGGCTCGTCACGCCCGACGAGCTCGCCGATGCACGCAGGGACAAGGGGTACGATCTGACGATGACCGCCACGGTGAACGGCGAGGAGCTGTCGCGCGGCACCTGGGCCAGCGCGCAGTTCAGCTTCGGCGAGATGATCGAGCGCGCCTCGGCCGACGTGCGGCTGCGGCCCGGCGACCTCATCGGCTCGGGGACGGTCGGCACGGGGTGCCTGCTCGAGATCCGCGACGAGAAGCTCGGGCGCTATCTCGAGCCGGGCGACACGGTGACCCTCGCCATCGAGCGGCTCGGCAGCCTGACGGCGGCGGTCGTCGAGCGGTCGAGCCGATGAGCGCCTCCGTCGACTCCCTGATCGCCCGCCTGACCGATGTCGAGCGCCGACTGGCCGAGCACGCCTCGCGACCCCTGCCCGAATCGCTGTCCGACCCCGACCCGGGATCCGAGGAGCGCTGGGAGGCCGGCCAGGTGTGGGCCCACCTCGCCGAGTTCCCCGAGTACTGGCTCAACCAGGCCCGCCGCGTGATTGCGCTGCCGACGACCGAGCCAGTTCCGTTCGGGCGGGTGAAGACCGACGTCGGCCGCGTCGAGGCCATCGAGCGCGAGCGTCACACCGATCCGCAGGCCCTCATGGACCGCGTCCGCTCCCAGATCGCCGAGATCGTCGACGAGGTGCGGTCCTGGACGCCCGAGCAGTGGCAGCGTCGCGGGATCCACCCGGTGCGAGGCGAGATGACGGTCGAGACGATCGTGAAGGTCTTCATCGTCGACCATCTCGAGGAGCACGCGGACCAGCTCGACGCGATGGCGTCAGGCGGCTGAGGCCTCGGAGCGGCCCGCCCCGCCACCTCGGACGAGGCCGATGCCGGCTGGCCCAGGAGCATCACTCCCGGGCCAGGTTCGGCAGCTGAGCGTGCCTAGCGCTCCAGACGCCAGGCGGACGTCCAGTTCCAGCCGTTCGCAGCGTTCAGCCCGATGTTGATGACGGCCATGCCCTCGAGGTGCCGCGCGGCGGAGAGCGGTCCGACGTCCACGGGCGAGAAGCCGATGGAGTCGATCAGCGAGATGACCGTCTGCTTGGCCTTCTCGTCGTCCCCGGCGACGAAGCCGTCGATCGACGGATCCGGGTTGGCCTGGTTCGAGGCGAAGATCGTGTTGAACGCCTTGACGACGCTCGCCGACGGAAGCTGCCGCTGAAACTCCTCGGCGGCCGACGTGCCCTCGGTGGCGAGTCCGGAGAAGTCCGGCTTCATCGGGTTCGTCGCGTCCACGACGGCCTTGCCGCCGACGACGTCCCGCAGCTCCTCGGCGACCGCCCGTCCCGCTCCGACGTACGGGACCGCCAGGATGACGACCTCCGCGTCCCGCGCGGCGCTGACGTTGTCCAGGGCCGGTCGCGCGCCAACGGCCTCGGCCGCCTGCTTCGCGCTCTCCGGCGTGCTCGCGCTGATCGTCACCTCGTGGCCGGCGCGCGTGATGGAAGTGGCGAGTGCCTTGCCGACATTGCCGGCTCCGATGATTGCGACCTTCATGATCGATGCCTCCTGTGCGTGACGAAAACGCTGTCGTTCCCGCTATTGTCCAAAGCCATTCTGTGTTTGCTGGCAGCCATATCGTAGCGGGCCTGTTGGCCGTTGTCAAATATCGTTGGTGGATGGCATACTGAGCCTCGCATGACACGAGGAGAGATGCAGCCCGCGGGCCAGCGCCGCCGACCGGTGGTCGGATCGCGGATCCGTCGCCGTCGGATCGAACGTGGGCGAACGCTCGCGCAGGTCGCGCAGGCAACGGGCCTGAACGTGGGATACCTGTCCCAGGTGGAGAACGACAAGGCCTCCCCGTCGCTCGAGACGCTCGCGGCGCTGGCGGACGCCCTCGACGTGCCGATCGCCTGGTTCCTGCTCGACGAGAGCGTCGGTCCGCGCGTCGTCCGCCACGAGGATCGACCGCGGCGCCCGATGCGCCGCGGGGAGGCGGTCATGAGCCAGGTCGACGGCGGACTTGCCCGCGACGTGGCCATCTTCGAGGGCGAAATGCCCCCGGGGTACCGCACGGGGTTTCACGCCCACCCCGGTGACGAGCATCACGTGGTCCTGGAGGGACGCGTCCGGATCACGCAGGGCGACACGGTCGTCGAGGCCCGATCGGGGGACTACGTGCTGCTCGACGGGACGCTCCCGCACGATGCCGAGACGGTCGGCGACGAGCCCGCCCGGTTGTTCATCGTGTACCCCCGGGGCGGGCACTCCGAGCTAACGCGTCGCGATGCGTGAACCGCGGGGGGTGCGATCTGGCACGCTGGACGCAGGGGTGACGTGCCGAACGCTGAGAGGGCAGCGGCCAGCACGCCCGAGCACTTGAGGATGCCCGCTTGTCACTGTTAGAGGAATCGGAGATCGCGCGAGCCAATCGCGCCATCACCGGCTTGCCCTTCCTCCCCGGTGAGATCGCGTTTCGTGTGCTCGTCGAATCCGTCCAGGACTACGCCATCTTCCTGCTCGGCCCGCAGGGCCAGGTGCTGACCTGGAATCAGGGCGCCGAGCGGATCAAGGGATACACCGCCGACGAGATCATCGGCGAGCACTTCTCGCGCTTCTACACGCCCGAGGAGATCGCCGAGAACCGTCCGGCGCGGCTTCTCGAAGTCGCCTCGCGCGACGGTCGGGTCGAGATCGAAGGCTGGCGCGTCCGCAAGGACGGCACCCGCTTCTGGGCCGATGTGATCCTGACCGCCCTCAAGGACGAGGACGGTCACACCTACGCGTACGCCAAGGTGACGCGTGACCTCACCGAGAAGCGCGCGGCCGAGGAGCGCGAGCGGCGGCTCCTCGCCGAGCAGGAGGCGCGTGCCGCCGCCGAGGAGGCGCTCATCGCCCGCGATCGGTTCCTCAGCATCGCGTCGCACGAGCTGAAGACCCCCGCCGCCAGCCTGCGGCTCACGGTGGACAGCCTGCTCCGTGCACGCAGCACCGGGCGACTCGACGACGAACGGCTCGAGTCCGGGCTGAACCGCCTCTCGACGGCGACGAGCCGCCTCGACACCCTCGTCAACGAGCTTCTCGACGTCTCGCGGCTCCAGTCCGGGACACGTCCCTCGGCCATGGAGCGCTTCGACTTCGTCGCCCTGGTGCGTGACGTCGTCGAGCGATTCACCGATGCCGACGACGACCGGCGCATCGTCGTGACCGCGCCCGACGAGTCGTGGATCGTCGGCGACGCGTCGCGGCTTGACCAGGTCGTGACGAACGTGATGGACAACGCGGTGAAGTATTCGCCGATCGATGAGCGCGTCGAGGTCGACGTCGCGGATGTGCCGGGCGGCGTCGCCCTCACGGTCACCGACCGCGGGGTCGGCATCGACGACGAGGCGGTGGCGCGCCTGTTCGAGGCATTCGGGCGCGGGACGAACGTCGAGCACATCCCCGGCCTCGGCCTCGGGCTGTTCATCTCGCGGCAGATCGTCGAGCACCATGGCGGGCGGATCCAGGTCGAGCCACGCCAGGGCGAGCAGGGCACGGTGATGCGGATGTGGCTCCCGCGGGAGGCGGGATCCGAATGACCATGTGCGGTCGCGTCCTTGTCGTCGAGGACGATGCAGTGCTGCGCGAGACGCTCGAGGAGGTCCTCCGCGACGAGGGGCACGAGGTGCGGACGGCGGCCCACGGTCAGGAGGCGCTCGACCTCATGGACGAGTGGCACCCGGAGCTGATCATCCTCGACCTCATGATGCCGGTCATGGACGGCTTCGCGTTCCGCGACGAACAGCTGCGCAAGGGCATCGCGCTCGGCACGCGTGTCCTCGTCCTGTCCGCGGCGCGCGACCTCGAGGCCGCGGCCACCCGGGTCACGGCGGACGCGTTCCTGTCGAAGCCCTTCCGCCTCGACGAGGTGCTGTCGTCGGTGTCGCTCCTGCTCGGCGCGCCCGGCCGCTACGGCCCGGGCGATGGGACCTCCCCGCCGGTGTCCTGACGCGCGTCGCCGGCACCGCCCGGCGGCGATAATGGCGCCGATGTTCTACCTGCAGCGCGGTCGGATCCCCCACAAGCGGCACACCCAGTTTCGGAGGGACGACGGCGGCCTGTACGCCGAGGAGCTGTTCGGCGTCGAGGGCTTCAGCGGCCGGGCGAGCCTCCTCTACCACCACACCCCGCCAACGCAGACGCACGCCATCGAGAAGGTGCGGGACGTGCGGATCGAGCAGTCGCCGGACGAGGCGAGCGGGCCGCATCGGCATCGGCTGGTGAACACCCAGGACCTCGAGCCGAGCGGTGACGGGATCACCGGGCGCGTCCCGCTCTTCTACAACAACGACGTCACCTTCGGCGTCGTGCTGCCCGCCGAGCCGATGGAGCGGTACTACCGCAACGGCGAAGCGGACGAGATGTACTTCGTCCACACCGGGACCGGGACGCTCGAGACGATCTTCGGGCCGATCGACTACGGCCCGGGCGACTACCTGGTCATCCCGATCGGCACGACCTACCGGCTGCGGCCGTCATCCGACGACCAGCGCATGCTGTGGGTGGAGTCGCCGTCGGCCATCGTGCCACCCAGGCGCTACCGCAACGACTTCGGGCAGCTGCTCGAGCACTCGCCGTACTGCGAGCGCGACATCCGCCCGCCGGACGAGATGGCGCCGATCCTCGACGAGGGCGACTACGTCATCGAGGTCAAGACCCGCGGCCGGATCACGGCCTACCACTACCGCCACCATCCGTTCGACCTCGTCGGCTGGGACGGGCACCTGTGGCCGTTCGCGTTCAACATCGGCGACTTCGAGCCGATCACCGGGCGCATCCACCAGCCGCCGCCGGTGCACCTCACCTTCCAGCCGCACAACTACGTCATCTGCTCGTTCGTGCCGCGCAAGTTCGACTACCACCCGCTGTCCATCCCGGCGCCGTACAACCACTCGAACATCAACTCCGACGAGGTCATCTACTACGTCGCCGGCAACTTCATGTCCCGTCGCGGCGTGGCGATCAGCTCGTTCACCGTCCACCCCGCGGGCATCCCGCACGGGCCGCATCCGGGATCGGTCGAGGCGTCGATCGGCAAGGAGCGCACGGAGGAGCTCGCCGTGATGATCGACACGTTCCACCCGCTCCACCTCACGCGCCAGGCATCCGAGCTCGAGGACGACCGCTACCCCTACTCGTGGATGCCGCCCGAGAACGCCGACGAGCACACGCGCGAGCTCTCGGAGCGCGGCCCGGAGGCGTTCCCCGACTGACGGTGGCTGCGAGCGCGCGTGGGCCGCGAACGGGCCGAATGCCCACCTGGTAAGCATTACGCGGGTTACCCGCGTGCGAACGGGCCACATTCCCTCCAGGTGAGCATTACGCGGGTTACCCGCGTGCGAAGGGGCCAAATTCCCTCCAGGTGAGCACGGCCACGCTCGCCGAGGTCGCGGCACGCTCGCGCAATGGCGTTAACGCTCACCTGGTGGGAATCTGGTCGGTTCGAGCGGCGATGACCAACGTAACGCTCACCGGCGGAAATTGACCGATTGGAGCGCCGGTCAGCCACTCACCCGGCGGAGGCGACCAGCTCCCGGGCCCGAGCGGCCATCTCGCGCAGCACGGCGAGATCGACGTCCGACGCTCGCTTCAGCTGGATGTTGGCGCGCTTCGCCTTGACCTTGCCCAGCCGCGGACCGTAGGTCTCGCTGAGGTACGCGCCGTCGTCGTTGGCGTTCACGTAGATGGACAGGTAGCTCTTCTGCGCGGCGAGGCCGACGACGAACCACTCCCCGCTGGCGCCGCTGCGACCGACGTAGCGGTACGCCCCGTAGCCGATGATGTGCTGCTGCGTCCCGCCCCAGAACGCCCCCTCCCACAGCACGCGCTCGTCGCCGGCGAAGGCATCGGCGAGCGCAGCGTCCAGCGCGACCATGTCCTCCCGGACCTCATCGGGCAGGCTGGCGAGGAAGGCATCGGGCGAGGTGGTCGAGCGCTGCATCGGTCTTGCTCCTTCCGGCCGGGTCGATTGGTGCGATTCTCGCAGTACGATCCGGCGTGAGTTACCAGGAGTCCCGCGAATGACCGATGCGACCGCCATTCCCGTCAACCTGTTCGAGAACGAGCGCGAGCTGATGGTGCTGGCGCCGATGCCCGGCGTCGGGCCCGAGGACATCGAGATCGAGGTAGCCGAGGGACGGCTGACCCTGCGCGCCAGCCAGCACGGCGAGGGGCAGGAGCGGATCGCCTACATCACGCGTGAGTGGTCGTACGGGCCGTACGAGCGGACGATCGACCTGCCGCGGACCGTCGACGGCAGCCGGGCGAACGTGACGTTCGGGAACGGCGTCCTGTCGGTCACGCTGCCGAAGGCCGAGGCCACGACGCCGGCCCGCCTCTTCGTGGCGCGGACCGGCCAGGCCAGAGGTGTCACGGCCGGCCACCACGGTACGCGCGGCGGTGACGACGACGATCCGACGCCGGACGACGGCAGCAGCGCGACGACGGTCATCGGGTGATCCTCTATTTCCTCCGCCACGGCAAGGCCGGCGACCCGCGCCCCGTCGACGACGACACCCGGCCGCTGACGCCCGCGGGCGAGGCCGCGCTCCGTGCCGCCGGCCCGCTGTGGCGCCGGCTCCACCTCCGGCCCGACGTCGTCCTCACCTCGCCGCTGACCCGTGCGGTCCAGACCGCCGAGCTGTTCTGCGAGGCCATCGGCGGCCGGCCGACCCTCGACGACCGGCTGCGGCCCGGGGCCAGCTGGGCCGAGCTCGCGCAGGCCATGGCTGCCCAGCCCGACGCGCGGCGGGTACTGTTCGTCGGCCACGAGCCCGACCTGTCGGCCGCGGTCGCCCTGCTCAGCGGCGCCGCATCGGTGCGGATGCGGAAGGGCGGCATCGCCTGTGTCGAGTTCTACGGCGTTCCCGAGCCGGGGAGCGGCGAGATCGCCTGGCTGATCGACCCGGACCTGTACACCGACGACACGCAGGGAGACTGACCACCCATGCCCGAGTCCGCCGCCATCGTCCGCAGCTTCACCGATCCCGACGAGCATCGCGACTTCCCGCTCGGCCGATTCGACCTCGTGCAGATCGGCGGCATGTCCGTGGGACGCGCCGAGTACGAGCCGGGCTGGCGATGGTCCGAGCACGTCGGCCAGGCCCTCGGGCAGTCCGTGTGCGAGGTCGCCCATCTCGGCCTCGTCCTGTCGGGCCGCAACCGGATCGAGATGACCGACGGCCGGGTCGTCGAGGTCGGCCCCGGCGACCTGTTCGAGATCGGCCCGGGCCACGACTCGGTGGTCATCGGCGACGAGCCGTACGTCAGCATCCACTTCCTCGGCGCCGACCAGTACGCCACCAAGAGGTGACCGATGCGCCGCGGCGCGTCACGCGCGTCAGCGCCTACGCGGTGTGCCTCGACGACGACGCCCGGCTGCTCCTATGCCGGATCGCGCCGGGCTACACGATGAGCGACGACGGCCGCTGGACGCTGCCCGGTGGCGGCCTCGAGCACGGCGAGGACCCGCGCGACGCGGCGCTGCGCGAGCTGGCCGAGGAGACCGGCCTGCGTGGCGAGCTCGGCGAGGTGCTCCTCGTCGACTCGTGGGCGCGGCGCATCCGTGAGCGCGACGGCAGCGAGACCGACTACCACGGCATCCGCATCTGCTACCGCTGCCGCATCGTCGGCGGCGAGCTGCGTGACGAGGTCGGCGGCTCGTCCGATGCCGCGGCCTGGTTCACCGCCGACGGGCTGCGCGAGCTTCCGCTCGTCGGGCTGGTCACCGCGGTCCTGCCACGCATCGGTGTAGCCTGAGCCGGATGGCCGATCTCCAGCTGCACACGCTCCTGCTGTGCGACTACGCGCTCACCGCGCAGGACGGGAAGATCAGCGCCATCGGCGTGTTCAGCCAGATCAATATCGGACGGCTGCCGGCGACGCACGGCCGATGCTTCATCGTCGCCATCCTCGAGGCCGAGCCCGGCCCGCACGAGCTCACCCTCCAGGTCGTCAGCCCCACCGGGCGGCCGACCCTGTCACAGGCGCCGCGGCTGCGGATCACCGTGCCGCAGAACGCGACCACGGCGAACATCGTCGCCGACCTCAAGGGCATGAAGCTCGAGGAGATCGGGCGCTACCGGATCGAGATCCGCGCCGGCGATCGGCTCCTCGGCAGCACGCCGTTCACCGTCAACCTCATCCTCCGCCAGCCGCCGGCCAACGCCTGACCTCACACCGCGCGACCGGCCGGCGTTTCCACCGACATGAGCATCGCCGCCACCGCCACCGACTCCGACTCCGACTCCGAAAACGCCTTCGAGCGCGCCTTCTCCGCCGCGGATCCCGCCTGGGACGGCGTCTTCGTCGCCGCCGTGCGCACCACCGGCATCTTCTGCCGCCCCTCGTGCCGGGTGCGCAAGCCGCTGCGCAGGAACGTCACCTTCCTGACCGATGCGGCCGCGGCCCGCGCGGCCGGCTACCGGCCCTGCCTGCGCTGCCAGCCGGAGGCCGGGACCCCGGTCGCGCTGCGCGAGATCGCCACGCCCGTCGGGCGGATGACCCTCGGCGCGACCGATCGCGTCCTCGTCCTCGCCGACTTCACCCACCGCGCCATGATGCCGGCCCAGCTCGCGTCCGTTCGGCGCCGGATCGGCCCCACCCACGACGGCGCCGCGCCGCTCCTCGACCGCGCGGAGGAGCAGCTGGCCGAATTCTTCGACGGGAGGCGGACGGCGTTCGACCTGCCGATCAACGCGCCCGGCAGCGCGTTCCAGGAGCGGGTGTGGGCCGAGCTGCGGCGAATCCCGTATGGCGAGACGATCTCGTACCGCGACCTCGCCGAGCGCGTCGACTCACCGCGGGCGCCGCGCGCCGTCGGGCGGGCGAACGGCTCGAACCGGCTGGCGATCGTCATCCCCTGCCACCGGGTGATCGCCGCCAACGGCGGGCTCGGCGGCTACGGCGGCGGGCTGCCCGCGAAGCGGCTCCTGCTCGACCTCGAGTCCGGCCGCGGTGCCGGCTACTCGCCGGTCTTGAAGTCGGCGCCGAGGGCGTGGTAGCCGCCGTCGACGTGGACCATCTCGCCGGTCGTCATCGACGCCCAGTCGCTCATGAGGAAGCAGCACATGTGGCCGACGGCGGTCGCATCGGTCAGTGACCAGGCCAGGGGAGCGCGCCTGGCCCAGGTGCCGGCGATGGCGTCGAAGCCGGGGATGTTCTTGCCGGCCATCGTGCGAATCGGCCCGGCAGAAACGGTGTTGACCCGGATGTTGTGCTCGCCCAGGTCGCGCGCGAGGTAGCGCGTGGTGGCCTCGAGCCCGGCCTTGGCGACGCCCATCCAGTCGTAGATCGGCCAGGCGAAGCGGCCGTCGAAGGTGAGCGACACGACCGATGCGCCGCCATCGGCTCCCGCCGCCTTCAGCGGCTCGAGGAGGCCGACGGTCAGCGCCTTGAGCGAGAAGGCCGAGGTCCGGAATCCGAACGCGACGCTCTCCCACGGCGCGGTGAGGAAGTTCCCGCCGAGCGCGTCCTGGGGCATGAAGCCGATCGAGTGGAGCACGCCGTCCAGGCGTCCCCATCGGCGCGTCACCTCGTCGGCGACGGCGGCGACGTCCTCGTCCGAGTTGACGTCCATCTGCATCACGTCGGGCGTCGTCGGCAGCTTCTTCGCCACGCGCTCGGTGAGCCGAACGCCCTTGCCGACGTTCGTGAGCAGGATCTCCGCCCCGGATTCCTGGGCGACCTTCGCGACCGCGAAGGCCATGCTGTCGTCGGTCAGGACCCCGGTGATGAGCAGCTTCTTGCCGTCGAGCAGCATTCGCGGTCGGGCCTCCAGCGATCGAGTTGGACCGATGCGCGCCTCCGGCGCGACGTGACCGGGATTGTACCCGCCGATCGAGCTCAGCCCTTGGCGCCTGGCGGCCCGATGGGACGGATCGCCGGCGGCGGCACCTCGATCGCGTCACCGCCATCGAGCGGCACGAGGAGGTATCGGTGCGTCATCTCGTCGCCGTCGAGGCCGCCCTGGATGACGACCACCCAACCGTCGGGGACCGCCATCGGGTATGTCCGATCGGCGAGCGCCATCCAGTCCCCCGGAGGGGCCTCCAGGAGGGTCTGGCGCTCTTCCGTCGACGGGTCCGTCGCGACGAGGGTCGTCAGCATGCCGCCACTCTCGATGCCGACGAGCACCGGACGGCCGTCGACGGAGCGGACGGTGCTGTCGAGGGCCGTGCTCCGAAGATCGAAGCTCGTCCCCGACTCGATGTCGACCAATTGCGCCGCGCATCCGGCGTTCCCGCAGCGGTCGACGACGATCAGCCCGCCGGCGCCGAGGTCGGCGACCGTGATCATGCCGACGCCCGCGCCCATGCCCAGGTCGTGCACCTCATCGGACTCGAGGGCGACGATGACCTGCTGGCAACCAGCCGCTCCCCGGCAGGCGTCGCGATACAGGTGCCGCCCGTCGCGGCTGATGTCGATCCTCACGGTGAATGGCGCCACGGCGACGAGGCGAACCGGTCCCAGAGCCTCACCACCCACCGGCGCCAGGACCGGCGTCATCCGGCCCGATCCGTCGAGCGCGAGCCGGAATACGCCGAGATCGGTCTCCGGCTGCCCACGCTCCACGAGCGCGAGATACACGGCCGAGCCGTCCGGGGCGGCCGCAATCGACCACACCGCCTCGTCCAGGGTCGCGAGGACCTCGGGCTCGGCATCGGGGCGGATCGGTACGCGGGCGACCGTCGACGTCTCGCCGTCGTCGGCCACGAACGCGACGCTGCCGCCTGCGGGACGGGCGACGGCCGGCGATCGCGCGAGGTCGATGGTCGTGTCAACGGACCATGGGACCTCCATGTCGATCCGCGGCGCGACGTCGCCGAGCATCCCCGCCTGGAGGACGAACACTCCCTGGTTTCCATCGGGCGGGAGCTGCGAGAAGAAGGCCCAGGCGATCCCCTCGACCTCGGGTGCCGCGCTCGCCGTGGCGTCGGCCAGGTCGGGTGTCGTGGCTCGCGGCCAGAAGAGGACGGCAGCAGCCGTGACGACGGCGACGAGCGCCGTGCCGCCGAGCAGCGCCGGAACGAGCCATCGGCGTCGCATGTCGGGCCCCAGACGCGCCGCCCCGCCGATGCGTTTCGTGCGACGAGGCTGATCAGCCATTCAGGCAGCCCTGCGCCGCGCATGGCGCGCCGGGACCGTCCATGCGCAGGAACAGCTCGACCGGGTCGGCGCCGTCGAGGCTCACGCCGATGGTGCCGCTCTCGCTGTCGACGATGGCCCAGCCGTCCGGCGGGGAGAAGAAGCTGCCGAGCCCGACGTGGATCGCGCCGCCCGGCGCCGCGTCGAGGAGGTGAACGTCACGGCCATCGACCGGGTCCACGCCCCGAAGCTCGGTCGGGTTCGTCGTGTCGCGCCGCAGGCGCGTGCCGTAGACGATGACGACCTGGTCGTCACGGAGCGCGTGACCGCGCCCTGGACGTCGTTGGCCAGCACGCGCCGCTCGTCGGTGCGGAGATCGATCGCCGCCAGCTCGCATGGGAACGGCGCGGCCGGCTCGCAGCTGTCGACGACGATGAGCGTCCCGGCGACCATCCCGACGAGGTTGACTGCCTCGAGCCGCCACGTGTCGCCGGCTCGCAGATCGAGGATGTCGGTCACGCAATCGTCCGGGCCGGTGCACACCGCCCGGGCCAGCAGGCTGCCGTCGCCCGCGATGGCGAGCGTTCCCTGGAACGAAAGGATGGCGACGCGGCGGATGGGGCCGATGGCGGCGGCGGCGGCCGGCGGGAGGAGCCTGGTGACGCCGGAACCGTCGAGGCCGACCGCGACGACGCCGACCTCGCGGGGCGGGTCGGCACGCCGGTCGACGAGCTGGAGGTAGGCAGCCGATCCGTCGGGATCCACCACGACCGACCACACGACCTCGCCGAGGTCGGCGATCACGCGGTCATCGGTGGGATCCGCGATGGCCACGCTGTGGACGACCGATCGCGCGCCGTCGTCGGAGGCGTACACGATCCGGCCACCGACCGGCGCGGCGACCGGTGGGCGGCGATCGGTCATGGAGAGCGCATCGTTCTGGACGAAGGGGACCACGACGTCGAGCGTCGGGATCGCGGATTCCGCGTCGCCGGCCCTGATCTGGTACGCGTCCGGCGGGCGGGTCACGTCCTCCTGGACGATATCGGTCAGCACCCAGGTGAACGCGCCGAGATCGGCGGGTTCCGGGTTCGGCTCGGCTGCGTCGGACGCCGCGGCGGGCACGCTGGAGGTCGCACCGGTGGTGGCGGCTCCGCCGAGGGGCGCCGGTCCAAGCCGCGGGACGATGACTGCGCCGAGGGCCGCAAGGGCCGCGAGGCCGACGATCGCGAGGATGATCGAGTTCCGGGCCGACGGGCGCATCGGGCCTGTGACGGACGGTGGCGGTTCGGCGTTGCGGACCGCATCGGGCTACGATCAGCGGACCCATGATGGTTCGGCTCTACGACTACGAGGTGCCCGCCGCGGACGAGGCCGCGGGCATCCCGGACCTGCGCGGCGCGCTGGAGACCCTGAACCCGGAGGAGCGGCGAACGCTCCTGACCGGCCTGTTCAAGCCGGAGCGCATGCCCGGCACGATGGAGCGCCTGACGACGCTCGTCGAGGACGTCGACACGAGCTTCGCGAACGCGCTCGTCACGCTCGACAACGCGACGCGCTCGCGCCGGCTCGTGGCGATCGACGAGGCGAAGGCCATCCTCGATCGGTTCCTGCCCGAGTCGGCGATCGCCGGCGTGCGCGAGTGGGACGTCGCCCGGCTCCTCGAGCCCTATGGCGACGGCACGTACCACGGCAAGCTCCTCAAGCGCACGCGCAAGCAGCTCCGCTCCGTGTCGAGCCGCGACGCGCTCCTCACGCCGTTCCTGTTCCGCCGCAGCTGGGGGGCCGGCACGTGAGCCGATCCGCTCGGCGTAGAAAGGGACGGCCGTACCAGCCGCTCCCCGAGCGCCGCAATCCGTGGCTGGCGCGGATCATCATCGTCGCCATCGCGGTGCTGCTCGTCTTCGGCACGCTCGTGCTGTTCGGCGGCCTCCAGTGAGCGTCGGGACGTGCTGAGCGACACGGCGTGGTGAGCGCCGGGGGCGTGCCGGGCGACACGGCGTGCTGAGCGCCGGGGGCGTGCCGGGCGACACGGCGTGCTGAGCCTCGGCCTCGCCCTCGGCTCGGCGGCGCTCTACGGGCTGAGCGACTTCCTCGGGGGGCTCGTCTCGCGCCGCGCGTCGCCGTGGCAGGTCGCGATCGTCACCCAGCTGGCGGCGATCGTCCTCATCGGCGCGGCGGCGCTGCTCATGCCGGCCGATCCGACCTGGGTCGACGTCGGCTGGGGAGCGCTCGCCGGCATCGGCACCGGCACCGGCACGGCGTTCCTGTATCGCGGCCTGTCGTCGGGACGGATGGGCGTGGTGGCGCCCCTGTCCGCCGTTGGCGCTGCGCTCCTGCCCGTCGCCGTCGGCGTGGCGACCGGCGACCGGCCACCGCTCCTGACGTGGATCGGAATCGCCTGCGCCGTGCCGGCGATCTGGCTCGTCTCGACCTCGACCGATGCGCCCGCGGCCGGCGAGATCCCGGCGCGCCTGGGCGAGGGCGTCGTCGACGGCGCGCTCGCCGGGCTCGGGTTCGGCCTGATGTTCGCGGCGCTCGGCCAGGTCCCGGACACGGCCGGCCTCGGGCCGCTCGCCGCGGCCGAGTGCACCTCGGTCCTCGCCATCGTCGCCGTCGCGACGCCGCTCGGTCAGCGCTGGCTGCCGCGCGATCGGCAGGCGGCATGGGGCAGCGTCGTCGGCGCGCTCGCCGCGGCCGCGTCGATCGCGTTCCTGCTCGCGACGCAGGCCGGCATGCTGGCCGTGGCCGCGGTCCTCGCGTCGCTCTACCCGGTGTTCACCGTGCTCCTCGCCGCGAGCGTGCTCCGCGAGCGGATCCACGGGCCGCAGGCGATCGGCCTCGGCCTGGCCGTCGTCGCGATCGCGCTCGTCGGCATGGGCTGAGGCGGTACCGAGCTCAGAGCGTCTCCTCCATGAGCGTGCGGACGTGGCGGAGGAGCCGGAACAGCTCGGGCGCGGCCGCGATCACGTCGAGGTTGTCGGGCTGGACGTGGTCGAAGAGGCGGAACTCGCTCACCGTCCGGACCTCCACGCCGCCCGCGCCGAGCGCATCGACGAGCGCGCGAGACTCGACGACCGGGACGTGGTGGTCGGTCGTCTCGTGCATGACGAAGACATCCGCGTCCAACCCGTCGAGGTGCCGGACGGGCGAGATGGCGGCGATGAACGAGCGGCTCTCGGCCGGCAGCGCATCGATCGCCTCGGTGGCGGCCGCGAGCGAGCGCGCCGTGAGCAGGTCGTACGAGGCGCGGCCTTCATCGGTCTCCAGCCGATCGCGGAACGAGGAATCGGGCGCGGCCCGCGACCCGTCCAGCACGGCCGGCCCGACCTCATCCTCGAGGAGCGCCCGGTCCCCGACGTCCGAGACGCGGTCGAACACGAAGCGCAGGTACACCTCGCGCGCCAGCGGGCTCGGCTCCCAGTCGATCGGCTCACCATCCTCGAGGTAGGCGTGCGCCGATACCGAGGCGAGGTAGGTGGACGCATCGGCATAGGCGCCGAACGCGTTCACCCACCGCACATCGTCGGCGATCCGCGGATCCGCGGCCGCCAGCAGCGCCAGCGAGCCGCCGACGCTGAAGCCGGCGATGCCGATCCGCTCGGGGTCGACCTCCGGCCGATCCCGCAGCGCCTCGAAGGCGCGGACGACGCCATCGATCTCGCCGACCTCGAGCCGGCCCTCGAGCAGCGTCCGCGAGTCGGGCACGAGCACCGCGACGCCGGTCCGGGCCAGGCCCTCCGCCACGCGGGCCACGACCGGATGGTTGCGGCCGACGTTGTTCACGCCGAGGACGAGGAGGATCCCGCCAGCCCTGCGGTCGGCGCTCGCCCATGACGGCAGCCACAGCTCGGCCAGGTCGCCCTCGGCGCCATCGACCGCCGTCCGGTACGGGATGACCGTTCGCTGCGGGGCGTCGCTGAACCAGTCGAGCGGCCGCACCGGCGCGCCGAGGAGGTTCGGCAGCATGACGGCGGTCTGGAGGCCGGCGCGGGTCGGCTCCCACGCGATTGCGACGACGAGGAGCACGAGGAGCACGAGGCCGATCCGGCGCAGCCGTCGCATCGGCGCATCCTAGCGCGGCGCCGGCGCCCTCCCCTCGGGAGCCTTCTCGCTGCGCCCGGACCTCACCGCCAGCTCGATCTGGAGCCGCCGGCGGTAGAGGGCGTCCCATTCCTCGTCGTCCAGGCTCTCGGTGTCCATCCGCTCCTGGATCTCGTCCAGGCGGGCGCGGAGGGCGTCGACGTCACCGTCGAACTCCTCGTGGGCCCGGAGGAGCTCGTCCTCGATGGCCTGGGCGTCCTCGTTCCACGTGAGGTACGCGTCGTGGAAGCCGAGCTTGCGCACGATCGCGGCGCGCACCCGGTACGCCTTCTCCTTGGGGCCCTGGATCGAGATGTTCGTGGCGTAGGCGTAGATCTCGACGTCATCGGCCTCGACCCGGACCGGGTCGCCGCGCACGACCGCCCCGAGCAGGTGCTCGACGGCGAAGCCGACCGCGCGGAGCGGCCACGTCTTGATGCCGGTCGCCTCGCGGACGCGCGCATCGGTGATGCCGATCGAGCCGAGCGCATCGCGGAGGGCCTCGACGATGTCGTCGTCATCGGTGCCCTCGCGCATGGCGAGCGAGACCTGGACGTACTTCTTGCCGTGCCGCCAGCGCTGGACGAGGAGGAACGGCGTGAACACGACCATGAGCAGCACCGCCGCGCCGAGCGAGGCGGTGGCGGGGTAGCTGACCGGCACGAGCCGGAGCCAGGCCCGCACGCTGCGCTCGTCGTGGAACTCGCCCCAGACCGCGATCGCCGCCACGATCGGCGGGACGAGCACGATGCCGGCGACGAGTCCCAGGTAGTGGATGAATCGGACGTCGAAGTTCTCCTCGATGACGCCGGTCGCCTCGAGGATGGCGCCCGTGAAGATCGGCACGGCGAAGCCGATGACGAGGATGACCCACGCCGCGGCGACGAGGCTGATGACCGACAGCATCCGGCCCTGCCGTCCGGGGACCTGCCCGAAATAGAGCGCCGTGGCCCAGCCGAGCGCGAACGAGGCCCCCCGGCTCAGCGCCTGCCAGGCGAGGAGGAGGACGAACGGCAGGAACGGCACGTCCGGCGACCAAGCAATCGATGTGCCGATGCTCCGATGCGGCGCCCGCATCGGGCGGCGGCAGGGGCGCCGCCGGGGTTCAGCCCAGGTCGAGCGGCCGCACCGTCATCACCCGGTCGACCTGGCCCTCCCATTCCTCGCGCGGCGCGTCGCAGTACAGCTCGATCTCGTTGCCGTCGGGATCGACGGTGTACAGGCTGCGGCTCACGCCGTGATCGGCCGTGCCCTTGAGCAGGCCCCGCTCCGACAGCAGCCGATGCGCCTCGCGGACGGCCTCGAGGTCCGGCAGCTGGATGGCGACGTGGTAGAGGCCGACCGCGTTCGGCATGGGCGACGGGGCGGAATCACCGACCCGCAGCAGCGCCAGGTCGTGATGGTTCTCGCCGGTGGCGGTCAGGAAGATCATCACGTTGCTCATCTCGCTCGCAACGCCGAAGCCGAGGAGATCGCCGTAGAACGCGAGGGAGCGGTCGAGATCGCGGACCTTGAGGACGACGTGGCCGATGCGCTGCGGACGAAGCATCCACCGATGCTACGCCGCCCGGCTCAGGGAAGGCCGAGCTTCGCGCGACAGGCGGGCCACGGCGCGTAGCCGCGATCGGCGCGCAGGCGCTCGGCGACGACGATCTGCTGCTCGCGCGTCGCCTGGTGCGGGTACTCGGCGAACTCGCCGCCGCCGTAGTCGTGCCAGGTGCCGTAGCTGAACTGGAGGCCGCCGTAGTAGCCGTTGCCGGTGTTGATCGACCAGTTGCCGCCGGACTCGCACTGGGCGAGCGCGTCCCACACGCCGTCGCCGCTGGGAGCGCTCGGTGGCGGTGCGGGGGCGGCCGCCGGGGCAGCCGCGACGACGGGCTTCGGCGCGGCGACCGGGACGGGAACGAGCGCGGCGGTCATCGACACCGAGCCCCGCTGCGGTTCCGCCTGGTCCTCGACGACCTCCGCCGCGCCGGTGACGGCCGGTGCCGCGCCGACGAGCTCACGCGTGGTGAGCAGGGTGCGCGGCAGCGCCCCGGCACGACCGGCGGGCTCGGCGTCGAGGAGCCGATCCTCGAGGCTCGGCGGGGTCCCGATGGCGGAGCGGGCGCCGAGCGGCGCGAGGAGCGCGATGCCCACGATGCTGACGACGAGGAGCGTGGCGATGCGCCGGATGGTCTGCACCTCGTCAGCTGACCAGGTGGAGGGTGACGGTGATCACGCCCATGCTGCGCGGCGTGTCGGTGACGAGCGCCCAGGCGGCCGCCGACAGGTCGGCGACGCGCTGGTTGGCGGTGCCCCAGTAGCAGGCGCAGTAGTCGACGACCGGGAGCTCGACGCAGCGATCGGCGCAGACGGTGACGTGGCCGACGACGCCGCGACCACCGGCGCCGCCGAGGGCGCCGGGCAGCGCGACGAACGCATCGGCCGGCGTGAACCCGGCCGGGCAGGTGCCGACGACGTGGCAGTACCACGAGGCGCGGCCGGTGACCGTGTCACCCGAGGTCGGGGGTGCGACCGGGGGCGGCGCGGCCGGGGCCGGACCCGCCGGCGCGGCGGCGACCGGCGGAGCCGTCGGAACGGCGATCGTCAGCGCGGTCATCGTGGCGGAGCCGGGCGTGGGAAGCGCGGCTGCGGCGATCGCCTCGGGCGCGGCATCGGCTGCGGGAAGCGCATCGGCGGCGCGAAGTGAGGCGAGGAGCGAGGTTGCGCCGCGGGCGGCGAACGTGCCGCGGTCGACGTCGGTGGCGACGCCGGAGGCGGATAGGCCCACGAGGAGCGGCTCGGGAGCGAGCGGCTCGGACTGGCGGGCGGATCGAGCGGCGAGCGGCGCGATGAGGGAGATCCCCACGGCGCTCACGACGGTGAGTGCGACGGCTCGTCGCAGGAGATGCGGCAATAGAATGCGTCCCAGTACGGGGTCCGACCGGCAGATGACACGCATGCATGTCGGGTGCCGGCGAGGCGCCACCCTAGCATCGCCCGGGTGGCCTGTCGAGCGGAGAGGAGTCCCGATGCCGCGCAAGAAGAAGGTGCCAGAGCGTCGCCGCGGGGCGGTCGTGGTCCGCAACCCGCCGCGTGACGATCGGCGCACGGAGGACCAGAAGCTCCTCCGCACCCGCGAGCCGTCGGCTGGGTTCCGCGAGACCGACACGTGGCGCACGCTCCGCATCGTCGGCGAGTTCGTCGAGGGCTTCGATGCCCTGGCCGACGTCGGCCCGGCCGTCACGATCTTCGGCTCGGCGCGCGTCGGACGCCGCAACCGCTACTACTCGGCCGCGCGCCGCCTGGCGGCCGAGCTCGCGCAGCGCGGCTTCGCGATCATCACCGGCGGCGGCCCCGGGATCATGGAGGCGGCGAACCGGGGCGCGAAGGAGGCCGGCGGCCTCTCCATCGGCTGCAATATCGAGCTGCCGTTCGAGCAGGGCCTGAACGAGTACGTCGACCTCGGCCTGGAGTTCCGCTATTTCTTCGTGCGCAAGGTCATGTTCGTGAAGTACGCGGAGGGGTTCGTCATCTTCCCCGGTGGCTTCGGGACGCTCGACGAGCTGTTCGAGGCGCTGACCCTCATCCAGACCGGCAAGGTCGAGCACTTCCCCATCGTCCTGTACGGCAAGGAGTACTGGGACGGGATGATGCGCTGGATCCGCGAGAAGCCGCTGTACGAGGAGAAGATCAGCCCCGAGGACCTCGAGCTCCTGACCGTGACCAGCGACATCGAGGAGGCCTGCGAGGCCATCACCCGCTACCGCACGTCGCGCGACCAGGAGGAGCGGGAGGCCGCGTCACAGAAGGCGACGAAGGAGGCCGTCCAGTCGGCCCAGGCCAGCCCCGACTGATCCCTGGGCGCCGCGGGGGGCGGGCTGGTGCGTGCCGGTTCGCGCTCCAGCGAGAGCTATTCACCGGAAGCGCTCGTGGCGTGTCGTTTGTCGACTGCAGCGAGCGCCGATGAGCGTGAGGGGTGCATCGGCGTGCGGTTCGTGCGTGCCGGTGCTCGCCACGGCGCGAAAACGCAGCGTGGATCGGCCTTCCGGTGCATTCCTCTCGCCACGGCGAGCAGCGGCGGGCTGGTACGAGGCCGTTGGCGCTCCAGCGAGAGCTTTTCACCGGAAGCGCAATTGGCGTGTCGTGTGTCGACTGCAGCGAGAGCCGGTGAGCGTGAGCGGCGCATCGGCGTGCGGTTCGTGCGTGTCGGTGCTCGCCAGGGCGCGCAAACGCAGCACGCCCAGGCCCTCGCGTGAAGACCTCTCGCCACAGCGAGAACCCGCGGGCACAGACGAACGGACCGGCCGTCGTGGCCGGTCCATCGGTGTCGTCTGCGGTGTGCCCGCGGCTCGCAACCGGCATGCCAAGGCGGATGCGGGACTGGGGTTCGTCGCTCTCAAGGGGGGAGGGTGAGAGACGGAGGAATGGCGGGCCCGACCGGATTCGAACCGGCGATCTCCAGCGTGACAGGCTGGCATGTTAGGCCACTACACCACGGGCCCGCGGGAGCAACGGTGGCCGAGGATAGCACAGGCCGCCGATCGCGACAGACGGGCGCGCCGGCCACCGCCAGACGGACCTAGGAAGCGCCCCGGAACGGCCGCCCCGCACGGATCTCGCCGATGAGCCCGAGCGCCGCAACGCCATAGGCGGCGGCCACTGCGAGCGCCAGCAGGCCGGCGGCGACCAGGGCGGCGGCGACGGTGGGCTCGGCGGCCGCGCTGGCGAAGGCGGCGGCGGCGAGGGCGACGAACCCGGCCACCGCCAGGGCACAGACGAGGACCGCGGCGGTCCAGGCCAGGCGCGCGCCGGCGCGCAGGCCGAGGAGGATGGCGACGTGGATCCCGGCGCCGATGGCGAGGGCAACGCCCACGGCCGTGGCCGCGCCGCCGACCGCATCGGCGTCGATGGCGAGGGGCGGCAGGAGCGCGAGGAGCCGATCGACTCCGACGATGGTGAGGCCGATGGCGCCCGCGGCGGCGAGCGCCCAAACGACGGCGCCGATGGCGAGGACGGCGCGGCTCACGCCGATGCCGTCAGCGGCGGGGTCTGAGGAGGAGCAGCGCCGCGACGCCGAAGACGAGCGTCGCCACCGCGGTCGCCGAGGCGATGACCGGGTCGGGCGGCCGGCTCGTGGCGACGAGGACGGTGGTCAGCGCGGCCAGCGCGGCGGTGAGCGCGGAGAGCACGCCGGTCACAAGCCGCGCGCGACGAACCTCGCCGAAGACCGCGATACCGCCCGCCGCGAGGCCGCCACCCAGGACCAGCGTGCCGATGCCGAGCAGCGCCGGCATGAGGCTGAGCGATCCCGCGTTCGGCGGCGGATCACCCCCGAAGCGCGCGCCGAGCGTGAGGGCGATGGCCAGGATGCCGATGCCGGTGATGACGAGCGCCACGCCACCGACGACCACGGCGAGGGTCGCGGCGGCGGTTGCGTCACCGAGGTGCGCGGGCGCCAGGGAGTGGCTCATTCGCGCGCGGATGCCCGCGGAGGACGCGGCGCGCACGGTTCGTCTGGTGGTCACGGCGCCCGATTGTAGCGTCGGATCGATTCGGCGGTTCCCACCGCACCTATACTCCGGCGCGGATGCCGTTCGAGCTACCGTCCGATCCGCGCGCCGAGCGTCGAGCTCGGATCACCGGTCGTATCGCCTTCGCCGCGTCCCTCGTCCTCGTCGTTCTCGTCGTGTATTTCGGGTACGTCGGCTTCGAGGGATCGCGCCAGCTGACCGGCCACCCGAACCCGAGCCGCGACTGTCGGACCCCGGCCACGTTCGGCTGGGAGTACGAGGCGGTCAACTACGACATCGCCGGCGACGATGCGCTCGCCGCCGAGGCCGATCAGACGAGCTGCTCGACCCGCGCCGCTCCGGCCGGCGACCTGGTGCAGGGCCCGGGCGGCGTGGGGCTCGCCGGCTGGTACGTGCCGTCGGGATCCGGCCTGCCGCCGTCAGGGCCGACCGTCGTCCTCGTCCACGGCTGGGGCACGAACAAGAGCGCGCTCCTGGATCGGGCGGCGCTCCTCCACGGCCCCTACAACCTGCTGCTCCTCGACCTGCGCAACCACGGCCAGAGCGGCGCCTCGCCGACGACCCAGGGCGTCCGCGAGGCGGGGGACGTGCGCGCCATGCTCGACTGGCTCGACGCGGAGAAGGGACCGGAGCGCGTGGCGGTCGTCGGCGTCTCGATGGGCGGCGCCACCGCCCTCGCCGCCGCGGTGCGCGACGAGCGGATCGACGCGCTCGTCGTCGAGTCCACCCACGCCACGATCGCGAACGCCATCCAGGCGCGGCTCGAGAAGAGCGGCTACCCGCTCGCCATGCCGGGCAGCTGGGCCGTCCTGCTCGGCACGCTGATGCGCACCGGGACCGACGTCAGCAGCGCCGATCCGATCCAGGCCGTCGAGCGCATCGACGGACGGCCGCTGCTCCTCGTCTCCGACGGCCAGGACGACACGATCGGGCCGACCGACGCGACCGACATGCGCGACGCGGCGATCGCCGCCGGCTCGCCGACGGAGCTCGTCGTCTGCGACGAGGCGGAGCACGCCGCGGCGCCGGAGACCTGTCCGGAAGCGTATGCCTCGGCGGTGCTAGGCTTCCTCGCGCGCGCGCTCGCATCGGGCGGCTGAGGGACGCGCCACACACCCGAGCTTCCGGAGACCGCCCACCCCGCGGTTCGCACACCAGAGGATCCACCCACCGTGACGATGACCCCCTCCGACGCCGATGCCCGGTTCGACCGGACCATCGACCGTTGGTTCCGTGACCAGCTCTCCATGCGCCCCGAGGGCGCGACCCACCTCGGCATCCACGACTTCGACGGCCGGCTGTCGTCCGGCGGCCGCGACGCGATCGACGAGGAGGTCACGTTCTACCGGCGCACGATCGACGAGCTGTCGGCCTTCGACCCGTCCGAGCTCGGCGCGGAGCGGGCGCTCGACCGCGACCTCGCCATCCACCAGGCCCGTCTCGGCCTGTTCTGGCTGACCGAGTACCGGCCGTGGGCCGGGTCGTCGGAGGCCGCCGGGCATATCGGCGAGGCGCTGTTCCCGCTCTTCACCCGCGACTTCGCGCCGCTCGACCGGCGCCTGACGAGCATCGCCGAGCGCCTCGAGGCCGCGCCGCGCTACCTGCGCGAGACGCGCGAGCGGGTCACCGATGCGGTGCGGCTGTGGGCCGAGATCGACCTCGAGACGACCGAGCAGGTCCCCGGCTTCCTCGACACGATCCTCGCCGCCGCGCGCAGCGAGAGCCGTGATGCCGCCCTGGCCGAGCGCCTCGCGGCGAGCGTCGAGGCCACGAAGACGGCGCTCGAGGAGCACGCGTCCTGGATCCGCGACGACGTCCTGCCCCGTGCGAACGGCGACTGGAAGGCCGGGCGGGAGCGGTTCGACGAGATGGTCCGGCTCCGCGAGCTCGAGGCCGATGCGGACGAGATCCTCGCCGTCGGCGAGTCACTCCTCGCCGATGAGCAGGCGGCGCGCACCGCGCTGCTGGCCGAGATCGAGCCCGGCGCATCGGCTGAGGAAGTGGCGGACATCGTCAAGAACGACCACGCCGCGACGTTCGCCGAGGCCCTCCAGGAGTATCGCGAGGCGATGGACCGGGCGCGCGCCTTCGTCGTCGAGCACGACCTCGCCACGCCGCCCGAGGAGGATCACCTGCGGGTCATCGAGACGCCGTCGTTCATCCGGCATCTCATCCCGTTCGCCGCCTACTACGACCCGGCGAAGTTCGACCCGGAGCCGGTCGGGACGTACATCGTCACGCCGCCCAGCGAGCCGGACATGATGCGCGAGCACAACCGCGCGTCGATCAGCAACACGAGCGTCCACGAGGCGTACCCCGGCCACCACCTCCAGCTGTCGGCCGCGATCGTCAACCCGTCGCTCGTGCGCCTGTTCTCCGGCGCCCCGGAGTTCGCCGAGGGCTGGGCCTTCTACTGCGAGCGGATGATGAAGGAGCACGGCTTCGACGACACGCCGAAGGGCTGGTACATCGTCCACACCGATGCCATCTGGCGCGCGGCGCGGATCATCCTCGACATCAGGCTCCATCGCGGGGAGATCGGCTTCGAGGAGGCCGTCGATCGGCTCATCGCCGAGACCGGCTTCGAGCGTCCGGCCGCCCTGGCCGAGGTGAAGCGCTACACCGCGACCCCGACCTACCAGCTGTCGTACCTGTTCGGGCGCCACATGATCGAGAAGCTCAAGGCCGATGTGGAGCGCCGCGAGGGCGCGGACTTCAGCCTGAAGCGCTTCCACGACACGCTCATCTACGGCGGCACGATGCCGGTCAGCTACGCCCGCCGCCTGTTCGAGCCGAACGGCCGATGAAGGTGCCCCGGGGTCGATCGCCGATGGCCTCGCTGATCGGCCTGGTCGCGGTCGTCGCCCTCGCCGGCTGCAGCTTCGGCGGCGAGGCCACGCCGACGCCGGGCGTCGCGTGTCCCACGGAGCCGCCGACGTCGACCTCGGCGCAGGCGACGAACGCCGGCGTCACCGGGGCGACGTTCTCCATGGGCGGCGCCGTCGACGGGGAGATCACGGTCGAGCTGTACCCCGATGCGGCACCGCTCGCGACGGCGAGCTTCGTGGCGCTCGCGCGCTGCGGCTTCTATGACGGCGTCTGGTTCCATCGGGTCCTCGCGGGGTTCGTCATCCAGGCGGGAGACCCGGGCACGAAGGGGCGCACCGGTGACTTCGAGGGGCTCGGCCGCGGGGGGCCGGGGTACCAGTTCGAGATCGAGCCGCCGGCTGAGGGCTTGACCTACGGACCCTACTCGCTGTCGATGGCCAACGACACCCGGGCCAACGGCAGCCAGTTCTTCATCGCGCTCGCCGATCTCGACGCCGGCCTGCGCCAGGCCGGCACGTACACGATCTTCGGCCAGGTCACCGAGGGCACCGATGTCGTCGACGCCATCGCCGCGCTCCCGGTGAACGACCCGCGGGTCGGCGTCCCGCTGTCGCTGCCGATCATCGAGTCGGTCACGATCCTCGACGGGGAGTAACCGCTCCGGCGGTTGCGTGGCGTGTCGCGCCACGCGCGATTGCGTGGGCTGTCGCGCACGCGCACATCGGCCCTTAACCCGATGGTCCCCCACGACGAGGGCCGAAACGCTTCGCTTTGTAAAGGAATCTAAACCCCGAAACTCTTGTCTCAAAGTGAACAGGTGGTCTATCCTGATGTCGCTGTTCGCACAGCGATTCACTACTGGTCGCAAGGCCATGGGTAGGTTTGGGTTAGGGTAGTGCGGGAAACCGCGCGTGAAAGATGCCCTTGCGATTGGCGAATCCGGCAGCAATGAAGGCCCCCGCTTCGGCGGGGGCCTTCGTGTATTCCGGGGTCGGGTGACGCCCTCTCCGTTCCGCATGTAGGATGCTCTCGGCCCGCGTCAGCGACGGGGTCGCACGACGCGCGCCGGTAGCTCAGTGGATAGAGCGTCGGCCTCCGGAGCCGAAGGTCGCAGGTTCGAATCCTGTCCGGCGCGCCACATCAGACCGGCGCACCCAGGGCCGCGCGAGCTGCAGCGCCCACCTGGCGCGCTCACCGACGGAGGGGATCCCGACGGTCGGCATCATCCGCCGCCCCCGAGTGGCACATGGAGGAGGGACACCAAGGTGAAGCATCTGCGATTCCTGGCCGTGCTGACCGCGCTCGTCGTGGTCATGGCCGCCTGTGGGGGCGGCGGGGGCGGCTCGCAGGCGCCCGATGACAGCGAGGCGCCCGAGAGCGCCGCGGCCGAGGCGCCGGATGAGCTCGTCCTCGGCTTCGTGCCGTCGCGCGAGGCGGGCCAGCTGATCGAGGACGTCCAGCCGCTGGCCGACTTCCTGAGCGAGGAGCTCGGGATCCCGGTCGTGGGCCGGGTCTCGAACGACTACACCGGCCTCGTGACGGCCATGCAGTCCGGCCAGGCGCACATCGGCTTCCTGCCGCCGTATGGCCTGGTCCAGGCGGTCGACACCGCCGAGGCGGAGATCATCCTCCAGTCGGCGCGCTTCGGCAGCACGACGTATCACACCCAGTTCTTCACGAACGACCCGGACACGTACTGCGAGGACGAGCCGGTCGAGAACACCCGCATGTCCGATGACCAGGAGCTCACGTTCCTGAACTGCAACGGGACCGCTCGCGCCTTCGACGAGTCGCCCGAGGGGCCGATCGGCGTCGATGCGCTCGCCAACGTCGAGCCGGGCACGACGGTGTCGTTCGTCGAGCAGACGTCGGCATCGGGCTACATCTTCCCGGCGACGGTGTTCATCAGCCAGGGCCTCGATCCCGAGGAGGACATCGAGCCGGTCTTCGCGGGCAGCCACGACAACTCGGTCGTGACGGTCTGCACCGGCGACGCCGAGGTCGGCGTGAGCTTCGACGACGCCCGCACCGAGCCGGTGACCGATTGCGACGTCGCGGCAAACGTCGTCGTCTTCGCCTACGGCCCGGAGATCCCGAACGACGGCGTGGCCGTCGCCGGGTCGCTGCCGGACGAGCTGAAGCAGCAGATCAAGGACGCGCTGCTCGCCTACGCCGAGACGGAGGAGGGCGCGGAGGTGCTCGACAGCATCTACAACATCACCGCCTTCGGTGAGCCGAACCTCGACTCGCTCGACATCGTTCGCCAGGCGGTCGAAGAGCTCGGCTACGGCGGCTGAGCACGATGCTCGGAGAGGGCGGGCCGGCGACGGCTCGCCCTCTTCTGCGTGAATCCCGATGATCCGGTTCGAGAACGCATCGGTCACCTATCCCGGCGGCGTCCACGCGCTCCGGAACCTGACGCTCGAGATCCCCGACGGCCAGCTGATGGTCATCGTCGGCCTGTCGGGCGCCGGCAAGTCGACGCTCATCCGGGCCATCAACGGCCTCGTCCCGCTCACCGAGGGTGACGTGACCGTCGACGGCGTCAGCGTCCGCCACGCCACGCCGCGGGAGCTGCGCCAGCTGCGATCGAAGATCGGGATGATCTTCCAGACCTTCAACCTCGTGAACCGCACGACGGTGCTGAACAACGTCCTCATGGGACGGCTGCACAGCGCCGGCACGCTCCGCTCGCTGCTCGGCTGGTACACGCCCGAGGACGTCGAGATCGCCATGCAGGCCCTCGAGCGCGTCGGCATCGTCGAGAAGGCCTACGTCCGCGCCTCGAACCTGTCCGGCGGGCAGCAGCAGCGCGTCGGCATCGCCCGCGCCCTGGCCCAGGAGCCGAAGATCATCCTCGCCGATGAGCCGGTGGCCAGCCTCGACCCGCCGACGAGCCACGTCGTCATGCGCGACCTGCAGCGCATCAACCGCGAGCTCGGCATCACGACGATCGTCAACCTCCATTTCCTCGACCTGGCCAAGGTCTACGGGGAGCGGATCATCGGCCTGCGCCAGGGCGAGCTGGTCTACGACGGCACGGCAGCCGAGGCCGACGAGCACGTCTTCCGCGACATCTACGGCCGCTCCCTGACCGCCGATGACCTGATGGGAGAGGCCGCCCCGACGCCCGCGGCGCTATGACGGCGCGATGACCGCGGTCACGAGCCCCGCCGGCCATCGGCCCGCCAGGCCGCGTCCCTCGCTGGCCGTCCCGATCGGCCTCGTCGCCTTCGCCGCGCTCACCTGGCTCTCGGCCAGCGAGCAGTTCGGCATCGGCTTCGACCTGGGCGACATCATCGCCGACATCGACAACGGCGCGGAGATCATCGCCCAGCTCCTGAGCCCGAACTGGGAGTTCCTGCCGCGTACGTTCGAGCGGATGCTCGAGACGTTCCAGATGGCGGTGCTGGCCTCGTTCATCGGCTGCGCGGTGGCGCTGCCGGTGGCCTTCCTCGCGTCGCGGGTGACGGCGCCGAACCTGCCGACCTTCCTGCTCGACCGCACCGTCCTCAGCGTCGTGCGGGCGATCCCCGACATCCTCTACGCCATGGTCTTCGTGGCCGCGGTCGGCATCGGGCCCCTGGCCGGCATCCTGGCCCTCGTCTTCTTCAATATCGGCGTCGTCGCCAAGCTCCTGTCGGAGACGGTCGACGGCGTGGACACCGGGCCGATCGAGGCGGCGCGCGCGTCCGGCGCGAACCGGCTCCAGACGGTGCGCTGGTCGGTGCTGCCGCAGGTCTTCCCGAACTACATCGCCTACTCGCTCTACACGTTCGAGCTGAACATCCGGGCCTCGACCGTGATCGGCATCGTCGGGGCGGGCGGCATCGGCGTCCTGCTCCAGACGCAGTACCGCTTCCTCGCCTGGAGCAACGTGTCGGTGATCATCGTCGAGCTGTTCGCGTTCGTGCTGCTGATCGAGATGCTCTCGATCTGGCTGCGACGGAGGCTCGTGTGACGGCCGCGAGCGGGTCGGCCGGGACGCGCCCGGAGCGGCCGTCGAAGGCAAAGCGCAACCTCGCGCTGCTCGGCGCGGCGATCGTCGTCGTCCTGTGCGCGCTGACCGTCGACGTCGACCCCGCCGAGCTCGCCCGCCTGCCGGTCGGGGTCGGGCTCGTCTTCCACGAGATGTTCCTGAAGTCCGGACCGGAGTGGAGCTACCTGCCCGATGCGCTGCGCTACATGGTCGAGTCGCTCCAGATCGCCTGGCTCGGCACGGTCCTGGGCGCGATCATCTCGCTGCCCCTCGGCTTCTTCGGCGCCAGGAACGTGTCGAGCGGCCTCGTCTCGAACGTCATGCGCCAGGTCCTCAACGCGATCCGCGCCTTCCCGGAGGTCGTCCTGGCCATCGCGATCATGATCCCGATCGCCGGGCTCGGCCCGGTGGCGGGCATGCTGGCCATCGGCCTGCACTCGGTCGGAACGCTCGGCAAGCTCACGGCCGAGGTGATCGAGGGCATCGACCCCGGCCCGGTGGAGGCGGCGCGGGCCACCGGCGCGCGGCCCCTCCAGGTCCAGCGCTGGGGCGTCCTGCCGCAGGTCCTGCCCGAGGTGATCGCCTTCTGGCTGTACCGCTTCGAGATCAACATCCGGGCCTCGGCCATCCTCGGCGTGGTCGGTGCCGGCGGCATCGGCTTCAGCCTCCAGCAGGCGCTGAGCTTCAACCGATTCGAGCGGGCCGGGATCATCATCATCGTCGTCATCGGCGTCACGATCCTGGTCGACACGGTCTCGGGCTGGGTGCGGCGGCGGATCATCGAGGGCGCCGAGGCCCGGACCGATGCGGCCGGCGCCGAGGCGCTCGGCGCGGAGGGTGCCGCGAGCTAACGCGACACCGGCTGCCGGCGCCGGAGCATCGGCGCCAGCTGGACGATCGCCGCACCGGCCGCGGCGAGGAGCAGGCCGACGAGCTGGATCGGCTCGAGGAGCTCGCCGAGGAAGACGATCGCCAGGATCGCGATCTGGATCGTCATCGTGTTGTTCACCACGCTCGACTCGACCGCGGTGAGCGTCCGCAGGGTGTGGTTCCACAGCGTGAAGGCGAATGCCGTGTTCACGAGCGCCAGCCAGCCGACGATGAGCCATCCGATGCCGTCGAGCCGCGGCCAGCCCTCGAGCGCCACCCCGACGACGAGCAGCGCGACACCGCCGACCGCCATGCTCGAGGCGGTCAGGCCGATGGGACCGCCGAGATGCCGGGTCGCATCGCGCGCCAGCCGGCGGCCGAGGTGGCTCGACAGGGCCGCCGCCAGCACGCACATGCCGGCGGCGACGAATCCGAGCGTGGCCTCCGCGGGAACGTCGAACGGGCCGAAGTAGAGCAGCGCGCCGAACGTCAGCAGGCCGATGCCGGCCGCCTGGCCGGCCGTCGCCCGCTCGTGGCGGCCGGCGAGCGCCATGAGCGCCACGACCGCCGGGACCGAGGCGAGGACGAGGCTGACCGCCGTGGCCGGCAGGACGGAGAGCGCCGCGAACTGCGCGCCCTGCGCGACGGCGACGAACAGGAGGCCGTAGACCGCCGTCCGCAGCAGCAGGCGGAGGCCGATCGGCTCCGCGGCGTGCGCCGCCCGCATCGCTCGCAGGCCGAACGGCAGGAGGATGAGCGCTGCCAGGGCGTAGCGCAGGCCGGCGAACGAGATCGGCGCCAGGTCGAGGTCGTCGAGGCCGACCTTGATGAGGATCCACGAGGTCGACCACAGGAACGTGACGAGCAGCGCCTGCGCGACGGCCAGCGCGTGCTCGCGCGGGCTGCGCGCGGCCGCGGTCCGTCGGGGGGTGGGCTCGATCGGCTCGTCCAAAGCCGGTCACCTTACCACCGGCGGGTGGCATCATCGGCGAATGCAGGAGATCACCCCGGGCGGCAGGCTGCTCCGGCGCGACCGCCCGGCGCGCGAGGCCGAGGAGGAGCGGCTCAGCCCATCGGCGGCGCGGTCGACCCGGTCACGCGGCCGGGAGCGCCCCGAGGAGCCGGACGAGTTCCGCACCGCGTTCGAGCGCGACCGGGACCGGATCATCCATTCCAAGGCGTTCCGGCGGCTGAAGCACAAGACCCAGGTCTTCCTCAACCCCGAGGGCGATCACTTCGTCACGCGCCTGACGCACACCGTGCAGGTCACCCAAATCGCCCGATCGCTCGCGGCGGCGCTGTCGCTCAACGAGCCGCTGGCCGAGGCGATCGCGCTCGGCCACGACGTCGGGCACTCCCCGTTCGGCCACACCGGCGAGGAGGCGCTGTCGCCCTACTTCGCGCCCGGCGAGTGGCATCACGCCGCGCAGAGCGTGCGGATCTTCGAGGTCCTCGAGCACCAGAACCTGACCTGGGAGGTGCGCGACGGGATCCGCGCCCACTCGTGGCGCATCGAGCCGCCGCCGGCCACGGCCGAGGCGTTCTGCGTGCGCTTCGCCGATCGGATCGCCTACCTCGCCCACGACGCGCTCGACGCGCTGCGCGCCGGCGTCCTGCGCCGCGACGCCTTCCCGGCGCGGGTCATCGAGCGCTTCGGCGAGCCGGGGCGGGCGTGGATCAGCAGCATGATCAACGCGGTCATCGACGAATCGCTGCGGACCGGCGCGGTGCGCATGGACGAGGAGACCCTGGCCGTCATGAACGAGCTGCGCGACTTCATGTTCGCCAACGTCTACCAGTCCGCCGAGCAGCTCCGCCAGCAGCGCCGCGCCATCGCCGTCATCCGCGACCTCATGGAGTGGCACGTCAACCACCCCGACGAGATCCCGGACACGTATCGCCAGGACGAGGCGCCGGTCGTCGTGCAGGCCGCCGACTACATCGCCGGCATGACCGATCGCTACGCGCTCGCCACGCACGACCGCCTCTTCCGCCCGACGCTGAACCTCTAGCCAGGGCGCGAGCGGGCGGGGCGAGCGGCGCCGGCCGCGGTCAGCGGAAGATGCGGAGGGCCTTCGGCCGCACCTCGAACGTGACCGGCGTGAGGCCGATGCTGACGCCGTCGGCGTGGGCCGGCAGCGCCCGGCGCAGCCCCTCGACCGACACCCGCTTGGCCCGGTGCCGGATGACGCGTGGCTCGCGTCGCGGCCGCCGCCGCGCGACGGCGAGGAAATGCCGCAGCACCTCCCACGTCGACATACCCCGGAAGATCGTGACGTCGAGGAGGCCGTCGGTCGGGTCGGCGTCGTCGGCGATGGCGAAGCCCATGCCGTGGTACGGGCCGTTGCTGACGACGACGGTCGGCGTGCCGGTGCGGTAGGCGCGGCCGTCGATCGTGATCCGCATCGGCGTGCGCCGCAGGCGGAGGCCGCGCCACACGGCCCGCGCGCCGCGCAGCCAGCCGCGACGCTCGGCGAGCTCGATCGCGAGGAAGCCGATCGCGTCGATGCCGACCCCCGCCGCCTCGAAGAACGGCCGCTGGGCGTCGGGGTCGTCGCGGACGACCCAGCCGGCGTCCACCTGGGTCACCCGGCCCGCGGCGATGACGTCGAGCGCCTCGTCGAGCGTGACCGGCACGCCGAAGCCTCGCGCCATGTTGTTGAAGCTGCCGGCGGCGATGATCCCGAGCGTCGCCTCCGGATGCTCGACGAGCGCCCTGGCGGCCCCGCTCACCGTCCCGTCGCCACCGGCGACGACGACGTCGTGCCCGGTGTCGGCCGCGTGGCGTGCCAGCTCCTCGAGGTCGTCGCCCTCCGCCAGCTCGCGGTGGACGACCGTCATGCCGCGCCGTTCGAGGGCCTCGCCCAGCGCCTCGGGCTTGAGGCGCTCGGGGTCATCCGTGAGGCGCGGGCCCGATCCGGCCTTCCCTCCCGAGGACGGATTGACGACGAGGAAGATCGGCCTCCGGCTCATGGCGATGTGGCCTCGCGCTGGTAGGCCTGGAACGAGCCGTCGGGGCAGCCGAGGACGAGCTCGTCCGGCAAGGGGTCGGCGCTCGCCGACGGCGCCGTCCCCGGCGGCAGCCACAGCTCCCAGCCGTAGCCGAACCGCAGCTCGCCGGCCGGCTCGAGCTCGTCGTCGGAGCCCGCGAGGCGTGGCTCATCGGTCCGCTCGCCGGCGGCAACGAACATCCCGTCCGGCACCTGGAACCGGGGCGGGCAGTCGGCCGGCGCGAGGACGCGCGACATCCCGAGCAGCCCGATGGCGACGAAGACGAGTGCGGCCAGCCCGCCGCACCCGAGTGCGCGCCAGTTCACCCGCGGACGATCCCGAATCGCGTGAACTCGCCGCTCGCCGGTTCGCGGCGGGCCTCGACACGCTCGACGCGGGCGCCGGGCGGGCCCTGCCACAGTCGCCGCTCGAGCTCCTCGAGCGCCTCGGGCGTGCCCTCGGCCACGATCTCCACGGTCCGCTCGTCATCGGCGTTCGTGACCCAGCCCGTCAGGCCCAGCTCCTCGGCCTGCTGCACGGCCCACCAGCGGAAACCGACCCCCTGGACGCGACCGACGACGCGCGCGGCCAGCCGCTCCTGCACCGCCCTCACGACGCCGGCGCCAGCGACGGCCAGGTCAGCATCGCCGCCTCGAGCGACAGGCGCGGCGACGCGTTCTCGCGGAGGCCGGCGTGGATCTCCTCCAGCCGATGCAGGACGGCGAGCAGCTGCGCCGGCCGCAGCCCCGCGGCGGCCTCCGGGATGCCCTCGCCGAGCTCGATGCCCGGGGCGAGGTCCGGGCGGCCGGCGGCCGCGACGAGGAGGTCGCGGGCGAGCGCGATCCAGGCCTCGACGACGAGCGTCGCCGCCTCCCGCTGGACCGAGGCCGGCGTTCGGGTGGCGGGGGCGTCCTCTTCGTCGTCCGCCGGAGCCGGCGCGGCGCCGGCCAGGCCCACGGCCCCGTCGATGAGGTCGCGGACGGCGGCGAAGCGATCGGCCCGGCCGCGCCGGAGGAGGGCGAGGAGCTCCTCCTGGGTGCGATGCCGCCACTTCAGCTGCTCCTGCTCGCGCGCCAGCGCCGTCGCCGTGCCGGCCAGCCCGCCCGAGATGCGGGCGATGGCATCGGCGTAGTCCCGCGGCAGGCGCTCGACGTCGACGAGGTGGGCGGCGAGCTCGTCGCGCGGCACGGGGCCAATGCGGAGCGGCTGGCATCGGCTCCGGATCGTCGGCAGCAGGCGCGTCGGCTCGGCGGCCACGAGGACGAACGTGTGGCGCGGGGTCGGCTCCTCGAGGACCTTGAGGAGGGCGTTCTGGATGTGCTCGCTCGCCGCATCGGCCCGCTCGATCACGACGACCCGCCGGTCGGCGACGATCGGGGCGCCGGCCGCGTCGAGCAGCCAGCGGCGCGCGGCCGCCACGATGCTCTCGCCGGTCCCGCGCGACTCGCGCCACACGGCGGGCGAGCCGATGACGAGGTCCGGGTGGCTGCGGGCCCGTGCGTCGCGGCAGCCGCGGCAGGCGTTGCACGGACGGTCGGCATCGGCGGCGGCGCAGAAGACGAGCGCCAGCAGGTCGTCGAGGAAGGCGTCCTTGCCCGCCCCCGGCGGGCCGTGGAGGAGGAACGTCCGGCCGAGGAGGCCGGCCTCGGCGGCGCGCGTTGCGATGCGTCGCGCGACGGGCTGCCCGAGGCTGCGGAACCCCGCACCGGGGGCCGTCGTGGTCATCAGCAGGAGTATAGGTAGCCAACCGGATCAGGCCACTCGGGCCGATCCGGAGCCGGGCACAGCCGGTGGCATACTACGTGCATCCGCAACGGCCGAAGCCAAGGAGGATCCCATGCCGACGAGCACGGCACGCACGGCCGACGACATCGCTGACACCATTCGAACGTTCGTCGACCGCGTGGTCGACGCGCGCATCACCCAGGAGATGGCCAAGCGTGGCGCCGGGATCGGCGACTTCGCGAACGAGGCCTGGCGCGACTCGGCACCGATGCGCCGCGATGCGGCGAAGGCCGCGACGCGCGCCGCCAGCGACGCCACGAAATGGTCCGATCGCACCTGGCGCAAGCAGCTGCGACCGCTCCTCCGCGACCTCTGGAAGCAGCGCACCATGGCGGCCGGGGCCGCGGCGGCCGCCGTCCCCGTCGGCCGCGGGCTCGTCGACAACGCCGCCGTGCGGGTGGGCCTCAAGCGGCGCGAGGAGCAGCACTGGGGCGCCTTCTTCTTCGGCCTCCTGCTCGGTGCCGCCGTCGGCGCCATCGTCGCGCTGCTGACCGCGCCGAAGCGCGGCGACGAGATGCGGCGCGAGCTGACGGCCAAGGCCGAGGAGGTGCGTCGCGAGGTCGAGACGAAGGCGCGCGACGAATGGGTCCCGATGTTCCAGCGCCAGCCCGGCAACGGCCATGGCGAGGAGCTGACCGAGGCCATCGAGGAGCCGGCGGCCGGCCTGGCCGATGCGGCCACCGAGACCGGCAGTACCGGCGTCGAGACCGTCTACGAGGGCACCGAGGAGGCCACGGCCGGGGAGTCGGTCAGCGACGTCCTCGAGCCGGCCGACCACGACCGGCCCACCTGATCCGCCGCTTCCTGCGGAGAGGAGACGAAAGAGCCGGCCCAATGGGCCGGCTCTTCTGCTGCGCTCGGGACGGCGGGCGGTCAGCCGGCGCCGCCACCCCGCGGCGCGCGGGCCGAGCGGAATCGGCCCCAGATGCCCTGCGGCTGCGGCTCGTCGCCCTCGCCGCCGGACGACGCGGACGCGGCGGTCGTCTCGGCCTCCTCGGCCGGCTTGGCGCGGGAGCTGCGACGGCGGGCCGGCTTCGCCTCGGCATCGGCACCGTCGGGCGCCTCGGCGTCGGCCTTCTTCGCCCGCGAGCGGCGGGCAGGCTTCGCCTTGGCCTCGCCCTCGGCCTCGGCCTCGGCCGTATCGGCCTTCTTGGCGCGACTGCGGCGCGCCGGCTTCTCGTCGGCTTCGGTCGCATCCGCCTTCTTGGCGCGCGAGCGGCGAGCCGGCTTCGGCTCGGGCTCGGCGACCTCGGCGTGTACAGCCTCGGCGTCGAGCGGCAGGCCGAGCTCGGCAAGCGTCGCCGCATCGGCCTCCTCGAAGCCGTACTCGCGGTCGACGTCCTCGAGCCCGTCGATCTGGCTCAGGTCCTCGAGCTCCTCCCAGCCGATCTCCTCGTCGCCCGAGGCGACCGGCAGCGCGGCGACCTCGGCCTCGTCGCGACGCCCGCGACCCCGGCCGCGGCCACCACGGCGGCGCCGGCGGCGGCGTGCGCCGTCCTCGACGTCGGCGGCGGTCGGCTCGGTGGCGACACTCTCGGCAGCGGGCGCGGCCGGCGCCTCGGCGGGAGCCTGGCTGCGGCCTCCCCGCGTGCGGCGGCCGTTCGTGCTGCCGCCGCCCTTGATGGCGGCCAGCGCCGCGGCCGCGACGGACGGCGACGCCTCGCGGAAGCCGAACTCGGGGTTGACCTCCTTGGCCGGCATCTCCGGCGTGGACATCGACTCGCGCTGCGCGCGGCCCTCCTTCCGGCTGATGGAGGCGATCTTCATGATGTCGATGAACTCGTCGGCCACGGCGATGAGATCGGACGAGGTGTTCGGCTTGAAGCTGATGACCTCGCAGCGGACGCCCTTGTCCTGGAGGGCCTTGATGGCCGGGGCGAAGTCGCCGTCGCCGGACACGATGACGGCGATGTCCATCCGATCGGCGAGGCGGAACAGGTCGACGACGAGCTCGATGTCGAGGTTGGCCTTCATGCGGCCGTCGCCGAACTTGCGGATGTCCTTCACGACCGGCTTGTAGCCGTTCTTCGCGAGGAACTCGATGAACTTCCGCTGGTTCTCGTTCTCCGGGTCGAGCCCGGTGTAGGCATAGGCGCGAATGAGGTCGCGCCCCTTGGTCGCGTGCTTGAGGAGGGCGACGTAGTCGACGTCGACGTCCTGGCCTCGCGCCGCGTAGTACATGTTGGCGACGTCAACGAACACCGCCACGTTCTTGCTCACGGGTTGAGCTCTTCTCCTGTAAGTGTTTGATATGGGCCGATGCGGGCCGGTCGCTCAGCCGATGCTTCGGCTCAGCGTTCGGCCGCGGCTCGCGAACCGGTGTCGCTTCCAGAGCGACGGTTCTGCGGACGCCAGCGGCTCGGAAACCTCCACCCGCGTGCAGCCCTTGTTTCGTGCCGATGCGGCGAGGGCCTCGACGAGATCGTCGGCCGCCTGTCGCCGTTCGGCGTCTCCCAGCGTCGCCGATGAGGCGAGCCCGAGCTCGTCGATCACGCCGACGAACGGGCCGCTCCGCACCGACGGCCTGATCGCGAGAACCCCCACACCGGTCACTTCTCGCTCATGCTCGGCCACGATCACCGTGGCGGAAGGAACGAAGAGGAGGTTCCGGAGAATGTCGGCGGCGTCCGTCGTTGCCGTCTGGCCGTTGGCGCCGCTCTCCGCCAGCAGGCGGACGGCGGCATCCAGGTCGGTGAGTCGTGCGGTGCGGACGCGAACCTCCACGGGGCCTCTCGGGACACCAGTTCGCAGCGCGGGCGCTGCTGGAAGACTGCTGCCAGCATAGCACGGAACGGCATGAACCCCACGGATCGAGTGGCCGTAGCGTTGGTACGGCGGCGAAGACGTATTGCGCCGCGGGTTCGCGCACGGCTATCATGCCGCGCACCTTGACACGGCGGGTCCGCGCTTGCGCGACGTGCCCCGATCCCAATGGAGGAGAGAGAGAAGCGGATGCAGAAGTACATGCGATGGAGCGCCATCCTCGTCGTGCTGATGCTCGTCATCGCCGCATGCCAGGCCGATCCCGGCACCGGCGGCACGGACGGCGCATCGACCCCGGCTGGAGAGAGCGCCGGGACCGGCGGTGGCGACTTCGAATGCGAGGACGAGGTCGGTTGCGTGACCTACGGTCCGGGTGAGCCGATCCGGATCGGCAGCGCGCTCGTCATCAGCGGGCCTGACGCGTCCCTGGGGCTGGACAGCCAGTACGGCGTCCAGGTGGCGATCGAGCTTCGCGGCGATGTCGCCGGGCACGAGATCGAGCTCGACGCGCAGGACGACGGCTGCAACGCTGAGGGCGGCACGGCTGCCGCGCGGACGCTGACGTCAGACCCGACGATCGTGGCCGTCATCGGCACGAGCTGCTCGAGCGCCGGTGTGCCGGCCGCGCAGATCACGAGCGACGCGGGCGTCGTCATGATCTCCCCCTCGAACACCGCCCCGTCGCTGACGTCGGAGGAGGAGCACCAGCCCTTCTACCTGCGCACCGCGCACAACGACACGGTCCAGGGCGAGGCGATGGCTCGCTTCGTCTGCGAGGAGCTCGGCTTCACGACGGCCGCCACCATCCACGACGGCAGCCCGTACGCGGAGCAGCTGCAGGCGGTCTTCCAGGAGCAGTTCGCCGAGCTCTGCGACGGCACGATCACCGGCACGGAGGCGGTGGAGCCGACGCAGACCGACTTCAACCCGGTGCTGACCAGCCTCGCGGCTGGCGAGCCGGAGTTCCTGTACTACCCGATCTTCACCGCGGCCGGTGCGCTGGTCACCCAGCAGGCCCGTGAGATCATGCCGGAGACCGCCCTCGCGGGCGCCGACGGCATGTTCAGCGACGCCTTCCTCGAGGCTGCGGGCGACGCGGCCAACGGGATGTACCTGTCCGGCCCGGACCTCGAGTTCTCGGGCGACTTCTACGAGAACGAGTTCAAGCCGGCCTACTCCGAGGTGTCCGGTGAGGATGCCCCGATCTCGGTCTTCCACGCCCATGCCTTCGACGCGGCGAACATGATCTTCGACGCGATCGAGGAAGTGGCGGAGGTCGAGGACGACGGCACGATCCACATCGGCCGCCAGGCCCTGCGCGATGCGCTCTTCGCCACGAGTGGCTTCGAGGGCATCACCGGCTCGCTGACCTGCACGGAGACCGGCGACTGCGCCGATCCGTCGATCTCGGTGAGCGAGGTCGTCGAAGGCGCCTTCTCGAGGATCTGGCCGTAAGTCCCGGTCACTGACCGGAGCCAACAGGATGCGGTGAGCCGGCGATCCGGTTCACCGCATCCATTCCTTCCCGCCTCACGGAGCCTCACGCCAGCCCGATGCGTCTCCCCGAGCGCTTCACGCTGACCGACGCGATCCTGTGGACGATCCGAATCGGCGTCCTCACGTTCGTCGTCATCGGCTCCTACCTGACCGTGAGCCAGGGCCTGTACGCGCAGTCGGCCTGGGGCAGCTTCATCACCGCCGGGATCGCCCTCGGCAGCGTCTACGCCCTCATCGCGCTCGGCTACACGCTCGTCTACGGCATCCTGTTCATGATCAACTTCGCCCACGGCGAGGTGTTCATGGCCGGCGCCTTCACGGCCTTCTTCGCCGCAACGGCGCTCAACGACATCGGGATGCTCGAGAGCAACCTCTTCGTCAGCATCCCGGCCATCCTGCTCACCGCGATGGTCACGTCGCTCATCGTGGCCGTCCTGCTCGAGCGGATCGCCTACCGGCCCCTGCGGCGTGCGCCGCGACTCGTGCCCCTCATCACCGCCATCGGCGCGTCGCTGTTCCTCCAGTACACGTTCCGCGGCCTGTACGGCGCTCGCCCGCGCTCGTACCCGACGCTCGAGATCCTCGCCGGCGACTTCGTGATCCTCGGAATGTCGATCCCTCGCACACGGGCCATCGTCATCGTCGCCGCCGTCCTGCTCATGGTGGCGCTGTTCTGGCTCGTCGAGCGCACGCGGACCGGCCGCTCGATGCGCGCCGTTTCCGAGGACAAGGACGTTGCGGCCATGATGGGCATCAACGTCGATCGGGTCATCGTCCAGACCTTCGCCATCGGCGGCGTGCTGGCCGGGGCCGCTGGCATCCTCTACACGCTCATGTTCAACCAGGTGAGCGCGCACATGGGCTTCCTGCCCGGGATCAAGGCGTTCACCGCTGCCGTGCTCGGCGGCATCGGGAACATCGCGGGGGCGGCGCTGGGCGGCCTCATGCTCGGCATCCTCGAGGCCGTCGGCCCGTACCTGCTGCTCGCAGGCTTCGGCGTGCCGTCGCCAACCCAGCTGAAGGACGTCATCGCCTTCGCCGTGCTCGTGCTCGTCCTCGTCTTCCGGCCGAACGGCATCCTCGGGCGACAGGAGGGCACCTGACATGGTGGCCTCCGCGCTCCGTCGCGCCGTCACCATCGGGCTGGTCGCCGGGGCCGCCGCCCTCTACGTCGGGCTCGTCGGGCTGGTCGAGGCCTTCCAGCCACGGAACATCGTGACCGGCTACCTCGGCCTCGGCACGGTCATGCTCGGCATCATCGCCTTCGTGGCCGGCTACCGGGCGGGGGCGCCGATGCGCGTCGGGCGCGGCGCGGTCGCGCCGCTCGGCGCGGGCCCGATCCTGGCGGCCAGCCTGCTGGCCGGTGCCATCGCCGGAGCGATGCTCGGCGCGCTCGTCGTCGTCATGGACGCCGTGAATCTCCAGGTCATGCTCGTCAGCGCGTCGGCCGGCCTGAAGGACGCGCTGATGTTCACCGACGACGCCATCAGCTCCGCGCTCGTGCTCGTCGGGTTGTCGGCGGCGATCGCGGTCGTGGCCGCCGCGCTCCACCTCCTGCCCGAGCGGATCCGCCGCCCGATCACCTGGTCGCTCGTGACCGTCCTGCTCATCAGCATGCTCGAGCCGATCGTGCGGGTCATGCTCGTCCAGCTCGATGCCCAGTGGTCGTTCCTGCCGTTCGGCGAGCTGGCCAACTTCCTCTACCTGCGCGGCGGGCTGACGCTGACGGCGACGATCGTGCTCCTCGTCCTCGTCCCGATCGTCATCGTGGGCTGGGCGAACCGGGACCGGCTGCGGCAGCGCAGGGAGCGCAGGGAGCCTCGGGACGACGAGCTCATCGAGGACATCGCCGACACGACGACGCGCCCGCGCGAACGGCGACGACTCACGACCAGCCAGATGATCTGGTGGGGCCTGTTCGGCCTCTTCCTCGTCACGGCGCCGTTCATCCTCGGCGTCCGCCTGAGCGAGGTCATCGGCACGGTCGGGCTCTTCGTCCTGCTCGGCCTGGGCCTGAACATCGTCGTCGGCTACGCCGGGTTGCTGGACCTCGGGTACGTCGCGTTCTTCGCCGTCGGCTCGTACGTCACCGCCGTGCTGACGTCGCCAGCCTCGCCCGCCTTCGCGCCCGAGCTCAGCTTCTGGGCCGCCCTCCCGTTCGTCATGGTCGCGGCGGCGCTCATCGGGCTCATGGTCGGATTCCCCGTCCTCCGGCTGCGGGGCGACTACCTGGCGATCGTGACGCTCGGGCTCGGCGAGATCGCCCGCATCCTCTTCCTGTCCGACTGGCTCGCCCCCTGGGTCGGCGGCGCGCAGGGCATCCTGCGCATCCCGCCTCCGGAGCCGATCGGCCGCGATCCGCAGCAGCTCTACTACCCGATCGTCCTCTTCTGCATTCTCGCCGCGATCGCGGCCTGGAGCCTCGCGAACTCGCGGGTCGGACGCGCCTGGAACGCGATGCGCGAGGACGAGGAGGTCGCCGAGGCCACCGGCATCAACACGACGAAGTACAAGCTCCTGGCCTTCGCCACCGGCGCCGCCTTCGGCTGCATCGGCGGGGCGTTCTTCGCGGTGAAGATCGGATCGGTCTTCCCGCACAGCTTCGACATCGAGGTCTCGATCAACGCGCTCGCGATCGTCATCCTCGGCGGCATCGGGAGCATCCCCGGCGTCATCCTCGGTGCGGCGGTGCTCGTCGGCCTGCCCGAGCTGCTCCGCGAGTTCGCCGAGTACCGGCTGCTCATCTACGGCGCGCTGCTGGTGGCGATGATGATCCTGCGTCCCGAGGGTCTCATCCCGAACCGGCAGCGCCAGGCGGAGCTTCGCGAGAGCGAGGACGACGACGACCAGTACGCGTCCGACGCGGGAGCCGAGACCGGCGAGCCGGTGATCACGACGGGAGCCGCGGGATGACGCAGACTCAGGCGCCGCCCGAGGGGACGGCCACGGAGCGCGGCCACATCCTCGAGGCGCGCAAGGTCACGAAGGTCTTCGGCGGGCTCGTGGCGAACCGCGACGTCGACTTCGCCATCCCGTACCGCTCGATCGTCTCGCTCATCGGCCCGAACGGGGCGGGCAAGACGACGTTCTTCAATCAGCTGACCGGGATATTCCAGCCGACCTCGGGGGAGATCGAGTTCGAGGGCCGGTCGATCGTCGGGCTGCCGGCGCATCGGATCGTGGAGCGCGGCATCGGCCGGACGTTCCAGAACATCCGGCTCTTCGGCGACATGTCGGTCATCGGCAACGTGATGGTCGGCCACCACGTGCGAATGAGCTCCCCGTGGTGGGCCTCGCTCCTCCGTCTGCCCGCCACGCGGGCGGAGGAGGCGGCCACGCGCCAGCGCGCCAAGGAGCTCCTGGAGCTCGTCCGCCTCCCGCGTCGCTACGAGGAGGAGTGGGCGAAGAACCTGCCCTACGGCGATCAGCGGCGGCTCGAGATCGCGCGCGCGCTCGCGAGCGAGCCGAAGCTGCTGCTCCTCGACGAGCCGACCGCCGGCATGAATCCCGGCGAGACGGCGAACACCACGAAGCTCATCAGCCGGCTCCGCGACGAGCTCGGCATCAGCATCCTGCTCATCGAGCACGACATGAAGGTGGTCATGGGCATCAGCGAACGCATCACCGTCCTCGACTACGGTCAGAAGCTCGCCGAGGGCTCGCCGCAGGAGATCCGCACCAATCCCCAGGTCATCGAGGCGTACCTGGGCAGGCAGGCGACGACCGAATGACCGATACGACCATCCCAGCGGCGACCGAGCTCGACACGGAGGTCGGCGCCGGCCACGTCGGCGACACGATCCTCGCGCTCGAGGACGTCCACGTCTACTACGGCAACATCCACGCGCTGAAGGGCGTGTCGATGACCGTCACCCGTGGCGAGATCGTGACCCTCATCGGGTCGAATGGCGCCGGCAAGAGCACCACGCTCCGCGCAATCAGCGGCACGCACAAGCCGCGCTCCGGCGTCATCCGGCTCGCCGGCCGCGAGATCGACCACCTGCCGGCGCACGAGATCGTTGCGCTCGGCATCGCCCACTCCCCCGAGGGCCGCAAGGTGTTCGCCCGCATGACGGTCTACGAGAACCTCCAGATGGGCGCGTTCAGCCGGGGCAGCGCACCGATCGACGACGACGTGGCGCGCGTGTTCGACCTCTTCCCGCGGCTCAAGGAGCGGCGGAGCCAGAAGGCCGGGACGATGTCGGGCGGCGAGCAGCAGATGCTGGCCATGGGGCGCGCGCTCATGGCGCGGCCGACGATCGTGCTGCTCGATGAGCCCTCGATGGGCCTCTCCCCGATCCTGACCGAGCAGATCTTCCGGATCATCACCGAGATCAACAGCCAGGGGACGACGGTGCTCCTCGTCGAGCAGAATGCCCAGATGGCGCTCAACATCTCGAACCGGGGGTACGTCATCCAGACCGGCAGGATCATCCTCGCCGACACCGCCGCCAACCTCGCCGCGAACGAGCAGGTCCGCCAGGCCTACCTCGGCGAGATCTGAGCATGAGCGATGAGGGGCACCCCTCCGGGCGCTCGCCGCAGGACTACCGGCCGGACCTGCGACCGATGCTGCTGCTCATCGCCCTGCTCGCCGCCACGGTGATCGCATGGATCGTCATCTCGCCGCTCATCCTGCCCCCCGCCTGATCGCGCTCGCGACGCTCGCCCTCCTCGTGGCGTGCGGCGCCACGATGCCGACGGGCGGCCCGTCCGAGCCGCTCCCATCCGCCTCGCCGACGGCGGCGGCACCGGACTGGCGCGCGGTGCCCGAGGAGCCGTATCCGTTCGTCACCCCGGTCCCCGCCCTGGCCCCGACGGCGATCGACGGCGAGTGGGATCGCGAGCCGACCGACCCCTCGACCGGTTCGATCGTCGCATGCGTCCGCTGCGCGCCGTATCCGAAGGACCGCAGCCGGTCGCTCCTTCGTCTCGAGCTCGGGCGCTGGGAGGTGATCCACGGCGAGCCCGGGTACCGGGGCTACGGGCACTACGTCGTCGAGGGCGACCGGATCACGCTCTTCAACGACCCGGAGTGCGGCACGGAGAGCGGGTCGTACCGGTGGAAGATCGATGATGATCGGCTCACCCTCACCGAGATCGACGATCCGTGCGCCTTCGGCCAGCGAGCCCGTGACCTGACCGACCGCGCCTGGGTCATCGCCGCCGCCGATCGGTGCCGTCCGCCGGACGAGGAGGCGGCCGTCACCGACCACTGGCCGGCGCCGCCCGGCTGCTGACGGCCTACCGCCGCGGGGCGCCGAACCCGGATCCGGCGCCGTACAGCACGAGCGCGACGCCGACCGCGGCGAGCGCCAGCCCGGGTGACTGCTGCGGGACCGGGATGTAGCCCACCGACCACAGCTCCCAGCCGCGGTACGCCAGCGCGGCGGCGCCGACCAGGCCGAGGATGAGGTACATCCACGGCGAGTCGAGGAAGAACCCCCATCGGCCGCGCATATAGCCGATGTCGAGCAGCACGAGCGCCAGGATGGCCGTGCCGAAGATCACGATGCCGGGGCCCTCGAGGCCGATGCCCTGCGTCGCCGGCAGGTCGACCCCGGACACCGAGTCGCCGCCGGAGCGCCACCAGGGCAGGAAGCCGGAGCCGATCATCGCCAGGGCCCCGAGGAGGACCAGCGTCCGAGATCGACGACCCCCGCCGTCCACCGGATCTCAGCCCTCGGGCGGTGCGCCGCCGTAGACGGACGGCTTCAGGACGCCGATGTACGGCAGGTTGCGGTAGCGCTCGTCGTAGTCGAGCCCGTAGCCGACGACGAATCGGTCCGGGATCGTGAAGCCGCGGTAGTCGATCGGGATATCGGCCAGCCGGCGGGCCGGCTTGTCGAGTAGGCACACGATCGAGATCGAGGCGGGACCCTTGTCGGCCAGGTAGCGCAGCAGGTAGTTCAGCGTCAGGCCGGTATCGATGATGTCCTCCACCACGATGACGTGGCGGCCCTCGATCGACTTCGACAGGTCCTTGAGGATCCGCACCTGGCCGCTCGTCTCGGTCGAGGCGCCGTAGCTCGAGACCTCCATGAGGTCGATGCTGACCGGCATCTCCATCGCGCGCATGAGGTCGGCGAGGAAGACGAGCGCGCCCTTGAGCACGCTGACGAGGACGGGATCGCGATCGGCGAAGTCGGCGGCGATCTCCGCGCCGAGCTCGGCGACGCGTCGCGCGACGGTATCGGAGTCGAGGAGGATCTCCTCGACGTCGTCGTGGATGCTCACTTCGTGCCGTTGCCCGCCCCGGTGTGGGCGTACGCGCCGTTCGCGGCGGCGATATCGGTCAGGAAGTCGAGCCGGCCGTACTTCAGCATGAGCGCCCGGAAGTCACGCGCGTAGAACAGCTTGACCCTGACTTCCGGGTACAGCTGCCGCATCCAGCGCAGCTTGCGGTTCTTCTTGCGCACGAGCGACTGCTTCAGCGTCGTCAGCTCGAGGTAGAGGTCGATCTCGGGAAGGTAGAAATCGGGCGCGAACGACTCGACGACCGCGCCGTCGGCGTTCCAGGAGATGGGGAAGACGTCGGGTTCGTATCGCCACGCGACACCGTAGTAGTCGAGGATTCTTGCCAGCTCCGCCTCGCTGTCGTGGGCGAAGCGGGGTGGCGAATCTGAGGTCAGTGCGTCCGCCACCTGACCTCGATCGTACCGGTCTGCGGGGCTGCGGGGGACATCGGCATCGAGTATATCCGCGCGACTTATCCACAGGTCGCACCCGACTGCGCGAATTGGTGGATAACCCGGCTTGTCATCCACACCGGCGCGGCGTACGGTGGCGCTCCTGCTTCTACAGGCGACCGAGTACGGTAACCGCGTACGGTCGGGGCCGATGCGAGAGCCGGCCGCGACGACCGTCCGTCCGTGGGAAGACCGAAAGGCCGCCTGAAGGAGCATTTTCCTTTGCCCCCGATCCGTCCTCGATGAGCGACGCCCCTCCCCACGCGCGCACCGCGCGCGCGGCCCGCGTAGAGCTCCTGCGGCTGCTCGAGGCCGATGCGCCCACCCTCGCCACGACGCTCCCCGCCGGGTTCGCCGATGGCGTCGAGCGGTACGCCGCCCTCCTGCTCGACGCGAACGACCGCCTGAACCTGACCCGCGTGGTCGAGGCCGATGGGGTCGCCCGGCTCCACCTCCTCGACGCGCTCAGCGCGCTGCCGATCGTCGACGCCCTGCACCCACGGCGCGCGGTCGACCTCGGCTCCGGGGGCGGCGTGCCCGGCATCGTCCTCGCCCTCGCCCGCCCGGACGTCGCGTGGCTCCTCGTCGACTCGGTCGCAAAGAAGGTGGCGGCGCTGGCGGAGATGATCGAGGCGCTCGGCATGGCCGGACGCGTCGAGGCGCGGGCCGAGCGGATCGAGACGCTCGGCCGCGACCCGGGCTGGCGCGAAACCGCCGACCTCGTCACCGCCCGCGCCTGCGCCCCGCTCCCCGTCCTGGTCGAGTACGCGCTGCCGCTGCTGCGCGTCGGCGGCCGGCTCGTAGCGTGGAAGGGGCCGATCGGCGAGGACGAGCTGGGCGCCGGCGGCCGGGCGGCGGACCTCCTCGGCGGGGAGGTGAGCGACGTGCGGGCGACGGGCATCGGCGCCCTCGGCGACCATCACCTCGTGCTCGTCGACAAGCGACGCGCCACCCCGGAACGCTTCCCGCGCCGCCCCGGCGAGCCGTCGCGGCGCCCGCTCGGCTGAGGCTGCGCGCCGGGCCGGACGCGGGCGAGGTGGCCCGTATACTCGTGCCTCGCATGCGCATCGCCGTCCTGTCGGACATCCACGCCAATCTCGCCGCGCTCGATGCCGTCCGGGCCGACCTGCCGCCGCTCGACGAGGTCTGGGTGCTCGGCGACATCGTCGGCTACGGTCCGCACCCGAACGAGGTCATCGCCCGGCTCCAGGAGATGGGCGCGCGCAGCGTCCTCGGCAACCACGACGGGGCCGCCATCGGCATGGTCGACGCCGGCCAGTTCAATCCCGACGCGCGGGCCGCGATCGAGTGGACGGCCCGGGTCGTCGACGACAACAGCCGGTCCTACCTCGCCAGCCTGCCCGAGGTCCGCCGCGACGCCGGCCTCACCGCCGTCCACGGTTCGCCGCGCGACCCGATCTGGGAGTACATCACCTCGCCGGGCATCGCCGCGGCGAACTTCGCCCACTTCGACACCCCGATCTGCCTCTTCGGCCACACCCACCTGCCGGTGGCGTTCTGCCTCGCGGACAACGAGCTGGAGGCGATCGTGGGGCTGCCCGGCGACCGCGTCGAGATCGACGGCCGGCGCGCGCTCGTCAACCCGGGCAGCGTCGGCCAGCCACGCGACGGCCTGCCGGATGCCGCGTACGCGATCCTCGACCTCGATGGCAACGGCGGCGACCGGGCCGCCGTGACGTTCCGCCGCGTGCGCTACGACGTCGACCGCACGCAACGCGCGATGCGCGAGCGCAACCTGCCCGTGCGCCTCGTGGAGCGGCTGAGCTACGGACGGTAGGCCGGCCGGCCGCAGCGCGGCTCGTCCAACCGCCGGCGGGCGCCGTAGGATAGCGGGCGCATGACGTTCTTCCGGCGCGCTGAGAAGCGCGCCTCGCCCTTCGACTTCTCCCGCATCCTCGTCCCGCTCGTGGGCGACGACGATGTCGACCTGCCCGCCCTGAAGGTGGCGGCCATGCTGGTCGAGGGGCGCGAGGACGCCGAGATCTCCCTCGTCCACGTCATCGAGGTGCCGTTCTCGCGCAACCTCGACGCCGAGGACGAGGCGGCCGTGGCGCGGGCCGACGAGATCCTGACCGCCGCCGAGCGGTTCCTCGAGGAGAAGGGCATCCGGGCGCGGACGAGCACGGTCCAGGCCCGGGCCGCCGGACCCGCGATCGTCGACGACGCGAACGACGTCGGCGCCGAGCTCATCATCATGGGCCTGCGCTACAAGAAGCGATTCGGAGGACAATGGGACGCGGGACGAACGGTCCCCTACGTCATGCGCAACTCGACGGCGCCGGTCTGGTGCCTGCGAGCCGAGACGAAGGAGCTGGCACACACGCCATGAGGGTCATCATCATCGGCTGCGGGCGGGTCGGGGCGCGGGTCGCCGCGGAGCTCGACCAGCGCGGCGAGAGCGTCACGATCATCGACACCGACGCCCGTGCCTTCAACCGCCTGCCGCAGAGCTTCAAGGGCGAGACGGTGCGCGGCAACGGCACCGACGAGGACGTCGTGCGCAGCGCCGGCGGCGAGCAGGCGGACCTCCTCATGGCCCTGACCGAGGGCGACAACCGCAACGCGCTGGCGGCGCAGCTCGGCAAGCACACGTTCGGCATCCCGCGGGTCATCGCCAAGATCAACGACCCGCTGCGGGCCGAGGCGTACCGCGCCCTCGGCCTCCAGACGATCTGCCGCACGATCATCCTGGGCGATGCCCTGGTGACGGCGGCCATCGAGGGCGCCGAGGCCACGAACGGGTTCGTCGAGCCGGCCACGGCGGAGCCGATGCGCGTCGGCGGCGTGACCACCACCGTCATGGCCGATGCCGACCCCGCGCCGGTGACCACCGGCGACGAGGCCCCGGACCCGAACGCCGTCGTCGCGCCGGCCGACGGCCAGGATGGAGGGCTGTAGCCGATGTACGTCGTCGTCGTCGGGGGTGGGAACGTCGGGTACTACCTGACCAAGGAGCTCCTCGCCGCGGGCCACGAGGTCGTGGTCATCGAGGAGGACGTCAGCCGCGCGCGGCAGATCGCGGACGAGCTCGGCAGCATCGTGGTGGCCAACGACGGCTGCGAGGGCCGATGGCAGGCGGAGGCGGGCATGGGCCGCGCCGACGTCATGGCGGCCGTCACCGGCGACGATGCCGTGAACCTCGCCGCCTGCCAGATCGCGAAGATGCGCTTCAACGTCCCGCGCTCGATCGCCCGGATCAACGACCCGAAGAACGAGAAGCTGTTCCGCAGCCTGGCCATCGACGAGGTCGTCAGCCCGACCCGCTCGATCCTCGGCGTCATCGAGCACGAGATCCCCGTCCACGACCTGCTCCATCTCGCCGAGCTCGAGGGCGGCGAAGTGCAGATCGTCGAGGCGCAGCTCGATGCCGACTCCCCGGTCATCGGCCGTGAGCTCCGGGAGCTCCAGCTTCCGGAGGGAAGCACGATCGCGGTGCTCATCCGCGACGAGCGGGCCCAGACGCCGCGCTCCGACACGCGGCTGCGGACCGGCGACAAGATCCTGGCCGTGACCTCGGCCGATCGCGAGGCGGAGCTGCGCTCGCTGCTCATCGGCGGGTGATCCGGCCGGGCGCCGGCACGGTCCTGCGTCGGGCGCTCGTCGCCTGGGGGCTCGGCCACCTCGCCCTCGGGCGCACGACGGCCGGCTGGGCGCTCCTCGTGACCGAGGTCATCACCGCGGGCCTCGTCGCCTGGCTGTTCGTCGGGCTTGCGAACACGAGCGCCTACCTCGTCCCCTTCCTCGCCGGCGTCCTGTTCCTCGTCGCCTGGGCCTGGCAGGCGCTCGACGCGTACCGCCTGGCGCGTCCCGCGGGGGCGGGTGGCATCCAGCCCGAGCGGTCGGAGGCGGTCGCCATCGGCTGGCTGGCCGTCCCGCTGCTCGTGTGGGGCTCCGGCTTCTGGCTCGCCGCCGCCCACGACGCCACGCCGTCGGCGGTGCTCGATCGCTTCGTCGCCGCGTGGACCGCGGACGAGCTCGCCCCGCCGGTCTGGGACCCCGACGTCGCCGATGCCGCGACGGATGCCGCCCGACGGCTCGGCCGCGGCCCGGATCGGTTCCGTGACGTGCGGGTCCGGATCGTCGAGGAGGGTCCGGATGGCGCCACGGCGGTCGCCGAATCGGTCCATTTCGAGCGCCGCCGCACGACGTTCCTCGGCCTCTTCCCCGGCTCCGAGCTCGTGCCGGTCGCCGACGAGACGATCCTGCGACTCGAGCTCGCCCCGACCCCCGTGCCGCTGCCCGGCGGCGGCGACATCGGCGCCGTGCGCTGGTCGGTGGTCGACGCGCACGCCCTTCGCTGACGGTATCGCCGCACGCGGGGGCCGGCCGACCGAGCTCTACCGACCGCTGGTAATACCCTTGACAACACCATTGTCAGGGTTTATGTTCACGCCACACACCGAACAATTCCATCACCCGTGCGTTTCCACGGGAAGACGTTCTGGTGAAGGAGGTGACGAGAAATGGCGAACATCACGCGATGGGATCCGGTGGGCGAGGTCATGTCGCTCCGTGCGGCCATGGATCGCCTCTTCGAGGATTCCTTCGTCAACCCGCTCGCGTGGCGAACCATCGCCGCTGGTGATGCGGTCATGCCCGCGATCGACGTCTATGAGACGGACGACGACGTGATCGTCAAGGCCGCCCTGCCGGGCATCAAGCCCGAGGACGTCGAGATCACCATGACCGGCCAGACGCTCACGCTGCGTGGCGAGATCAAGGAGGACGAAGAGGTCAAGCGGGACCAGTACCTGTTCCGCGAGCGCCGCTTCGGCTCGTTCAACCGGACGCTCCAGCTCCCGGTGCGGGTCCAGGGCGACAACGCTGAGGCCACCTTCGCCGATGGGCTCCTGACGCTGCGCATCCCGAAGGCGGAGGAGGTCAAGCCCCGCCAGATCCGCATCAATGCGAACGCCGACGGCACGCAGCACGCAGAGCCGAAGGCCATCGAGGCGGCGGCGTCCTGACGTGGATCGTCCACGGCGCGTCGGCGTCAGAAGCGGCGTGGCGCGCCGGGACGACCTGACGCGACCTCGCTACATCATCAGCATCGCTGCGGAGCTTGCCAGCTGTCATCCGCGGACTCTGCGGATCTACGAGGAGGAGGGTCTCCTCGCTCCGCAGCGACGCAACAACCTGCGCCTCTACTCGGAGGCCGATATTCAACGCGTTCGTATCATCCGTTTCCTGACGCGTCGGCGGCGGGTCAACCTCGCCGGGGTGCGGGTCATCCTTCAGCTCGAGGAGCTCGGAAAGATCCGGGTCTTCGATCTGTTCGATGAGGACGAGGTAGAGCGATTCGCGGACCAATCCGACGAGCCGGAGCTCGCCGATCCATCGTCTGAAGGAGACGACCCTCGTGACAAATGACGACCAGGCCCGGGACCGGGTGAACCCGGATCCGGCCGACACCACCGAAAACGGACAGACCGAGAACGGACCGACCGAGAACGGGCAGACTGCCGACGGACAGGCGGCGGCTCCGCAGCCCGACGCGGAGGCCAAGGCCGATGGGACCACGGCCGAGGAGACCCCGGTCGAGGGGATCCAGGTGCTCCCGCTCGTCGCCCTGCGCGACACGGTGATCTTCCCGGAGATGATCGTGCCGCTCCAGGTCGGCCGCGACCGGAGCATCAAGGCGCTCGACCGTGCCGTTCGGGCCTCCCTGCCGGTCGCGCTCGTGACCCAGCGGGCGAGCGACCAGGAGGAGATCACCAGCCGCGACGAGCTGTACGAGGTCGGCACGTTGGCGAAGATCGCCCAGGTCATCCGCCTCCAGGACGGCACGATCCGCGCGATCGTCCAGGGCCAGAAGCGGATCCGGGTGCTCGACCTCGTACAGACCGAGCCGCACCTCGAGGCGCGCGTCGAGGTCATCGACGACAGCTACGAGAAGACGCTCGAGATCGAGGCGCTCATGGCCTCGATCCACAGCCAGATCGAGCAGTACGTGAACTCGGGCGCATCGGTGCCGCCGGAGGTCGCCGTCGCGGCGCGCAACATCGTCGACGGCGGGCTGCTGGCCGACATGGTCGCCTACAGCCCGGAGATGACGACCGAGCAGCGCCAGGAGCTGCTCGAGACGATCGACGTCGCCGAGCGGCTGCGTCTGGCCAGCGCCTTCCTCGCCAAGCAGATCGAGGTCCTCGAGCTGAAGGGCCGGATCCAGTCCGAGGTCAAGTCCGAGATGGACAAGACCCAGCGCGAGTACATCCTGCGTGAGCAGATGAAGGCGATCCAGAAGGAGCTGGGCGAGGACGATCCGGCCGTCGCCGAGGCCACCGAGCTGCGCGAGCGGGTCGAGCAGTCGGCGATGCCCCCCGAGGTCAAGGAGAAGGCCCTCAAGGAGATCGACCGCCTCGCCCGCATCCCGAGCGCCAGCCCGGAGCAGGGCGTCATCCGCACCTACGTCGACTGGCTGGTCAGCCTGCCGTGGGGCGTCGAGACCGAGGACAACCTCGATCTCGAGGAGGTCGAGCGCGTCCTGAACGAGGACCACTACGGCCTCGAGAAGCCGAAGGAGCGGATCATCGAGTACATGGCGGTGCGCAAGCTCGCCAACAAGATCCGCAGCCCGATCCTGCTGTTCGTCGGCCCGCCCGGCGTCGGCAAGACGTCGCTCGGCAAGTCGATCGCGCGGGCCATGGGACGGAAGTTCGTCCGCATGAGCCTGGGCGGCATCCACGACGAGGCCGAGATTCGTGGCCATCGGCGCACGTACATCGGCGCCCTGCCGGGTCGTGTGATCCAGAGCATCAAGACGGCGGGCTCGTCCAACCCGGTGTTCATGCTCGACGAGATCGACAAGGTCGGCATGGACTTCCGTGGCGACCCGAGCTCGGCGCTGCTCGAGGTGCTCGACCCGGAGCAGAACTACAGCTTCCAGGACAACTACCTGGAGGTGCCGTTCGACCTGAGCAAGGTGCTGTTCATCGCCACGGCGAACATGCTCGACACCATCCCGCCGGCCCTGCGTGACCGGATGGAGGTCATCCAGCTCCCGGGCTACACGCAGCTCGAGCGGGTGCGGATCGCCGAGCGGTTCCTCGTGCCGAAGCAGCTCGAGGCCCACGGCCTGACCGAGGAGAACCTCACGTTCGAGGAGGGCGCGCTCGTGCGCCTGATCCAGGCGTACACCCGCGAGGCGGGCGTCCGGAACCTCGAGCGCGAGATCGCCAATATCGCGCGCAAGGTCGCCCGACGGGTGGCGACCGACCCGAACACGAAGGTGGTCGTCAAGCCGGAGGACCTCGAGGAGTACCTCGGGCCGGCGCGCTACGAATACGGCGAGCTCGAGGCCGAGGACCAGGTCGGCATGGTGACCGGCCTCGTCGTCAGCGACGCGGGCGGTGACATCGTCCAGGTCGAGGCCACGATGATGCCCGGCAAGGAGGACTTCATCCTCACCGGCCAGCTCGGCGACGTGATGAAGGAGTCGGCGCGGGCCGGGATGAGCTACATCCGGTCGCGGACGAAGGAGCTCGGCATCGACCCGAGCGTCTTCGAGAACACGACGGTGCACATCCACGTCCCGGCGGGCGCGACCCCGAAGGACGGGCCGAGCGCCGGCGTCACGATGGCGACGGCGATGGCCAGCCTGTTCACCGGCAAGCCGGCGCGCCGTGACCTCGCCATGACCGGCGAGATCACGCTCCGTGGCCGGGTCCTGCCGGTCGGCGGGCTGAAGCAGAAGCTGCTCGCCGCCCACCTCGCCGGCGTGAAGACCGTCCTCATCCCGAAGCGGAACGAGAAGGACCTCGTCGACGTGCCCGAGGAGGTGCGCGACCAGCTCCGGATCATTCCGGTCGAGAACATGGACCAGGTGCTGGCCGAGGCGCTCATCGACGCGCCTCGACCGGCATCGCGCATCAAGGCCGAGCGCGACGAGCGACAGCAGCGGGCGACCCGTCGTCCGCGGCGGTCACGCAAGCCCGCCGATCCGGCCATCGCCGCCACCCCGGTCGGCGAACAGCCAACCGCGGGCCATCCCGTGTGAGACGTAGCGGCAAGGTTCTGGGGTGATTCACCGATGAATCGAGTGAATCACGCCCCAGGACCGATTCGGGCGACGCCTGTTCGATATATCGGCTGGCCTGACGCACGAACCGGCGTGAACCGACCCCTCGGGCGTCTCATCGACCGATATATTGGCGGTGCGTCGCCCGAGGCCCGGCTTCGGGCCACATTCCCCCGAAAAATCGCTGGGACCTGACCGAGAACAGCCGATGGAGTACAAGGACTACTACGCCATCCTCGGCGTACCGAAGAACGCGAGCCAGGCGGAGATCAAGAAGGCCTACCGCCGGCTCGCGCGTGAGCTCCATCCGGACACGAACAAGGATCCCGAGGCCGAGAAGCGCTTCAAGGAGGTGAACGAGGCCCACGCGGTCCTCTCCGACCCCGAGAAGCGACGCCAGTATGACGAGCTCGGGGCGAACTGGCAGGCCTACCAGCAGGCCGGCTTCGGGGGCGACGGCGCGACGGACTGGCACGGCTTCGGCGGCGCGCCGGGCGGCACGCGCTGGACGTACCGCACCTCGAGCGCCGATGACCTCGGTGGCTTCAGCGAGTTCTTCCGCCAGTTCTTCGGTGGCGACGCGGCCGGTGGCGGCGACCCGTTCGCGCGGTCATTCGGCAGCGGGAGCGGCGGCTTCGACTACGTCGACCTGTCGAACCTCGGCGGCGGCACCCGCGGCAGCACCCGCGGCGGCACCCGCAGCGGCACCCGCACCCAGGCGCGGCGCCGGCCCGCGGCGGAGGCCACGACCGAGGTCAGCCTGGCCGAGGTCGCGACCGGCGCGGAGCGCATGGTCAGCCTCAACGGCAAGCGCCTCCAGGTGAAGATCCCGCCCGGCGTCAACGACGGCTCGAAGGTCCGCCTGTCGGGCGCGGTCGACGGCGGCGACCTCATCGTCAACGTGCGCGTGAAGCCCGATCCCCGCTTCCAGCGTGACGGCGCCGACCTGCGCACCGAGGTCCCGATCACCCTGGCCGAGGCGCTGTTCGGAGCCGAGGTGCCGGTCCCGACGCCGACCGGCAGCGTGAAGCTGCGCATCCGCCCCAACACCCAGAACGGCCAGGAGATCAGGGTCAAGGGCCGCGGCCTGCCGAAGCGCGGCTCGTCACAGAAGGGCGACCTCATCGTCACGACCCGCGTCGTCTTGCCGAAGCTCGACGAGCAGACGCGACGGCAGTTAGAGCCGATCCTGCGGAAGGTCGATCAGGCCAACCCGCGGACGGGGAACTGAGCGGACGGGGAACTGAAAGGAAACCATGCGAACCGATCGATTCACCCAGAAGGCGACGCAGGCGATCATCGACGCCCAGCAGGTCGCCGAGTCCGAGGGCCACCCCCAGCTCGAGGTCGCCCACCTCATGCTCGTCCTGGCCGAGCAGCCGGACGGCGTCGTGCCGGCCGTGCTGAGCCGCATCGGCGTGCAGCCCGCCCAGGTGGCGCAGGCGATGCGCGACGAGCTGGCCAAGCTGCCGAAGGTCAGCGGCGCCGCCGCGCAGCTCCAGCTATCGAACGAGGCGCGCCGCGTCCTGACCGATGCGCACGCCATCGCGCAGCGCATGCACGACGAGTACGTGTCCACCGAGCACCTGCTCATCGCCGCTCTCGAGGCCGGCGACTCCGCCGCGGCCCGGGCGCTCAAGGCCGCGGGCGTCGAGGCCGCATCGGTGCTCGAGGCACTCACCCAGATCCGAGGAAACCAGCGCGTGATGAACGAGAATCCGGAGAGCACCTACGAGGCGCTCGAGAAATACGGCCGCGACCTGACCGACCTGGCGCGCCGGGGCGTGCTCGACCCGGTCATCGGTCGCGACGAGGAGATCCGGCGGATCATCCAGGTCCTGAGCCGCCGGACGAAGAACAACCCGGTCCTCATCGGCGACCCGGGGGTCGGCAAGACGGCCATCGTCGAGGGCCTCGCCCAGCGCATCGTGCGCGGCGACGTGCCCGAGGGCCTGCGCGATCGGCGCGTCGTGGCGCTCGACCTCGGCTCCCTGGTCGCCGGGGCGAAGTACCGCGGCGAGTTCGAGGAGCGCCTGAAGGCGGTGCTCAAGGAGGTCACCGAGGCGGAGGGGAACATCATCCTCTTCATCGACGAGCTCCACACCGTGGTCGGGGCCGGCGCCTCGGAGGGCGCCATGGACGCCTCGAACCTCCTGAAGCCGATGCTCGCCCGCGGCGAGCTCCACTGCATCGGCGCCACGACGCTCGACGAGTACCGCAAGCACATCGAGAAGGACGCCGCCCTCGAGCGCCGCTTCCAGCCGATCTTCGTCGACCAGCCGTCGGTCGAGGACACGATCAGCATCCTTCGCGGCCTCCGCGAGCGCTACGAGGTCCACCACGGCGTGCGGATCACCGATTCCGCGCTCGTCGCCGCGGCCACGCTCTCGAACCGCTACATCACCGAGCGCTTCCTGCCGGACAAGGCGATCGACCTCGTCGACGAGGCCGCCGCCCGGCTCCGCATGGAGATGGACTCGATGCCGGCCGAGCTCGACGAGGTCGAGCGGCGCCGGATGCAGCTCGAGATCGAGCGTGAGGCGCTGCGCAAGGAGAAGGACGCGGCGTCGAAGGCGCGCCTCGAGGCGCTCGAGCGCGAGCTCGCCGATCTGCGCGAGCGCGCCGACGCGATGAAGGAGCAGTGGACCCGCGAGAAGGAGCTGGTCCAGGCCATCCGCGCCACGCGCGAGGAGATGGAGCGGCTCCAGCCCGAGATCGAGGCCGCCGAGCGCGCCGCCGACTACGCCCGCGCGGCAGAGCTGAAGTACGGGAAGGCGAGCGAGCTCGAGAAGCGCCTGGCCGAGCTCCAGGACAAGCTGCGCGAGCTCAAGGCATCGGGCTCGACGCTCCTCAAGGAGGAGGTCGACGCCGACGACATCGCCGAGGTCGTGGCCCGCTGGACCGGGATCCCGGTCAGCCGCCTTCTGGAGGGGGAGACGGAGAAGCTGCTCCACATGGAGGAGCGGATCCACGAGCGCCTGATCGGTCAGGACGAGGCGGTGTCCGCCGTCGCCGACGCGATCCGTCGTGCGCGCGCCGGCCTGAAGGACCCCAAGCGGCCCATCGGCTCGTTCATCTTCCTCGGCCCCACCGGCGTCGGGAAGACCGAGCTGGCCCGTGCGCTGGCCGAGTTCCTGTTCGACGACGAGCATGCCATGGTCCGAATCGACATGAGCGAGTACATGGAGAAGTTCGCCGTGTCGCGGCTGGTCGGCGCGCCTCCCGGCTACGTCGGCTACGAAGAGGGTGGCCAGCTGACCGAGGCCGTGCGCCGTCGCCCGTACCAGGTCGTCCTGTTCGACGAGATCGAGAAGGCGCACCCCGACGTGTTCAACGTCCTCCTCCAGCTCCTGGACGACGGACGCCTGACCGATGCCCAGGGCCGGACGGTCGACTTCAAGAACACCGTCATCATCATGACCAGCAATATCGGCTCGACGACGCTCATCGAGGCGGCCGGGGCCGGTCCCGCGGCGTTCGACCAGGCTGCCGAGCGGGTCCGCCAGCAGCTGCGCGAGCACTTCCGGCCGGAGTTCCTCAACCGGATCGACGAGATCATCGTCTTCCGGCCGCTCGAGGAGCCCCAGCTGCGCCAGATCGCCCGGCTGCTCATCCGAAACGTCGAGCAGCGCCTGGCCGAGGTGGGCGTCCGCCTGGAGATCACCGAGGAGGCCCTCACCCACCTGGCGCGCGAGGGCTACGACCCGGTCTACGGGGCTCGGCCGCTGCGGCGCGCGATCCAGCGCGAGCTCGAGAATCCGCTCGCCCGGCGCCTGCTGGCCGGCGAGTTCGCCGGGACCGACGTCGTGCGCGTCGACGTGGTGGACGGACAGCTGACGTTCAATGGCTCGCCCGAGACGGGGCGGGCGCCGCGCGTCACCACGCCTCCGGGCGGCTCGACCGCCGTCCACTGACCGAGGGGACTCGGGGGCCGCGCTGATCGCCGGCGTCGCCGGTGGGGTCGCGGTCGTCCTCCTGTTCCTGGCGTACGCGCGGCGCCAGATCCGCGGTGCCGGGCCCGATGCCGAGGCCAGCGCCGTCGCGCCGTCCCCGCCGAAGCCGGGGTGAGCCGGATCAGCGGTGGCGGCGGCGCCGGCCGGCGGGCGTGGGCTTCGCGCGCTGCGCCTCGCTGCGGCGCGGCGGCGGCACGTACTTGCGACGCCGGATCTCGTCGTTGGCGGCGGCGATGCGCGGCGGGAAGCGGATCCAGGCGGCGTAGGCGGCGACGGCCATGCCGCTCAGCACGAGGATCAGCAGGAAGATGAGCGGCACGCCGATGACGACGAGCAGCGGGACCATGCCCCAGCTGACGACGATCGGCCAGAAGATCCACTCGTGGAGCGCCAGCAGGGTCGGGTAGCGCCGATACCGTCGCTGCGCGACGTTGTAGACGACGACCGCCCCGATGGCGATGACGATGCCCGCGATCCAGAACAGGGTGAACAGGTCCGGGAACAGGGCGTGGGTGAACGGGCCGAACAGGATGTCCATCGGCCGGCGAGTCTAGCACGGGCGCTCGCCCGGGAGCCGATCGGACCCCGGCCTCTCCTATAATCGAGACCCCCGAGGCACCACCGGATTCACCGGACCCGCACTGAGGACGTCGATTGCGCGCCCTGCTCTCCGTCAGTGACCGTGAAGGCATCGTCGAGCTCGCCCGCGGCTTCGTCGACGCCGGTATCGAATGTTTCGCCACCGATGGGACCCGCGCCCATCTGACCGAGAACGGGATCGAGGGCGTCAGGCCCGTCTCCGACCTGACCGAGACGAACGAGATCCTCGGTGGGCGCGTGAAGACGCTCCACCCGAGCATCTTCGCCGGGCTCCTCGCCCGCCGCGACCGCCCCGACCACCTCCAGGAGCTCGCCGATGCGGGCATCGAGCAGCTCGACATCGTGGTCGTCAACCTCTACCCGTTCGCGCAGACGATCCGCGACGCGGGCACGACGCTCGACCAGGCGCTCGAGCAGATCGACATCGGCGGCGTGTCGCTCCTCCGGGCCGCGGCGAAGAACTTCCCGGGCGTGGCCGCCGTCTCGAGCCCGACCCAGTACGCCCTCGTCCTGCGCGACGTGAAGACGCTCGGCAGCGTCAGCCCCGAGACGCGCCAGAAGCTCGCCGCCGAGGCGTTCGCCGTCACCGCCGCGTACGACGCCCAGATCGCGAACTACCTCAACGCCAGCGCCGGCACCGTCTTCCCGAGCCGGCTGACGATGGTCGTCGAGAAGAAGGCCGATCTGCGGTACGGCGAGAACCCGCACCAGCTCGGCGCGTTCTACACCGATCCCGGCCACGCCGGCGGCAGCATCAGCGCCGCGCACCAGATCGCCGGCAAGGACCTGTCGTTCAACAACCTCCTCGACCTCGATGCGGCCTGGACGATCGCCTCGGACTTCAAGACCCCCGCCGTGGCGATCGTGAAGCACGGCAACCCGTGCGGGCTCGCCTCGGTCGTCGACCTGGCCGAGGCATTCCGCCTGGCGCTCGAGGGCGACTCGGTCAGCGCGTACGGCGGGATCATCGGCGCCAACCGGATCGTCGACGAGGCGACGGCCCGCGCCATCCGGCCCGGCTTCTTCGAGGCCATCGTCGCGCCGGGCTACACGCCCGAGGCGCTCGAGATCCTCCGCACGAAGCGCGGCTTCGAGATCGTGGAGGTCCCGCCGGTCGACTCGGACGGCGACGAGATGGGCATCGGCCGCTTCGATTTCAAGCGCATCGGCGGCGGCCTCCTCGTCCAGACCTTCGACGAGATGGAGGAGGACCGCGACAAGCTCCAGCCGGTCACCCAGCGGCGGCCGACGCTCGAGGAGCTGACCGACCTCCTGTTCGCCTGGCGCGCCGTGCGGCACGTGAAGTCGAACGCCGTCGTGCTCGCCAAGAAGCACGCCATGGTCGGCATGGGCGCCGGCCAGCCGTCGCGCGTGGTCAGCGTCGAGGTGGCGCTGCGCAAGGCCGGTGAGCGAGCCCCGCTGTCGGTCATGGCCAGCGATGCCTACTTCCCGTTCCCCGACGGCATCCAGATCGCGGCCCAGGCCGGCGTGACGGCGATCATCCAGCCCGGCGGCAGCATCCGCGACGAGATGGCGATCGAGGTCGCCGACCGCCACCACATGGCCATGGTCTTCACCGGCCGCCGCCACTTCAAGCACTAGGGCCCAGAGACCGATGCCCCGATCGACGAACATCGACAAGCGGATCATCGCCGAGGCGCTGCGCGCCACCGAGGCCGGTGCCATCGCGGCCGCCCGTCTCATGGGACGCGGCGATCGCCACGGCGCCGACCAGGCCGCCGTCACCGCCATGCGCCAGGCGATGGACGAGGCCGAGCTGTCGGGCACGATCGTCATCGGCGAGGGCGAGCGCGACGAGGCGCCCATGCTCTACATCGGCGAGCAGGTCGGCAACCCCGAGGCGGCCACCTCGGTCGACATCGCCGTCGACCCGCTGGAGGGGACCAATCTCGTGGCCACCGGTGCCGGCAACGCGACCGCCGTCCTGGCCGCCTCCGAGCCCGGCGGCCTCATGCACGCCCCGGACACCTACCTCGAGAAGCTCATCGTCGGGCCCATGGTCGCCGGGTCGGTCTCGATCACCGACCCCGTGGATGTGACGCTCAACCGGATCGCGGAGAAGCTCGGCCGCAACGTGTGGGACCTGACCGTCATCATCCTCGACCGCCCGCGCCACGAGCAGCTCATCGCCGACGTCCGCCAGGCCGGCGCCCGCATCAAGCTCATCACCGATGGGGACCTGACCGCCGCCATCTCCGTGGCCGTGTCCGGCACCGGCGTCCACGCCGTGATGGGCACCGGCGGTGCGCCCGAGGGCGTCCTCTCCGCCGCGGCCCTGAAGTGCCTCGGCGGCGAGATCCAGGCCCGCTTCCGGTGGCGATCCGACGAGGAGAAGGAGCGCGCCCGCGCCATGGGCGTCGACGTCGACGACGTCGATCGGGTCTACACCACGAACGACCTCGCCTCGGGCGAGAACGTCGTGTTCTGCGCCACCGGCGTAACCGATGGCGAGCTCCTGCGCGGCGTCCGCTTCTTCGGCGGCGGGGCGCGCACCCACTCGCTGATGCTCTCCTACCAGGGCGGGCTCGTGCGATTCATCGACACGGTCCACATGTGGGATCCCGGCAACCCGCCCAAGGTCCGCCTCTAGTCGCCGATGCCGGCTAGCGCCGGCCGCGGCCCAGGAGACCGACGACGGCGAGCGCCGCCACCCCGGCGACGATCGCCCGACCAACCATCGGGTGGACGCCGACCGCCGACGTGTACCAGCTCGTCGACTTCGCGGGCCAGTCGTCGCGGATGCGCGGCTCCTCCCCCTCGATCGGTGCATCGAGGTTGTCGACCCCGTCGTCGGGCCGGTCGGAGTACTGGAGCGGCAGCGACACGGGCTTGAGGACGAGGTCCGCCAGTCGCGGGCTGAGCCGCTCGAGGAGGACCATCCCGGCGCCGCCACCGCCGACCACGACCCGATCGACCGGGTGCGTGGCGAGGCGCAGGAGCGCATCGGCCACCGTGTCCGGCTCGTAGACCGGCGGATGCGGCTGCGGCATGACGCCGCCGAGGCGGGCGCGCGCGTGGCGGAAGATCGGCGTGTTCATCGCCGATGGCATGACGAGGCAAACCCTGATGTGCGATCCGTCGTGCTCGAGCTCGGCCCGGACGGACTCGGTGAAGCCCTTGACCGCGTGCTTGCTCGCCGCGTACGCCGCCTGGAGCGGCAGCGCCCGACCGGACTCGACCGATCCGATATTGATGATCGTGCCGCGGTCGTGCGGCTTCATCGCCTCGAGCGCGGCGAGCGTGCCGTTGACCACGCCGAGGTAGTTGACCTCGACGACGCGGCGATACTCCGCGGGCGTCGTCTCGTCGGCCCGGGCCCAGATCGCGATGCCGGCGCCGTTGATCCAGGTGTCGATCCGCCCGTGGACCTCGAGCGCGCGGACGCACAGCTGCCGGACCGCGTCCGGGTCGCTGACGTCGGTCGGGACGGCGAGGATCGTTCCCGGGTCGCCCGAGGCCTCGCCCTGGAGCAGCCCGAGCTGCGTGGCGTTGCGCGCGGCGGCGACGACGTGGGCGCCGGCCTCGCAGAAGCGGAGCGCGGTCAGGCGGCCGATGCCGCTCGACGCGCCGGTGATGACGACGACATGGCCTTCGAGGTTCTCCATGCCACCCCGCTCGCAGCGGGCGTGCCAGCACGTCACTCTTGTTTGCGGCGCGTTCGGGTGCTATACGGAGGCACGCCGAGTCCGGTCGCGTGCCCCGGTGCGGCATGGTGGAGGGAACCGGTGCCCCGTCGCGGGCTCGCCCGAATCGCTGCGGCCACGGTCATCGGCCCCCTGCTGGGCGGATGTCTGCCGTTCTTGCCGCCGTTCCTGCCGTGGGATCCGGACGTTGCCCCGGTCGATGCCTCGCTCGTCGTGCGCAACGAGACGAATGACGACTGGGTCATCGTGGTCGACAGCGGCGGCCCGGCCGCCTTTGCCGTCCCGGCCGGCGCCGCGGGCGAGATCCCGATCTGGATCGGGACCCCGACGGCGGCGAGGCTGCTCGACCGCGACTGCACGGAGGTCGCGGAGCTCGAGCTCGAGCTCGAGCCGCCTCAGGCGGGCGCGATCCCCGAGATCGTCATCGATGAGCCCGGCGTCCTGCGGGCCGGCGAGCCCGGCTCGACCGAGGGCGATCTGCCGATGCTGGCCGAGTACTTCGAGTGCGGCGTCGTCGCGGCGGCCATCGAGCCCGGGGAGGGGGCCACGGGCGCATCCGGCTCGCTGACCGTCCACGGCGAGAACGGCGGCCTGTGGTCGGTGAACCCGGCGACCGGCGAGGCGACGCTCCTCGTCGGCGACGACGGCGACTTCCTGGCGGCCGGCTACACCCTGTCGCCGGACGGCAGCCGAGTCGCCATCGCGACCTGGGACGAGGAAACGTACGTGCCTTCCATCGCCATCGCCGATGCCGACGGCAGCGACGAACGCCTGCTTGTCGAGAACGGCGACTTCCCGACGTGGTCGCCGGACGGAACCCGGATCGCGTACATCGACGCCGATCCGTTCGCCGGCGGCTCGGCCCTGACCGTGATCGACGCGGACGGCGGTGAGCCGCGCCGGCTCGCAGCGCAGGCGTCCTGGATGGCATGGTCACCGGACGGGACGCGCATCGCCTTCATCGCCGATGCCACGCACGACGAGATGTTCGACTCCGAGGAGCCCGGAACGCTGTGGGTCGTGGACGTCGAGAGCGGCGACGTCACCGAGCTGGCGGCGACCGCGCCCTTCTCCGCCGCGCCGGCGTGGTCCCCGGATGGCAGCCTGATCGCGTTCGTGGGCGGCACGATCGAGACGACCGACCTGCGCGTCATCGACGCCGATGGCGGAAACGAGCGCGTCGTCTCCGAGGGCGACGGGGCGTCCTTCACCGAGCCGGCCTGGTCACCGGACGGCAGCCGTCTCGCCGCCGTGTCGTACGAGTTCGGGTTCGTGGCCCTCACCACCTCGGTGATCATCGTGGACCCGACCGGAGCGGAGGCCGATCGCGTGGTGGTGACCTCGTCCGAGGACTCGTTCTACGCGCCCACCTGGTCCCCGGACGGCGCGTGGCTCGCGCTGACGCGAACGGACGTCAGCTTCCGGTCGAGCACCGTGGTGGTCGATCTCGAGGACGGCAGCGAGACCACCGTCGCCCGCAATACCGTCGGCATCGCGGGCTGGCGGCCCTAGCTGCGTCCCGCGGAGGTCGGATCGGCCCAGTCCGGGCCACCGACCCGCATCATCTCCTGGTTCGCAACCGTTGGCAGCAGGTCGGCGACCGACAGGTCGACCCGCAGGTCGGCGCAGTTCCGCCACGGATGGAGCGTCGGGTCGAGCTCCGCCACCGGCTCGAGGGCGAAGCGCCGCTCGTGGAAGCGCGGGTGCGGCACGATGAGGTCGCGCTCGGGATCGGTGACGCACTTACCGTCGAAGGCGAGGATGTCGAGGTCGATCACGCGCGGGCCCCAGCGCTCTCCGTCCGGATCCCGCCCGATCGCCAGCTCCAGGCGCTTCAGCTCGGCCAGGAGGTCGGCCGGCTCGAGATCGGTCTCGAGCTCGAGGGCGGCATTGAGGAAATGCGGCTGATCGGGGTTGTCGCGCGGGGCCGAGTCGTACAGCGACGAGACGCGGACGACCTGGCCGACCGCTCGCAGCTCGTTGACCGCGGTTCGGAAGGCAACGGCAGGCTCACCGATGTTGCCCCCCAGACCGATGAACGCGCGCACGGTGGACGAACTCTAGCCCATAGACTCCGGCCCGATGGCCGCCCACCACCACCGGTCTCCGCCCTCACCGGCCAGTGTTCCGCGGGCAAGGCCAAGCTGGCCCTCGGTCTCATGGACCGCTTCAAGCTCGGTCTCCGCGTCGACGCCGACGGCGCGCGCGAGACGGTGACGAGCGGCACGGCGGGCACGCTCACTGGACCGATGAGACTCGCGACAGTTCCGCATCGCCGTCCGCGCGTCGGTCGCCCTCAGGTCGGGGGACGCCGATGGCCGGCCTCGCTGTCGCGATCGTGGTGCCAGGGCCGCCGATATATGCCGCATAAATGATGATTGACGCAGCGCGTGCCTCCACCCATCATTCGCTTGCTCGGTCTGAGAGCTTGCAAGAGACCTGGCGCTCGATCGCCCATTGACTTTCCTTGCCACTCACATGTACGGAGGTCCGATGCGACGTCGGTTTAGTTGGGGCTCGATCGCCGTAGCGCTCGTCCTGCAAACGCTGATGTTGACCGGCGTCGTGGCTTCCGAGCCGGGGATGGATTTCAGCGAAGCGCTTCGATTTCGAGCCGAGTTTGGCCTGCCTGCCGGCGAAGCCTATGTCAAGGCCGTCGCAGCGCGCTCCGATGTGTCGCTAGCCTGGGGCGTTCCTCTCACTCCCGCCGAGGCGGCCGAGATGGATCGGCGCGCCAGATTGGCCGACGGCATGGAGGCGCTCAATGCGCGCGCCGCCACGATCCCCGAGCTTGGCGCGGTGTACTTCGATCAGCGGGCAGGCGGTGAAATCGTCGTCGCCATTGCCGGCGATCCGGCGCCTCACCGGGCGGCGCTCAGTCGGCTAGCACCGGAGGGCGCTTCCGTGCGGATGGAACGGGTCGCATACAGCCTTCGGCAGTTGCTAGATACGCAGGCTGCGATCCTTGGTGATCGCGATGAGCTGTCCAGCGCTGGCATCGTCATAAATTCTGTAACGGCCGACGAGTCCGGCAATCGAGTCGAGGTTGGCGTCGACGGAGATCTAACCGCCGCGGCTGCGTTCCTCAGCGAAAGATATGGCATGACGATTCACGCCTTCGCCGGCGGTGCAGGACACGTGACCGCGTGTACGGATCGGTACAACTGCGTGGGTCCTCCCCTTAGAGGTGGGATTGCCAGCTGGACACCGGGAGCTGCCAATGCCACGTGCTCCTTTGCCTTCATTGTCAATCAGGCGGGCACGCAGCGGATGTTGACGGCCGGACACAACCCGTGTGGCATCGCCGGCCAGTACAAGCACGACGGGCACGTCGTCGGTACGCAGAAGACTCGCTCGTGGTTCGCCGGAGACGGCAATGAAACGGCGGACGCGGCCACTGTCGGCGACCTCACCGACACCCAGGACAGCCGCTGGCTCATGATGTCGTGCGGAGGCTGCTACATGACGATGCTCGGCGCCCAGGGAGCTGACAACGAGAACATTCCTGTGTGCTTAAGCGCTCGTATGGCGGTGGGTATTCGGTGCGGCACGATGATCAACAAGAATGTAGGCATCTGCTTCGACGAAGGCTGCCTGCTCGCCCAACGAGAGGCGACCTACTCAATCTGGGTGGGTGACAGCGGCGGTGCGGCCTTCTCCCAGACCGGCCACGCTTACGGCGTTCAGTCGTCCTGCATTGATCGCACCGGCGACGGGGCATGCTCGCAAGGCAATACCGCAGACAACGCCCTCTACAGTCACATCCAGAACGTCTTCGTCGAACTGGGTGGCAACATGAGCATCTACACCGGAGGGTGAGTGGATGCGTACATGGCTTATCATCTTGACGCTTCTCACCACGCTCGGCGATGCGCCGGCCGTCGAAGGGCAAGAAGCCCTGGTGGAATGCACCGCACCGGATGGCCAGCTCTTCGTGTGCGGACAGCTCGCCCTGTATCTCGAGCCGTCGGCGGATGTCGACGTCGTGCTTGACGCTTGCGATCCGCCTCCGCTGAGCGTGACCGCCTCCGGATCGGACGCTGCCACCGGAACGTTGATCTATCACCTCGAGGTCCCCATGGGCAGCGAGCTCGACCTTCGCGAGTGCTACGAGGCGCAGATTGGCACCGAGGCAGCCGAGCTGTATGGCGTCGGTGAGCTGACGCCGAACACCGCAGTGCCGCCGCCTTCATCATGGGTCGCTGTGGGCCTGCTTCTGCTGTGCGGTGCGGCCCTACTCGCATGGCGGAGCCGGGTTCGGAGCCGATAGCCCGCTGCGCGATCATGTGCGGCGACGACGTTGTTGGAGCCGGCGGTCTGCGCGGGGCCGAACCGCGACCTTCTCATCGCGCGCGGTAATGGGCTGATAATCGGCCGGCGCTAGCATCGGTGCCCTGCCATCGGTGACCGGAACCGACAGCGGCAACCCGGTGCGTGAGAGGGACGTGGATTGTCCGAGAAGAAGTACGCGTACCCTCTGATCCTCAACAAGGTCACCTATTACGCCATTCCGGCGTGGGCTCGGACTGCGTACTGGACCGGATCGCTCTCGGACTCGGGGATGGACGTCCAACGTAGATTTGCCCCGAACTGGTGTGCCGCCTGGTCCTTGGCCTCCTCGACGGATCGGTGCCACGTATCCCCGGCGAACTCACCGTTGGCGGTGAGACCGAGCAGGAAGACTCCCTCAGGCCGTTCGTCTATGACGACCAGGTCGGGGCGCGGCATCGAGCCGAGAGGTAACGAGGACCTCACGGGCGCCCATAGGCGAGCGGTCATGAGCGCGAGACTAGGCCAAGGCGACCACAACTCCAAGCGGGCAACCACCTGAGGATCGTGCATTGTCCGACATCAAATATGCCTACCCTCTGATTCTCAACAACGTCACCTTTTACGCGGTTCGCTCGGTTTCAGCGGCTGTAGACTAGAGCCCATGGATTCGGCCGACGAACTCACCAGCGCGTGGCGTGCAACGCAAGATCGCCTGCCAAGCGGCTGGACCTTGGATGGCATCCGCTGCACGTCGACCGGGCTCGCTCCGCAAGACCGCGGTGAAGGTTGGCGTGCGCTGGCCCTCGGTCCGGATGGACAGTCCATCGAGGTGGAGGGCGACGACGCTGAAGCGGCGCTGCGCGAGCTGGCACGCACGATCGAGGGACTCACCTCGGCCGAGTGAAGAAGGTCACCCATTACGCGTCGCTCGAGTTACCGGCCTCGGTAACGAGTGAGCAGGTAGGGAATGACCCCGATGACGATGAAGGCGCCGAAGGCAAACAGTGGCGCCCAGATGTCCCCGGTCACGATGTAGAGCGCCAGAAGAAAGCCCGCAAAAACCAGCGCAACCTGGCCGCGATTGAGCGGATAGCGCCAGAACCGGCGGAGCGCGTCGAACACGTGATGAGCATACCGGGCCGATTCAGACAGGAGGCGGTCCATTGCCGGACCACAAGTACGCCTACCCTCTGATTCTTAACAAGGTCACCTATTACGCCATAATGCGATCCCGCCCGGCTAAGGCGAGAGATACGGAGGGATCGCGATGGCAACCCCGGCCGCCTACCTGAGGAAGTCCAAGGACGCCGCGACCAAGGCCGAGCACCTCGAGCGGCTGCTGTCCACCGTCCGAGCCCACGGCCACAACGGCGACACGCGGGTCTACGACGACTGGGCCCGGTCCGGCGACCAGGGCAAGCTCTCCAGCCGGACCGACTGGCGCAGGCTGTGCGAGGCGATCGAGCGCGGAGACCACGACGTCGTCTTCATGAATGACCTAGACCGCGGCGGGCGCTCGCTGGAGGAGTGGCTGAGGTTCATCCGGGTCGCCCGCGAGCACGGGGTGCGGGTGATCGCTGGCGGCCTGGACTACTCGGCCCCCGAGAACAAGGACCGCCTCGTCTTCGAGGCTTGGCTCGCGGAGCGCGAGCTAGACGCCGCGAAGCGCCGGGCGGCCGAGACGATGAGGATGCGCCGGCGCCGCGGCGACGCGGTGGGCGGGGCGCCGTACGGCAAGCGGTTCGCGAAGGACGAGCGGGGAGTCGTCGTTCTGGTGGACGACCCTAATCGGCCGGTCGGCCCGGTCCTCGACGCCATTCGGGAGAGCCGGGGCAACGTCATGGAGGCTGTGCGGCTGCTGAACGATCGCCGGGTGCCGTCCAAGTACGGGAAGGCGTGGTCGGATGCGGCCTTGCGCCACACCCTTCGACGCTTGGGGGCGATGCCGCCCGACACGAGGAAGGTCAGGCGCACAAGGACCGGTGCCATGCGGGAGCCGTCGGCCTTGGCCAAGCTCGTGAGGTGCCACTGCGGCCAGATCATGACCCCGGTCGACTCCGCCGGAAGGCTGTACTGCTACATCGGCCAGCGGCAGGGCCTTGCCCGGCACGGCCGCTATGGGGCGACCCAGCGCCGGGTGCTTGACCTCCTGCGGGCGGAGACCGAGGGCCGGCGCGAGGAGAAAGGCCGGGTCATCCACTCGTCTGGCGCCGGGGCGGCCGAGCGGCGCGCCGCCCTAGAGGAGGAGCTGAGGCGCCTAGGTGTGGCGTACCGGGCGGGCGCCGTCGATGACAAGGAGTTCCTATCCGAGTCCGGCAGACTCCGCGGGCTCGTGAATGAGGCCAAGGCCGACGAGGATGCGGAGGACGAGGCGGTGTCGATCCGCGTCAGGCTGACGGGGCCGCTCGTCCACTGGGACCGGCTGGCTCACGACCCTGTTGGTGTCGGGGCGGAACTGCGCGCCCTGTTCCGCGAGGTCCGGATGGACGAAGCAATGCAGGCAGTCGAGGCCGTCTGGCGGTAGTCGCCTTTCCAAGCTAGCTTTTTAGCTCCTCGCGTCGGTTGCTAAGCTCGACCACCGGCGGTGATCCTCCTTGCGCCAGGCGGGTCCTGCAGGCCGACCTGGCCTAGCAAGAGGAGGCCAATCGAATATGGCCAAGAACTCCATGTCAGCCCGCCTCGCCGAGCTGGCAGTCGATGAGAACTGGTACCAGCCCAGGCCGTCGAGCGCGCCCAAGGTTGTCGGGTCGGTCCCGTACCTCACGGCCGCCGTCGAGCTCCTGGTCCAGCGCAACATCTGGCAGGGGCACCTCAGCCAGGACGAGATGCAGCAGCTCATCGAGCTGCTCCGGCAGGCCGCCCGGCATCTCGATGATGTCGCCACCAGGGCAGCGTTCTACGCAGCGCTCGACACCGCTGGGGTCGTCTGGTCCGCCATGGTCCGCCAGGAGTACCCCGCATGAGCTGCAGATGCCGATGCGGCTGCACCGTCTACAGCCGAACCAGGGCCGTCTGCCACCACTGCGATCGGGGCCTCTGTGTCGGGGTCCTGACCGCCCTCGACAAGCGCCGGGTGCGAGCCATGCAGAGCTCGCTCCGGCCCTAGCCCAAACCCCATTAGCGCCGGGGGCGGCCGCCGTGCCGTCCCCGGCATCGCCCTGCCAAGCGGCAGGAGGAGAAGGTCTTTGATTCATTCGATCCAAGCCCGCCGGCGGAGAGGCGGCCGACCGCCGTACGTTCTTCGCATGACAAGGGAGAAGAACGCAGCGGCGGACGGCCGGACCCGCTCCGCTGATCGTATGTCGGCGGCCGAGTGGGTCGCGGCCGAGCAGGCCCGGGCCGGGCTGACGCGCCGGGCCATGGGCGAGGCGCTCGGCGTCCACGCACAGGCCGTCTACCAGCTCCGAACCGGGAGGTGGGTCCCCAGCCGCGAGCGCCTGGCCGAACTTCGGGCTGCCTTCGAGGCCTGGCTGCTCCTCAATGATCCGCCGGGGCCGGGCGCGGCCGGAGGTTTGAGCTCCTCCCCCGCCGCGGCCGGGCCCCGGCTCCCCGAGGCAGGGCGATGAGCGGGCGCGTCTGCTGGGCCTGCGGCAACCCGGCGCCCCCCGATCTCGTGTGGGGTCCCGAGTGGGCGTATGAGCTGAAGGACAAGCTGGTCCACCCCCTCTGGGAGGAGTGCGACGAGTGCCGGGCACGCGTCTGCGAGGAAGACGACTCCATGACAGTGGAGGAGTGGGTCACGCACCAGGAGTCGCCCGACGCCCCGCATCACCGGTGCCACCACTGGGGGAGCGACTGCCCGCCGCTGGCGCAGGGCCACGGCGTCTGCATGTCCTGCAAGCACGCCCTTCCCCTGAGGGCCCTCGCCCTGGCGGAGGAGCACCTGAGCCTGCGCACCTACAAGCGGCGGGACGGCACCGAGGTCGAGGACTTCGAGGTGATCGGCTCGCCCCGGCCGCGCGGCACCTATGCCGGCCCGAGGACGTGGCGCGAGGCCGATCGGCGCGACCAGATCACCGTGCCCGAGGGGACGCAGCACGTCGTCATCGAGGCGGATCGGCAAGGCGAGCCCTACCGGCTCTGCCGCGCGTGCATCGAGCTGATCCGGGAGCACAACAGCATCCGGCCCGACCCCGACTACGCGCCGGCGGCCGGGCGCAGCGCCCAGGAGCAGGCGGACGACCTCATGACCGGAGCGTCCGAGGAGCGGCTGGCCAAGGTGCCGGCCGGGGAGTGGATGGACGGGGCGGCCCTCGGGTCGGCCTGGTCGGTCACCCCGCGCCGGGCGAAGCAGATCGCGGACGAGCACGTCCGCGCCGGGCGCATGGAGACCGAGACCCGCCCCACGCCGGGCGGCGGCAAGCCCACCAGGGTCTACCGTCTGGCGACGTCGGAGCCCGCAGACGATGGCGCCGACGAATAGCGCCGCAACGGAAATCGGCAACGGTTTCCATTGTCGACTTCCATTGCCCGCCCCTGGACGAGCAACGGAAATGAGCAACGGAAGCGCGCCACCCCCTTATAGGGGGGCGCTTCCGATTGCCATTGCCATTGTGAGGGGGACAACGGCAACGGAAGCGGACCGAGCCGATCGCCCGGCTTCCATTGCCGTTGTGGGGTCAGGCGCCGATGAGGCGGGCGGCCTGCGCCGGGCTGATGCGCCGGCCTGTCGGTCGATAGACCAGGGTGCGGTCGTCGGCCCAGCGCACGGAGCGCGAGACGGAGACCGCGATCGGGTCGGTGCCGCGGACGCGGCGATGGCTGGGTGCGGGCAGGGCGAGGGTCAAGGCTGTTCCTCCTTCATGGATGGGGCGCCCTCGATCGTACGGCGGCATCAGGGCGGATCGGGCAGATGCAGCAGTTGATCGGGCTCGCCGATGCCGTCGTGCTCGCCCCTCTGGCCGTCATGCCGCTCGCCTGCCTGGCCGCGCGACGGCGTCCGGGCGGGGGACCGGCCCAGGGGACGAAACCCGAGCCGCCACCCCCTGCGCCGGCGACCTCAGACAACCTCGTTCCGCGCGCGCGGAGCCTAGGTGGCCCCTCCGAACCGCCCACGCGGGCAGGGGGCGCCTATGGCTAGGGCGCCGCTGACGAGGGCTCGGGCCCGGCTGGGGCACGCCGAGCGGAGGCTGGCCGACGCGGTCGCCGACGTCAGGCGGGCGCGGGCCGACGTCCGGGCCCTGGAGGCGATGACGAGGGAGGAGAGGCTGGCCTGGCAGGAGCGCCGGGACCGGGGAGACGACGAGGAGGAGACGGACCAATGAGCGAGACATGGCGGGCCATCGCGGCCCGCGACCAGGAGGCGCAGCGGCGCCTCCGGGCGGACATCAACCGACACACAGGAGGAACGAACATGGCGACACAGGCAGAGGCGGCGATCGCGAAGGTCGCCCACGAGATGACCACGGAGTACGCCGGGCCGGCGCTGGCCCGCCTGGCCGAGCTCCGGGAGCGGGAGAAGGCGCTCTACGAGGAGGAGCACGGGCTCAACACCTTCGACGGCGCGCCGAGCGACCGGGCGGTCCCGCCCGGCATCGCCGAGGAGCGCGCGGCTTTGGTGCGCCGGGTGGCCAACGCGGCCGAGGCGGCCCGCCAGACGGCGGTTCCGCACGCCCGGGCCACGCTCGCGGCGCTCAACACGGCCCGGCTGGCCCACATGGGCGCCGACCTCCAGAAGGCGGCGGTCCTGGCCCAGACGACCGCCCCGGACCTGCTCGTGCAGCAGGCGGCCGACCTGGCGGCGACCGATCCCGCCGAGGCGGCGACGCGGGCGACCGCGGCCAAGCTGACCGGGAAGGTCAAGCCGAGCACGCTCGACGCGATGAGCCGGGCGGTCGAGGACGCGCTGGACCTGGCCGTCCCCGAGCGGGCGAGCGCGCTGGAGGCCCACCGGGCCGCCATGGCCGCTCTCACCGAGCTCACGCGGGCGGCGGCCGAGGCCGAGATGCAGGCCAATGCCGCGGCGGGCGACCGGCAGGCGGCGGCCGTGGGCTCGATCGCGCTGAAGCTCGCCGGCCGGACGGCCGAGGCGGTGGGGGCGCGGGAGGTCGCCCCGTGACCGACCTCACCGTCCCGGACGCGTCGGTGGCCGAGCAGGCCATCGCCGCCCGGCGGCACACCTGCTGGCTGTGCCGGACCCAGACCGCCCCGGAGGGGGCGACCGAGGGCGAGCTGGCCGCATGGGCGGAGCAGGTCGCCGCGACCCACGCCCGGCTGGCCGGGCTGGTCCGCAACGGCCGCCGGCTGCGCCGATGA
>DATAJO010000026.1:0-49326 GCA_036262075.1 Candidatus Limnocylindria bacterium
GCGGATGGTGCGGCTCGAGGGCTACGAGGGCCGCAAGCCCGGCCAGCTGTCCGGCGGCCAGCGCCAGCGCGTCGCCCTCGCGCGGGCGCTCGTGAACCGGCCGCGGGTGCTGCTGCTGGACGAGCCGCTCGGCGCGCTCGACCTGAAGCTCCGCGAGGAGATGCAGATCGAGCTGAAGGCGATCCAGTCGCAGGTCGGGATCACGTTCATCTACGTCACCCACGACCAGGAGGAGGCGCTCACCATGAGCGACCGCCTCGCGGTCTTCAACAACGGCCGCATCGAGCAGGTCGGCTCACCCGCCCAGGTCTACGAGCACCCGGCCACGACGTTCGTTGCCGGCTTCGTGGGCACCTCGAACCTGCTCACCGGCGACGCGGCGCGCGCCGTCATCGGCCGCTCGGGAACGTTCACCGTCCGTCCGGAGAAGATCCGGCTCGCCGATCCCGGCACCACCCCTGCCGCCGACGACGGATCGGCCCTCGGCCGGATCCGCGACGTCGTCTACATCGGTCCCGACACGCGCTACATCGTGGCGCTCGAGACCGGTGGCGAGCTCGTCGTCACGCGGCAGAACCTGGAGACCTCCTCGATGGAGGCGCTGGCAGCACGCGACCAACCGGTGCGGCTGATCTGGAAGCAGCGCCACGTGTTGAGCCTCGCAACGAGCGAGCACCCGATGGGGGATACGGAGGAAGAGACAGTCCCATGAGGCATCTGCGCATTCAGGTTCTCCTTGCCGTGGTCGCCCTCGTGGCGGCCGCCTGCGGCTCGACCGGTGGTGGCTCCGCCGCACCGAGCCTGGTCACCGAGATCGGTGAGGGCGAGGGCGAGCTCAACCTCGTCATCTGGGCCGGCTACGCCGAGAGCGGCGAAACCGAGGGCTTCGACTGGGTCACGCCGTTCGAGGAGGAGACCGGCTGCATCGTCAACGCCACGAACATGAGCGACTCGAACAACGGCGTGTCGCTCATCCAGTCGGGCGAGTACGACGGCATCTCGGCCTCGGGCGACGCGACGACCCGGCTCATCGCCAGTGGGCTCGTGGCGCCGGTCGACACGAGCATCTTCGAGAACTACGCGAACGTCTTCGACGACCTCAAGGACCTGCCGCACAACACCGTCGACGGCGTGAACTACGGCGTCCCGCACGGTCGCGGGCCGAACCTGCTCGCGTACAACACCGAGGCCTTCGCCGAGGCCCCGACCGGCTGGAGCGCCGTCTTCGACGGTGCCGATCACGCCGGTGACATCAGTGTCTACGACTCGTCGATCTTCATCGCCGATGCCGCGCTGTACCTGAAGAACACGCAGCCCGACCTCGGCATCACCGATCCGTATCAGCTGACCCAGGAGCAGTTCGACGCGGCCATCGCGCTCCTCGAGGAGCTCGACGCCAACGAGCCGCTGTACTGGGCCGACTACGCCGACCAGATCTCGTCCTATGGCAGCGGGGACGTCGTGGTCGGGACCACCTGGCCGCTCCAGGTGAACATCCTCCAGGCCGACGGCGCGCCGATCGAGGCGATCACGCCGGAGGAGGGGACGACCGGCTGGTCGGACACGTGGATGATGTACGCCGAGGCCGAGCACCCGAACTGCATGCTCATGTGGATGGACCACATGATGTCGCCGGAGGCGAACGCCCAGGCGACCGTGTACTTCGGCGAGGCGGCGACGAGCCCGCAGGCCTGCGAGGCCGCCGAGGAGATCGCTGCCGGCCACTGCGAGGCCCAGCACGCCGACGAGACGGACTACTGGGAGCGCATCTGGTACTGGAGCACGCCGCAGGAGAGCTGCGCCGACGACGACGACGCGACGACCTGCGTCACCCAGGAAGACTGGGTCGAGGCCTGGAACACGCTGCGCGGCGCGTGATCCGGGTCCTCGCCCCTCGGCACGATCGCTCCCCGGGGATCCGTCCCCGGGGAGCATCATCTCCCCCACGGACCGCATCCGGATGATCCCGAGCCGATGAGCACCGCCGCGAACGTCCCCCGCGCCTCCGACCTCCCGCCGACCGGCCTCCGCCGGTTCGCCGCCTGGCTCCACGCCCACCCGAAGGCCCAGGTCCGCCTGCTCCTGGCGGGCCCCGTGGGCTGGATGCTCATCGCCTACATCGGCTCCCTGTTCGTCCTCCTGCTCGGCGCCTTCTGGGACAAGGACTCGTTCACCGGGCAGGTGAAGCCGTTCGTCTGGAGCCTCGACGCGTTCGAGAGCATCGTCACCAACGAGGTGTATCGCACGGTCGCGCTGCGCACGATCGGGATCGCCGCCGCGGTCACCGTGACCGATGCGCTCCTTGCCTTCCCCATCGCGTACTACATGGCCCGCGTCGCGTCGCCGCGGACGCGGGGCATCCTCGTCGTCGCCATCCTCATGCCGCTGTGGGCCGCGTACCTCGTCAAGGTCTACGCTTGGCGCGCGATCCTCCAGGGCGGCGGGGTGCTCGAGTGGGTCCTGAGCCCGTTCAATATCGAGGCGCCCGGCCTCGGGCAGCTCATGAACTCCTGGATCGTGCTCAGCTACCTGTGGCTGCCGTACATGATCCTGCCGATCTACGCCGGGCTCGAGCGCATCCCCGAGTCGCTGCTCGAGGCCTCGGCCGACCTCGGGGCGCGCAACGGCACGACGTTCCGGCGGGTCGTGCTGCCGATCGTCTTCCCGGCGCTCGTGGCCGGGTCGATCTTCACGTTCTCGCTCACGCTCGGCGACTACATCACGCCGGACCTCGTGAGCGACGCGAAATTCATCGGCAACGTGATCTACGACAACTCGAGCCTCGGCGACCTGCCGCTGGCCGCCGCCTTCTCGCTCGTGCCGATCGTGATCATGATCGCGTACCTGCTCGTCGCCCGGCGCCTCGGCGCCTTCGAGTCGCTGTGAGCGGAGCCCACCGATGACCGAGTCGTTCTGGACCCGCGTCGGGCTCCGCGTGGCGACGGGCTTCGTCCTCGCCTTCCTCTACCTGCCGCTCATCATCCTCGTCATCTACGCCTTCAACTCGAGCCGCCTCCAGGCGTGGCCGCCGGCCGGGTTCACGCTCCACTGGTTCGCCGAGGCGGCGGGGAACACGAGCCTGCGCGAGGCGATCCTCAATTCCGTGCTCGCCGGGCTCGGCGCCACGGCGATCGCCCTCGTGCTCGGCACGCTCGCCGCGCTGGCGATCCATCGGTTCAGCTTCTTCGGCCGCGAGACGATCACGTTCCTGTTCGTCCTGCCGATCGCCCTGCCGGGCGTCGTGACCGGCATCGCGCTGCGCACGACGTTCCAGACCGCAGGCGTCGACTTCGGGCTGATGACGATCATCGTCGGGCACGCCACGTTCTGCGTCGTCATCGCCTACAACAACGTCATCGCCCGCATGCGGCGGCTGCCGCGCACGCCGGAGGAGGCATCGGCCGACCTCGGGGCCGACAGCTGGACGACGTTCCGCCGCATCACGCTGCCGTCGATCGGGACCGCGCTGCTGTCCGGCGGCCTCCTCGCCTTCGCCCTGAGCTTCGACGAGATCATCGTCACCCTGTTCACGGCCGGGCCCGGCACCGAGACGGTGCCGATGTGGATCCTCGGCGCCATCAGACGCCCGCGCGAGCTGCCGGTCGTGAACGTCGTGGCCTTCGTCCTCATCCTGATCTCGACGATCCCGGTCTACCTCGCCCAGCGCATCAGCGCCGGCTCGGGGGGCGGCCGGTACTGACCCTTCCGTCCCGGTGGGCGGCTGGACGGCCGGGCGTACACTCTGGCCCTGCCCGGCCACCCGAGCGCCGGTCACAGGGGAGAACGTCCGTGTCCGCCACCATCCAGGCCGTCCAGCCGTCGTCCGCGTGGCGGGCGGTGGTCATCGGTTCCGTCGCCGTGCTCGCGGCGGGCATCGGCGTCGCCGCCGGCAGCTTCCTGCTCACCTCGCGCGGAGGGGCCGGCCTCGGCGCGGGCGCCGGCTACGTGCCCGCCGACGCGGCGTACTACTTCGAGATCTCCGTCGAGCCGTCCGCCGCCCAGGACGCGGCGCTGCGCGAGCTCCTCGGGCGGTTCCCGCCCATCGAGGGCGTCGACCTCGACCGCCCGCTCCACGAGCAGCTCGTCGAGGTCCTCGAGGAGAACGTGGCCAGGTCCGACGGGGACTTCTCGTACGCCGATGACGTCGCGCCATGGTTCGGCGGCACGATCGCCGTCGCGATCCCCGACATGGACGTGGCGTCCTTCGCCGACCCGATGTCGGCGCCCGAGCCGCCGGAGTGGCTGTTCATCGCCTCGGTGGCCGATGCGGAGGCGGCGCGCGCGACCGCCGATCGACTCCTCGACCTCGCGGCCGACGAGGGCCACGAGGTGACCGAGATGACGCATCGCGGCACGGTGGTGTGGGAGATCGTGCGCGAGCCCGCGTTCTCCGGCGAGCCGGGTGCCGTGGCGATCACCGACGACGCGCTGCTCGTTGCCGAGGACGGTGACGACGTGCGCCGGGCGCTCGACCTCGCCGCCGACGGTGGATCGCTCGCGACCGATGCAGGCTGGACGTCGCTGACGCGCCAGCTGCCGGACGACCGGCTGCTGTTCGGCGTGTTCGACGTCACCGAGCTCATCGAGGCTTCGTTCTCCTCGTCCCTGGGCATGTCGGGACTCGATACCGATGCGTTCGAGGCCCTGTTCGAAGGGCAGTCGCTGCGCGGCGCGTTCGCGATCTCGGCCGCGGGCGACCTGCTGGCCTTCGACTCCGCCGCCGATGCGCCGACCGGGCGCCTCGCGGTCGCCAACGCGGACCGCGGGCTCGCGGACGAGGTTCCGGCCGACGCGATCTACTTCGCCGACGGCGGGAACCTGGGCGCCTCGTTCACCGCGTTTGTCGAGGCGATGAAGGAGACGATGGCCAGCGACCCGTTCGCGGGGGACCAGATCGAGACGATGGAGTCGGCGATCGGCGCCGAGCTCGAGGACTTCGTGAGCTGGATGGGCGACGGCGCGATGGTCGCCGGCTGGGACGGCAGCGAGCCGTACGCCGGCTTCGTCATCGTGCCGACCGACGTCGAGGCGGCGCGCGACCGGCTCGAGCAGCTCGCCGGCTTTGCTCGCCTCGGCAACATGGATCCGTCCATGGGCCTGACCGTCGAGGACGGCGAGGTGGCCGGCGTCACCGTCACCACCATCCGCTGGGCGAACGCGATGACCGACCCGCTGATGGGGGCCCCGACCGGCTTCGCCGTCGAATTCGCCGTGACCGACGACCGGGCGATCATCGGCCTGGGCGATCGGTTCGTGGATCGCGCCCTCGAGCTCGACCCGGCCGACTCGCTCGCCGCCGACGATCGGTTCAGCGGGCCGGTGGACACGTTCGGCGGGCCGAACAACACCGGCGTGACCTGGCTCGACCTGCGCGGCCTGCGGGTGGCGCTCGAGGAGAGCTTCCTCCCCATGGCCGAGTCGTTCGGGATGACCGGCTACGACGAGGTCGTCGCCTGGCTCGAGCCGCTGGATCGGATCGTCTTCGTCAGCCGCATCCAGGGCGACATCGTCGTCCAGCGCGGAGGGCTGCTCGTCGATTGAGCCTGCCGCCGCCCCTCCGTCCACTCCCGGGCGGGCCGTCTCCCGGCGTCGCGGCCGCCTCGGAGCGTCTGCGCGCGCTCGGCGTCCGGCCGACGACGTGGAGCAACGGCCCGGGCGACCGCTACGGCGAGCACGAGCACCCAACCACGAAGCTGCTCGTCTGCGCCGAGGGCTCGATCACGTTCCTCGTCGGCCCGAACGGCGATCCGGCCGAGCTCCACGCCGGCGACGGGTTCGAGCTGCCGGCGGGGACGCGGCACTCGGCGATCGTCGGTCCCGACGGCTGCACCTGCGTCGAGGGCCATCGCTGAGGCCGGCGCTTCAAACCTCGCCGCGCGCCTCCCGCTCGAATCGGTTGTCGCGGTACCAGTTACCGCCGCTGCGGCGCGCCTGGATCGACGCCGCGAGGTAGGCGATCGGGAAGCGCCAGCCGTGGCGCGCCCACTGGTCGACGTGGACGAGCTCGTGCCGCAGCTCGCCCTCGCCGAGCTGGCGCCAGGCGAAGATATGGCGGCCGAGCGTGATGGCCAGCCATTCGTTGAGCGCCACCGCGCCGACCCGGCGCAGCCAGGGCCAGACGTGGACCTTGTGACCGAGGCCGATCGGCTTCTTCGGCGCCGTCATCGGTCAGCCTCGTGGTTCGCGATGAGCAGGTCGGGCCGATCGCGCCAGCGGTCGAGGAAGCGGTAGAAGTTCCGCTTGCTGAGCCGATCGCGCTCGGCGTCGGGCAGCGACTCCCAGCCGCGGTGCGCATGGCGCACGGCGGGCAGCGGCTCGGTGCGGATCGCGCGCCAGCCGGCGTCGCGGACGGCGAAGCTGAAGTCGAGGTCGGCGTTGCGGTAGAAGCGGAACCGACGGTCAAAGCCGCGAACCGCCTGGAGCGCCTCGCGCCGGACGGCGAGGCAGTAGCCCTCGACGGCGTCGACCTCGCCCGGCGGGGCGTCGGTGAACTGGCGCGCATCGGCGCTCGTCACGCCCCAGCCACCGGCGAGGCCGACCGTTGGGTCCTCGAAGGCCGCGAGCAGGGGGCTGATGAGGTCGCCAGTCGGCTCGACCGACGTGTCGAGCAGGGCGACGACCGCGCCACCGGCGCGCCTCATGCCGAGGGTCACCGCATCGGCCCAGCCGAGGCGCTCGGGAGCCTCGACGAGGAGCGCCTCGGGCGCCACGTCCCGGACGAGGCCGGCCACGTCGAACGAGGCGCCGTTCGCCACGACCACGATCTCGCGCTCGACCGACGATGGGTGGGCCGCCAGGCCCGCCAGCGCGCGCCGCAGGTCGTCGGGATGGTCCTCGGCGAGCAGAACGACCGACACGGGCACCGAAGCGGGCTCGTCGAGCCGGTCCGGCGGGCCGGGCGCCGCCTCCGGCGCGAGGATCGGCCGCGCCGTGGATCCCGACGGCCCGTCCTGGACCTCCCAGCCGAGCGCCGCGAGCTCGTCGCGCAGCGCATCGGCCCGTGCCCAGTCGCGGGCTTCGCGGGCCCGCGAGCGCTCCTCGATGAGCGCGCGAACGGCGTCGGGCAGCGATGGGGACGGCATGCGAACCGAAGTACTCCTCCCGATGACCTGAACGTACCGGTCGGGCGCTCGGTACCTCAACCCTACTATCCGATCACGAGCCGCACCGACCACACCCGCCCGGTGTCCGAGCGGCCGGGACCCAGCGTAAGTGCCCAGACGAGGACCGTACAGCGAATGATGACGAACGAGGTCGGCAAGCTCCTCACCGCATCCGAGGTCGCGGAGATGCTCCATCTCCACGTGAACACGGTGAAGCGCCTCGGGGACCGCGGCGAGCTGCCGTTCTTCCGGGTCTGCAAGCGCGGTGACCGTCGCTTCCGCTACGACGACGTGGTCGAGTTCCTCCACCGCGCGAAGTAGCCATTCGATGCTCCCGGCGCCCACGCCGGGAACAGCCCCCGAGGGGCAATCGCAACGACCGCCGGGGTGCCATGTTCCCGGCGGTCGTTCGCTGTCTCGACTACGCTCTGGCGCGGGATGGCTGATGTGCACGACCCCCTGGCTGATGCGCGCGCCCTGCTCGACGCCGGCGACGTCGACGAGGCGCGCCGCAGCGCCGAGCGCCTGACCTCCGACCCCGATCCCTCCGTGGCCGGCGCCGCGTGGATGATCGTCGGGGAGGCGCGCTACCGCGCCGACGACGAGCCCGGGGCGCTCGTGGCGTGGCGGGCGGCCGCGGCCGGCGGCGGATCCTCGTCCTGGCTCGGCTGGCGCAGCGTCGCCGGCCAGCTCGTGCGCGACGGGGATCTCGACGGCGCCCTCGAGGCGTATCGCGAGGCCGAGCGGCGGGCGCCCCCGGACGAGCGGGGAGCGATCGCCAACCGCATCGCCTGGCTCCTCAAGGAGACCGGCCACGACTTCGCCGCCCGCCGCGCGTTCAATCGCGCCCGCGGCGCGTACGCGTCCCACGTCCCCTACGTGTCGTTCGCGCTGATCGCCATCTGTGTCGCGCTGTTCGGCATCGATGTCGCGATGGCGGGGGGCGACGTTGCGAGGCAGGGCGACATCGTGAACGACTTCATCGGCCCGCTCGGGATCGAGAACGTCATCTCCCGCCAGGCGGTCGCGGCGGGGGAGTGGTGGCGCATCTTCACGAGTGCCTTCTTCCACCTCGGTCTCATCCACCTCGCATTGAACATGGGCGCGCTCTACATGTTCGGGTCGGTCGCCGAGCGGATGTACGGGTCGGTCGAGTACCTCGTCATCTACCTGCTCAGCGCCGCCGGCGGCAGCGTGCTCACCATCGTGCTCGACCCGACCCAGTCGGCCGCGGGCGCGTCCGGCGCGATCTTCGGCATCGTCGCGCTCGTGTTCGTCGCCACCCAGCGCCATCGGGCGGCGCTCGGCGCCGAGGGCCGGGTCGTGACCTCCGGCCTGCTCGTGTACCTGCTCGTCTTCACCTTCGTCGTGCCCGGCATCAGCTGGACCGGCCACCTCGGCGGCATGGCGACCGGCGCCGTCCTCGGCTGGCTGCTGCCGCCGACCCGCGTCGCGACATTGGCGAGCTTCTGGCGACGGCCCGAGGGCGGCGAGCTGTTCCGGCCGCTGAGCCCCGCGGTGCGCGTGGCCGTGTACGTGGCGGTCGCGTTCGTGCTCGCCGCGGGGACGTGGTTCGCGACCCGCGGCGGCATCGGCTGACGAATTGGCCCGTACGAGGGCGCTGGTTGACGGGCCGCGGTTGACCGTCGGTGCCCGGCGTGCCTAGCATCCGGTCCCAGCCTGACCGAGCGCCGCGGACGACGCCTCCGTCCATCGTCGGATGGGGGCGTCCGTCGCGTCCGGCCCCGAGGAGACCATGAGCCAGCCAGCACTCGACGCGGAGGAGCACGAGGTCCAGCACCGTCCGGCCGTGCGTGCCGCGGTGGAGCTCGTGGCCGCCGGCGCCGTCCTGCCCGCGCCCCTCGCCACGGCGGCGATGGAGGAGCTCATGGACGGGGTCGCGCCGCCGACCCAGGTCGCCGCGCTGCTGGGCATGCTCCACGTCCGCGGCGAGACGCCCGAGGAGCTCGCGGCCTTCGCCCGCGTCATGCGCGGCCGCGCGGTGCGCGTCGAGGCGCCCCACAACGCGGTCGACCTGTGCGGCACCGGGGCCGACGGCGCCGGGACGTTCAATATCTCGACCCTCGCCGCGTTCGTCGTCGCCGGCGCGGGCGTGCCGGTGGCGAAGCATGGGAACCGCGCGATCACGAGCAGCTGCGGATCGGCCGACCTCATCGAGGCGCTCGGCATCCCGCTCGACCCCGGTCCCGACGCGGTCGCGCGCCGCATCAGCGAGCTCGGCTTCGGCTTCATCTTCGCCCCCGCCTACCACCCGGCCATGAAGCACGCCATGCCGATCCGCCGCGAGCTGCCGATGCGGACCGCCTTCAACCTCCTCGGCCCGATCAGCTCGCCGGCCGGCGTCCGGCGCCAGCTGCTGGGCGTCGCCGACCCGGCGCTCCTGCCGCTCATGGCCGGCGCCCTCGCCCGGCTCGAGACCGAGCGCGCGCTCGTCGTCCACTCGGTCGACGGCCTCGACGAGCTGTCGCTCGGCGGCCCGAACCTCGCGCTCCTCGTCGACGACGGCGAGATCAGCGAGATCTCGATCGACCCGGAGGAGCTCGGCCTGCGCCGCGCCGACCGCGCCACGCTCGCCGGCGGGGACGCCCAGCTGAACAGCGCGATCGGGGTGTCGGTGTTCGGCGGCGAGCCGGGACCGGCGCGCGACGTCGTCCTCCTCAACGCGGGTGCCGCGCTGTTCGTCGCCGGTCGCGCTGCCGACATCGCCGAGGGCATCGAGATCGCCGCGCAGTCGATCGACTCGGGTGCCGCCGCCGAGCGCGTGACCGCATCGGCCACGTTCGCCGACGCCTGATGGCCGGTCCCAGCGTCCTCGACGGTCTCCTCGCCGCGTCGCGCCGCCGATTCCGCGCCGAGCGCCGCATCCTGCCCTTCGTTGAGCTGCGTCGCGAGGTGGGCCGCCTGCCGGCGGCGCGTCCGTTCGAGTCCGCGCTGCGTCACGGCGACCGCGTCGCGCTCATCGCCGAGGTCAAGCGCTCCTCGCCGTCGACCGGGCCGCTCCCCGCGGTCGGGCAGGGAACGGCCGACGCGCGCGAGGTCGCGCGCTCGTACGCCGCGGCCGGGGCGCGAGCCCTCTCGATCCTCACCGAGCCGACCGGCTTCGGCGGTCGTGACGAGGACCTGGCGGCGGCCGCCAGCACCGGGCTGCCGACCCTGCGCAAGGACTTCGTCACCGACGCCTACGGCGTCTGGCATTCCCGCCTCATCGGCGCCGATGCCGTCCTGCTCATCGCCCGCGCCCTGCCCGGCGCGCTCCTGGCCGAGCTCATCGCGGCCGCCGCAGACGCGGGGCTGGACGCGCTCGTCGAGGTCCATGACGCGGCCGAGCTCGACCGCGCCCTCGCGGCCGACGCGACGCTCATCGGCGTGAACGCGCGCGACCTCGCCACGCTCGACGTCGACCTCGGGGCGACCCTGCCGCTCGTGCGTCGCGCCGCCGAGGCCGGCGCCACGGTCGTCGCAGAGAGCGGCATCCGTCAGCCCGCCGACGTCGAGGCGGCCGCAGCCGCCGGCGCCGCGGCCGTCCTCGTCGGCACGTCGCTGCTCCGCGCTCCCGACCCCGGCGCCGCGGCCCGGACGCTCGTCGACCACGCGCCGGCGCGCGAGGCCGTCCGCGTCCCGTCCCACCCGGCCCGCGCCGCGGTGAAGGTCTGCGGCCAGCGCGACGCCGGTGGGGTCGCGGCCGCGGTGCGCGCCGACGCCGATTTCGTCGGGTTCGTGATCGATCCGCAGTCGCGGCGCGCCGTGAGCCCCTCGGACGTCGCGCGGTTGACCGGTGCGCTCCCGCACGGCGGGGGCCCGCGCCCGGTGCTCGTGACGCGCGCCGCGTCGCCGGCCGAGGTCGAGGAGGCGATGCGGACGGCCGGCGTGCGCGGCCTCCAGGTTGCCGGCTTCGACGAGCCGCCGTCCTGGGTCCGACGCCTCGATCCGCGGCCGGACCCGCTCATCGGCGTCGTCCACGTCATCGACGGCGTCCGCGCAACGGTCGCGAAGGCCGAGGCGTGGTTCGCCGCCGGCGCGACCCACGTCCTTCTCGAAGGGGCGAGCCGGGACCAGGGCGGCGGCAGCGGCCGCTCGCTGGACCCGCACCTGGTTGCGCGCGTGGGGCGCGTCGTGCCGGTCGGCATCGCCGGCGGCCTGACCCCCGCCACCGTGGCCGAGACGGTTCGCCGGGCGCGCCCCGCCCTCGTCGACGCCGCGGGTGGCCTCGAGCGCGACGGCCGCCCCGATCCGCGGCGCGTCGCCGGCTTCGTGCGCAACGCCCGCCGCGATCCGTCCGGCGCGGACCGTGTCGCCGCTGACGGCCGCTTCGGACGATTCGGCGGCCGCTACGTCCCCGAGACGCTCGTCCCGGCCCTCGACGAGCTCGAGGCCGCCTGGAGCGTGGCGCGCCGCGATCCGACGTACCTCGCCGAGCTCGCCAGGCTGCACCGCGACTTCATCGGCCGCCCGACGCCGGTCTTCGCGCTGCCCCCCGAGGCGCTCGCAACGCGCGGCGGCAGGGGCGCCACGATCTGGCTGAAGCGCGAGGACCTCGCCCACACCGGCGCGCACAAGATCAACAACGCCGTCGGCCAGTCGCTGCTCGCCCGGCGGATGGGCAAGCCCCGCGTCATCGCCGAGACCGGCGCCGGCCAGCACGGCGTCGCGACCGCGACCGCCTGCGCGCTCCTCGGCCTCGAGTGCGTCGTGTACATGGGCTCGACCGATATCGAGCGCCAGGCGCCGAACGTGGCGCGCATGAAGCTCCTCGGCGCCGAGGTGCGCCCGGTCACGACGGGCAACGGCACGCTGCGCGACGCGCTGAACGAGGCGCTGCGCGACTGGGTCACGAACGTCGAGACGACGTTCTACGTGCTCGGCTCGGCCGCCGGCCCGCACCCGTACCCCGACATGGTGGCCAGCCTGCAGGAGGTCGTCGGAACCGAGGCCCGCAGCCAGCTCCTCGAGCGCATCGGCCGCGTGCCGGACGCGGTCATCGCCTGCGTCGGCGGCGGGAGCAACGCGATCGGCATCATGCGGCCGTTCATCGACACCCGGGCGCGGCTCATCGGCGTCGAGGCCGGCGGTCGGAGCGACGCGCTGGGCGACCACGCGGCGTCGCTCGGGCTCGGGTCGCCGGGCGTGCTCCACGGCGCGTTCACGATGCTCGCCCAGGACGAGGCGGGGCAGATCGCCGAGCCGCACTCGGTCAGCGCCGGGCTCGACTATCCCGGCGTCGGGCCCCAGCTGGCGGCGCTGGCAGCGACCGGCCGGCTGGAGGTCACCCGTGCCCGCGACGCCGATGCGCTCGCCGCCACCCGGTGGCTGGCCGAGCACGCGGGCATCATCCCGGCCCTCGAATCGGCCCACGCCGTGGCCGTGGCGCTCGACCTGCTGCCGGAGCTCGATCCGGAGGCGCACGTCCTCGTCAACCTGTCGGGCCGGGGGGACAAGGACCTCGGCATCATCCAGCGCGAGCTCGGCGGATGACCGGCGCCACGCGTGGCCCGCGGGCGGTGCGCGCCGCCTTCGCCGCCGCGGCCGGCGAGGATCGCGCGGCGCTCGTCTGCTACCTGCTCGCCGGCTTCCCGTCGGAGGCCGATGCGCTCGCCGCCGCCGAGGCGGCGCTCGCGTCGGGTGCCGACCTGCTCGAGATCGGCGTCCCGTTCAGCGATCCGCTGGCCGACGGGCCGACGATCGCCGAGGCGGGACGGGTCGCGCTCGCCACCGGCGGCGGGCTCGACGCCGCGGTGCGCCTCATTCGCGGCCTGCGCGACGCCGGGCACGAGCAGCCGATCATGGTCATGACCTACCTCAACCCGCTCCTCGCCGGAGGGGGGCGGGAGGCGCTGCGCGCGATCGCGGACGCCGGCGGCGACGGGCTGATCGTGCCGGACCTGCCGGCGGGCGGGATGCCGCAGCTCGAGCGGCTGGCGGCCGGCATCGGCCTGGCGATGACGTTCCTCGTGGCGCCGAACACCGGCGACGACCGCATCCGGGCCGCGATCGCGGGCTCGACCGGCTTCCTCTACGTCGTGCCGCTGCTCGGGGTGACCGGGGCGCGGGCGTCGATCGCCGAGGGCGCGGTTCCGCTCGTCGAGCACGTCCGACGGCTCGCCGACGGGCGGCTGCCGGTGGCCGCCGGGTTCGGCATCAGCACCCCGGAGCAGGCGGCCCAGCTGGCGCGCGTGGCGGACGGGGTCGTCGTCGGCTCGGCGCTCGTCGCCGCCGTGCGCGACGGGGGAGCCGATGCGCTGCGACCGTTCGTCAGCAGCCTGGCCGGCGCGACCGCGCGCGGCTGACGGGCATCCGGCACTTCCCCTGCATGCCACGATATCGGCATGTGCTTCTCCACCGATGACCGACCTCCGTTGCCGCCGATCCGTGGGGCGGCACTCGACACCCGGGACCTGACGCTCACCTCGCGCGACGGCACGCGGTTCGCCGCCTCGGCCGCGCGGGCCGCGGAGCCGACCGGTGCCGGCATCGTCGTCATCCCCGACGTCCGCGGCCTGCACCCGTACTACGAGGACCTCGCCCGGCGCTTCGCCGAGGCCGGGGTCCACGCCGTCGCCATCGACCAGTACGGCCGCACCGCGGGGGCATCGAAGCGCGACGCGAGCTTCGAGTACGAGCCGCACGTCGCGCAGCTCGACCCCGACGGGGCCGATGCCGACGTCGGCGCCGCGGTCGCCTTCCTGCGCTCACCCGAGGGCGGGGAGGCGGAGCGGATCTACACCGTCGGCTTCTGCCTCGGCGGCCGGATCAGCCTGCTCCAGGCGCGGAGCGGCCACGGGCTGGCCGGGGTGATCGGCATGTATCCGTGGCCCGTCGGCCCGCATCGCAGCGGCCTGCCCGCGCCGGCCGACGAGGCGTCGAAGTTCGCCTGCCCGGTGCTCGTCATCTACGGCGGCGCGGACCAGGGCATCCCGGCCGAGGCGCGCGAGGCGTTCGACCGTGCCCTCGACGCCGCCGGCGTCGAGCATCGGACCGTCGTCTACGAGGGCGCGCCGCACTCCTTCTTCGACCGCAAGGCGACCGAGTACGCCGAGGCCAGCGACGCCGCCTGGCGCGAGATGCTCAGCTTCATGGGGGTCGAGGTCTAGGACGCGGGCTCGACCTCGTCCGCGGCCGGCACGCCGTCGAGCAGCGGAGCCCGATCGATCGGATAGACCGGCACTTCGCGCGCCCGGGCATGGGCGATGACGTCGGTCCCGACCTCGAGCGCGGCGCTCGACGGCGTGGCGGCCTCGAACTCGAGCCCGCCGGTGCTGCGCAGGACGTGGTGGACCTCCGAGCCGTGGAACACGCGCCGGACGATGCGCAGCACCTGCTCGTCGCGGGGCGGCTTCTGGAGCCGGTCGACCGGCAGCATATGCAGCTGCTCGGGACGGAGGAGCACCTCGGCGCGGTCACCCTCGGCGAAGCCGCCGTTGGGACTGCGGAAGCGGCCGACGATCGTCCGGACCTCGCCACCGCGTACCTCGCCGGGGAGGAGGTTCGCCTCGCCGACGAAGCCCGCCACGAACCGGTTCGTCGGGCGCAGGTAGATCTCGTCCGGTGAGCTGACCTGCTCGATCCGCCCGGCCCGCATGACGGCCACGCGATCGCTGATCTCGAGGGCCTCGGCCTGGTCGTGAGTGACGAACACCGCCGTCGCCCCGGCGGCGCGCAGGATCTCGCGCACCTCGCCGCGCAGCTGGCTGCGGAGCGTCGCGTCGAGGCTGCTGAACGGCTCGTCGAGGAGCACGAGCGCCGGGTCGGGAGCGAGCGCGCGGGCCAGCGCCACGCGCTGCTGCTGGCCGCCGGACAGCTCGTGGGGCATCCGGCGCTGGAGGCCGGACAGCCCGGTCAGGGCCACGAGCTCGGCGACCCGCGTGGCGCGCTGCCGGGGCGCGAGCCCGAAGCCGATATTGCCGGCCACGTCGAGGTGCGGGAACAGGGCCGACTCCTGGAACACCATGCCGATCCGGCGCCGCTCGGGCGGCTCGTTGCGCCGCGGGCCGGCCACGACCCGGCCGCCGATCTCGATCCCGCCCGCATCGGGCCGCTCGAAGCCGGCGATGAGGCGCAGGAGCGTCGTCTTCCCGCAGCCGGACGGCCCGAGGACGCCGAGGAACTCGCCGTCGCGCACGTCGAGGTCGACGGCATCGACGGCCACCACGTCGCCGTAGCGCTTCGTCACGCCGAGCGTGCGGAGCGCGTGTCGGGCCGGCTCGGCCGGTTCTCCCGAGCCGGAGGCTGGAGCCTGAGCGGGAGCGTCGGAGGGCACCACGGCGGCCATTGTGGCGGCTGGCGGCTCGAGCGTCGCGGTCACCGATCGCGCTCCGCGCGGAGGACGAAGCCGAGCGACGCGGCCGCGACGAGGATCATGAGCAGCGCCGGCGGCGCCGCACGCGCGAAGAACCCCTCGCTCGTCGCGCTCCAGATCCGGACCGCGAGCGTGTCGAATCCGGTCGGCGCGAGGAGGATCGTCGTCGGCAGCTCCTTCATGGCGGTGAGGAACACGAGGGCCGCCGCGCCGATGAGGCCCGGCCGGATGATCGGCAGGGTCACCTCGCGCAGGACCGCTCCGGGGGAGCGTCCGAGCGTGCGCGCCGCCTCCTCGACGCGCGGGCTGACCTGGAGCAGCGAGGCGCGCGTGACGCCCACCGCCTCCGGGACGAAGCGGACGAGGTAGGCGGCCAGGAGCAGCGGCAGGGTCTGGTAGATCGCCGGCAGCCAGCGGGCGGCGACGAAGACGACCGCCAGGCCGATGACGATGCCGGGCAGCGCGAACCCGAGGTAGGTCGCGCGCTCGACGAGCGTCGCCAGCCGACCCCGATGCCGCACGGCCAGCACGGCCACCGGGATCGCGGCGGCCACCGCCAGCCCGGCGGCCAGCGACGAGGCCACGACCGAGTTCAGCGCCGCATCGAACACGAAGCTCACCGGCTCGCCGGCACCCACGCCGCGCACGAGCCAGTACACGACCGTCCCGGTCGGCAGCGCGATCGCCAGCCCGACGACCAGCGCGCACCACGCCAGCGCCGGCCAGCGCCACGCCCCGAGCCGGACGGTCGGTGCCGTCCGCGCCGTTCCCGCGCCGCTGCGGTGGTAGCGGGTGCGGCCGCGGAGCCGCGACTCGGCGACGAGGACGGCCGTCGTGCAGGCGACGAGCATGAGCGCGAGCACGGCGGCGAGCGTCGGGTCGAAGCTCGCCCGGTACTGCACGTAGATCGCGCGGGTGAACGAGTCGAACTGGAGCAGGCTCACCGCCCCGAAGTCGGCGAGGCTGTAGAGCGCCACGAGCAGCGCTCCGGCGGTGATGGCCGGGCGCAGCTGGGGCAGGATGACGCTGAAGAACGTGCGCCACGGCCCGCGGCCGAGCGAGCGGCTGACGTCCTCGAAGGCCGGGTCGAGGCGCAGGAGCGCGCCGCGGACGGAGAGGACGACGTACGGGAAGCTGAACAGCGTGAGCGCCAGCGCCGCGCCGGGGAAGCCGTAGACCTCGGGCAGGCGCGTGACCCCGAGCGGCTCGAGGAGCGACTGGAGCGCGCCGCGCGGTCCGAGGGCGGCCACGATGGCGTAGCCGCCGACGTAGCTCGGGACGACGAGCGGCAGGACCGACAGGATCGTCCACCACCGGCGTCCCGGCAGGTCGGAGCGGGTCGTGAGCCAGGCGATCGGCACGCCGACGAGGATCGACGCGACGGTGACCGTGCCCGCCAGGAGGAGCGTCCGGCCGAGGACGGCGAGGGTCCGCTCCCGGAGCGCGAGCTCGATCGCCTCCTCGCCGGCCGACACGGTCAGCACGACGAGGTAGGCGATCGGGACGAGCGCGAGGAGGGCGACGAGCAGCGCGACGCCGACGAGCCACGGCGGCGGCGCTGCCGTCCGCTCGCGGCCGCCGGCGCGGGCGCGACGCAGGGAGATGCTCGTCATCGAGCCATCGTCGATCGGGCCCTAGACGATTCCGAGCTCCTGGAGCAGCTCCAGGGTGCCCTCGAGGTCGGACAGATCCGACAGGTCGATGTCGGGCGTGCCGATCTCGTCGAGCGACGGCAGCGCCGGATCTGCCTCGACGCCGGCGGCCAGCGGGTACTCCTTCGTCTCATCGGCGAAGTAGGTCTGGGCCTCCTCCGACAGGAGGAATTCGACGAGCCGCTCGGCCGCATCGGCCTGGTCGCTCGTGCCCAGGATGCCGACGCCGGCGACGTTCACGAGCGCGCCCGGGTCACCACCGGTGAAGAAGTAGTTCGCGGCCGGGACGTCGGGCTCCTCGGCCAGGCGCTGCATGAGGTAGTAGTGGTTGACGAAGGCGACGTCGATCTCGCCGGCGATCACCGCGTCGAGCGCCGGGTTGTTGCCCTCGTACACGCTCGGCTCATTGGCCTGGATGCCCTCGAGCCACTCGCGGGCGCGGTCCTCGCCCTCGAGGACGCGGAGCGCGGTCACGAAGGCCTGGAAGGAGCCGTTCGTCGGCGCCCAGCCGATGCGACCCTTCCACTCCGGATCGGTGAAGCCGAAGATCGTGTCGGGCAGCTCGTCCTCGCTCACCGTCTCGGTGTTGTAGACGACGACGCGGGCGCGGCCGCTGACGCCGACCCACTGGCCGTCGGGAGAGCGGAAGCGGGCGTCGACCCGGTCGAGCAGCTCGGACGGCAGCTCGGTGAGCTGACCGGCCTCGGCCACGGCGCCGAGCGCGCCGGCATCCTGCGCGAAGAAGACGTCGGCCGGCGAGTTCTCGCCCTCGGTGAGGATGAGGTTCGCCATCTCGGCCGTGTCGCCGTAGCGCGGCTCGACCTCGATGCCGGTCGCCTCGGTGAACCGCTCGAGGATCGGCCCCACGAGCTCCTCGTTGCGGCCGGAGTAGACGGTGAGCGTGCCTCCGGCATCGGCCGAAGGGGACGAGTCGCTGCCCGCGGGCGAGCCGCACGCGGGGAGGACGATGGCTGCCGCGGCGGCGAGCAGCAGGAATCGATTCGGGTGACGCAAGGAACGGTCTCCGATGATGGGATGGGTGAATGGTCAGGCGCCGGTCGGCGCTTCCTGTGGGGCGGGACGGGGCGTCGCCTCGGCCGGTCGCGTCGGACGCGTGTACAGGCCGAGCACGAGCGCCACGTAGCCGATCCAGACCACGAACGTGATCCACTCGGGCCGGCTGGTGTAGCCGAAGATCGCGCGCAGCATCTCGCCCAGCAGGTTGCCCTCGTGCGGCAGGATCGCGCTGATGTCGAACGCGGTCGCCGTCCCGATCGTGATCCAGCCGACCTCCACGAACTCGTGGATGGCGTGGGACAGGAGTCCGGCCGCGATGAAGATCAGGGCGATGCCGGTCCAGGTGAAGAACGTTCGCAGGTTGATGACGCGCGCGCCCCGGTAGAGGGCGTAGCCGATGGCGACGGCGACGAGCAGGCCGATGACGGCGCCCACGAGCGTGCTGCTCGCCGCGCTGCCGGCGGCCGTGGCCTGGCCGAGGAGGAAGAGCGCGGTCTCGATGCCCTCGCGGATGACGGCGGTGAAGGCGAGGACCGCGAGGCCGATGACGCCGCCGTCGGTGAGCGCCCGGTCGACGCCCGCCTCGAGCTCGCCGCGGATGTTCGCCGCGGTGCGGCGCATCCAGAACAGCATCCACGTGACGACGGCCGCCGCGATGAGCATCGCGATCCCCTCGAAGATCTGCTCGGCCGGCTCCTCGAAGCCGCCGATAGTGATCGAGAGGAGCGCGCCGATCGCGACGCTGAGCGCGATGGCGGCGCCGGCACCCAGCCAGATCCTGCCGAAGTAGCGTTGGTTCCCGGTCCGCGCCAGGTAGGCGAGGATGATGCTGACGATGAGCGCCGCTTCGACGCCCTCGCGCAGCCCGGTGAGCAAGCCCGTCGTCAGGAATCCGAAGTCCACTGTCCTCTCCCGTGGATGGGCGGGCGACGCCTCACGCGAGGCACCTGCCGTCCGCGAGTAAGGCTAGCCTTACCCCAATCGTTCGTCAAAGCGAACTACCGAGGGATTGGTCGGAATTGAGGATCGGCCCCCCGCGTGCCGCCCGGAGGGCGCATCGGTCTAGAATCTGGGTCCCGCCCACCGCCCTTCACGGAGAACCGATGATCGACCTATCGCTGACCGATGCGCAGCGCGAGGTGCAGCGCACGGCCCGCGCTTTCGCCGAGCGCGAGATCCTGCCCCGGATCCGGGACCTCGACGAGACCGCAACCTACGACCGCGGCCTGTACGAGAAGATGGGCGCCGAGGGCTTCCTCGGCCTGCCGATCCCCGAGCAGTACGGTGGCGCCGGGATGGACTACATCGCCTTCGCGCTGCTGTGCGAGGAGATGGAGCGTGCCGACACCGCCTTCCGCGTCATCCTGTCGGTCCACACCGGGCTGAACTCGCTCACCCTGCTCCAGTGGGGCAGCGAGGAGCAGAAGCAGAAGTACCTGGTGCCGCAGGCGCGCGGCGAGAAGCTCGCCACGTTCGGCCTGACCGAGCCGGGCGTGGGTTCCGATGCCGGTGCGCTGTCGACGACGGCGCGTCGCGACGGCGATCGGTACATCCTCAACGGCTCGAAGATCTGGATCTCGCTGGCCGATACGGCCGACCACTTCCTCGTCTTCGCCACCGTCGACCGATCGAAGGGCCACAAGGGCATCACCGCCTTCATCGTCGAGCGCTCGTTCCCCGGCTTCAGCTCCGACTCGCTCCACGGCAAGCTCGGCGTCCGCGCCGGGAACACCGGCATCCTGTCCTTCGACGACTGCGAGGTCCCGGTCGCCAACCGCGTCGGCGAGGAGGGCGAGGGCTTCACGATCGCGATGAGCGCCATCGACCAGGGCCGATACACCGTCGCCGCCGGCTCGGTCGGCCTCGCGCAGGCCTGCCTCGACGCATCGGTCAAGTACGCGCACGAGCGCACGACGTTCGGCGAGGAGATCGGCCGCCATCAGCTCGTGAAGCAGATGCTCGCGAAGATGGAGCAGGGGATCGAGGCCGGCCGGCTGCTCGTCTGGAAGGCCGGCTGGAAGAAGAACCGCGGGGAGCGCAACACGCGCGAGACCTCGATGGCGAAGTGGTTTTGCACCGACCACGCCGTCCAGTCTGCCCTCGACGCCATCCAGATCCACGGCGCCTACGGCTACTCGAACGAGTATCCGGTCGAGCGCTACCTGCGGAACTCGAAGGGCTCGGTGATCTACGAGGGCACGTCGCAGATCCACACCCTCATCCAGGCCGATTACCTGCTCGGCTACCGCCAGGACAAGCCGCTCCGCATGCCCCAGCCGCCCTTCGAAGGCGAGATGTAGGCGCACTGTGGCGCCACGTTCCCATTCGGCAACGTGGTTGCGCTTCGGCGCGGAGCGTGTTGCGCGAGTTCCCAAACGGCAACCTGGTTGCGCTTCGGCGCGGCGCGTGTGGCCCGAGTTCCCATTCGGCAACCTGGTTGCGCCTCGGCGCGGCGCGTGTGGCCCGAGTTCCCAAACGGCAACCTGGTTGCGCTTCGGCGCGGCGCGGGTGGCGCGAGTTCCCAAACGGCAACCTGGTTGCGCTTCGGCGCGGCGCGGGTGGCCCGGGTTCCCATTCGGCAACGTGGTTGCGCGTACGCGCGGCGAGAGCGGCGCAAGTTCCCATTCGGCAACCCGGTTGCGCTTAGCTCGCACTTTGGGCCGATTTGGCACGAGCCACCCGAACTCGTCGCCGCCCGGCTCGCCTACGGTCAACGCCATTGCCGTATGGCAACTTGCGGAGGATAAGCAGGCCGGTCGGGCCAACCGTGGGGGCGGCGAGCCAGGCCGACGCGCGACGACCCCGAAGGTCGTACCGATTCAGGAGCGCACCGAGCCTCTCGACGTGTCGGCGGACAGTGCTTCCGTCGGCGACGACGATGGCGGGGACGACCGCGTCCGGAGAGCTCCAGCCAAGCGAACCTGGGCCGAGCGCCTCGACGAGCGCCGGCGCGACTCGCGTCTTGACGTCCAGCGTGCCGAGCAGATCCCCGGCGTCCACGATCGACGTCTTGATCTCGACGACGAGCATGATCCGTTTGGCCGGATGGCAGGCCAGGATGTCGATCCGGCCGCGATCGCCGTAGTGGTTGAAGCTGACCTCGCTGCGCGTGACCCAACCCCCGCCCTCGAGCACGGTTGCGAAGCTGGCGGCGAGGGCCGAGTGGTCGGCATCGAAGAGACGGTCCAGCTCCTGGCGTTGCCAGCCGATATCCCAATTCAGCGGCAGATCGACAGCACCGGCGATCGCGCGAGCGGTCCGGACGCTCAGCTTCCCGATCTGGCCGCGCTCGAGGAGCCCGCACACGCCCGGACCCACGCCGGCGTGCCGCGCGAGATCGACGAGGCGCCAGCCGCGCTGGTGACGGCGTGCGCGAACCGCCATGCCGAGGCGCCGATCGTCCATCGGCCGATCATGGCGGCGAGCCGATTACCGGCCGCTTACTGAGCGTTCTCCTCGTGATCATCGCGCGAGGTTGCGGGACGCAGCACGAGGCGGTCAACGGTCGCCGCTGCAACGGACGCCTCCGACCAGGCGATCGGAACGGCGTCGCCACGCTGCCAGAGCTCGAAGAGGTCGGCGTAGTGCGGCGAGAGCGGGTTCCCGGATTGCCCGCCCGCGAGGACGAATCGCGAGCGCTCGACATCGGCGAGATCGATGACGGACCGATGGTTCGCGATCGCCGCGGGGTTCGCCAGCGGCTTCATTGGCCGCACCCCGGCCTGGGCAACCGTGTTCGCGTCGCCACCCAGCGGCACCGGGCCGACGTTGAACAGCCGGTCGAACGGCGCGCGCACGCCGAGCGGATGGCGGAGACGTAGGGGCCGCGCCTCTCCCCACGCCCATCGCGCCGGATCGTCGCCGCGCACCTCGCGGAGCGTCGCGATCGCGGCTCGCATCGAGGCCGAGACGAGCGACGACCGGTCGGGGCGAGCGCCCAGCGTTGCCACGAGCTGGCTGAGGGTCCGTGCGCCGAACGAGGTGCGCGGCATGGCATCGCCGAAGCCGGCACCGATCGCCCACGGCCAGCTCCGGGGCGCAGCCTGACGTGCCAGGGCCGCCGCGAGGTCGGACACGAAGAGCTCGTAGACGGTGGCCGCCCGCGAGTCCGCCGAGAGGCGGCCGTCCCACGCGGCGAGGAGACCGAGGGCGGTGCGTATCGGCTCGTCATCGGCGTCGGCCGCGAGGACCATCTCGCGCAGCTCGAGCCACGGCACGGATGTGACGTCGGTCTGGAGCGCCGCGGTCGAGGCCACGTCCCAGTCGAGGCGGTCACCCACCGCTTCCACGAGGCGGGCGGCGCGATACCCGTCGAGCCAGTCGACGCCCAGGAACGCGGCCTCCGAGCCCTCCGCCCGCGGCGCGTTGTTGGCGGAGACCACGAATCCTTCCTCGGGGTCGAGGCACCACGGCATCTCGTCGAACGGGACGTGCTCGCCCGCCCAGCCCGCCGACCAGGCGGGTGCCGGCAGCGTGCCATTCCCGGCGCGGCGGCGCGGGAGGGTACCGACGAGCTGCCAGCCGATGTGGCCGGCGGCATCGGCGTAGACGACGTTCAGTGCCGGACCCGGCCAGTGGCGGAAGGCATTGCGGAAGGTCGCGAAGTCGCGAGCGCGATGGATGCCGAGGAAGCCGCGTACCGGCAGCGGCTCGAGCCAGGTCGCGCGGAGTGAGAGCGCAACGCCGAGCCCGTCGAGCAGTGATGTCACGATCGGCCCGCGCTCGGTCACGAAGACCTCTTCGACGACGGAGGCGCCTCCCCGCACCTCGATGACTTCGGAGTGCCGCTCGACCGGCTCGATCCCGTCCGGCCCGCGAGCCGTGAGGGCGGCCGGGTCGAGGTCCTCCCAGAAGAGGTCAGCCGAATCGGTGCAGCCGGCAGTGATGCCCCACGCGGCGGTCCCGTTGTGCCCGGTCGGGAAGGCGGGACCGCCCACGAACGAAGCGCCGGCCAGCGACCACTCCGGCGTCCGGAGATGGGCGAGGTACCACGGCGCAGGGATGCCCGGTGCGAGGTGCGGATCATTGGCCAGGATGGGCGCGCCGCTCGAGGTCCGCGCTCCGGCGACGGCCCAGGCATTCGAGGCACCCGAGCCGGCAACGAGGTCGCGGAGCGCCGTCACGTCGGCCGCGAGCCGATCCAGCGCCGGGCCGGCGGCGGTTCCGACCGGGACGACGGCGGGGAGCCAGGGGCCGTACGTGGGCTCGACCGCGCGGAGCGCGTCGGCGCCATCGGTGAGGAGGATGCGGAGCCGGGCGAGCTCGGTGTCCCAGTTGCCGGACAGCGCCAGCGACTGGAGCCCGAGGAAGGCGAGCACGTCCTCGACGGTCCACGCGCTGCGGCGACCCCGCAACAGCACGAGCTCGTGGGGGCGCGGCTCGACGGCGGCCGCTGCGTTGATGCCGGCGACGTACGCCTCGAGCGCGGCCAGGATGTCACCGTCGAGCCGCGGCCGCTGCGCCGCCGCCAGCCGGCGAAAGCCGAGGGTTCGGCTCAGGCGGTCGAGCGGAAGCGCCGCTGGCCCGACCAGCTCGGCGAGCGCGCCGCGCCCCGCTCGAGCGAGCAGCTCGAGCTGGAAGCCGCGGTCCTGGCCGTGGCAGAAGCCGAGCGCGAACCACGCGTCGGCGTCGGAAGCGGCATCGACGTGCGGGATGCCCCATCGGTCGCGGCTGATGACGACGTCCGCGGTCGGGCCGGCAACCCGCAGCGTTCCGCGCGTCCGGGGATGGCGCCGCCCGAGGGCGCGGAGGAGCTGGCGCAGGCCGGGGGTGGCGGGCATCCGCGGCATGATGCCACCGTATACTCGCCGCCGTGAGTCGCACGATCGAGCTCCTGGCGGGGATCATCCTGCTCGTCATCGGCCTGCTCGTGCTGGCCAGCGAGCAGATCGCGAACCTCGTCCAGGGCCTGCCGATCGACGAGGACCTGTTCGCCTGGTGGCCGATGCTCCTCATCGGCCTGTCGCTCTTCTTCCTCGTGCCGAGCCTGGTCGGGCGGCAGCATCGGCGGCTGCGGGCGGGCATGGTCATCCCGGGCGTCATCCTCGCCGCCGTCGGCGGCGCGCTGCTCTACTCGAGCCTGACCGACCGATGGAGCGAATGGAGCCACCTGTGGACGGTCGTGCCGTTCGGGCTCGGCCTCGGCATGTACGCCGCGGGCTGGATCGCCGATGCGCCGGCGTTCAAATGGATCGGCTCCGGGATCGCCGCCGGCAGCGTGGTCGCCTACCTCGTGTTCGCGACCGCCTTCGGGGGCGAGGCGTTCCGGCTCATCGCCGCAATTGGGATCATCGGCCTCGGGCTGGCCCTGACGACCGGCGGACTCGCCGAGCGCCTGAGCCGGAAGACGCACGCCGGCTGACCGCCGCGCTCCGGATCAGCCGCGCTCCGGATCAGCCGCCCCTCGGTTCAGCCGCGCTTCACGTGGCGGTCGAACCAGTCGAGGATGCGATCGAGCCGATCGATGCGCCGGTCCGGCCGCCCGTAGACCTTCATCTCGTGGTGCTCCTCGGGGTAGAGGACGTACTCGACCTCGCGACCGAGGACCTTGAGGGCGGTGAAGAGCTGCTCGTTGTCGGCCGGCGGGCAGATCCGGTCCTCCTCGGCCTGGAGCATGAGCAGCGGCGTCCGGACGTTCGACGCGTTGCGCAGCGGCGACGTGCGCCACAGCTGCTGCATCCCCTCGTCCGAGAGGGGATCTCCCAGGCCGCCTCGGCGGTTGTAGTGCACGCCGAAGAACGAGTTCGCCCAGGCCGATGCCTGGTTCGCCACGCCGTTCTCCGATGCGGCCGCCCGGAACCGATCCGTGACGCCCACCAGCCACTGGGTGAGGAAGCCGCCGTACGACAGGCCCATGACCGCGAGGCGCTTCGGGTCCGCGAGCCCGCGCTTCACGAGCGCGTCGACCGATGCCATGGCGTCGGCCGCGTCGACGTCGCCCCACGCGGTCGACAGCGCCTGCACCCAGTCGCTGCCGAACGTGGCCGAGCCCCGGATGTTCGGCATCAGGACCCGGTAGCCGGCGGCGCACAGCGCGATCTCGTCGATCGTGCCGCCCGGCCCCCACGCGCCGGTCGGACCGCCGTGGATGTGGAGCACGGTCGGCAGCCGCTTCGTGCCGGCGCCGGCCGGCGAGGCGAGCCAGGCGTGGATCGGCCCGGCCGGCCCGGGCAGCGCGTGCTCGGTGAGCTCCACGAGCGGGAAGCGGCGCAGCCAGGCCGACCCCTCGCGGGTCACCTGCCGCAGGTCGCCGTCCTCGACCAGCCAGACCTCGCCGGCCAGCCCGTCGACCGCCGCGGTGATCGCGACGCGTCCGCCGTCGGCCTCGATCCCGGCGGCCGCGATGTGCCGCTCGGGCGAGATCATCGGCGTCGCCGTGCCGTCGAGGTCGACCCTGTAGGGGACGTTGCGCCCGTTCGTGCCGACGATGACGCCGATGGACGTGTCGTCGAGCCAGACCGGGCCCGGAGCCGCATCGGCCATCTGGAGGTCGCACCACGCCCACTCGCCGATCGGCCGGTCGAGCGACTCGGTCAGGTTCCGCGGCTCGCCGCCCGGCAGGTCCGTGACCCACAGCGTGGGCGGCAGCTCGTCGGGCGGGTCCTCCCGGCCGGTGCCGATGAACGCGAGGCGCCGGCCGTCGGGCGAGAATGCCGGCCGGTCCGCGTCGCCGGGGAGGCTGGCGAGCTCGGTGATCCGCGGCCGATCGGCATCGGTCCGGACGCTGAAGATCTGGGTGCGCGGGTTGATGTTCGCGTCCGGCCCCCGGTCGGCGGCGAAGGCGATGCGGCGACCGTCCGGCGCCCAGGCCGGGTGGAGGACGTCGAAGTCGCCGCGCGTCAGCTGGCGTGGCGCGGCGCCGGACCGGAAGGGGACGACCCACAGGTGCGAGCGTCGGTCGACGTGGCCGGTGTCGTCGTCGCGGAAGTCGAGGCGGGTGATCCGGCGCGCGAGCGGCGTCCGGCCCTTCCGCTCCTCGCCGACGATGAACCGCGGGTCGCCGGCGCGCGCGACGAGCGCCAGGCGATCGCCGCTCGGGCTCCACAGCGCGGCGCTCACGCCGTGCCTGAGCGACGTGATCGGCCAGGGCTCGCCGCCGTCGAGGGGCAGGACCCAGGCCTGGGCGACCGCGTCGTCGTCGTTCGATGGCGAGCGCACGAAGGCGACGTACCGGCCGTCGGGCGAGACCGCCGGCGAGCCGTCGCGCACCCGCCCGCGGGTCAGCTGGCGCGCGCGCCCGCCCCGCGTGGGTCGTGCCCACAGGTGCGACTCGTACGTGTCACCACGGACGCGGCGGAGCGCGTAGACGACCCCGCTGCCGTCGGGCGCGAGGCTGAAGGACTCGAGCGCGACCTGCGCGCGGACGAGGGCGCGCGGCGTGGCGCGCGATGAACCAGCAGGCATCGGACGGAGTATGCACGGTAACCGCGGGCGTGCGGGAATCGTTGACCCGAATCGGTGGCGTGTGCCATCCTCGCCCGACGGCTGATGCGGGCGCCCGCCATGGAGCGCCGTCGAACCCCGATCGGAGGCACCCGACACCCGATGCGACGCTGGCGAACGCTCCCCACCCTTGCGGCCCTGGGCCTGGCCATCGCGGCCTGCACGACCCCCGCCACCTCACCTGCCCAAAGCGCCGGCGGCGACGCCTCCGCTGCGCCGAGCGATCCCGGTACGGCGACCGGCGGCACCGTCCGCATCGGCATGAAGGGCTATCCCGACAGCCTGAACCCGGGGAATGGCGTCCTGTCCGAGTCGTACATCATGTACGAGCTCGTGTACGATGCGCCGCTGTCGGTCACCGCCGACGGTGAGTACGTGCCGGAGCTCGCCACGGACTGGGAGGTGTCCGAGGACGGCCTGACCTGGACGATGACGATCCGCGACGACGTCGTCTTCCACGACGGCGAGCCGCTCACCGCCGAGGACGTCGCGTTCACGATGCAGCTGTACAAGGACACCGAGGCCTTCCCGTTCCTGCCCTCGTACGTCAGCTCGTTCGAGACGATCGAGGCGACCGACGCTACGACCGTGACCCTGACCACGGCCGAGCCGTACGCCGCGTTCGAGCCGGCCATGGTCTTCGTCTACGTCCTGCCGAAGCACATCTGGGAGGGCGTCGACGATCCGGTCGAGTTCGCGAATGACGAGATGATCGGCAGCGGCCCGTTCAAGCTGAACGAGGCGAGCCAGGGCGAGTTCGTGGACCTGGCGACGAACGCCGACTACTGGGGCACCGCGGCGAACATCGACGGCGTGATCTTCCAGGTCATCGAGAACGACGACGCCCGCGTGACCGCTCTGACCAGCGGCCAGGTCGACGCGATCTCCGACGTGCCGGACACCGCCATCCCGGGCCTCCAGAACGCGGAGAACGTCAAGGTTCACATCGCCGACGTTGCCGCCGGCGGCAGCCTGAGCGACATCTTCTTCAACGTCACCGCCGACGAGGACTGCCCGGAGGATGACGGCAGCGGCAACCCCGCGGTCTGCTCCGGCCACCCGGCTCTCAAGGACGTCGAGGTGCGGCGCGCGCTCGCGCACGCCACCGACAAGGAGCAGCTCCTCACCGTCGGCACCGGTGGCCTTGGCAGCGTCGGCCTGTCGCTCGTGCCGCCCGGCCTGGGCGACTTCTACGGCTCCGAGATCACCGACTACGCCTACGACGTCGCCGCCGCCAATGCGCTGCTCGACGACGCCGGCTACGAGGACACGAACGGCGATGGCATCCGAGAGTGCCTGGCCGACCAGGACTGCGACGACCTGACGATGCGCCTGAACTACCCGAACGACTCGACGAGCGGTCCGCGGGAGTCAGACCTCCTCAAGTCGATGTGGTCCGAGGTTGGCGTCAATCTCGTCGTCCAGCCGCTCGACCCGGACACGCTGACCTCGGTCTGCTGCCCGACGTTCGACTTCGACGTGATCATGTGGGGCTGGGGCTCGGATCCTGATCCGGCCTTCCTGCTCGGCGTCGCGCTGTGCAGCGAGATCGACTCGGGCTTCAGCGAGACCGGCTACTGCAACCCGGACTTCGACGCCCTGTACGACGCCCAGTCCGTCGAGACCGACGTCCCGACCCGCGTGGATCTCATCCACCAGATGCAGCAGATCCTCATCGACGACGTGCCGTACATCATCCCGTACTACTACCCCGACACCGGCGCATGGCGCACCGATACGTTCACCGGCTGGCTGGAAACCGACCCGACGCTCGGCCTCCAGGACGCCTCGAACCTGACGGTCCTCCGCCCGGCCGAATAGACCGATGCGGGCCGGGCGTCCCGACGCCCGGCCCATCCTGCTCGACGACGGAGGGATGCGGTGAGCGGACGCGGTATGTTCCTGGTCCGCAAGCTGGGCTGGGCGCTGCTCACGCTGGCCGTCGTCGTCACCTTTAACTTCCTCCTGTTCCGGGTCCTGCCGGGCGACCCGGCGAAGTCCGGCATGCGCGATCCGCGCCTCAACCCGCAGGCGGTCGAGGCGCTGCGCGAGCGGTTCGGGCTCGACAAGCCGGTGCTGCTCAACCTCGAGGGCGGCAACCCGCTCGACACGCAGTTCACTGCGTACCTGGGCGCCCTGGCGCGGGGTGATCTCGGCACGAGCTACGCGTTCCGGGACCAGCAGGTCTCCGACATGATCGGCCACGCCCTCGTGAACACCCTGTGGCTCATCCTGCCGGCTGAGGTCCTGGCGGTCGTCATCGGCATCGGTCTCGGGCTGTTCGCGGCCTGGAGACGCGGGAAGCCCGCGGACGTCGCGGCGCTGACGTTCAGCCTGTTCATGTGGGCACTGCCGATCTTCTTCCTCGGCATCATCCTGCTCATCGTCGGGGTCAACTGGTTCGGCCTGCCCATCGGCGGCCGCATCACGATCGGCGGCCAGTTCGAATCGTTCTGGGACCTCGCCGTCGACGTCGGCCGTCACCTGCTGCTGCCGACCCTGACGCTGGCGCTGGCGCTCATCGGCGAGTACATGCTCATCATGCGCAGCAGCGTGCTCGAGGTCTTCGGCGAGGACTACATCCTCACCGCGCGGGCCAAGGGCCTGTCGACGTACGGCGTGATCCGGCACCACGCGCTGCGGAACGCGATGCTGCCGATGGTGACGCTCATCGCGCTGACGCTCGGCTTCACCGTCGCCGGCGCGATCCAGGTCGAGGCCGTCTTCAGCTGGCCGGGCCTCGGGGCGCTGACGGTCAACGCGGTCAGCGATCGCGACTACCCGGTGCTCCAGGGCGCGTTCCTGCTCCTCGCGGTGGCGGTCGTGCTCGCCAACCTGGCCGCCGAGCTCGTGTACGGCTGGCTCGACCCACGGGTCAGCGTGGAGTGAGCCGATGAGCGTCGTGCTGGACGCCGCCAGCCACACCCCGCCGGTCGAGACCACCCCGCGGCGGACGTGGCGTCGGTTCCTGCGTCACCGGATGGGCCTCGTCGGGGCGGTGATGCTGCTCGTCGCGGTCGTTGTCGCGATCTTTGCGCCGTTCATCGCACCGTACGACCCGTACGAGCCAGTGCGCGTCACGATCCTCGACATCTTCCAGCGGCCGTCCGCCGAGCACCTGCTCGGGACCGATGACGGCGGCAAGGACGTGCTCTCCTCGCTGATCTACGGCGCGCGGGTCTCGCTGCTCGTCGGGTTCACCGCCGCCGCGATCGCGATCGCGATCGGCGCCGTGGTCGGGATCGTGGCCGGCTATCGGCGCGGCTGGCTCGGTGGGCTGCTCATGCGGATCACCGACTTCTTCCTCGTCATCCCGGACCTGGCGCTCATGATCGTGCTCGTCGCGATCCTCGGACCGTCGCTGCGCACGATCATCCTCGTCATCGGCGTGCTCGGCTGGACTGGCACGGCGCGCCTCATCCGATCGCAGACGCTGTCGGTCCGCGAGCGCAAGTACGTCCTGCGTGCCAAGGCGGTCGGCGCCGGCGACATCCACATCCTGCGCCACCACATCCTGCCGGCCGTCCTGCCGCTCATGCTCGCCAACATGGTCCTCGTCGTCAGCCTCGCCATCCTCGACGAGTCGAGCCTCGCGTTCCTCGGCCTGGGCGACCCGACGGTCATCAGCTGGGGCCAGATGCTGAACTTCGCGTTCGAGGGCGGCGCGGTCAGCGCCGGCGCCTGGTGGGCGCTGCTGGCGCCCGGCATTGCGATCGTGTGGGTCGTGCTCGGCACGACGCTGCTCGGCACCGCGCTCGAGGACGCGGTGAACCCGCGCCTGAAGCGCCACCATCTCGAGTCGCCGGGATCCGACGTCGCGCGTGACCGGGTCGCCGCGCCGGCCGCACCGGTCATGACGGGCGCCCGGGCGCCGATCCTGTCCGTCCGCGACCTGGCCATCGAGTTCGACTCGCCGAACGGGCCGCTGCGTGCCGTCGACGGGGTGAGCTTCGACCTCCGCCGCGGCGAGACGCTCGGCCTCGTCGGCGAGTCCGGCTGCGGCAAGACGACGACGGTCCTCGGCCTCCTCCGTCTTCTGCCGCCGGGCGGCAAGGTCGTGCGCGGATCGGTCTGGTTCGACGGCGAGGACCTCCTCGGCCTCGACGCCCGGGCCCTGCGCTCGTTCCGCTGGACCCGGCTGTCGCTCGTGTTCCAGGGCGCCATGAACGCGCTCAACCCGGTCCGCACCGTCGGCGACCAGATCGCCGAGGCGATCCGCCTCCACGCGCCGACGACCTCGAAGCAGCAGGCCGCCAAGCGCGCCGGCGAGCTCCTCGAGCGCGTCGGGATCCCGCGCCAGCGGGCGCGCGAGTACCCGCACACCTACTCCGGCGGCATGCGCCAGCGCGCGATGGTCGCCCTCGCGCTGGCCTGCGACCCGGACGTCATCGTGGCCGATGAGCCGACGACGGCCCTCGACGTCATGGTCCAGGCCCAGATCCTCGAGCTCCTGGGCGGGATCGCCCACGAGTTCGGGATGGGCATCATCCTGGTCACTCACGATCTCGGCGTCGTGGCCCAGGTCTGCGACCGCGTCGTCGTCATGTACGGCGGCGTCGTGGCCGAGGAGAACACGGCCGCCACGCTCTACGCCGAGCCGCAGCACCCGTACACCCAGCAGCTGCTGACGTCGTTCCCGGACGTCGCCCATCCCGATCGGCCGCTGCGCGGCATCCCCGGCTCGCCTCCCCGCCTCGACGCGATGCCGGCCGGCTGCCGCTTCGCGCCGCGCTGCCCGTATGCCTTCGACCGATGCCGCGCCGAGCGGCCGCCCGAGTACCTCGCTGCCGGTGGGCGGGCGTCGTGCTTCCTTCACGACCCGGCCGACGCCGGCCGGCTCGCACCGGGCATCCCGGCGATGGACGAGGGGTCGAGCGCGGAGGCGGCGCGCGCATGAGCGCACTGCGTGCTCCGGACACCGCGCGGGAGCCCGACGAGCCGCTCCTCCGCGTCGAGGGGCTGCGCAAGACGTTCCCCGGCCGTCGATCGCTGGGCGACGCGCTTCGACGCCGCCCGGCGAGCCCGGTGCGCGCGGTCGACGGCATCGACTTCGAGCTGCGGGCGGGCGAGGTCCTCGCCCTCGTCGGCGAATCCGGCTGCGGCAAGACGACGACCGGCAACCTGCTCATGGGCCTCGAGACGCCGAGCGGCGGCCGGGTCGTCCTCGACGGCCAGGAGGTCGGCCGCCTCTCCGGCTCCGGGCTGCGTCGCCTGCGGCGCCGGGCGCAGATGGTGTTCCAGGACCCGTACGAGTCGCTCAACCCGCGGATGCGGGTCGCCGACATCGTCGCCGAGCCGCTGCGCGTCCACCGCGTGGCGGGCTCATCGGCCGATCTGCGCGACCGGGTCAGCCGCGCGCTGACGTCGGCGGGCCTCACGCCGCCCGACGCATACCTCCGCCGCTACCCGTTCGAGCTGTCCGGTGGCCAGCGCCAGCGCGTCGTCATCGCCGCGGCCCTCGCGCTCGAGCCCTCGCTCCTCATCGCCGACGAGCCGGTGAGCATGCTCGACGTCAGCATCCGTGCCGAGATCCTCAACCTCCTCGCCGCGCTCGCCCGGAACGAGGGGATCGCGATCGTGATGATCACCCACGACCTCTCGACGGTGGCCGCCTACGCCGATCGGATCGCGGTCATGTACCTCGGCCGGATCGTCGAGCACGGGCCGACGCGCGAGGTCCTGGCCAACCCGCAGCACCCGTACGCGCGGGCGCTCCTGTCGGTGGTGCCGATTCCCGATCCGTCGACGCGCCGCCAGCCGGTCATCCTCGGCGGCGAGACGCCGGACCCGTCGCGCATCCCGTCGGGCTGCCGCTTCCACCCGCGCTGCCCGCTCGCCTTCGACCGATGCCCGACGGTCGACCCGGCGCTCTACCCGGTCGGGCCGAGCCACGCGGCCGCCTGCCTCCTGCTGGAGAACGACTAGCCGCGCCCGATGAGGGCGCCGGTCGCGGCCGCGGCGATCGCGAGCCCCGCCGCGATCGCGGGCAGCGCGCGCACGAGGCGCGAGCGCAGGCGCGCGACGACCGCCGCCACGATGGCGGCCACGACCGCACCGCCCGTCCCGCCGGCCGCGGCCGCGAACGCGTGGGCCAACGTCGGCGAGGCCTCACCGACCTGCCGCTCCCCGGCCATGACGACGCCGAGGATGATCACCACGAGCGCGCCGAACAGCCCGGCGCCGAGCGTCGCCGTCGAGGCGCGGGCCACGCCGAGCTGCGTGGCGCCGGTCGCGGCCGCGCCCCCCGCGATCGCGGCGGCCACGGCGGTCGTGGCGCCGACCGCGCGCGTGGCGTCGACGGGCGGCGAGAGGAGGAACCAGGCGAACGCCACGATCGGCCCGGCGAGCATGCCGAGCGCCGCGACCCAGGTCAGCGGCCGGGTCCAGTCCTCGGGGTCCTCCGGCGGCACGACCTCGCCGAGGCGGACGCTGACCGGGACGAGATCCTCGTCGTTCATCGGCTCAGCCGATTCCGGCGGCGACCACCGACGCCGGCGCGGAGGCCAGGCGCAGGCCGAGGATCCGGGCGCCGAGCTCGCGCACCATCCAGCCCGCCTCCGCCGCGATCCCGTCCGACGAGGCGGTCAGCGCGAGGTCCGCGAGCGCGTCGAGCTCCGGCAGCGCCGCCGGCGTGTCGAGGTCGCGGTCCATGGCCTCGAGGAACCGGGTCCGATGCTCGGCCACCTCGGGATGGAGCTCGCCGGCATCGGCCCGGGCCGGCGCCTCCGGGGCGAGCGACTCGGCGCGCTGGCAGGCGAGTCGCAGGCGTGCCGCGCGCTCGGCGGAGCGCGCGAGATCGGCCTCGCGGTAGTCGATCTCGGTGCGGTAGTGGTGCGAGACGAGGAAGTGGCGGATCGCGTCGCCGGGGTACGTGCGCAGCAGGTCGCGGACGAGGACGAGGTTGCCGAGCGACTTGCTCATCTTCTCGCCCTCGTAGCGCAGCATCCCGGCGTGGGTCCAGTGCGCGACCCAGGGTGACTGCCCGGTGAAGCCCTCGGTCTGGGCCAGCTCGGACTCGTGGTGGGGGAACAGGAGGTCGGCGCCGCCGCCGTGGATCTCGAAGCGCGGGCCGAGGTAGGTCGTGGCCATGGCCGAGCACTCGATATGCCATCCCGGGCGGCCGGCGCCCCACGGGGCGTCCCAGGCGGGCTCGTCCGGCAGCGACGGCTGCCACAGGACGAAGTCGAGCGGATCGCGCTTGCCGGGCTGGTCCGGGACGTTGCCGCGCTCGTTGGCGATCGGCAGCATCTCCTCGCGGCTGAGCTTCGACAGCGCGCCGTACGACGGCCAGGCGTCGATCGAGAAATAGACGTAGCCATCGGCCTGGTAGGCGAGGCCCTTGTCGAGCAGGCCGGCGATCATGTCGCGCATCTGCGGGATGTGCTGCGTGGCGCGCGGATAGTGGTCGGGCGGCAGCCAGTTGAGGGCGGCCATCTCGGTCAGGAAGGTCGTGACGTTGCGGTCGCCGAGGACGCGGTAGTCGACCCCGGTCTCGCGCGCCTTGCGCAGCATGTCGTCGTCGACATCGGTCAGGTTCTGGACGTAGACGACGTCGTGGCCGAGGTACTCGAGGTACCGATGCAGGACGTCGAAGCTGACGTAGGTGAAGGCGTGGCCGAGGTGGCCGGTGTCGTACGGCGTGACGCCGCACACGTAGAGCCCCACGCTCGCCCGGTCGCCGACGGGCACGAAGGGATGGAGCCCGCCGCGGCGGGCGTCGTGGAGGTGGAGCGTCACGCTACGGATTCTAGAGTGGGTCGCCGCCGGCCGCCGGGGCTCCAGGGGCCGCTGGGGGCTGGACAGGCACCGATAGAATCGGCGGGCCAATGTGGCGCGCTGCCCCCGCTATCGGAGCCGAGCATGGAAGTCCTGCGCTGGTTGCTGTTCTTCGCGATCGCCCTGTTCCTCATCGTCGCGGCGATCTTCTTCGTCATGGGCCGGCCGTTGCCGCTTCCGGACTTCTAGCCGTCTCACCGCCTCATTCGGCGTGGGCGCTCACCACAGGCTCGGCTTCGTGCTCATCAGGAAGCCGATGATCCCGATCACGCCGGCCATCCCGTAGGCCACGAAGCGCTGCTGGCGCGCCCGTCGCCGCCACGCATCGTCGTTGTCCGCCTCCCGCAGGCCGATGAGCCGCCGGAGGTTCGGCCGGCTCACGAAGGCCGCCACCGCCAGGTTGATGGCGTACAGCGTGAGCGCCACGAGCAGCCAGGGCTGGGTGAGCAGCTCCGGGCCGAGGATCCACAGCAGGGCCGCGCCGGTGAGCGCCAGGCCGAGGCTGATGACGATCGTGCCGGTGCCCTGCATCGCCATGAGCAGGCGCGTCACCGGTCCGGGCTCACCGGCCGAGCGCCGCAGGAGGAACGGCAGGACGACGCTCGGCAGGAGGAGCGACACGGCGAGGCCGATATGGAGGACCAGCAGGACCGGGAACCAGTTCATCGGCCCGATCCTAGCGCAGGTCGGTCAGCGCGCCGTGGCGCAGGTCGATCAGCGCGCCTTCGTGAAGGGAGCCTTGACCCCGAGGCGCCGCAGCGCGGTCGGGATGTTGATCGCCCAGCCGACCCCGATCGGCCGGTCGGTGATGATCTTCGGCGAGCGCGGGTTCCAGTACGCCTGTCGGATGCGCTCCAGCGTCGGCATGCGGAAGTCGTACGGCACGAAGCCGAGGAGCTTGCCGTGCCAGGTGCGCTCCTCGGGTGGCTTGCGCAGCTCGGTGTAGATCGCCGCGGCGAAGGCGGCGAGGGTCGCCGTGCGGAGCAGCCAGAAGAAGGCGTTCGTCTCGTTGCGGACCGTCTGCGCCTTGTGCGCGATGTCGTCGCGGACGTTCTCGATCATGGGTCCTCCTTGCCGGCCCGCATCGCAAGCGCTGTGCCGTGCCGGTCATCGTCGGTACCGTCGTCCCTACCTTAGCGCCGTTCGAGCGTCCGCTCACCTGGCGGAGTCCGAGCCGATAGACTCGAAGAGCCGATGCGACCGATTCCCTTCATCGACGCCGATGCGATCCGCGCCGCCGTCCCGGTCGAGGCGCTGCTCGACGCGATCGAGGCCGCCTACCGCGACGTCGCCGAGGGCCGCGACCGCTCGCCGCTGCGCACCCACGTCCCGGTGGACGGAGGCGACCTCCTGCTCATGCCCGGCATCCGCGAGGGCGGCCGCGGGCACACGGTCAAGCTGGTCACGGTCATGCCCGGCAACGCGGAACGTGGCGCGCCGACGGTCCAGGCCGTCGTCGCCTGGCTGGATGCCGCCACCGGCACGCCGCTCGCGCTCCTCGACGGCTCGACCGTGACGGCGATGCGCACCGGCGCCGCCTCGGGCGTCGCGACGCGGCTCCTCGCCCGGCCCGACGCCTCGACGCTGGCCGTCATCGGTGCCGGCGGCCAGGCGGAGTGGCAGCTCCGCGCCGTCGCCGCGGCCCGGCCGATCCGCCGGGTCCTCGTCTACGCCCGCACGCCCGCCTCGCGCGAGGCGTTCGCCGAGCGCATGGCGGCCGCCACGGGCCTCGAGGTCATCGCCGTGGCCGGCGCCCGCAGCGCCGTGGTCGAGGCGGACGTCGTGTGCTGCGCCACGACCGCATCGGAGCCGGTGTTCGACGCCGCGTGGCTTCGGCCCGGGACGCACGTCAACGGCGTCGGCGCCTTCCGGCTGGGGATGGTCGAGCTGCCGCCCGAGCTCTTCGCGCGGGCGTCACGCGTCGCCGTCGACGCGCGTCACGCCGCGATGGCGGAGGCGGGGGACGTGGTGGCCGCGATTCGGGCCGGGCTGCTGGCCGAGGGCGACCTCGTCGAGATCGGCTCCGTCGGCCGCGACTGGTCAGCGACGCGCGACGAGGACGCGATCACCGCCTTCAAGTCGGTCGGCCTTGCGATCCAGGACGTCGCCGCGGCCGAGCTCGTCGTGGCCCGGACGCTGGGCGACGGGGACGGCATCCCAGCCGAAGTCTGACCACAGCGTCGCGAGGTACTGCGCGACGAGGGTCCGGAACAGCGTCCAGCGCGGCGATGCGGCGGTCGGTCCTTCCCGCGGCGCCGTCGTCGTCACCTCGGGTGCCGGCACGAGCTCGAGCCAGGCCAGGTGGCCGCCCGGACCGGACGTGCGGACCGTGGCCTCGACCTCCTCGACCGCTCCGCCCTCGAGCCCGTCGGGACTGGCGATGACGACGATCGGCTCCGGGTCGGGTGGCGGCGGCGGTGGTGGCGCGACGAGGCCCTGGCCACCGCCCGGCTGCGGGCCGGCGGCCGGTGGCGGGGTCGGCGCCGGAGGAGGCGTCGGCACCGGGGTCGGCTGCGGCGTGGGAACGGGTGTGGGAACCGGCGTCGGCGCCGCGGTTGGCGCGGCGGACGGCGCGCTCGAGGGCGGCGGCGTCGGCTTGGGCGTCGGCGCGGGCGTCGGCTTGGGCGCCGGAGGGGGCGTCGGCACCGGGGTCGGCTGCGGCGTGGGAACCGGCGTCGGGGCGGGGGTCGGCGGCGGCGAGGTCGGTGGAGGAGCGTTGCTCACCGTCACGCCGGTGTAGTAGACGGCGAGGATCTGGGCCGCGGTCTTGCCGGCCAGGCCGCAGGCCTGAGTGCCCCACTGGAACATCTGCCAGCCGTTGACGTTCGCGCCGCACGCCTCGCCCACGGCACCGGCGTTGTAGTAGGTCGCGAAGATCCGGCCGCCCTTGAGGGCGAGCGTCGACCACGTGGCGTCGACGGCGGACGACATCGCCGCGTACGTCGGGCGCGACGGATCGTAGTGCTGGTCGCGGGTCGAGTCGAAGACGTCGAAGCACTCGCCCGCGGCGTTGACGTAGCCGCGCCAGTGGAGGACCTGGTACCAGGCGTAGTTCTTCACCGCCAGCGCGCCGGCGCGGATCGACTCGGTCGTCCACGAGCTGATCCACTCGCGCGACAGCACGTTCTTCACGTACGTACGGAAGTCGACCGTCTCGACCGCACCCGTCGCGGTGCGGAACACGCGAATCGTCGGTGGCGGCGTCGTGTGGCTCGTGTACGTGCCGCACGGGCCCGCGGCGTGCGCGGGCTGCGGGACGGTGGCCGGCGCCAGGCCGCCAAGGAGGAGGGCCGCGGCGAGCATGCCGGCGGCAACGGATCGTCGGGTTCGGTGCATCGGGCCGTGACCGTACCGGCGGGCCGACCGCACCACACCCCACCGAACGTACCGGTCGGCTCCCGTACCCCCTCGATCGGTGGCTCAGTCGGCCCAGCGGTGGACGCGCTCGCGGACGGTGTCGAAGCCGAGCTCCTCGCACAGGGCGAGGAACTCCTCGCGCGGCACGCCGCGCCACTCGAGGTCGTCGAGCGAGGCGGTCACGTCCTCGATGCGCGCGTCGCGGTTGAGCGTCGCCAGGCGGCGGTAGAGGAACGCCTCGTCGCGATGCTGCTCGAGCGTCAGCGCCAGGCGCGAGGCATTGCGGAGGTCGAGCTCCCATTCGAGCACCGATGCGGGGATGGCCTCGAGATGCCCGAACTTCGCGAGCACCGCGGCCGCCGACTTGGCGCCCCAGCCCGGCAGGCCCGGGAAGCCGTCGCTGCTGTCGCCCACCAGCGCGAGGTAGTCGGGGATGCTCTCCGGCCGCACGCCGAACTTGGCGACGATGCCCTCCTCGTCGTACTCGACCTTGCGCATCCGATCGCGCAGCACGATGCGCCCGCCCTCGACCAGCTGGCCCAGGTCCTTGTCGACCGAGCAGATGACGATCTGATCCAGCCGCGCGTCAGCGCCGAACCGATGCACCGCGGCCGCGATCGCGTCATCGGCCTCGTCCTCGACCATGGCCCAGACCGGCATGCCGAGCGCGCGCAGCGCGCGCTCCGCGTCGCGGAACTGGGCGAGCAGCGCCGGATCCACCCCGGCGCTCGACTTGTAGCCGGGGTACAGGTCGTTGCGCCACGACTCGATGACGTAGTCGGTCGCCGCGCCGATATGGGTCACGTCCGGCTCGCGGAGGAGCGAGAGCATCGAGTCGACCAGCCCCTGGACGGCGTTCACCGGCCGCCCGTCGGGCGCTCGGCGCGGCGGGCGCGAGTAATACGCGCGGAACAGCTCGAAGGTGGCGTCGACGAGGTGGAGCTTCATTGCCCGTCGAGCATAGACGGAGTGCTTGACACGACGGTCGCATCGGCCGGCGATGAGCCGATGGAGCGGTAATCGCCCAGTAAGCCGCTGGTAAGCGGCGATGTGGAAGATGGGCGCAGCGGCGTGGAGAAGCGTGCCCTGCGCCGCCGGCCCATGGTTCCCGGCCGGGGCCGGCGGCCCACGCCGCTGTTCTTCACCCGGCATGCTGCTCGAGGGGCGGCTTCGTGCGCGACGACCTCATCGGTCGTGTGCTGCGGGCTCTGCGACATCGCAAGGGATGGCGTCGCCCAACAAGTCGCACGTGAGCGTCAGACGGCGAGCGGCTCCTTGTACTCGCCGTAGACGCGTCGCAGGACGCCGCACATCTCGCCGATGGTGGCGTACGCCTGAACGGCCTCGACGATCGCGGGCATGAGGTTCACGTCGCCCTGCCGCGCCTCGTCTTCGAGCCGGCGCATCGCCGCCGCATGGGCCGATGCGTCCCGCTCGGCGCGGACGCGCGCCAGCCGATCGAGGTGGCGCCGCTCCTGCTCCTCGCTGATCTCGAGGAGCGGGATGCGGAGCTCCTCGTCCGGATCGGCGTACTTCGTGACGCCCACGATCTCGCGCTCGTGGGCCTCGAGCTCGCGCTGCTGCTCGTAGGCGGCATCGGCGATCTCGGCCTGCGGGAAGCCGGCCTCCAGCGCGCGAACCATGCCGCCCATCTCGTCGATGCGACGGATGTAGGCCCAGGTCGCCTGCTCGGTCCGGTTCGTCAGCGTCTCGACGAAGTAGGAGCCGGCCAGCGGGTCGACCGTGTTCGCCACGCCCGACTCCTCGGCGATGATCTGCTGCTGGCGCAGGGCGAGCAGTGCGGCATCTTCCGAGGGGACTGCCCACGCCTCGTCGTACGCATCGGTATGGAGCGACTGCGTGCCACCCAACACGCCCGCCAACGCCTGCACCGCCACCCGGGTCAGGTTGTTCAGCGGCTGCTGCGCGGTCAGCGACACGCCCGCGGTCTGGGTATGGAAGCGCATCCAGGTCGAGCGCTCGTTCTCGGCGCCGAAGCGCTCCCGCGCGAGCTTGTACCAGATGCGCCGCGCGGCGCGGAACTTGGCGATCTCCTCGAAGAAGTCGTTGTGGCTGTTGAAGAAGAAGGACAGGCGCGGGGCGAAGTCGTCGAAGCGCATGCCGCGGGCGAGGGCGTCCTCGACGTAGGCGATGCCGTCGGCGATCGTGAAGGCCAGCTCCTGGACCGCGGTCGAGCCGGCCTCCCGGATGTGGTAGCCGGAGATCGAGATCGTGTTCCAGCGCGGCAGCTCGCGCGTGCCCCACTCGACCGTATCGGTGACGAGCTTGAGGGAGGGCGCCGGCGGGAAGATGTACTCCTTCTGGGCGATGAACTCCTTGAGGATGTCGTTCTGCAGCGTGCCCGCCAGCGAAGCCCGCGGCACGCCCATCTTCTCGGCCGCGACGATGTACATCGCCCAGATCATGGCGGCGGGGGAGTTGATGGTCATCGAGGTGCTGATCTCCCCCACGGGGAGCCCGTCCAGCAGGATCTCCATGTCCGCCAGCGAGCTGACGGCGACGCCGCAGGTGCCGAACTCGCCCTCGGCCATCGGCTCGTCGTGGTCGTACCCGTACAGGGTCGGCATGTCGTAGGCGATCGACAGGCCGGTCCCGCCGGCGGCGATGAGCTTCTTGAACCGATCGTTCGTGTCCTCGGCGGTGCCGAAGCCGGCGAACATGCGCATCGTCCACAGCCGCCCGCGATGGCCGGTCGGGTGGATGCCGCGCGTGAAGGGCGGCTCGCCGGGCAGGCCGAGGTCGTCGATCTCGTCCCAGCCCTCGGTCGCGTCCGGGGGCGGGCTGAACCGGTAGCGGGGCCGATCCCGGTCGGGATCGTTCGCCGGGTCCTCCAGGTCGGCGGGCGTGTGGACGCGCTCGATCTCCACCCCCGACTGGGTGATGAAGCGCGGCTTGCGCTCCGGCATCCGCTCGAGGGCGGGCTCGAGCCGCTCCCGGGTCCAGCGCTCCTCGTGCTCCGCCCAACGCTCGCGATCAGTCATGGCCGCAGTGTGCGGGCAGCGGCGACCCGCCTGCAAGCGGCGTCGACGCGAGAGGCGGCGAGCGTGCCGATGCGGTCGGTAGCATGCCGCCATGACCGACGCCTTCGACTTCGATGCCTACCTGCGCCTGCCCCGCCTGTCGGGCCTGCGCGTCGCGCCCGATGGATCCCGCCTCGTCGTCGCCGTCGCCCGGCCCGCGCCGGACGGCACGAGGATGCGCACCGCGCTGTGGGAGATCGACCCGAGCGGCAACCGACGTCCGCGGCGCCTGACCCGCTCCGCGCCGGGCGAGAGCTCGGCCAGCTTCACCCGCGGCGGGTCGATCCTGTTCACCTCGTCACGGCCGGACCCCGACCGCACGCCCGATGACGACGACGACGAGATCGCCGGCCTGTGGCTGCTCCCCGCCGGGGGAGGCGAGGCGCGCCTGCTGGCGCGTCCGTCGGGTGGCGTCGATGCGGTCGTCGCGGCGCGCGACGCCGACGTCGTCGTCTACGCCGCCAGCATCTTCCCGGGCACCGATGCGGCAGGCGACCGCGAGCGCCACAAGGCCCGCAAGACGGCGAAGGTCGAGGCGCTCCTGTTCGACTCGTTCCCGATCCGGCACTGGGACGCGTACCACGGCCCCCGCGAGCGGCACCTGTTCGCCGCTCCGCTGCCGGAGGGCGAGGAGCGCATCGGTGCACCGGTCGACCTCACGCCGAACGCGGGAGCGACGCTGATCCAGCAGACGTTCGACGTCTCGCCCGACGGCTCGACGATCGTCACCGGCGTCCTGCGCCCGGACGAGATCGGGCGCACCGACTTCGCGATCGTGGTCATCGACCGTGCCACGGGTGGGCAGCGCGACCTCACGCCGGACGACGCGTGGTACTCCGACCCGGCGATCTCGCCCGACGGTCGCTCGGTGGCCTGCGTGCGCCTCGAGAAGGACGCCCCCGAGCGGGTCGGTGACCGCACGCTGTGGCTGATCGACCTCGAGACCGGGCAGGGCCGGGACCTCCTCCCGGGCGTCGACCTCTGGCCGCAGCACCCGACCTGGTCGCGCGACGGCGCGAGCATCCACTTCACCTCGGACCTGGGCGGTGCCGGCGCGGTCCATCGGGTCGACGTCGCCTCCGGCGCGATGACGACGCTGGCCGACGACGGGACGTTCAGCGACGTCGGCGTCACCGACGACGCGGTCTACGCGCTCCGCTCGTCGTACCGCGAGCCGCCGCTGCCGGTCCGCATCGGCTCCGAGGTTGGACCGTCCGCCAGCCAGCCGATCCGCTCGTTCCCGGAGCTCGACGCCGATGCCCTCGCCGGGCTGCCGGGCACGGTCGAGCGCCTGACCGCGACCGCCGCCGATGGCGCCGAGGTCGGTTCCTGGCTCGTCCGGCCGGCGTCCGCATCGGCCGAGTCACCGGCGCCGCTGGTCGTCTGGGTCCATGGCGGCCCGGTCAGCTCGTGGAACCAGTGGAGCTGGCGCTGGAACCCGCATCTCCTCGCCGCCCAGGGCTACGCCGTCCTCCTGCCCGATCCGGCGCTGTCGACCGGCTACGGCCACGCCTGGGTCCAGCGCGGCTGGGGCCGATGGGGCGCCGAGCCGTACACCGACGTCATCGCGGCCGTCGACGCGGCGCTCGAGCGCCCCGACCTCGACGGCGACCGCACGGCGCTCATGGGCGGCTCGTTCGGTGGCTACATGGCGAACTGGGTGGCCGGCTCGACCGATCGGTTCCGCGCCATCGTCACCCACGCCTCGCTCTGGGAGCTGCGCGGGTTCCACGGCACGACCGACTACGGCCCGGACTGGGAGCGCGAGTTCGGCGACCCCTACGCCGATGCCTCGCGCTACGAGGAATGGTCACCCACGCGGCTGCTGTCGAACATCCGCACGCCGATCCTCGTCATCCACGGCGAGCGTGACCTGCGCGTGCCGATCAGCGAGGGCCTTCGTCTGTGGACCGATCTTCAGCGGCACGGCGTCCCGTCGCGCTTCCTCTACTTCCCCGACGAGAACCACTGGGTGCTGAAGCCCCAGAACGCGCGGATCTGGTACGCGACGGTGCTCGCGTTCCTGGACGAGCACGTGCGCGGCAAGCAGTTCGTCCGGCCGGACCTGCTCTGACGCGGCACGGTCGTCAGACGGCGCGCTCGACGTCGCGGGCGAGGAGCTGCGCGCGGCGCGCCTCGAACCGGGACGCCTGGGCGTCCAGGTCGACGAGGAAGCGGCGCAGCTCGTCGCGCCGGATCTCGGCGGCCGGTGACAGGCCGCTCGCCTCGAACACGCCCCAGTGGCGGATGAGGGGCATGACGACCTCGTCGTGATGGATCCGGAGGTCGTAGATCCCGGCCTTCGCCATCTGCGCCGCCTTGCGGGTGAAGTTCACCATGCCGGCGCCGGGCATCTGGAACGCGATGACCTCGTCGGCGATGGCCGTCACCGCCGCCGACGGGTCGATCTTCATCGCCTCGGCCAGGATGTCGCGGTAGAACACCATGTGCAGGTTCTCGTCAGCCGCGATGCGGGCCATGATCCGGTCGGCGACCGGGTCGGACGAGTAGCGACCGGTGTTCCGATGGCTGATCCGGGTGGCGAGCTCCTGGAACGCGACGTAGGCGAAGCCGCGCAGGACGTTGCCGCCGTCGTCGTGGTCGTAGGCGATCTGCAGCTGGTTCATCCGTGACCGCTCGAGCGCGTACGGATCGATGTTCCGCGTCACGACCAGGTAGTCGCGCAGCACGATCGCGTGCCGACCCTCCTCCGCGGTCCAGCGGTTGACCCAGAAGAGCCAGGCGCCGTCTCCGCCGCCGAACATGCGGTGGATCTCGCGGTGGTACGAGGGCAGGTTGTCCTCGGTCAGCAGGTTGACCTCGAACGCGATCTGCGCGACGCCGCTCAACCGCGGCTGGTCGGGCGTCCACGGCTCCTTGTCGTAGTCACGGCCGAGCGAGTAGGGGATGTAGTCGTGCGGGAACCATTCCTTGGCCATGGCCACGTGGCGGTTGACGAGCCGCTCCGCGGCCGGCTCGAGCGTGGCCAGGAGGTCGGTGGACGGTGTGGTCGAGGCGTCGCGCATCGGTGCTCCGAGTCGGGTGGCGGGCGCACCGCCCTGGCCACGACGCGCGAACGAAGATGGGGTCCCCTGCATCCAGGTGACACCATGGTCGCACGAACGCCCCGCTCGCGCGGGGGGCGGTCCCGGAAGGAGCGAGCCTAGGGATAGAGGCCGCGCAGCGTGGTCGCCTCGGCGACCCGCCCGACGGCGACCATCATCGCCGCCGCCCGGAGGTCGACCTGCTCGGCATCGGCCGTGGCCTGCACCTCGGCCATGGCCCCGTCGATGATGCGGTCGAGCTCCTTGCTGACCTCGTCCTGGGTCCAGAAGAAGGCCTGCATGTCCTGCACCCACTCGAAGTAGCCGAGGACGATGCCGCCGGTGATGCAGATGATGTCCGGCACGACCGTGATGCCGCGGTCGGCGAGGATCGCATCGGCCTCGCGAGTCGTGGCGCCGTTGGCCGCCTCGGCCACGATCCGCGCCGTGATCGAGCTCGCGTTGGCGGCGGTGATCTCGCCCTGGAGGCCGGCCGGCACGAGGATGTCGCAGTCCATGGCGATGAGGTCGGCCTTCGACGACGGCTCGGTATCCGGCATGCCGCGCACCGCATCGTGCTCGCGCATCCACTCGATCGCGCGCTCGACGTCGATGCCGCCGCGGTTCACGACGGCATCGCGGTCGTCGGCGATGCCGACGATGACGGCCCCGGCCGCCGCCAGCTCCTCGGCCAGCGTCATGCCGACGCGGCCGAAGCCCTGGATCGCGACGCGCGCCCCGTCGAGCGCGAGGCCCTCGGCCTTCGCGGCGGCCAGGATGCAGCGGAACGCCCCGCGGGCGGTGGCGCTGCGGCGGCCGCGGGTGCCGCCGACGGCCATCGGCTTGCCGGACACGGCCGCCGGAACCGTGTACCCCGCGTGCATCGACAGCGTGTCCATCATCCAGGCCATCGTCTGCGAGCCGGTGTTCACGTCGGGGGCCGGGATGTCGCGCGACGGGCCGATGAGGATGCTGATCTCCGTCGTGTACCGCCGCGTCAGCCCCTGGCGCTCGTTGTCGCTCAGCTGCCGCGGGTCGACGCGCACGCCGCCGAACGCGCCGCCGAACGGGATCTTCACGAGCGCGGCCTTCCAGGTGTTGAGCATGGCGAGCGCGCGGACCTCGTCGAGCTCGAGGGACGGCACGTAGCGGATGCCGCCGCTCGCCGGCCCGCGGTTCACGTTGTGGTGGACGCGGTAGCCGGTGTAGATCTCGACGCGGCCGTCGTCGTGGGTGACGGGGAACGAGACGGTCAGCTCCCGCTTCGGCGTGCGCAGCACGCGGTGCATGCCAGGGTCGAGATGGAGGCGCTCGGCCGCCTCGTCGAGCTCGGCGCGGGCGCTGGCCCAGATCCCGTTCGGCGTTGCCACGTCGAGTCGCTCCGATGCCATCGGGGCTAGGCTACCGCGCCCGCGCCAGCCCGGTCGCCGCCCGGCGCGCGGCATCCGATCATCGGTTCGTTCGGCGCTCGAGGAACGTGCCGAGGGTCTCCCCGCCGATCCGCTCCCGGACCGCCGTTGGAAGGCCCGACCAGACCGCGCGGGCGGCCCGCGGGCCGCGGTTGACGAGCTCGTCCAGTCGCATCTCCGCGTAGCGGCTGATGCCCGGCACCCGCCCGAGGGCGCCGGCCACGAGATCGGCGGCGACCTCGTCCGTCGCCCCGGCCGGGATGTCGATCGGCGGCGCCGCGGCGGCCGGCGTGACGGAGCCCGCGCGTTCGACCGTCTCGACCGCCTCGGCGAAGGCCTCGGCCGGTGCCGGCCCGGCGGTGGGCGCTCCCGGTTCGGGAGCCGATGCGCTCGGCGCCGCCGGTGCCGCGCGTCGTGGCGCGGTCCGCGTCGCGCCAGCGCCGCCTCCGCTCGAGGACCGCGGACGGCCGGTGCCGGCCGGTGCCGCCGTCGAGGGTCGCCGCGCGGGCGATTCGTCGGCCGCGTGCCGGGCGACCGCCTCGTTGATGAGCTCGGGGATATCGAGACCGGTGAGGCCCTTCACCGCGGCCCCGGCCTCGGCGACCGTTCGGGTCGTCGTCTTCACAACGTCGGACGCGCCGTCCGACGAGAGGACGGTGAGCGAGCCGATGTTGCCCATCGGCTCGGCGGCGGCCCGGACGATGTCGGGCAGCATCGACAGCACCGTCTGGATGACGGCCGCCTCGTTGAACTGCTTGTACGCCTCGGCGCGAAGCGCGAGCGCCTTGGCCGCCGCCTCGCCCTGGGTGAGGGTGATCTCGGCCTCGGCGTTGCCCTCGACCTGCGTCCGGTGCGCTTCCGCATCGGCGTTGAGCGACACGACGCGGGCCTGTGCCTCGCCCTTGGCGACCGCGACGCGCGCCTCCGCCTCACCGGCGAGCCGTTGGCGCTCGGCCTCGGCCTGGGCGGCGGCGATCTTCGCCTGCCGGTCGCCCTCGGCCCGCTTCACGACCGCCTCGGCCTCGGCCTCGGCCGGACGAACGGTCGACGCGAGCAGCTCCTTCTCGGTGCGCGCCGCCTCGAGGTCGGCCAGCTCGGTCTGCTTGCGGGTCACCTCCTGCTGCGACTCGGCCTGGGCCAGCGGGCCGGCCTGGGAGGCACGTGCCTGGGCGGCCTCGGTCTGGGTCCGCACCTCGGCCTCGCGCAGCGACACGTCGCGTTGCGCGTTGATCTTGATCTGCTGCGCCTCGGCTTCGCGGACGGCGGCCTCCTGGTCGGCGCCCGCCTTTGCCACGCGGGCGTCGCGCTCGACGACGGCGAGCTTCTGCTGGCCGAGGAGGTCGATGTACCCCGACTCGTCGGCGATCGACTGGATCGTGAACGCGTCGATCTGGAGCCCCGAGGTGGCGAGATCGCCCTTCGCCGAGTCCTGCACCTGCTGGAGCAGCTTCTGGCGATCCATGATCAGCTCCTCGATCGTCAACGTGCCGACGATCGAGCGCAGCGATCCCTCGAGGACGTTCTTCACGATCGAGTCGACCTGCTCCTCCTTGCTGTCGAGGAACCGCTCGGCGGCGTTCCGGATCGACTCGACGTCGCGCCCGATCTTGAACGTCGCCACGCCCTGGACGGCGACCTTGATGCCCTGGCTCGTCACCGCGTCGGGCAGCGCGACGCCGATCTGCCGCGCGGTGAGCTTGAGCCGTCCGACCTTGTGGATGAGCGGGAGGACGAACGTGCCGCCGCCGACGACGACCTTGATGCCCTTGTCGGCCTGCTCGGCGACCGCGGCCACCTCCCCGCGCTCGTCGCGCACCTTCGCGCCGCGCGATCCCGCCACGATGAGCGCCTCGTTCGCGTTCGCCACGCGGTAGCGGCTCGCGACGTAGCTCGCGAGCAGCGCGACGATGATGACGGCGACGATGATGAGCAGCGGCCCGCCGCCCACGAGGTTGACGAGGTCAGGCATCGGTCTGGCTCCCCTCCGTGTCGCGGCGCATCGGCCGCACGATGAGCGTTCCGGCGACGACGTCGACGATGGTGACCGTCGTCCCGGCCGGAATGTCGGTGTCCGCGGTGGCCGTCAGCTCGTCGGTCGCGCCGCCGTGGCTGACGAGCACGCTCCCGTTCCGGTTGGCCGGGATGCCGACCGTCACGCGCCCGTTGCGGCCGACGAGGTCGCGCAGGCTGAACGCGTCGGGCGCCTCGGCGCGTCGGAGCAGGGCGAACAGGGCGTAGACGATGCCCGCACCGGCGGCGCCGAACACCGCGCCGACGAGGGAGGCCGGCCCGCTCCCCAGGCCGAGCGCCTCCGTGCCGATGAGCCCGCCGACGCCGAACATGGCGACGAAGGCCAGGAGCAGCGGCATGAGCGACACGCCGCCGATGTCGAAGTCGACACCGATGCCGTCGAGGATGCCGCCCAGCACGTCACCGAGCAGGACGGCGACGAGGAGCAGGATCCCCCCGACCGCGAGGCAGACGACGAAGACCGTGTTGGCGACGTCGATCGTGAACAAGGCTGGGCCACCTCACTCGAGATGCCCGCGCCTCCCTCCCCGCGGCTCGGGCTGGTACGAGCATACCGGTCATCGGCCGGCGGTCAACGAAAATCGGTTCGGCGCGACCGCCCGCGGGTGGCAACATGGGGCATCCACGCCACACCCGTGCGTCGGCGGCCCGCGATGCCGGCCGACGTACGTCGCATCCGAGGAGGACCGCCGATGGCGCCCCGGGTCATGACCGTCTCCGGACCGGTCCCGCCGGACAAGCTCGGCTTCACGCTGCCGCACGAGCACGTCGGCATCTTCCTGTGGCACACCGAGAAGCGATGGGACTACTGGGAGCTCACGCCGGACGAGGAGATCATCACCGCCGAGCTGCGCGACTTCCGGCGGCGGGGCGGCGGGACGCTGGTCGACCTCACGCTCGACGGGGTCGGCCGCGACCCGCATCGGCTTCGACGGCTGGCCAGCGTCACCGGGCTGAACATCGTCATGGGCGCCGGCTGGTATCGCGAGTCGTACTACCCGGCCGAGCTGCTCGCCGATCGGAAGACCGTCGACGAGCTGGCGGCGATCATCGTGCGCGAATGGACCGATGGGGTGGGCGACTCCGGCGTGCGGCCCGGGATCATCGGCGAGATCGGCACCGACAAGCCGTGGGTCAGCGCGCAGGAGGAGCGCGTGCATCGCGCGGCGGCGCGGGCGTCGCTCCAGACCGGGATGGCGATCACGACCCACGGTGTCCAGTCGGCCGTCGGGCTCGCCCAGCTGAGGATCTTCACCGAGGAGGGCGTCGATCCGGGCCGCGTCGTCATCGGCCACGCGGACTCGTTCCACGACCTCGACTTCTACCTCGGGGTGCTCGATGCCGGGGCGAACCTCCAGTTCGACTTCCTCGGGCATCGCTTCGGGGTCGAGGAGGCGCTCGAGCCCCGGCTGATCGAGACGATCGTCGAGCTCCTCGAGCGCGGCTACGGCTCGCAGATCCTCCTGTCCCAGGACGTGTGCCACAACCGGCAGCTCAAGACGTACGGCGGCTTCGGCTACGTCTACCTCTACCAGCATTTCCTGCCGACGCTGCGCACCGCGGCGGTGGGGGAGGGCGAGATCGGGGCGATGACGATCGACAACCCGGCACGCATCCTCACCGTTCCGTGAGGCCGGATGGCTGACCCGCGCGACCCGATCGCCGACCTGAAGCGGATCGCGTTCCTGCTCGAGGCGGCGCTCGAGCCGGGCTACCGGGTGCGGGCCTTCCGCGGCGCGGCCGAGACGCTCGCCGAGCTCGGCGCCGAGCAGATCGTCGAGCGGGCGCGAACCGGCACGCTGCGCGACCTGCCGGGGATCGGCGAGGTCACCGAGCGCACCATCCTCGAGAGCCTGCGCGGGGAGGAGCCGGTCTACCTCCGCCGCCTCGAGGCGACCGGCGCGCGGCCGCTCGAGCAGGGCGCCGAGGAGCTGCGGCAGGCGCTGCGCGGCGACTGCCACGCCCACACCGAGGCCTCCGACGGCGGGGCCTCGATCCGGGAGATGGCGGAGGCCGCGATCGAGCTCGGGCGCGAGTACCTCGTCATCACCGACCACTCGCCGCGGCTGACCGTCGCCAACGGGCTGTCGCGCGAGCGGCTCGAGGCGCAGCTCGACGAGATCGCGACGCTGATCGCCGA
>DATAJO010000027.1:0-20951 GCA_036262075.1 Candidatus Limnocylindria bacterium
CTGCAGTCGACAAACGACACGCCGGGAGCCCTTCCGGTGAATAGCTCTCGCTGGAGCGCGAACCGCCACGCACCAGCCCGCCGATGCTCGCCGTAGCAAGAGGAATGCACCGGAAGGCCGATCCACGTGCCGTTTACGCGCCGTGGCGAGCACCGGCACGCACGAACCGCACGCCGATGCGCCCCTCACGCTCACCAGCGCTCGCCACAGTCGACACACGACACGCCGGGAGCGCTTCCCGTGAATAACGCTCGCCCTGGCGCGAACCGGCTCGGCAACGGGCAACATCCTTGTCGCCCGAGCTCCTTTGGCTCTCGCCGCGCGGCCGATGTCGCGCCACGCGCCACAACCCGCGCCGCAGACCGACTGCGAACGCCGCGGAGGGCAACGCGGGCCGCGCGTGGCGACCCGCGCCGCGGACCGACCGCCAGACGCGGGTCCTACTCCCCGGTGAGCTCCGCGAGGGCCTCGAGGACCGCCTCGAGATCGTCGATGCGCGCCTGGTACGTCCCGAGGTCGCCGCGCTCGAGCGCGGCCTGGGCCTCGGCGTACAGCCGGTTCGCCTCGGCGACCAGCGCCGCGACGTCCGACGGCAGCTCACCGGGCGATCCCCCGGGAGACTCGCCGGGCGACGGCGAGGGCTCCGGCGACTCGCCGGGCTCACCGGGCTCACCGGGCTCGGGCGGTTCGGGCGGCGGCGGCTCGGCCTCGCCCAGGAGCTGGGCGAGGCCGTCCTCGACCGTCTCGGCGAAGGCGATGCGCTCCTGGTCGGCCATGATGACGCGCACGAACTCGGGGAACGGAGCGCCCTCGGCCTGGAGGAAGATCGGCTCGACGTAGAGGAGCGCGTCCTCGCCGATGGGCAGCACGAGCAGGTTGCCGCGCACGACGCGCGAGCCGGCGCTCGACCACAGGGTGAACTGCTCGCTGACGGCGCTGTCCGAGGTGATGCGCGACTCGACCTGGACCGGGCCGGCGGTCGTCGTGCCGGTCGGGAACTGGAACGCGATCCGCTCGCCGTAGACGCCGGGGTCCATCCGCGCCGCCACCCATGCGATCATGTTCGGGCGACCCTCGGGCACCATCGGCTGGATGAGGGCGAACTCGGCCTCCTCCTCGCCGGGGATGCGCATGATCACGTAGTACGGCTCCATCGGCGTCTCGCCGCCGGCCTGCTGGTCGATCGGGATCGCCCAGCGGTCGTCCTGGTTGTAGAACGTCGTCGCGCCGCGCTCGGTCGCCGCCAGGTGGTAGAGCCGGAACGCCTGGTTCTGCGCCACGAACAGGTCCTCGGGGTAGCGCAGGTGCGCCTCGAGCTCCTGGGGCATGGCCGACATCGGCTCGAACAGCGTCGGGAAGATGCGGGCGTAGGCGGCGACGATCGGCTCGTCGGGATCGGCGAGGAAGAAGCGGACGGTGCCGTTGTAGGCATCGACCACGACCTTCACCGAGTTGCGCATGTAGTTCGCGCCGGCGTACCGGCCGGTATCGGCGGGCAGCGGCTGGGCGTTCGGGTAGCGGTTCGTCAGCGTGTACGCGTCCCACACCCACAGCAGCCGCTCGTCGGCGGAGACGAGGTACGGGTCGCCGTCGTAGACGAGGAACGGCGCAAGCTCCTGCACGCGCTCCTCGATATTGCGCCGGAACAGGACCTCCGAGTCGCCGGTGAGCTGGCCGCTGATGAGCAGGTTGAAGTCGCTGAAGCGAAGCGCGAACAGGAGCCGATTGATCGGGTTGCCGATGTCGACCCCGGTCGTGCCCTCCCAGACCGTCGTCGCGTCGCTGCCGCCATCGGTCCCGTCCGAGTCGATCGGGTAGTCGAACTCGTTCGTCGTCGTGTTGGTGACGACCCAGGTGTCGGTCTTCTCGCCGAAGTAGATCCGTGGCTGCCCGATCGGCAGCTGCGGCTCGCGGTTGATGCCGCTCACGAGGTAGTCGGGCGTGCCCTGCGGCGTGACCGCGTCGACCGGGACGGCGGTGATGCCGAAGCCGTGGGTGTAGACGAGGCGCTCGTTCGTCCAGGTGCGGTCCTCGCCGAAGTTCTCGACGTCGAGCTCGCGGGCGCTGAGCATGATCTGGCGCATCTCACCGCCGATCTCGTAGCGGTCGATGTCGACGTCGAGGAAGTCGTAGTAGAAGCGCAGGATCTGCTGCTGGCCGAACGTCGTGAGCAGCGGCCGGTAGTCCCACAGCCGCAGGTTGTCGATCGTCGCCTCCTCCTCCTCGAACAGCTCGCGGGTCAGGTCCTGCTCACCGGTGAACCGACGCGTCTCGATCGTGTCGAGGTCGAAGGCCGCGCGCGTGGCCTCGATGTGGTTGCGGATGTACGGGCGCTCGACCGACAGCTCGTTCGGCTCGACCTGGACGGTCTGGACGAACGAGGGGTACAGGCCGCCGACGAGGACCGACAGCACGATCCACGACCCGGCCGCCAGCCCGAGCAGCCACAGCGTCCGGAACCAGGTGTTCAGGAGCAGCAGCGCCGCCGAGACGAGCGCGACGACGGTGAGGATGACGTACGCCGGCAGCTGGGCGTTCATGTCGGTGAACAGCGCGGCCTGGACCCGGCCGTCGAGGCCGCGCGTCGAGTACGCCAGCTCGGCGATGTCGAGCTGGTACCCCGCGGCCACCACGATGAGCAGCAGCGCGCCGATGACCGACAGGTGCGCCCGCACCGGCGCCGTGAGGCGGAACTGCCAGCGCAGCGCCCGCACCGCGTACGTGGCCAGGGTGACGAGGCCGATGACGATGAGCGCGGTCGAGGCCCAGCCCAGAAGGAAGCGCCAGAACGGCAGGTCGAAGACGTAGAAGCCGATGTCGCGGCCCAACGTCGGATCGGTGACGTCCCACGGGCGGCCGTTCGCGAACAGCAGCACGGTCTCCCACGCCCCGCTCCACGCGGCACCGCTGCCGAGCGCGAGCAGGACCGCCAGGCCGACGAGCGCCACGCCGATGAGCCGCGACGCATCGGGCAGCTCGATCCCACCCAGCTGCCGGACCGGCGCCTGCGGCGCGATTCGTCGCGCCAGCCAGACGCTGAGCAGGACCGGCACGAGCATCGCGACGAAGCCGATCGCGAACAGGCCGATCTGCGCGAACAGCCGCGTGGTGAGGATGTCCCGGCGGCCGAGCGCGTCGTACCACATCACGTCGGTGACGAGGTTCACGACGCCCCCGAGCAGCCCCAGCACGACGAGGAGGATGACGACCGCCCCGCCGATGAGGATCCAGCGGCGCCACGGCACGTCGCTCGCGACCGGCGGGATGCCACCGCCGCGGCCGCCACCGCCACCGCCGCCGCCCCGCTCGCTCGAGCGGTCGTGGCCGTTGCCACGGCCTCCCCGCCCGCCGTCGATGGGGGTCACGTTGCGCTCGCGGCGCTCGAAGGGACGGCCCTCGCGGCGCGCGTCCGCCTCTTCCTGGCGGCGCTGGAGATCCTCGAGGAGCCTGTCGAACCAGCTGGACATTGCGGCGAATGCTACCGGAGGTCCGCCGATCGTGGGCTCGCTCGCCCTGGCCGCCGCCGCGGCAGGCCGGGTGGCAGGCCTGGCGGCAGGCCGGGCGGCAGGACGCGGGGCGCGCCGGTAGCATCGGCGCATGCAGCTCGCCGGCTCGTGCTTCTGTGGCGCCGTGCGCTTCACGGTCGAGACCCGCACGCCGTACCCGTATCGGCGCTGCTACTGCGTGCGCTGCCGCAAGACGGCCGGCGGCACGGGCGCTGCCGCCAACGTCCTGGCCCAGGCGTCGACGCTGCGGGTCGACGGCCTCGACGCCGTGACCGAGTTCGCCGCGCCCGACGCGACCCGCACCCGCTTCTGCGCGACGTGCGGATCGGCGCTGTACCTGACCCTCGATGCGGCGCCGGACTTCGTCTACCCGTTCGCCTCGGCCATCGACACGCCGCTCCCCGAGCCGCCGGAGCGGGTCCACGTCTTCACCGCCGAGGCGCCGGCGTGGGCCAGGCCGCCGTCGTCGCCCGACGACTACGGCGTCGAGCGCAACACGCGCGAATCGGTCACCGACTGGCATCGGCGTCACGGGCTGCTCGAGGAGGACTAGAGTGACGCCCGATACGCACCTTCGAGGAGCTCGAGGAGCCAGGAATGCGTGAGCGAATCAGACGCCCCTTCATCCTCGTCGCCGCCCTCGTGCCGGCTGCACTCGCTGCCGCTCCCATGGTCGCGGCAGGCGAGGACACGGCGCATGTGCGGATCGCCCTGACATTGCAGGGCGATGTGAACCCCGGTGACGGATTCTTCATCCTGCGAGTCACGGCGGCGCCCCAGCAGGTTGAATGGGTCTGCGCCCCCGCGGCGGTGGCGGCCGAAATCGGCCCCGAGCCGCTCCCGCTGTGTGAGGCGACGACGTACGTTCACGAGTTCGACGTGAGCCGCGTCAGCACCGAAGGCGATCCGATCGCGCTCACCTATGGCATCGGACGCCATGTGGCCGGGGACTCGCCCACGGAGCTGAATGCCGAGGAGATGGTGGTCTACGAGGACACCATCACGATTCCCGCCGAAGGCGATCTGAACTTGTCGTTGACCTACGAATACCCCGGATCGCCGTCCGCTGGGGGCAGCCCGATGCTGCCGGATACTGCCTTGCAGCCGGTGCCGCCGACACCGACGACCCTGCCGGGCCTGATCACGCTCGTCGGTGGGATTGCCGCTGCCGCCGCGTGGGCAGGAACGCGGCGCTGGGTCAGCACGCCCTCCGGTCGAGCGCGCCGCCTGCGCGGCAGGAACTGCTCGGTGGAGCGGGCCGGCACGATGCGCATCGGCCACGCGATCCCCGTCCTCGATCGGGGTTCGGTCGACGCGGAGCCCACCGAGGCCGACGCGACGCTCGCCTGATCTTCGCGCCTCGCTGGTTTCGCAGCGCGGTCGCCGCGTGTGCTCGCTGCAGCGAGAGGAATGCACGGGAAGGCCGATCCGCGTTGCGTTTTCGCGCTGTGGCGAGCACCCGGACGCACGAACCGCACGCCGATGCGCCGCTCACGCTCACCGGCTCTCGCTGCAGTCGACAAACGACACGCCACCGAGGCTTCCGGTGAAATCTGCTCGCTCCAGCGCGAACGGCCCGGGGTGTGCTGCGTGCCTCGGCGTGTGCTCGCTCCAGCGAGAGGAATGCACCGGAAGGCCGATCCGCGCGGCGTTTTCGCGCTGTGGCGAGCACCGGCACGCACGAAGCGCACGCCGATGCGCCCCTCACGCTCACCGGCGCTCGCCTCAGTCGACAAACGACACGCCATCGAGGCTTCCGGTGAAATCTGCTCGCTCCAGCGCGAGCAGGGGCACGGAACGGGACGCGCACACGCCACGGAACCGTGACGAAACCGAAGCTACGGCAGCTCGTACGTGTCGAGGATCTCGCCGCTCATCGCGACGCCGAGGAGGTGGGTGACCTCCATGTCGGCCGGCACGAAGCCGACGAACGCCACGCCGTCGACGCCCGCCGGGTCGAGCGGCATGAGGGTCGCCGGGAACCGGCGCTGGGTGTCGTTCTCGACGAGCCAGACGGTGACGACCCGCTCCGCGGCGATGCCCTGGACGACCTGCGTGCCGTTCGGGCCCATGTCCGTCGATCCGACCGAGCCGAATGCCGCGTCGCCCTGCGGCAGCACGTCCCCGCAGCCGCCGAGGGCGGCCCCGGCCACCTCCAGCTCGGTGCACCAGCCGTCACCGGACGGGGCGATGGCCAGGCGCCAGCCGAGGCCCTCCGCCTGCCCCGAGCCGAGCTGGACGGACGGACCGGTGGCATCCGGCGGCGTCCCGAGCGGGCCGGTCGGGATGGCGCCCGGATCGGGGGTCTCGACGCTGGCGATCGCGCAGCCGCCGACGAGCGCGACGACCAGGCACACCAGGACGATGGACGGGCGGGACGGACGGGACGGACGAGTCACGCGCGGATCGTAGCGGCCTGCCGGCCGGGCTACTCCCACTCGATCGTGGCGGGCGGCTTGGAGCTGATGTCGTAGACGACGCGGTTGACGCCGGCCACCTCGTTGACGATCCGGGAGCTGATCTTCGCCAGCACCTCGTACGGCAGCCGTGCCCAATCGGCGGTCATGCCGTCGTCCGAGGTGACGGCGCGGATGGCGACGACGTTGGCGTACGTCCGCCCGTCGCCCATGACGCCCACGGATCGGACCGGGGTGAGGATGGCGAACGACTGCCACAGGGACCGATACAGGCCGGCAGCCTTGATCTCGTCGATGACGATCCAATCGGCCTCGCGAAGCGTCTCGAGCCGCTCGGCGGTGACCTCGCCGATGATCCGGATCGCGAGCCCCGGCCCGGGGAACGGCTGACGCTGGACCATCGGCTCCGGCAGGCCGAGCTCGGTGCCGACCCTGCGGACCTCGTCCTTGAACAGGTAGCGCAGCGGCTCGATGAGCCGGAAGCGGAGGTCCGGCGGCAGCCCGCCGACGTTGTGGTGGGTCTTGATCTTCTGCGCGGTCTTCGTCTCGGCGGTGGTCGACTCGATGACGTCGGGATAGAGCGTGCCCTGCACGAGGAAGTCGATCTGGCCGAGCTTGGCGGCCTCCTCCTCGAAGACGCGGATGAACTCGTCGCCGATGATCCGGCGCTTCTCCTCCGGATCCTCGACGCCCGCCAGGCGCCGGAGGAACCGATCGCGCGCGTCGACCATGACGAGGTTCATGCCGAGGTCACGCTCGAACGTCACGCGCAGCAGCTCGGACTCGCGCTTGCGCATCAGCCCGTGGTCGACGTAGATGCAGGTCAGCTGGTCGCCGATGGCCCGATGCACGAGCGTCGCGGCCACCGCGCTGTCGACGCCGCCCGAAAGCGCGCAGATGACGTGGCCGTCGCCGACCCGCTCGCGGACCTCGGCCACCGTCGTCTCGACGAGGTTGGCGGCGGTCCAGTTGGCCCGCGCGCCGGCGATCCCGACGACGAAGTTGCGCAGGACGTCGCGCCCGACCGGGGTGTGGACCACCTCGGGGTGGAACTGGATGCCGTACAGGTTGCGCGAGGGGTCGGCGAGGCCGGCGTACGGGGTCGAATCGGTCTGCGCCGTCGGCCGGAATCCCTCGGGCGGCCGCAGGATCGAGTCGCCGTGGCTCATCCACACCGGCTGCTCGCGCTCGATGCCGGCGAACAGGCCGTCGGCATCGGTGATCTGCACCGTCGCCGGGCCGTATTCGCGCTTCGTGGAAGCAACCACCTCGCCGCCGAGCTCGTGGGCCATGAGCTGGAGGCCGTAGCAGATGCCGAGCACCGGCAGGCGGCCGGACCACAGCGTCGGATCGGCGCGCGGCGCATCGGCGTCGTAGACCGATGACGGACCGCCCGACAGGATGACCGCCTTCACGCCGCGGCGCTCGAGCTCGGCCATCGGCGTGTCGTGCGGCAGGAGCTCGGAGTAGACGCTCAGCTCGCGGACGCGTCGCGCGATGAGCTGGCCGAATTGCGAACCGAAGTCGAGGACGGCGACGGTGTCCGGCCGCTCGGGCGCCTCGGTCTCGATGCGCTGGGGCGGCGGCGCGTGGAGCGCCTGCTCGAGGTAGGCCTCGACCTCGGCATCGTCGGGAGCGAGGACGCGGTGCCCGGCGTTCGCGGCCTCGCCGTGGACCGTCCGACCACGCTCCGGATTCGTCTGGGATGGGTCGCTCAATGCCGCTCCGATGGCGCAGGGTGCCTGGTCCAGAGTCTACCCGCGGGGCCCGGCCTGCCGTCAGCCCGATCCGAAGGCCCGAGCGAGGTCGTCCGAGGTCAGCGCGTCGTCCTGGTAGGTCGAGGTGCCCGGCCCGAGGAGCTCCTCGGCCGCGCGGCGCAGCGCCCCGTACGCGGCGCGGGCCAGCGGGCCGCCGGTCGACACGCGGCGCACGCCGAGCGCGCGCAGCTCCGGGACCGACGGTCCGTGCCGCATGGCGAGGACGTTGACCGGCGCATCGGTGGCCTCGACGACGCGCCGAATGTCGTCGGGGTCGGTCAGGCGCGGGGCATAGACGACGTCCGCGCCCGCCTCCCGGTAGGCCCGCAGCCGCGCCACCGTGTCCTCGATGTCGTCGATCCCGTACAGCGCGTTCTCGGCGCGGGCGGTGAGCACGATGCCATGCCGGTGGGCCGCCTCGGCCGCGGCGGCGACACGCTCGGCAGCGACGCTGACCGGCTCGACCGCGCCGCGCGCCGGATCGTAGTCCTCGATCGAGCATCCGGCGGCACCCGCCTCGGCCAGGAGGTCGACGGACTCGGCCACGCCGGCGAGGTCGTCGGCGAACAGGCGCTCAGAATCGACGTTGAGCGGCAGGTCGACCGCCGTCGAGATCGCTCCCACGTGCGCCACGAGCTCGTCGCGCGTGACCGTCTGGTCGACCTTGCCGAGGGACGCCGCGTGGCCGAGGCTCGTCGTGGCGAGCGCCGGGAAGCCCATCGAGGCCAGGATCTTTGCCGAGCCGAGGTCCCACGGGTTGGGCATGATGAACAGCCCGCGCTCGTGGAGCCGACGGAACCGTTCGCGCCGCGCCGTCCAGCTGGACCCGTCCATCGCCGTCAGAGTAGCGCGAGCTCCGCCCGCGCCGCATCGGCAACCTGCTCACGATCCACGCCGAGCCGATCGAGGACCCGCGGCAGCGTCCCCCGCTCGAGGGTCGCGACCGCGAGGACGACGTGCGCACCGGCCAGGCGCTGTTTCGCGGAGCGCGCCAGCCGCCCGGCCTCGCCGAACAGCTCGCGCGCCGACGGCCCGGCGCCGTAGAGCAGCGGCGCGCCGCCCTGGCCAAGGGGCCGGGGATCGACGAGCGCCTCCGCGCGCTCGGGTGGCACACCCACCGCCACGAGCGCCTCGACCTCCTCCTGCCGGAGCGCCGCGCGCACCGCGTCCGCGGTGACGCCCACCCGCCCGAGCGCCCGCTCGGCAGTGCCATCCGGCAGGCCCAGCGCCGACAGCAGGAGGTGCTCGGCCGCCGGCTCCTCCTCCCCCATCTCGCGCGCGATGCGCTCCGCCTCGGTCAGCAGCTGCTTGATGGTGCGCATGTCGTCGAGCATCTTCATCGGGTTCACCGCTCGTCCTCCGTCGTCCTGCCCCGGCTCCGAAGCCGGGCGGCATGCCGCTTGTGGGCTGCCTGGCGCGTCACGCCCAGGGCCTGGGCGATCTCCTGCCACGTCCACCCCTCGTCAACCGCACGTTCCACCGCCTCGCGCTCCATGCGATCGGCGAGTCTGCGGAGGCCGATGACCGCCGCGATCGCGGCGGCGGGGTCGTCCGGGGTGGTCGGCATGCCCGCACGCTACGCTTCCCGCGCCGGTGTGTCAACCTCGGTTGACAGTCCATGTCGATGCGCCGGGATGCGCCGATGCCCGAGCCGAGCACCCTGCCGCGCTTCGCCGCCAGACGGGCTACGCGCCGAGCCACTCCCGCGGGTGCGAGCCGAGGAAGTCCTCGATCGGGATGCCGCCCTCGCCGACGACGATCGATCGCGCCCCGCGGTGGGTGTGCGTGAAGGCGACCGTCCCGCGCGACCCGCGCGGATGGCCGGTGCGGACCTCGATGGCGACGGGCGCATCGGCTCCGCGCAGGAGCTTGCCGGGCCGGACGACCCAGTCGACCTCGTCGTTGCCGTCACGCCACCACGAGAGCTCGTCGGGATCGGCGTGGGCCCACAGGTGCGCGCCGACCGCGGTCTCGACGAGGCGCCCCCAGAGCTGGTGATCGGCCTTCGCCTTCGCGAACGTCGTGCGCGCGGCGGCCGTGACGAGGCCGGTGTTCAGGGCCAGGAGCTTCGGCGACGACGCGCGCCGGCGGACGGCGGTGCCCGAGTACTTCCCCACCCCGGTCACCATGCCGGCGCCGCCGAGGAGCTCGAGGTAGTGGGCCAGGGTCACGGTGTTGCCGGCATCGGTGAGCGTGCCGAGCATCTTCGTGTAGCTCAGGACCTGGCCGGAGTACGTGCAGGCCAGGCGGAACAGCTGGCGCAGGAGGGCCGGCTTCTCGACCCGGTTGAGGAGGAGGATGTCGCGCGACAGGTTGGTCTCGACGATCGAGTCGAGGACATACTCCTCCCAGCGCTCGTGGCGCTTCACGAGCGGCGCGGCGCCCGGGTAGCCGCCGTGGAACAGGTACGTGTCGAGGTCCCAGCCGAACGCGTCGCGCATCTCGCCGAACGTCCAGTGCGTGATCCGCACGATCTCGAAGCGGCCGGCCAGCGAGTCGGACAGGCCCTTGCGCACGAGGAGCGGCGCCGAGCCGAGGAGCACGACGCGCAGCGGCATGCCCGAGGTCGTGTCCTCGTCCCACAGCTGCTTCACGACGTCGGACCAGTCGCGGATCTTCTGGACCTCGTCGAGGACGAGGATGCCACCGGCGCGTCCGCCGTTGCGGGCCGCCTGGCGGCCGATCTGCCACTGGGTGTAGATCCAGCCGACGTCCTCGGGGTCCGGCGCATCGGCGGAGGCGAAATGGGCCGGGATGCCAATGGCGTCCATCACCTGCCGGGCGAGCGTCGTCTTCCCGACCTGGCGCGGCCCGGCGAGGACCTGGATGAAGCGGCGCGGCTCCTCGAGCCGCTCGACGATGTCGTCGTAGACCGGCCGCCGATACTCCTGGGGCCGCTTCTTGGCGCTCAACTACTCACCCGAACGAGCGGAATTACTCAGACGTTCGAGTGATTCTACTCAGGCGCCCTCGTTCTCGAGGCCTTCGGTTGACGTCAGGCGCCGAGGCGGACGGCCGTGCCCGAGGCGCTGACCATGAGCATGCTGCCGCCCTGCCCGACGGTCTCGTAGTCGAGGTCGATGCCGACGACCGCATCGGCTCCGCGCGCGGTGGCCTCGGCGGCCATCTCCTCGAGCGCGATCTGCCGCGCCTTGCGAAGCTCCTCCTCATAGGCGCCCGATCGACCGCCGACGATGTCGCGCACCCCGGCGAAGAGGTCGCGCACGATGTTCGCGCCGAGGATCGCCTCGCCGGTGACGATGCCGAGGTACTCGGTGATGGCGCGGTTCTCGACGGTCGGCGTGGTGGTCTGGATCATCCGGGCATCGTACGCCGGTCAGTCCGCATGGAACGCATTGAGCCGATGCGCCTCGTCCTCGACGGCGGCCCGCTCCGAGGGCGACAGCGGGCGGAACGGGTCGAGGCGGATCTCGCCGTCCTCCCGGCGCCACGACCCGGCCACCTGGCCGTCGACGAGGAACGTGTTGACCGAGTGCGGCATGCGCACGTGGAAGACGCGCGATCGATGCTCCTCCGGCAGCACCTGGGTGCGCCGGGCATGGACGAGGAGCATCGCCTCCCAGGTGCCGATGAAGCGGGGCGGTACTGGCGTCTCCGGATCGGGCAGCGGCGCGTCGGGCAGGTCGAGGAGCGCCTTGCCGGCGTCGTCGCGCCGCTCGACGAGCTCGAGGCCGTCGAGGACGTGCCGCATCTGCGCGACGGTCACCCCCATCCAGGACGCGATGTCGCGCACGGGTGCCGGCCCGAAGGCGCCGAGGTAGCGACGGACGAGATGCGCGAGACCCTCGTCCTCGATCACCTCGGCCGGTGGGATCCAGCGACCGGCCAGCCCGTACAGGTCCGCGCGGCGCGCCTCCCACGTGCCCGAGGGCGGCACCCGCACGAGGTCCAGCCACCAGCCGACGGCCTTCGCCGCGGCGGGTGGGAAGCCGCGCGCCTCGAGGGCGGCGGCAAGCTCGGTGAATCGCACCGGCCCGCCGGCGAGGAGCTCCTCGACGACGCGGGCCGCGGCCGGCATGTCGATCCCGGTCAGTGCCTGGCCACCGACCCGGGTGTACCACTCCCGGTTGATGCGCCGGATGCCGGCCGCCATCGGCCAGTAGTCCTCGGCCGACACGGTGTGGATCGTCCCGCGCATGAGCGTGCCCTGGACGACCTCGCGACTCTCGAGCGCGCCGGTCAGCATCGGCCGGGTGAAGTCGCGCATGCGGGACCACAGGCCGATGTACCCCGACGGGGCGTATTGCATCTGGATGCCGCCCATGTCCTCGACGACCAGCGGCAGCGGCCGGTCGCTGCGCTCCAGGAGGTGCTGGCGGGCGAGGAGCGCCCGGTTGAGGGCGCGCTGGCTCAGGCCTGCCGTCGCGCCAGCCATTCGTCCCGCAGGATCGACATGATGTCGCCGTCGGTGAACGTGCCGTTCTCGTACCGGTCGCGGCGCAGCGTCCCCTCGGGCACGAAGCCGGCCTTCTCGTACGCGCGCCTGGCCCGATGGTTCCCGGTCCAGACCTCGAGCCAGACACGCTCGAGCCGTAGCTCGCCGAAGCCGAAGTCGACGAGGGCGTTCACCGCATCGGTGCCGTAGCCCTTGCCCCACTCCTCCGATTCGCCGATGAAGATCCCGAGCTCGGCGCTCCCGTTCTCGCGGTCGAGGCGGAACAGCGACGCCTCGCCGATCGGCCGGCCGCCGTTCTCGCGCAGGCAGATGACGAACGCGTAGCCCTCGCTTCCCTGCTCGCGGGCGATGCGCTCGATGCGCTGCTCGACGGCGGCGAGGCTCGGCGGCGCCGGCGGGAGGCTGGCGAGACGGATGACCGCGGCGTCGCTCCGCCAGCGCTGATAGAGCGGCGCGTCCTCGCGCTCGAACGGCCGGAGGTAGACCCTGCCGGCCGCGATGATCGGGCGTGTGGGTGGCTCGGGCGTGGGTGGCTCCGGCGTCACTCGCGCCCGGCGAGCTGCCACGACTTGCCCTCGGTCGCGATCGACGGCGCGATGACCATCTCGGCCTCGTGCATCTCGCGGATCGTCCGCACGCCGAGGGCGGCCATCGACTGGCGCAGCGCGCCGACGAGGTTCTGCGTGCCGTGGGTCGTCTCGGCCGGGCCGAACAGGATCTGCTCGAGCGGCAGGCGGTTGCCGATCCTGATCCGCGTCCCGCGCGGCAGCGTCGGAGACGGGGCGGCCATGCCCCAGTTGTAGCCGCGTCCCGGCGCCTCGAGCGCGCCGGCGAACGGCGAGCCGAGCATGACCGCATCGGCTCCGGAGGCGATGGCCTTGGCGATGTCGCCGCCGGTCTTCATGCCGCCGTCGGTGACGATCGGCACGTAGCGGCCGGTCTCGCGCTCGAACCGATCGCGGGCCGCGGCGACCTCGAGCGTGGCGGTCACCTGTGGCACGCCGATGCCGAGCACCTCGCGCGTCGTGCAGGCGGCGCCCGGCCCGACCCCGACGAAGATGCCGGCCGCGCCCTGGTGCATGAGCTGGTAGGCCGCCTCGCCGCTGACCGTGTTGCCGACGAGGACCGGCAGCTTCAATGCGCCGGTGAGGTCGGCCAGGCTGAGCACGCGGGTCGAGGTGGAGATATGCCGCGCGCTCGAGACCTGCGACTGGACGAGGAACAGGTCGGCGCCCGCATCGGCGGCGATCTCGGCGTGGTGCCAGGCCGATCCCGGCGTGGTCGCCACGGCCGCCGTCGCGCCCTGGGCCTTGATGCGCGCGATGATGGCGCGGATGAGGTCGTCGCGGATCGGCTGCTCATAGGCCTCGGCCAGGATGTGGGCGGCGGCCCGGCCGTCGTCCGCGGCCACGACCCGCTCGATGATCGGCGTCGCGTCCTCGTAGCGGGTGTAGAGGCCCTCGAGGTTGACGAAGGCGATCCCGCCGTGCCGGTCCAGGCGCACCGCGAAGTCCGCGTCGGCCACCGCGTCCATCGCTGCGGCCAGGAACGGGATCTCGAGGCGGAAGCCGCCGATCTCGGTCGACAGGTCGACCTCGGCGGGATCGGCGGTCACGGCCCCGGGGACGAGCGCGACCTCCTCGAACCCGTAGGCCCGACGCAGGCGCGTCTCGGTGCTGTCTCGAACGGGCGCCTGCTCGATCACTGGAGGCCTCCTCGGGGTACGAAAAACCCGCGCGGCATGGCGGCGCGGGTGTGGACGTCGCGGGCTGGGATGACGGCGCGGATCGGATGCACGTCGGCGGCGGCTGCGGTTTCGCCGAGTATAGGCCACCGCTGTTGACCCGCAGGCGGCCCGTGCGACGATTCGCTCGACCGTGCGACGGATCGCATCACGCGACCGGCGCGGACGCGGAGGACGACGCGATGTCGACCTGGATCTCGCTCTCGCGGGCCGCGCTCATCGTCATCGGCGGCGGTGCGCTCGTCATGGCCGTGGGCGGGCTGACGAGCGGCTCGTCGATCACCGATCCGGTGTTCCCGGCCGGGCTGGCGCTCGGCGTCCTCGCCCTCGGTGCGGGCGCCTTCACCGAGTCGCCAGTTGCCTGGCGTGCCGCCGTCACGTGGCTCGGGGTCGCAGCCACGATCGCCGCCGTCGCACGGTTCGGGATCTTGGTCTTCGGCGATCCGGATATCGGTCCGGACGTCTATCCCTACTTCCTGGTGCCCGCGGCCGTCGTGCTCGTCGCGGTGGCCGGGGTCGTCGCCGGACGCATCCGTGCCGGCGTCTTCGGCGGCCGTCGAGCGTCTGTATAGCGACCCGCCGCCGACGGTCGACGGTCTGCGCAATCGGATAGGATGCACAGACCATGTACACGATCAAGGAGGCCTCAGCGCGCAGCGGCGTCGGCATCCCGCTCCTTCGCGCGTGGGAGCGTCGCTACGGCGTCGTCACGCCGGCGCGGACCGCGTCGGGCTACCGCCTGTATGACGATGACGCCATCGCGCGCCTCATCGCCATGCGTCGCCTCATCGAGGAGGGCTGGGCGGCGCAGCAGGCCGCCGCGCACATCGCCGAAGCCTCGCCGGCCGAGCTCACGCGCCTGGGGCGGCCATCCCAGGCCGCGGGCGAGCCCGCGCCGGAGCCGCCGGCGGGAGTGGCGGCGAGCGCCGAGCTCGTCGAGCGCATCGTGGATGCTGCGCGGGGGCTCGACGGCGAGCGCCTCGAGGTGACACTCGACGAGACGTTCGCCACGATGCGCTTCGAAACCGCGTGGGAAACGGTCCTCCGCCCGGCCCTGACGGCCATCGGCAGGGCGTGGCAGCGCGGCGACGTGTCGGTCGCCGGAGAACACGCCACCAGCCATGCGATCCTCCGGCGCATGGCCGCGGTGTACGACGCCGCAGGTGCCTCGACCGCCGCGGCGCCCATCCTCGTCGGCCTCGCTCCGGGCGCGCGGCACGAGTTCGGGGCGCTCGCTTTCGCCACGGCTGCGCGCCGAGCAGGGTTGCCGATCCTTTACCTCGGCCCCGATCTCCCGGTCGAGAGCTGGGTCAGCGCCGTGGAGGATCGGTCGCCCGCCGCGGCGGTCATCGGCGTCCCGCGCCGTGCGGACGTCGCACACGGGCGCGAGGTGGTCCGAGCCATTCGCATCACGCAGCCATCGACCCGGATCGTGGTCGGCGGACAGCACGCCGACCAGGTCGACGGCGCCCATGTCGTGGTCCTCGGGGCGGACTCGATCGCCGAGGACGTCGCTGCGCTGCGGCGGTCACTCGGCTGACGGGCGCAGCCTTTGGACTGCGCAAAGGCTTGACAGACTCTATACATAGCCTCTACGCTGCGTGCAGCGCGGTCGCACTCGCGGACGCACCCACACACGAAAGAGGTCTTCCACCAATGCGCTACATCAACGCCGCCGCCCTGCTCCTCGTCATCGTGGGCGGGATCAACTGGCTGCTCGTCGGGCTCGCGAAGTTCGACCTCGTGGCCGCCATCACCGGGGACTCGTTCGGCGAGACGAACGCGCTCTCGACCATCGTGTACGTCCTCGTCGGCCTCTCGGCCGTCGCCCTGCTCCCGGCGCTCGCGCGCTGGCTGACGGCGTCGAACGACCAGGTCGCGTGACCCACGCACCAAGGGGAACGGGGTTGCGCGTCGACGCAACCCCGTTCTCGCATCAGCGCTCGAGCTTGACCCCGGCCGCTGCCGCATCCTCCGCCAGTGCCTCGAGGGCATCGTCGGACTCCGCTGACGAACGAAGCAGGCCGATGACCCGGCTCACGCCGAGCTCGGCATAGTCGGCGAGGAACCGGCGGCGCGCGTCGCCCGGCTGGCCCCAGTCCGGCATACCCCACCAGACGTGGACCGAGACGGCAAGGGTGTCCGGATCGCGGTCGATCTCCTCGCAGCGTGACCGGATCGTGGGCAGCGCCTCCCGGACCTCGTCAGGCGACAGCCCGTCGAGGTTGAGCTCGTCGGCGTAGCGCGCCGCGAGGCGCCAGGTCACGTTCGGGCCGTTGCCTCCCACCATGATCGGCATGCCGGTCGGCTGGATCGGCTTCGGGACGTTCCGCGCCTCGTGGACCGAGTGGTATCGGCCCTCGTAGGTGGCGTGCTGGTGCTTGTCGCCCTCGAGCATGCGGCCGATGACCTCGAGCGCGTCGTGGAGCATCGCCAGCCGCTCCTTCGTCTCCGGGAAGCCGTAGCCGTAGGCGAGCCACTCGTCGCGCTTCCAGCCTGCGCCGATGCCGAGCTCGAAGCGGCCACCGCTGATCGTGTCGAGCGTGGACGCCATCTTCGCGGTCAGCGCCGGGTTGCGGAACCCGTTGCAGATGACGATCTGGCCCAGCCGGACGCGCTCGGTCAGCGCCGCCAGCGCCGAGAGCGACGTGAACGACTCGAACGTGATCTCGTCGGTCGGCCGCGGAACGGTGTGGAAATGGTCGAACAGCCACACCGACTCGGCGCCGATGCGTTCCGCCTGCTGCGCGACCTCGACCGTTCGGGCCCACGCCCGCTGCGGCTCCCAGCCGTCGAACTCCCCCGTCCAGCCCTGCGGTGTGATCACCCCGAGCTTCATGTCCCGTTCCTCAGTGCGTGTCAGTGCGTGTTCAGTGCGCGTCAGTGCGTGTCAGTGCGTCGATCGAACGATCATCTGGGCACGTTCCGCGCCGACGCTGACGTAGGTCACCGGCACGCCCGCCAGCGCCTCGAGCCGCTCGACGTAGGCGCGGGCCGCGGCGGGCAGCTCGTCCCATGAGCGGCAGCCGGTCGTATCGGTCTGCCAGCCGGGCAGGTCCTCGTACACGGGCTCGAGCCGCTCGTAGACCGATGTCGACGCCGGCACCGTCGTCCACTCCGTCCCGTCGACGGGATCGCGGTACGCGGTCGCTATGCGGATGCGCTCGAAGCCGTCGAGGACGTCGAGCTTCGTGAGCGCGATCGCCGAGTAGCCAGCGAGGCGGACGCTGAACCGGACGGCCACGGCGTCGTACCAGCCGCAGCGCCGGGCCCGCCCGGTCGAGGTGCCGTACTCCGCGCCCCGATCCCGCAGGCGCTCGCCGTCGGCGTCGTCGAGCTCCGTCGGCAGCGGTCCCGCGCCGACCGCCGTCGTGTACGCCTTCACCACGCCGAGCACCTGGTCGATCCGCACCGCCGGCAGCCCGGCCCCGATGCTCGCCCCACCGGGGATCGGCGACGAGCTGGTGACGTAGGGGTAGATGCCCCAGTCGATGTCGCGCATCGTGCCGAGCTGGCCCTCGAGCAGGATGCGGTCGCCCGCCTCGAGCGCCGCGTCGACCATCGCCTGGCCGTCGACGACGTGCGGCCGCAGCCGCACGGCCGCGGCGAGGTAGGTCTCGGCGATGACGTCGGCATCGGTCGCCTCGCGGATCGCATCGGCCATCTCGCCGTCCGGATCCGGATAGGTCTCGACGAGCCGGCGAGTGCGGGTCAGCGTCTTCTCGAGCCGTTCGCGGAACGCCCGCGGCTCCATGAGGTCGACGACGCGGATCCCGCGACGCGCGACCTTGTCGACGTAGGCCGGACCGATGCCCCGCGACGTCGTCCCGATCTTCGACGCGCCACGCTCACGCTCGTCGAGCTGGTCGAGCAGCACGTGGTACGGCATGACCAGGTGGGCGCGGTCGCTGACGAACAGGTTCGACGCGTCGAAGCCGGCCTTCTCGAGCCCGTCGAGCTCGCCGACGAGCGCCGGCGGGTTGATGACCACCCCGTTGCCGAGCAGGTTCCGGGTGCCCGGGTAGAAGATGCCCGATGGGATGAGGTGAAGCTTGAACTGGCCGTGCGGGTTGACCACGGTGTGCCCGGCGTTGTTCCCACCGCCGTAGCGAATGACGAGGTCGGCCTGGTCCGCCAGGTAGTCGACGACCCGCCCCTTTCCTTCATCGCCCCATTGGGCGCCGACGACGGCGATGACGGACATGGCGGGACGGACGGGACCTCGATGCGGGGAGACGGGCCCATCCTACCCTCGTGTCGCGTCCATCTGCGTGCCCCTTCGGCGGCGCCTCCACGGCACGCACGTGAAACGGCGCCGTCGGGTGACGGCGCCGGTCGAGCGCGTTGGGTGGATCGGATCGTGAGATCAGGCCCGGGCGCGCACCTTGTCGAAGCAGTTGCTGCAATAGACCGGGCGATCGTTCCGCGGCAGGAACGGCACGAGCGCCTGCCCGCCACACTCGGCGCACACGGCGGCGTGCATCTCGCGCTGTCCGCCGGATCCCCCCGTCCCGATGCCGAGCGCTCGGTTCTGCTTGGCGACGGCGCGGCAGCTCTGGCAGCGCTGGGGCTCGTTCATCAACCCCTTGCTGGCGTAGAACTCCTGCTCGCCCGCGGAGAAGACGAAGTCCATGCCGCAGTCGCGACAGCGGATGGTCTTGTCGGCGTACACCTTCCCAGGGCCCTCCTGATTCGCACGCCCGGTCCGAACTTGGACGGTCGCGGTCTGCGAGGGCGTGATCTGCGTGCGAATGTGGGCGCGGATCGTCGTACTCGGGCCAGACGCTGGTGGACCGGTCGTTACTGGCCGGGAGTGTACACCCGCATTACAAGCCCCCCGGCGCATCGCTTGGTCGCAAACCGAGCGAGCCGATGCATCGGTCCGAACGCGCACTCAGTATGCCGCCACCTCCTCCCGTGCCGCCACGCTGTAGAAGCGGGTGTTCGCCTTCCGGAACTGCACCGGCACCTCGCCGATCGGCCCGTTGCGGTGCTTGGCGACCTTGACCTTGATGAGCTCGACCTCGGCCTCAGGGTTCTGCTCCGCCTCGCGGTACAGGAAGATGACGACGTCCGCGTCCTGCTCGATCGAGCCCGACTCGCGGAGGTCCGACAGGCGCGGCTCGGCCGTCCCGCGCTGCTCGACGCCACGCGACAGCTGCGACAGCGCGAGGACCGGGACCTTGAGCTCGCGGGCCAGCTGTTTCAGGCCGCGGCTGATCTCGCTCACCTCCTGGACCCGGTTCGCGTCGCGGCTCGCGGTCGCCGCCTGCATGAGCTGGAGATAGTCGACGATGATGAGGTCGAGCCCGTGCTGCTCCGCCTCGAGCCGCCGCGCCTTCGTCCGCAGCTCCATGACCGTCAGCGCCGGGGAGTCGTCGATCCACAGCGGCGCCGAGGCCATGTCGTTCATGACCGTCGCGATCTTGCTCCAGTCGGTCTCGTCGACGAAGCCGGTCTGGAGCGGCCGTGGGTTGATCCCCGTCTCCGCCGAAAGGAGCCGCAGGGCGAGCTGCTCCCGGCTCATCTCGAGGCTGAAGACCGCGACCTTCTTGTTCTCCCGTACCGCTGCGTGCTGGGCGACGTTCAGGGCCATGGACGTCTTTCCGACCGAGGGACGGGCGGCGAGGATGACGAGGTCCGATGGCTGAAGCCCGCCGAGCAGCGCGTCGAGATGGCTGAGGCCGGTCGGCACGCCGAGGATCTGGCCACGGTGCTCGTGGAGGTACTCGAGCCGATCGTAGGCCTGGCCGAGGAGCGTCGACAGCGACTCGAAGCCGCCCTCCGTCCGGCGCTGGCTGATCTCGAACAGGATCGACTCGGCGCGATCGATGGCCACCTCGGCATCGTTCGCCTCCTCGTAGCCGACGGCGGCGATGCGGCCGGCCGCGCTGATGAGGTTGCGGAGGATGGCCTTGCGCTCGACGATCCGGCCGTAGTGCTCGGCGTGGACCGCCGTCGGAACCGAGTCCATGAGCGTGGTGAGGTACGCCGGCCCGCCGACCGCGTCGAGGCGGTCGCGACGCTTCAGCTCATCGGCCAGGGTGATGAGGTCGATCGGCTCCCGCTGGCCGTGGAGGGCGAGCATCGCCTCGTACACGTCCGCGTGCTGCGCGCGATAGAAGTCGGACGGCTTGAGGAAGTCGGCGACCCGGAGGATGGCGTCGGCGTCGATCAAGATCGAGCCGAGCACGCTCTGCTCAGCCTCGACCGATTGTGGTGCCAGCTTGTCGATGCTCATACGCCCCGAAGCCTATGGGTGCCGATGCGTCCGGTGTCGGCTCCCGACCGGCCGATCCGGGGATAAGTCGAGCCTTCTGTGGAAATCCGGCGAGGTTGTGGATTACTCGCGCCGACGCGGGTTCCCCCCGCCCCGCCTCAGCACGTGACTCGATCCTGCGCCGCGTTCGTGACAGCTCAGGCGTCGCGATCGGCGAACGGGCTCCGGGTCGACGGCGGCGGGCCGGTGCCGGCAGGGTCGCATCGGCTACCCCACACGTCACGACCAGCGGCGCCTCGAGCGGTGCGCGCTGGAGCGAGCGTTCTTCACCGGAAGCGTCGGTGGCGTGTCGTTTGTCGACTGGGGCGAGCGCTGGTGAGCGTGAGGGGCGCATCGGCGTGCGGTTCGTGCGTCCCGGTGCTCGCCACGGCGCGAAAACGCAGCGTGGATCGGCCTTCCGGTGAAATCCTCTCGCCACAGCGAGCAGCGGCGCTGGTTCGCGCCAGGGCGAGCATTCTTCACCGGAGGCGCTGTGGGCGTGTCGTTTGTCGACTGCAGCGAGCGCCGGTGAGCGTGAACCGCTCCCCGGCGTGCGCTTCGTGCGTCCCGGTGCTCGCCACAGCGCGAGAACGCCACGCCAACAGGTCCTCCGGTGAAATCCTCTCGCCACAGCGAGAGTGCCGAGGCCCGAACCGCCGAGTCAGGCCGACCCGCGTCCTTTTCGAGTGCGCCTCACCGACGGATCAGGACCTGGCCCATGGATCGGTCCCGGCGAGCGCGCCGGCCATGGCCTTCGTGCGCAGCGCCGACCGATCGAGCGATCGAACGCTGCGCAAGCTCAGGCTCCGGTGACGATCGACGATCGACGTTCGATGGGCCGGGCGGACACG
>DATAJO010000028.1:0-25210 GCA_036262075.1 Candidatus Limnocylindria bacterium
CCGCGCCGCCCGAGGCCGAATCGGCCGACGCTGACGCCGACGCGCCGGCGAAGGAGGCCTGACGATGTTGATGCCCAAGCGTGTCAAGCACCGCAAGGTCCAGCGCGGGCGCCGCGCCGGCCTGGCGAAGGGCGGCACGACCGTCAGCTTCGGCGACTACGGGCTGATGGCCGAGGAGGTGTGCTGGCTCACCAGCCGCCAGATCGAGGCCGCTCGGCGGGCGATGACGCACCACATCAAGCGTGGTGGCCGCGTCTGGATCCGGGTCTTCCCGGACAAGCCGGTCACGAAGAAGCCCGCCGAGGTCCGCATGGGCTCGGGCAAGGGCGCGCCGGACCACTGGGTGGCGGTCGTGAAGCCCGGCCGCGTGATGTTCGAGATGTCGGGCGTCCCGGAGCCGATCGCGCGCGAGGCGATGCGCCTCGCCGGCCACAAGCTGCCGATCAGCACGAAGTTCGTCGTCAAGGAGGGCCTCGAGCATGGACATCAGTGAGGTGCGTGCCCTCTCCGACAAGGACCTCGAGGGCGCGCTGCGTGAGGCGAAGCAGGAGCTGTGGAAGATCCGCTTCGATCTCGCCACGCGACAGGAGACCAACTACGGCAGGCTGCCGGCGACGCGGAAGCGCATCGCCCGCATCCTGACCGTCATGACCGAGCGCCAGCACGCCGCCGAGGCGGAGCGGGCGCGGACCGAGAAGGCCAGCTGATGCAGGGCAAGCGACGAACGAAGATCGGACGCGTCGTGTCCGACAAGATGGACAAGACCGTCGTCGTCAGCGTCGAGCGGCTGCGGCGCCACCCGATCTACAAGCGGGTGGTTCGCCTCAGCACGAAGTTCCAGGCGCACGACGAGGACAACAGCGCGCGCGTGGGTGACACCGTGCGCATCGAGGAGAGCCGGCCGCTGTCGCGCGAGAAGCGCTGGCGGGTCATCGAGATCACGGCTCGCGGCTCCGGGGAGGAGCTGATCGAGACGGCCGAGGAGGCGGAGCCCGCATGATCCGCCAGTACAGCAGGCTGCGCGTGGCCGACAACTCCGGCGCGCGGACGCTGCAGTGCATCACCGTCCTCGGGCGGTCCACGAGCGACACCGCCGAGGTGGGTGACGTCATCGTGGCCAGCGTCAAGCAGGCGCTCCCGAACTCGGGCGTGAAGAAGGGCGACGTCGTGCGCGCCGTCGTGGTTCGCACCACGAAGGAGTACGGCCGCCCCGACGGCAGCCATATCCGCTTCGACGAGAACGCGGCCGTGCTCATCAACGCCCAGGGCAGCCCGCGCGGGACCCGCATCTTCGGGCCCGTCGCGCGCGAGCTCCGCGAGCGCAACTACATGAAGATCGTGTCCCTCGCCCCGGAGGTGCTGTAGTGAACGTCCGACGGGGTGACACCGTTCTCGTCCTGGCCGGCAAGGACCGCGGCAAGCGCGGCACCGTCGAGCGGGTCGAGAAGACGAAGCGTGGCCTGGGGGTCGTGATCCCCGGCATCAACATGGCGAAGCGCCACCAGCGCGCGCAGAGCCGGACGCAGCAGGCCGGCATCATCGACCTGCCCGTGCCGATCCACGTCAGCAACGTGCAGGTCGTCTGCCCGCGCTGCAACCGGCCGACCCGAATCGGGCACCAGGTGCTCGAGAACGGGAAGCGGGCGCGAGTGTGCAAGCACTGCGGCGAGCAGATCGAGGGGGCGAAGTGAGTCCTGAGACGAAGACCACGACGCGGAGCCGCTCGAAGGGCTCGGCCGCGACCGCCGCGCCGAAGGCATCGGCCAATGGCTCGAGCTTCCAGAAGCCCGAGTACGCCGGCCTGCGCAGGCGCTACCACGACGACGTCGTCCCGGCGCTCCAGCGGGAGTTCGGCTACGACAACCCGATGGAGATCCCGCGCCTGGAGAAGATCGTCGTCAACATCGGCCTCGGTGAGGCGATCGCCAACGCGAAGGCGCTCGACGCGGCCGTCGGCGACCTGACGACGATCACCGGCCAGAAGCCGATCGTCACGCGCGCGAAGCGCAGCATCGCCCAGTTCCGCCTGCGGACCGGGATGCCGATCGGCGCCAAGGTCACGCTGCGGGGGCAGCGGATGTACGACTTCCTCGAGCGCACCATGGCGCTCGCCCTGCCGCGCATCCGCGACTTCCGGGGCATCCCGACCCGCTCGTTCGACGGGCGCGGCAACTTCAGCCTCGGCCTGGCCGAGCAGCTCGTGTATCCGGAGATCGACTACGACAAGATCGACCGGCTGCGCGGGCTCGAGATCAGCATCGTGACGACGGCGAAGACCGACGAGGAGGGGCGCAAGCTCCTCGAGCTCCTCGGCATGCCGTTCCAGAACAACTGAGGAGCGCAGACGTGGCGAAGAAGTCGATGATCGCGAAGTCGCGGCGCACGCCGCGATTCAGCGTCCGCCAGCACAACCGCTGCCAGGTCTGTGGCCGGCCGCGGGCGTACATCCGGCGCTTCGCGATGTGCCGCATCTGCTTCCGGGAGCGTGCCCTGCTGGGCCAGCTGCCGGGAGTGACGAAGTCGAGCTGGTAGGGCTCGCGAGCCAACGGCCGCCCAGGCGGCCACCATCAGCGGCAGGCGCCACCCGGGTGAGGCCGGGAGCGAACCACCGCCGAGGAGACGAACGAACGACCACATGAACGTGACCGATCCGATCGCCGACATGCTGACGCGCATTCGCAACGCCAGCGCGGCACGGCACAAGGAGCTGACGCTCCCGTCGTCGCGGGTGAAGCGCGAGATCGCGCGCATCCTCGCCGACGAGGGCTTCATCGATTCGTACGAGACGCGCCAGACGCCCGACAGCGTCCAGGAGCAGCTCGTGCTGCGCCTCAAGTACGTCGAGGGCCGCACCCCGGTGGTGACCGGCCTGAAGCGCATCAGCAAGCCCGGCCTGCGGGTGTACGCGCGCAAGACCGAGATCCCGCGCGTGCTCGGCGGCCTCGGCCTCGCCATCCTCTCCACGTCGCGCGGGATCATGACCGGGAACGATGCCCGGAAGCAGAACCTCGGCGGCGAGGTCCTCTGCTACGTCTGGTAGGAGCTGATCAGCATGTCTCGCATTGGACGAATGCCGATTCCGCTCCCGGCCGGAGTGGAGGTCACCCAGGAGGGCTCGACGCTGCGCGTGAAGGGCCCGCTCGGCACGCTCGAGCGCAGGATCCATCCGGAGATGACCCTCGAGCGCGAGGACGGCACGCTGCGCGTCGTTCGACCCAGCGACGAGCCGCGCCACCGGGCGCTCCATGGCCTGACGCGCACGCTGGTGAACAACATGGTCACCGGCGTCGCCACCGGCTTCACGAAGAACCTCGAGATCAGCGGCGTCGGCTACCGCGCCCAGCTCCAGGGCCCCAAGCTCGTGCTGGCGCTCGGCTACTCGCACCCGGTCGAGGTCGACCCGCCGGCCGGGATCGAGTTCCGCCTCGAGTCGCCGACCCGTCTCTCGGTGTTCGGCGCCGACAAGGAGCTCGTCGGCCAGATCGCCGCCCATATTCGCTCGCAGCGCAAGCCGGAGCCGTACAAGGGCAAGGGCATCCGCTACGCGGGCGAGCAGATCCTCCGCAAGGCCGGCAAGGCCGGCAAGGTCGGAGGCTGAGGAACGACCGATGACGACCCTGTCCCGCGACGTCCTGCGTCGCAAGCGCCACGAGCGACTCCGTCTCCGCATCAGCGGCTCGCCGGAGCGCCCGCGCCTGTCGGTCTTCCGCAGCGCGAAGTTCATCTATGCCCAGGTCATCGACGACACGACCGGCCGGACGCTGGCCGCGGCCTCGAGCCGCGAGCCGGAGCTCGCCGGCGACACGAAGGTCGACGCCGCGAAGGCCGTCGGTCGCGCGATCGCCGATCGTGCGAAGGCAGCCGGCGTGTCGGCCGTCGTCCTCGATCGGGGCGGGTATCAGTACCACGGGCGAGTCCGCTCGCTCGCCGAGGGCGCCCGCGAGGGCGGCCTCGACCTGTAGCGAGGAGGAGACGAGCGCATGGCACGGATCGACCCGTCCAAGCTCAACCTGGAAGAGAAAGTCGTCCAGATCAACCGCGTCGCCAAGGTCGTCCAGGGCGGCCGGCGCTTCAGCTTCAGCGCGGTCGTCGTCGTCGGTGACGGCAACGGCACCGTCGGCGCCGGCATCGGCAAGGCCGGCGAGGTGCCCGAGGCGATCCGCAAGGGCGTCGAGGACGCGAAGAAGCACCTGATCAAGGTGCCGCTCGTCGGCACCACGATCCCGCACGAGGTGCATCGGCATTTCGGTGCGGCGAAGGTCATGCTCAAGCCCGCGAGCGCCGGTACCGGCGTCATCGCCGGTGGCTCGGTGCGATCGGTCGTCGAGGCCGCCGGGATCCGGGACCTGCTGAGCAAGGCCTCGGGCAGCACGAACCCGATCAACGTCGTGCAGGCCACGATCGAGTGCCTCAAGGCGCTCCGCTCGGCCGACGAGATCGCCGCGCTGCGCGGCAGGACCGCCGAGGACCTCCTCGGCAAGCGCGGCGCGGAGCTGGCGCGCACGCCGCACGAGGTCCCGGAGCGGCGTGAGCCGATGGGCAGCGGGCCGGGAGGCGGACGTGGCCGCTAGCCGAACGAAGGCCGCGCGCTCCGACGCGCCGAAGATCCGCGTCACCTTGCTGCGCTCGACGATCGGGCACAACGCCGCCACGCGCGGCACGGTCCGGGCGCTGGGCCTGCGACGCCTGAACCAGACGGTCGAGGTCGCCGATACCCCGGAGAACCGGGGCATGCTGCGGCGCGCCGCGTTCCTCCTCGAGATCGAGGAGCCGGGCGGCGCCGCGGGCGCATCGGCGAAGGAAGGGGAATCGGCATGAAGCTCCACGATCTCCATCCGGCGCCGGGATCCCGGAAGCCGGCACGCCGCGTCGGTCGCGGCCACGGCTCCGGCCGCGGCAAGACCGCCGGTCGCGGCACGAAGGGCCAGAAGGCCCGGGCCGGCGGGAACATCCCGGCCTGGTTCGAGGGTGGCCAGACGCCGCTCCACGTCCGCACGCCGAAGCTCCACGGCTTCAAGAACCGGTTCCGCGTCGAGTACGTGCCGGTCAACCTCGCCAAGCTCGCCGGCGTCGCGACGGGCACGCTCGTCACGCCGGACGTGCTGGCGCATGACCGCGTCATCTCCGACACGAAGAAGCCGGTGAAGATCCTCGGCATCGGCGAGGCGCCGAAGGGGATCACGATCCACGCCCACGGCTTCAGCCGATCGGCCCTCGAGAAGCTCGAGGCCGCCGGCTCGACCGTCCAGCGCCTGAGCTGGCCGGACAACCTGCCGGTCGAGGAGGCCGAGGAGGAGCCGGCGACCGCATCGGCTGCCGATGAGGCGCCTGCGGCTGCCGAGGTCAGCGAGGCGACCGACGAGGTCGAGACGCAGACCGAGGCCGAGACCGAGGCCGAGGCCGAGGCTGAGACCGAGGCCGACGAGAGCGACGAAAGCGAGCCCACGGCTTGATCGAGACGGTCGTCACCGCCTTCCGAGCGCCGGATATCCGGCGCAAGCTGCTCTTCACGCTCGGAATCCTGCTGGTCTTCCGGGCGCTGACGAACGTTCCGGTCCCGAACGTGAACACGGTGGCCCTGGCCGACCTGTTCGAGAACAACCCGCTGCTCGGGATCCTGAACATCTTCTCGGGAGGCGGCCTGGCGGCCGCCTCGATCATCGGCCTCGGGGTGAACCCGTACATCAACGCCAGCATCATCATGCAGCTGATGCGGGGCGTGATCCCGGCCCTCGAGGAGCTGTCGCGCGAGGGGGAGTACGGCCGCAACAAGATCAACCAGTACACCCGCCTGCTGACCGTGCCGCTCGCGGTCGCCCAGGGTTACGGCATCAGCGTCCTGCTGAGCGCCAACGGCGTCATCCCGGCCAACCCGCTGTTCAGCCTGGAGACGATCAGCCTGCTGACGAGCTTCACGGCCGGCACGATCCTGCTCATGTGGCTCGGCGAGCTCATCAGCGAGCGAGGCCTCGGCAACGGCATCAGCTTCATCATCTTCGCCGGCATCGTCGGCTCGATCCCGCAGCAGCTGCGCGGCATCATCGGCGCGCCGGACGCGGCGAGCCGCCTCATCCCGTTCGCGATCGTGGCGATCATCGTCATCGCGGCCGTCGTGTTCATCAACGAGGGCCAGCGCCGGATCCCGATCCAGGCCGCCAGCCGCGTGCGCGGGCGCCGCATGTACCAGGCGCAGTCGACCTACCTGCCGCTCAAGGTCACGATGGCCGGCGTCATCCCGATCATTTTCGCGGTCAGCATCCTGCTGTTCCCCGCGCAGATCGCCGGCTACTTCGAGACGAGCGAGATCGACTGGGTGCGCAACGTGGCGGGCTTCATCCGCTTCCACCTCGACGGGCAGAACAACATCCCGGTCTACGGCACGCTCTACTTCCTGCTCGTCGTGTTCTTCACGTACTTCTACACGGCGTTCCAGTTCCGCCCGGATCAGACCGCCGACTATCTGCGCAAGAACGGCCAGTTCATCCCCGGCATCCGGCCCGGCAAGCCGACCGAGGAGTTCCTCGCCCGCGTCACGAACCGGATCACGCTCGGCGGGGCGCTGTTCCTCGGCCTGATCGCGATCCTGCCGTACATCATGACGCTCATCATCCCGGGCACCGAGAACCTCGCCCTGGGCGGCACGAGCATCCTCATCGTCGTCAACGTCGTGGTCGAGACGATGAAGCAGCTCGAGGCCCAGATGCTCATGCGGCACTACGAGGGCTTCGTGAGGTGACCGATGGCGCCGATCGGTCCGATGAGCGACTGATCCTCCTCCTCGTCGGCGCCGTCGGCGCCGGCAAGGGCACCCAGGCCACGATCCTGTCGCGCAGGCTCGGGCTGCCGCACCTTGCCTCGGGCAACATGTTCCGGGCGGCGATGGCCGCCGGGACGCCGCTCGGCGAGGAGGCGCGCAAGTACATCGAGCGCGGCGAGCTCGTGCCCGACGAGATCACCATCCGGATGTTCATGGAGGAGCTCGCCAAGCCGCACGCCGCGAAGGGCGCCATCCTCGATGGCTTTCCGCGCACCGTCGGCCAGGCCAAGGCCCTCGACGAGCGGCTCGCCGCCCAGGGGGAGCGGATCCGCCGCGTCATCTATATCGAGGTCCCGACCGAGGAGCTCGTCCGCCGCGTGGCGGGCCGATGGATCTGCCCGACGTGCGGCACGCCGTACCACGAGACCGCCGACCCGCCGCGGGTGCCGGGCATCTGCGACAAGGACGGCACGAAGCTGCGCCAGCGCGACGACGACCGCCCCGAGGTCGTCCGCGCCCGGCTCGAGCGCCAGGTGCCGCCCATGCTCGAGGTCGTCGAGCACTACGAGCGCATGGGCATCGTCGACCGCATCGACGGCCGCAAGCCGATCGAGGAGGTGACGGCCGAGATCCTGCGCGACATCGGCCTGCCGGCCGAGGAGGCGGCCCGATGAGCACGCGCATGGTCGCGGTCACGATCAAGCGCCCGTCGGAGATCGAGGCGATGCGCCGGTCCGGCCGGCTGCTGGCCGAGATCCTCGAGGTCCTCCACGCCGAGCTGCGGCCGGGCATCACGACCGGCGACCTCAACGCGATCGCGGTGCGGATGATGGACGAGGCGGGCGCGACGAGCTCGTTCCTCGGCTACGGGTCGAACCCGCCCTTCCCGGGCGTCATCTGCGCCAGCCTGAACGACGAGGTCGTCCACGGCATCCCGTCGCCGAAGCGGCGGATCGAGGCGGGGGATCTCGTGAAGATCGACATCGGCTGCATCATCGACGGCTGGCATGCCGATTGTGCCCGCTCGTGGTACGTGGGCGATCCGCCAGCCGAGGTGCGCCAGCTCATCGACGCCACCCGGCGGGGGATGGAGGCGGGGATCGCCGCCGCCCGGGCCGGCAACCACCTCGGCGACGTCGGCCACGCCATCGAGTCGGTGGCCCGCGAGCACGGCTACGGCATCGTGCGGCCGTTCGTCGGCCACGGCATCGGCCAGGCCATGCACGAGGACCCGCAGGTGCCGAACTACGGCCGGCCGGGGACCGGGCTGCTGATCCAGGAGGGGATGTGCTTCGCCATCGAGCCGATGTTCAACCTCGGTGGCGACGACGTCTACGTCGCCGACGACGGATGGACGGTGTGCACCGTCGACGGGTCGCTGTCGGCCCATTTCGAGAACACCGTCGCGGTGACCGCCGAGGGTCCCGACGTGCTCACGGAGCTCCGATGAGCCGCCTTGTGCCGGGAGCGTGCCCTGAGGTATACTCCTCCTTCCGTGGGTCGCCCTGTGCGGCGGCCTTTCCGTGTGTCAATCCCATTCGAATTGTTTCCAGCTGAAACGAGGTGCGTGTCGCTTGCCAAAGAAGGATGCCATTGAGGTAGAGGGCGAGGTCATCCTGCCCCTGCCGAACGCGATGTTCAAGGTGCGCCTGGAGAACGGGCACGAGGTGCTCGCGCACATCTCCGGGAAGCTGCGCCAGAACTTCATCCGCATCCTGCCCGGCGACACGGTTCGTGTTGAGCTCAGTCCGTATGACCTCACCCGGGGTCGCATCACGTACAGGATGAGATGAAGGTTTCTGCGTCCGTGAAGCCCCGCTGTGAGCGCTGCAAGGTCATCAAGCGCTCCGGCGTGGTGATGGTCATCTGCGTCATCCCCAAGCACAAGCAGCGGCAGGGGTAGGAGGAGCGTGGCTCGTATCGCCGGCGTCGACATCCCGCGCGAGAAGCGCGTGGTGGTCAGCCTCCAGTACATCCATGGCATCGGCCCCACCTCGGCCGCACGTGCCGTCTCCGCGGCCAACGTCTCGCCCGACAAGCGGGTCCGGGACCTGACCGAGGAGGAGGTCAACCGCCTCCGCGAGGTCATCGACCGCCAGTTCAAGGTCGAGGGCGACCTCCGTCGCGAGGTCAGCATGAACATCAAGCGCCTGATGGAGATCGGCTCGTATCGCGGCCTTCGCCATCGGCGCAACCTGCCGGTCCGCGGGCAGCGAACGAAGACGAACGCGCGGCAGCGCCGAGGCGCGAAGAAGACGGTCGGCGTGCGCCGCAAGAAGTGATCAGGGAGTTCCATGGCAGAGCGTAAGCGCGCTCAGCGCGGGAAGAAGCGCGAGCGAAAGAACGTGCCGGTCGGGCACGCGCACATCCAGTCGACGTTCAACAACACGATCGTCACGATCACCGACCCGAGCGGGAACGTGATCAGCTGGGGCAGCGCGGGGCTGGTCGGCTTCAAGGGCTCCCGGAAGAGCACCCCGTACGCGGCGGCCCAGACCGCCGATCTCGCCGCGCGCCGCGCGATGGAGAACGGGATGCGCCAGATCGAGGTCTTCGTGAAGGGCCCGGGCGGCGGTCGCGAGCAGGCGATCCGATCGCTCCAGGCCGCCGGCCTCGAGGTCACCGCCATCACCGACGTGACGCCGATCCCGCACAACGGCTGCCGCCCGCCGAAGCGGCGCCGGGTCTGAGGGGGAGTCGATGGCACGCTATTCCGACGCCGTCTGCCGCATCTGCCGTCGCGAGGGGCTCAAGCTCTTCCTGAAGGGCAGCCGCTGCTACAGCCGCAAGTGCTCGTTCGAGCGCCGCAGCACCCCGCCGGGCATGAACACCCAGCGCCGGCGCAAGGTCAGCGAGTACGGCCTCCAGCTTCGCGAGAAGCAGAAGGTCCGCAAGAGCTACTCGGTCCTCGAGCGCCAGTTCCGCAACTACTTCGAGAAGGCGGACCAGGGCAAGGGCGTGACCGGCGAGAACCTGCTGCGCCTGCTCGAGATGCGCCTCGACAACGTCGTCTACCGCATGGGCTTCGCGTCCAGCCGCGCACAGGCCCGCCAGCTCGTCAGCCACGGCCATTTCGCGGTCAACGGCCGCCCGACGAACGTCCCGAGCTTCGGGACGAAGGTCGGCGACCGCATCGAGGTCCGCGAAAGCCGCCGCAACCGCGAGTACTTCAAGACTGCCGGCGAGACGATCCGGGCGGCGCAGATCCCCGAGTGGCTCAGCGTCGACCCGAACAAGCTCTCCGGCACCGTCCTGTCCGAACCGGCGCGCGAGCAGATGCCGCTCGAGTTCAACGAGCAGCTCGTCGTCGAGTACTACTCGCGCTAGGAGTCACCGTCCACCCATGATCGATCTCGAGACCACCCAGCCGCCGGCGCCGCCCTCCCCGCGCATCGAGGAGGTGCACACCGAGGGCAACCTCAGCCGCTTCGAGGTGACGCCCCTCCAGGAGGGCTACGGCGTGACGCTGGGCAACGCCCTGCGCCGCGTGCTCCTCTCGTCGCTCGAGGGCGCCGCCGTCACCAGCATCCAGATCCACGGGGTCTTCCACGAGTTCAGCACGATCGAGAACGTCAAGGAGGACGTCACCCAGATCGTCCTGAACGTGAAGAAGCTCCGGCTCCGCTCGTTCGCCCGCCACGCGATCACGCTCAAGCTCGTGAAGCGCGGCGCCGGCCCGGTCACCGCCGGGGACATCGGCGAGTCGGCCGACGTGGAGATCGTCAACCCCGACCTCGTGCTCCTCACCCTCGACTCCGACTCGGGCTCGATCGAGATGGACCTCACCGTCGAGAACGGGATGGGCTACCAGCCGGCCGAGCACACCGAGGAGATGCCGATCGGCGTCATCCCGGTCGACGCGATCTTCTCCCCGGTCCGCCGGGTGAACTACCAGGTCGAGAAGACCCGCGTCGGGCAGATGACGAACTACGACAAGCTCACGCTCGAGATCGAGACCGATGGCACGACGACCGCCCAGGCGGCGCTGAGCCAGGCGGCCGACATCCTCGTCCGCGAGTTCGGCCGCTTCGCCGAGATCGGCCGGCCGGCGAGCGCGGCGAGCGAGGAGGCCCCGCTCGCGCCGAGCGCCAACCTGCTCGACGCGCCGATCGAGGAGCTCGACCTGCCGATGCGGGCCTACAACTCCCTGAAGCGCAACTCGATCACCAAGATCGGCCAGGTTCTGTCGCTCTCCGACGAGGAGTTCCTGCGGATGCGGAACTTCGGCCAGAAGAGCCTCGACGAGCTGAAGGAGCGCCTCGCGCTGCGGGGCTTCATCAGCCCGGACGCGACCTCGATGAGCACCGACGAGTCGGATCTCCCGTCGTCGGCCGAGCTCGACGAGGGCGCCGTCGCCGAGGCGGATCGGGAGGCCTAGGCCGATGCCGCACCGGGTCGCCGGTCGCAAGCTCGGGCGTCCGCACGCGCATCGGATGGCGATGCTCGGCAACCTCGCCGTGGCCGTCATCCGCTACGAGAAGGTCCGCACCACCGAGGCCAAGGCCAAGGAGGTCCGCGGCCTGATCGACGGCATGATCACGCTCGCCAAGCGCGGCGACCTCCATGCCCGCCGTCAGCTCGTGAGCCGCATGCCGCACGAGCCGCTCATCGTCGACAAGCTGATGGGCGAGATCGCGGAGAAGTACGCCGATCGCACCTCCGGGTACACGCGCATCGTCAAGCTCGGACAGCGAGCCGGCGACGCGGCGTCCATGGTGCAGATCGAGCTCGTCTGACCGACGGGCACACGACAACCGAACCGATCCGATGGCCGCCGGGCCGCAGCGATGCGCGATGGCGGTCCTCGAATACGACGGGACGGCCTTCGCCGGCTCGCAGGTCCAGCCGAACGCTCGGACCGTGCAGGGGGAGCTGGAGGAGGCGCTTAACAGGCTGATCGGCGAGCGGACGCGAGTCCGGCTCGCCGGGCGAACCGATGCCGGGGTGCACGCCACCGGCCAGGTCGCGGCCTTCTGCCTCCCGCGTCGCGGACGCGACGCGCGGATCGGTGGATGGCCGGAGCTGCGGAAACGGCTCAATGCCGTCCTGCCGCCGGACCTGGCCGTGCGATCGCTCCGGCCGGCGCCGCCGGGATTCGATCCGCGGCGGGACGCGCAGTGGCGCGTCTACCGCTACCGGATCCGGGACGGCGGCGACCGACGGCCGGTGGAACGGCATCGGACGCTCGAGATCGACGACCGGCTCGACGTCGCGGCCATGCAGGCGGCGGCGGCGCGGATGGTCGGGGAGCGCGACTTCGCGTCCCTCGGCTCGGACGCGCACGGCCGGACGGTGCGGCACCTGGCCGAGGTGCGCGTCACCCGTCGCGGGAGCCTCGTGGAGGTCCGCGTGACGGCGAACGCGTTCCTGCGCCGGATGGTGCGGAGCATCGTCGCCATCCTCGTGGCTGCGGGGCGCGGACGCCTCGGGCCCGAGGACGTCGACCGGCTCCTCGCAGGCCGTGGCCGCGCCCTCGACGGGCGGGCCGCGCCGGCACGGGGGCTCACCCTCGAGCGGGTCGTCTACGGAAGACAGCCGAAGCAACGAGACACACGAAGAGCACAACGAACGACAGCATCGGCGGCCGAAGGGCGGCCGGAGCGCAACGGACAGACCGGAGAGCAGGGAACGTGAAGACCTACGCCGTCAAGGCGAGCGAGATCGAGCGAAGCTGGTGGGTCGTGGACGCGACCGACCAGACCCTCGGCCGGCTGGCGACGCGGATCGCCACCCTGCTGGAGGGCAAGCACAAGCCGATCTACTCGCCGCACCTCGACACCGGCGACCACGTCGTGGTCGTGAACGCGGGCCGCATCCGCGTCACCGGCAACAAGCTGCGCCAGAAGAGCTACTTCCGGCACTCCGGCTATCCCGGCGGCCTGCGCGAGGAGAAGCTCGAGGCCCTGCTCGTGCGCAAGCCCGAGCTCGTCATCGAGCGCGCCGTGAAGGGCATGCTGCCGCAGAACCGGCTCGGCCGGGCGATGTTCAAGAAGCTGAAGGTCTACAAGGGCGGCGAGCATCCGCACCAGGCCCAGCAGCCGACCGCCGTCGAGCTGTAAGAGAGAGGACGATCGGTGAGCACCAACTACGTCTACGGGACCGGCCGGCGCAAGACCGCGGTCGCGCGGGTCCGCCTCCTGCCGGGTGACGGCGCCATCGTCGTCAATGGCAAGCCGGCCTCCGAGTACTTCGGCGGGGCCGCGAACGAGGGCCAGCTGTTCCTGCCGTTCCGCGTGACGGAGACCGAGGGACGCTACTCCGCCAGCATCCTCGTCGCCGGCGGCGGGTTCTCGGGCCAGGTCGGCGCCATTCGCCACGGGATCGCCCGTGCGCTGGTGAGCGCCCATCCGGACGCGCGTCCCGCGCTGCGTGAGGCGGGCCTGCTGACCCGCGACCCGCGGGCCAAGGAGCGCAAGAAGTACGGCCTCAAGCGGGCCCGCAAGGCGCCGCAGTACACGAAGCGCTGATCACGCCATCTCGCACGCCCACCAGAGTGCCCCGGCAATTCAGCCGGGGTGCTTTGGTATCATCCTCGGACCTCGCCGCTGGCAGCTTGCAGGCCTCAGCTCGAACGTGATCGACGCGCTTCGCGAATTCTTCGACACCTACCTCAATGGTCGGTGGACGTCGATCCTCGACATCGCCCTCGTCGCCTTCGTCATCTACTGGCTGTTCATCCTCATCCGCGGCACGCGCGCGGTGCGGATCGTCATCGGCCTGTCCGTCCTGTACCTCGTCTACCTCGGTGCCGTCCTCCTCCGCCTCGAGCTGCTGCGCAACCTCATGGAGACCGCCGCCGTGGTCGGCCTCTTCGCGGTCGTGGTGGTCTTCCAGCCGGAGCTGCGACGGGCGCTGGAGCAGATCGGGCGCATCGGCTCCGTGAACCGCTTCTTCGTCAGCAGCGAGGTCGCCAGCGCCGAGCGGGTGGCGCGTGAGATCAGCCGTGCCGCACGCATCCTCGCCGGGTCGCGCCACGGGGCGCTCGTCGTCCTCGAGCGCGAGACCGGCCTCCAGGACCTCGCCGGCGACTCCGGCGTGCCCATCGACGCCCGGCTCCGCGCCGAGCTGCTGGTCACGATCTTCTACCGCGGCACGGCGCTGCACGATGGCGCGGCGATCATCTCCGGCGAGCGGATCACCGCGGCGGGTGTCCTCCTGCCGCTGAGCCAGAACGTCCTCGACTCCGAGCGCTACGGCACCCGCCACCGGGCGGCGATCGGCATCAGCGAGCAGACCGATGCGATCGTCGTCGTCGTCAGCGAGGAGACCGGCTCGATCAGCCTCGTCGTCCGCGGCCGCATCGAGCGCAACCTGACCGAGCAGCAGCTGCGCCGGCGGATCTTCAACCTCATCCGCCCGCAGGCGCCGCGCCGGGCCGTGCCGTTCCTGCGCCGCTCGGCCGACGGCCGCTGGCATCTCGGTGCCGACGACGAGGAGGCCGAGCCGCCGATCGACCCCGAGGCGCGGGTCGTTCCCGCTCCCGAGCCGCCCTCGGTGAGGCGCTGACCGATGCGGATCCTGCTGCGCAACTGGCACCTCAAGCTGTCGGCCATCCTGCTGGCCACGATCCTGTACACCGGGCTCGTCTTCTCCGGCTCCTTCGCCGATGCGGACCTCCAGGTCCCGGTCGAGCCGCTCAACGCGTCGCGCGACACGTACCTGCTGACCGGTGACCTCGGCTTCGTCCAGGTCCGATACCGCACGACGAACGAGCTGGTGCGGACCGTGCCCGCCGACGCGTTCCGCGCGCGGGTCGACCTCAGCGAGTACGACCTCGACCAGGCGCCCGACCCGCAGCAGCTCGAGGTCGCGGTCACCACCGACGTCCAGGGCATCCAGGTCCTGTCCTGGGAGCCACGCACGATCCGGGTCGAGATGGATCGCATCCAGGAGCGGACCGTGCCGGTCGCGGTCGACACCGGGGAGATCCCGGCCGGGCTGGAGATCGGCGACCCGGTCGTGAGCGAGGACGAGGTGACCGTCCGGGGGCCGGCGAGCCTGATCGAGCAGGTCGACCGGGCCGTGGCGTTCATCTCGATCTCGGCGTCGGGCATCGACTTCAACGAGCCGGTCATGCTCCGGGCGGTCGACATCCGCGGCCAGCCGATCACGACCGGGCCGATCGAGATCGACCCGGAGACGGTCTCGGTCCAGGTCGACGTCGAGGAGCTCGAGACGAGCCGCACGGTCGCCGTCGTCGTCCAGCTCAGCGGCGCGCCGGCGCCCGGCTTCGCGCTCGACGCGTTCGGTGTCGAGCCCACGGCCGTAGTCCTCGTGGGCACCGCGGACGCGCTCGCCGGCGTCACGACCGTCGAGACCGAGCCGCTGAGCATCGAGGGGGCGAGCAGCGACCAGTCGTTCGAGGCGCGGCTCGTGCTGCCCGAGGGAACCCGGGTCGAGGGCGCCGATGAGGAGCCGACGGTGACCGTGACGGTCAATATCGTGCCGTCGGTATCGAGCCGCACGTTCGTCCTCGGCGTCGTGTGCCAGGGCGCCGGCCAGAATGCCTGCCTGCCCGGCCTCGAGCAGATCTCCGTCACGCTGAGCGGCCCAGGCGACATCCTGAACGCGCTCACCGCGTCGCAGATCACGCCGGTCCTCGACGTCAGCGGCCTCGGTCCCGGCTCGCATAACGTGTCCGTCAGCATCGGCGGCCTTCCGGACGGGGTCGACCTCGAAGCGGTCAGTCCGACCAGCGTGCCCGTCGTCATCCAGGCGCCCGCGGTGCCCACGCCGTCGCCCGCACCCACGCCCGCCCCGTGACGACCCGGCTGTTCGGGACGGACGGCATCCGCGGCGAGGTCGGGCGGGAGCTCACCGTCGAGCTCGCCCTCGCCCTCGGTCGTGCGGTCGGGCACCGCTGCGGCGGCGGCCGCCGGCGGGTCGTCGTCGGGCGCGACACGCGCCGCTCGGGCGAGATGCTGACCGCGGCGCTCACCGCCGGGCTGACCTCGACCGGCACCGACGTCGTCGACCTCGGCGTCGTGACCACCCCGTGCCTCGTGCACGCCAGCGGCGCCGACGGGTTCGTGGCCGGCATCATGGTCTCCGCCTCGCACAACCCGGCGCCCGACAACGGGCTGAAGGTCGTCGTCGCCGGACGCAAGGCCGACGACGGCGCGGAGGCCGACTTCGAGGGCCTCATCGCCGACCCGTCGCCGATCCCGACGCTGGCGAACACCGATCTCGGCGTCGTGCGCACCGACGACCGGCCGGTCGAGGCCTACCGCCGCCGGCTCGTCGAGCTCGCCGCGGACGCGTTCCGGGGCCTGCGCATCGGCATCGACTGCGCCAACGGCTCGGCCAGCGTCATCGCCCCGCGCCTGTTCCGCGAGCTCGGCGCCGAGGTGACCGTCCTGTTCGACGCGCCCGACGGGCTGAACATCAACGACGGCTGCGGCTCGACCCACCCGGGGCGCCTGGCGGAGACGGTCGCCGCCGCGGGCCTCGACCTGGGCCTCGCCTTCGACGGTGACGCGGATCGGCTCATCGCGGTCGACGAGACGGGCGCCCTCGTCGACGGCGACGCGACGATGGGCATCGTCGCGCTCCAGCGTCTCGCCGCCGGCACGCTGCGCAACAACGTCCTCGTCACCACCGTTCTGTCCAACGGCGGCCTCGAGCGGGCCGTCATCCAGGCAGGAGGACGCGTCATCCGCACCCCCGTCGGCGACCGGCACGTGTTCGAGGCGCTCGAGCGCGAGGACGCGGTGCTCGGCGGCGAGCAGTCGGGGCACATCATCTTCCGCGACCGCGCGTCGACGGGGGACGGGCTGCTCAGCGCCATCGAGCTCGTCAGGGCCATGCGCGCGGCCGGCAGGCCGCTCTCCGAGCTCGCCGCCTCGATTCCGAGGCTCCCGCAGGTGATGCTAAACTCAGCCGCCCGACGGCGACAGGCCTGGCAGGAGGACCCGGAGTTCTCCGCGGCCGTCGAGCGCGCGACGAGCGCGATCGGGGACCGAGGACGCATCCTCGTCCGGCCGTCCGGCACGGAGCCGAAGATCAGGATCATGGTCGAAGGCGACGATGCCGATGAGATCGAACGCATCGCCCGCGAGCTCGCCACGCTCGCCGAGGCACGGCTGAACTAGCGCCGACCGGTCGGCGAGGAGGACATCGATGTGCGGCATCGTCGGATACGTCGGGCCGCGTGACGCCGCGCCCATCCTGCTCGACGGCCTGCGCCGGCTCGAGTACCGCGGCTACGACAGCGCCGGCATCGCCGTGCGCACCGCCGACGGCGAGGTGTTCGTCGAGAAGAAGGCCGGCAAGCTCAGCAACCTGACCGAGCACCTGAACGGCGACGCGCCGCCCGGCAACCCGGGCATCGGCCATACCCGCTGGGCGACGCACGGCCCGCCGAACGACACGAACGCGCACCCGCATACCGACTGCACCGGCAAGCTGGCGCTGATCCACAACGGGATCATCGAGAACTACGCCGAGATCAAGGAGCGCCTCACCGCCGAGGGGCATCGGTTCATCTCGGACACCGACACCGAGGTCCTCGCCCACCTCATCGAGACCCGCTACCGCGGCGACCTCGTCGAGGCGGTGCGCTCGGCGCTGAACGACGTGCGCGGCGCGTACGCCATCGGAGTCATGCACACCGATCACCCCGACCGGATCGTCGGGGCGCGCATGAACGTGCCGCTCATCGTCGGGCTCGGCGACGGCGAGGGCTTCCTTGCCAGCGACGTGCCGGCCATCCTCGAGCACACCAAGAACGTCGTCATCCTCCACGAGGGCGACATCGCTGACGTCAGCCCCGACGGCACGCGGATCCTGTCGCTCGACGGCACCGAGGTCCAGCGCGACGTGACCGAGGTGCGCTGGAACCTCGCGGCGGCCGAGAAGGGCGGCTTCGCGCACTTCACGCTCAAGGAGATCTACGAGCAGCCGCACGCCATCCAGGAGTGCCTCCGCGGCCGCGTCGACGGGGCCGGGGTGGTCACGCTGTCCGAGCTCGACCCGATCGCCGACAGGCTGGCCGCCGTCGAGCGCGTGTACGTCGTGGGCTGCGGCACGGCGAGCTATGCCGCCCAGGTCGGCGCGTACCTCATCCAGGATTGGGTCGGCCTGCCGGCCAGCATGCAGGTCGGCTCGGAGATGCGCTACAGCCCGCCGCCGATCGACGAGAGGACGCTCGTCATCGGCGTCAGCCAGTCGGGTGAGACGGCCGATACGCTCGCGCCGCTCAAGCTGGCCGTCGAGCGCGGCGCGACCGTCGTCGTCGTGACCAACGTCGTCGGCAGCGCCATCACCCGGGCCGCCGATGCGGTGTGCTACCTCCAGGCCGGCCCCGAGATCGCGGTGGCCAGCACGAAGGCGTTCGTGACCCAGGTCATGGTGCTCCAGATGATCGCGCTCCACCTCGCCCGGCAGCGCGGCACGCTGTCCGAGACGCGGATGCGGACCCTGGGCCAGGCGATGCGCAGCCTGCCGCGCCTCGCGGCGGAGACGCTGAAGCTCGCCCCGCAGATCAAGAAGCTCGCGCAGCGCTACGCACGGGTCCACGACTTCATCTACATCGGCCGCGGCGTCGGCTTCCCGATCGCCATGGAGGGCGCCCTGAAGCTCAAGGAGCTCAGCTACGTCCACGCCGAGGGCTATGCCGCCGGCGAGCTGAAGCACGGGCCGATCGCGCTCCTCGACGCCGACACGCCGCTCGTCGCGATCGCCACTAAGGGCGCCATCTACGACAAGGTGGTGAGCAACGTGGCCGAGGCCCGCGCCCGCTCCGCGCCGATCATCGCCATCGCGACCGAGGGCGACGACGAGATCGACCGCTACGCGCACGACGTCATCTTCGTGCCCGAGACGCCCGAGTCGATCAGCCCGGTCATCGCCGTCCTGCCGCTCCAGCTCCTCGCCTACGAGGTGGCCGTCGCGCGCGGGACCGACGTCGACCAGCCGCGCAACCTGGCGAAGTCGGTCACGGTCGAGTAGGGCCGTCCTGCCACGCCACCGATGACGAGGCACGAGATCGGGATCGACCTGATCGACATCGATCGGATCGTCGGCGTCGTGCGCCGCCATCCCGATCGCTTCCGCAAACGCGTGCTGACCGAGGCCGAGCAGCGCTACGTCGGGCGCAAGATCGAGCGGCTCGCCGGACGCTGGGCGGCGAAGGAGGCGATCAGCAAGGTGCTCGGGCTCGGCGTCCGTGGCGTCGGCTGGCGCGAGATCGAGATCCTGCCGAATTACGCCGGCCAGCCGCAGGTCATCCTCCACGCGCGTGCCGCTCGCCGCGCCGCGGCGATGGGGCTCGACGACGTGACCGTCTCGATCTCGCACGAGCGCCACATGGCGGTGGCGGTCGCGGTCGCCCACCGGCCGCACGACGGCGGCTAGGCCGATGGCGGCGGCACGCACGATCACCCAGCGCTGGGTCGCGGAGCGCCTGCCGGCGCGTCCCGAGCGCGCGCACAAGGGCACGTTCGGCCGCCTCCTCGTGGTGGCCGGCTCGATCGAGTACCCCGGCGCCGCGCTCCTCGTCGGCCTCGGCGCGATGCGCTCGGGCGCCGGGCTGGTGCGCGTGTCGACGGCCGCCTCGGTGGCCGACCGGATCGCCGGCGCCGTGCCCGAGCTGACCTGGATGTCGCTCGACGAGGAGGCGCCGGGGCTCATCGCCCCCGCCGGCTGGCGCCGGATCACGACCGAGGCCGCCGCGTACGACGCGCTCGTCGTGGGGCCGGGGCTCGGCAGCCAGCCGGCCACGCAGCGGCGGGCACGCCAGCTGCTGGCCTCGGTGACGCTGCCGACGGTCGTCGACGCCGACGGCCTGAACGCTTTGGCCGGCACGTCCCGCTGGTGGCAGCCGATCCGCGCGCCGCTCGTCGTCACGCCGCACCCCGGCGAGTTCGCGCGGCTCACCGGCGCCCCGGCCCCCGCGTCCGACGACGACGAGGCGCGGGCCACCGCGGCCGCCGAGGCGGCGAAGCGCTGGAAGGCGGTCGTCGTCCTCAAGGGCGCGCACACCGTCGTCGCCGCGCCCGACGGGGAGCTGCTCGCGTCGGCCATCGGCACGCCGGCGCTCGCCACGGCGGGCAGCGGCGACCTGCTGTCCGGGGCGATCGGCGCGTTCCTCGCCGCCGGCCTGGAGCCGTTCGAGGCCGCCGGCTGCGCCGTCGCCGTCCACGGGGCGGCCGGGCTCCTCGCCGCCGATCGGATCGGGACGGCCGGCGTCATGGCCCGGGACGTGGCGGCGCTCCTGCCCGAGGCGATCGGCCAGCTGCGCGGCGCCCGCGGCCGATGAGCGAGCCACGCAGCCCGCACCGGGCCTGGATCGCGGTCGACCACGACGCGATCCGGCACAACCTCGCCGTCATCCGCGGCCGCGCTCCGGGTGCAGCGGTCATCGCCGTGGTCAAGGCGAACGCCTACGGCCACGGGGACGTCGAGGTGGCGCGCACGCTGAGCGCGGAGGGGGTCGAGGCGCTGGCCGTGGCGACCGTCGACGAGGCCGTCCGCCTCCGCGACGCCGGCCTCGAGCTCCCGATCCTCGTCCTGTGGGGCGTGGGGCCGGCCGAGGCGCGCACGGTCGCCGTGCGAGGGCTCGAGGCCGTCGTGTACGACGAGGCGGCGATCCGGCTGCTCGACGCGGCCGGCGCTGCCGCGGGCGTCCGCATCGGCGTCCATCTCAAGGTCGACACCGGCCTCGGGCGGCAGGGGGCCACGTCGGAGGCCGCGCCGTCGCTGGCGGCGGCGACCGGGCGGGCCGGGAACCTCCGGCTGGCGGGCACGATGACCCACCTCGCCGTGCCGGGCGAGGACGAGGCGTACACCGAGACCCAGATGCTGCGCATGGCGCGCACGCTCGACGCGCTGCGCTCGGCGGGGATCGACCCTGGCCTCGTCCACGTGGCCGCCAGCGGCTCGATCGTGGCGGGCGAGATTCGCGGGGCCGATGCCGTCCGCCCGGGCCTCGCGCTCTACGGGCTCGTGCCGGGCTGGGCGGAGCCGGGCGCGCTCGGCCTGCGGCCGGCCCTGAGCCTCGCGGCACGACCGCTGCGCCTGTTCGAGCTGAAGGCGGGGGAGCCGATCGGCTACGGGCTGCGCTGGCGTGCGGCGCGCGACACGCGCGTCGCCACGCTCGGCATCGGCTACGGCGACGGATGGCCGCGGGCGCACGCGAACAACGGCTGGGCGCTCGTGCGGGGGCAGCGCGTGCCGATCGTCGGGATGGTCAGCATGGACGGGCTGACCGTCGAAATCGGCGATGTGCCTGGTGTAACCTACGACGACGAGTTCGTGCTCATCGGCGAGCAGGAGGGCGCGCGGATCACCGCCGACGACGTCGCCGCGGAGCGTCGAACGATCAACTACGAGGTCACGACCGCGCTGCGGGGCCGCCTGCCGCGGCTCCATCTCGGAGCCGCGTGACCCGCGACGACGGTCACGGGACGCGCACGGACGCAGGGGCACGGATGGCAGCACACCTCGAGATCGACGTCTGGCAGGGGGAGATCGCGGAGCTCGAGGTCGACGCGCTCGTCATCGGCGCGAGCGAGTCCCTGTTCATGACCGCCGGGTCGGCCGCCACCGTGAAGCGCCGGGGCGGCGCCACGATCGAGCGCGACGCCGTCGACCAGGGTCCCATCGCACCCGGCTCGGTCGTCGTGACCAGCGGTGGCGAGCTGGCCACGCCGTACGTCGTCCACGCGGTGGCGGTCGGGCACGACCGCGTTGCCGATCCGGCGCGCCTGGCGGCCGCCGTGCGCGCCGCCGTGGCCCTCGCCGATCCGCTGAAGCTGCGGCGCATGGCGTTCGCGCTGCTCGGCATCGAGCACGGCGCGTTCACCGCGGCCGAAGCGGCCGAGACGCTCGTCGCCACGCTCGTGGAGGCGGCCGAGGGGACCACCCTGGAGTCCGTCGTCATCGCCACGCTCCACGCCGACGAGACCCGCGCCGTGGCCGATGCGATCGCGCGGCACGGGGCCACCATCTCGTGACGGACGACGTCGCCCGGCGCCTGGCGGGCGAGATCGACCGGCGCGGCCTGGCCGGGCCGGCCCGCCTGCTCCTCGACGCGCACCGCCCGATCGCGCCGCTCGTCGCCGACCTCGGTGCGGCGCTCGGTCCGCTCGCCCGGCTGGGTGGCCGTGCGGGGCGCGACGCGGCGGCGCTCCTCGACGACGAGCGGGCCATGGAGCGGCTCATCGAGGCACTCGAGGCGACGGGGGATCGACGTGCCGGACCCGGCTGAGGCCCTCGGCGAGGTCGTTCGCTTCGTCGGCGGCATCCTGAGCAGCTCGACCCTTCGCTTCGAGACGGGGCCGACGCTCGTCCTGCTCGGCGTCCTCCTCGTCTTCCTCCAGCTCGTGGCGAGGCCGATCTCGCGCTGGTCCTCGGCCGATGCGGCCGGCCTCGGCGGCGTCGGCCGCGCCATGGCGCTGGCCGCCGAGTCGGGCACCGATGCGGTCGTGTCGCTCGGCTCCGCCGGGCTGGCGCGCGCGACCGACGCCCTCGCCCGCCTCCAGACGCTCGCCGCGCTGCCGGTCCTCGCCCACGTCGCGCGTGCCTCGGCCCGCGCCGGCGTGCCGCTCCGCGTCCTCACCGCCGACGCGTTCTCGGCGGCCGTGGCCGCGAGCACGCTCGAGGCCGCCCACGCGTCGACGGCCACGCCCGAGCGCGTCGGGCGCTCGCGGATCGTCGTGACCGGCGACGGCCGCACGGTCAGCGCGGGGCTGGTCATGACGGCGCGCGCCCATCCGGCCGCCGCGTTCGCGCTCGGCAGCCTGCGCGAGGAGGCGGCGCTCCATCTCGACGGGCTGCGGGGCGGCGCCGGCGCCCTCGTGGCGGGCACGGCCGAGCCGTCGCAGGTGCCGACGCTCATCGCCTCGGGCGCGACCGGCGTCCTCGTCGGCGCCGAGCCGTTCCAGGTCGCGGCCGACCTGCGCTCCGACATCGCCCAGCGCACGACCGTCCTCGCCGGCAACCGCCTCCTGTGGCTGGCGGTCGCCGTCATCCTCGTCGGCAGCGCCCTCGCCCTCGCCGGCGTCGTCGACATCCGCGGCTTCCTCGTCGGGACCGGGGCGGAGTGACGCGCCCCGCGCTGGCCGGCATCGTCCTCGTCGTCGGCCTGCTGCTCCTGGCCGATCTGCTCGTCGTCAACGACACGCTGGGCGACGTCGCCTCGGTCGTCGTGGCCGGTGTCGTGCTCGTCGCCGCCGGTGCCGCCCTCGCTGCCGCCGCGGCCCTCGCCATTCGCCGAGGCGCCGACCTGTGGCGCCGCCGCGGCGACCCGGTCGGTGCCGCGCTCGTCCTGCTCGGCATGGGCGCCGTCCTCGTCGCCGGGCTGCGTCCGGGCGCCACCGGCGCCGGCGACCCGGCGGTCGGCTGGCTCGTTGCCGCGCTCCTCGTGCCGCTCGGCGCCACCGTCTTCGGGCTCCTGTTCGTCTCCACCCTTGCCGCCATGTGGCGCTCGCTCGACCGTCGCCCGCCGCAGGCCGTGCTGACCGGCCTGGCCGCCGCGGCCGTCGTCGTCTTGCTCCTGCCCATCGGCGGCGCGCCCGGCGCGTGGCTCGCCTCGGCCGCCGGCTGGACGCTTGCCGTCCCGATCGGGGCGGCGCTGCGCGGCCTCCTCATCGGCGTGGCGATCCTCGCGGCCGTGGCGGCCGCGCGCACGCTGTTCGGGATCGGCGGCGACGATGCGTGATCGGCTCGTGCGCCGGCTCCTCCCGGCCGGCGTCCTCCTGCTCGTGGCCGTCGCGTGGCTCGTGCCCGAGGTGCCGGCGCTGGACCTCGACACCGCCGAGACCGGCGCCGTCGACGCCTGGGAGGCGACGCTCGACGGGCTGCCGAGCACGCCGCTCGTGCTCGTCGCCTTCGATCCCGACGTCGGCACGTACGCCGAGATCCGTCCGACCGTGCGCGCCGCCCTGGCCGAGCTCCTCGCGCGCGACGCGCGGCTCGCCTTCTTCAGCCTCACCCCCGAGGGTCGGGCGCTGGCGCTGGCCGAGATGGATCGGCTGCGGGAGGGACAGGCGAACCCCCGCCGCTGGGCCGACCTCGGCTTCGCGCCGGGCGCGGAGGCGGCGATCGTCGAGCTCAGCCGATCGGTGCCGGTGGCGGACGACGTGGGCGGCGAGATCGCGCGCCGGTTTGGGGACGGCGGAGCGGATGCCATCGACGCGCTCGTCGTGATCGGCGGCAACGAGATCGGGCCGCGCAGCTGGGTCGAGCAGCTCCTCCCGCGCGTCGAGGCGACGCCCGCGCTGGCCGTGGCGCCGACCGTGCTCCTCCCCGAGCTCCTGCCCTATGCGGAGTCCGGCCAGCTCGACGCACTGCTCGCGACGCCCGGCGACGGGGCCGCGTACCGATCGAGCGTGTCGGTCGGGCGGCTGGATCGGTTCCTCGACGCCTCGCCGCCGCGGGCGCTGCCGGTGCTCGTCGGGCTCGTCCTCGCGCTCGGGGTCGTCGGCGTGGCGCTCGTGCGCAGCGTCTCGGCTGACCGTGGGAACGGCGGCAGCGGCGCTCAGCGCGCGCGGGAGGCGGAGGCGTGAGCGGCCTGGGCGGCACCGGCGGCTGGGACGTGGTCGCGACCTGGGTCGCGGCGGCGGCCACGATCGTCGTCCTCGGCGGGATGTTCGGCGAGCGGCGGCTGTTCGGCTGGAGCCAGCACCTCCTGGCCGGGCTGGCGACCGGCTTCCTGGCGCTCGTCGTCATCAGCGAGGTCATCGTCCCGCGCGTCGTGGAGCCCCTCGCCGCCGATCCGACCGGCCGCCCTGAGCTGTGGGCCGGCCTGCTCCTCGTCGGGCTGGCGGCCGGCGCGCCGTGGCTGCCGCGCCCGGTCGCCTCGATCCCGATCGGCATCACCATCGGCGCCCTCGCCGCCTTCGCGTTCGGTGGCGCGATCATCGGGACGCTCCTGCCGCAGCTGGTGGCCACGACCGCCGTCCGCGAGCCGACCGCGACCGAGACCGTCGTGGCGGCCGTGGCCGCGCTCGTCACCGTCCTCGTCGTCCTCTCCTTCCTCCACGGCACGCCGCGCGACCGGATCGGACGCGGGGCGCATCGGCTCGGGCGCTGGCTGCTCGTGGCCGGCCTTGGCGGCTGGTTCGGCTACCTCGTCCTGTCGCGGCTCGTGCTGCTCGTCGACCGCGTCGGGTTCCTGCTCGGCGACTGGCTGGGGATCGGCCGGTGACGGACGCGATCGACACCGAGCTCGCGCTCCTCCTCGACGTCGGCTCGGCCTGGGCCAAGGCCGCGGTCATCGGCCGCGTGCGCGGCCGGTGGCGGGTCGTGACCCGCGTCTCCCAGCCGACGGCGTGGGGATCGGCCGAGCTCCGGCGTCGGCTCGTCGAGCGGCTCGAGTCGGTCGTCGACCGCCGGCTCGCCGGGCGGGCCGAGGAGCTCGTGGCGTCGGCGAACCGGATCGAGTGCCACACCGCGTCGCGGCCGGCACGCCTCGCCATCGCCGCCGTCTCGCGCGAGCTGTCGGGGACCGCC
>DATAJO010000029.1:0-44494 GCA_036262075.1 Candidatus Limnocylindria bacterium
CCTTCCACGACAGCGCCGCCCGCGCCGCGGCGCTGCCCGCCTTCGTCGACTTCTACAATCGGCGTCGACCGCACTGGTCACTCAACGGCCAGCCGCCGGTGAGTCGCGTCCCACCCGTCAACAACCTGATGGGGAAGAACACCTAGATCGGGCGACGCCGGAGCCCGCGCCGGGAGCCGCGATCGAGCGGCTCTGACGAGGCGCCCCGTACGCCGTCATCACCGGAACGAGGCACCAGGCCGAGGCGCCGATGGCTGCCGAGGCCCTAGACTCGGGGCCGATGGATGTGCTCGTCATCGGCAGTGGCGCGCGAGAGCACGCGCTGGCGTGGCGGCTCGCGGGCGACGAGTGGGTCCGCCGGGTGCGGATCGCGCCGGGCAACGGCGGCACGCCGGCGGTGGCCGAGACCGTCGACGACTTCGACGTCCTCGACCCGCGGGCCGTGGCCCGGCACGCGGCGCGCGAGCGCTACGACCTCGTCGTCATCGGGCCGGAAACGCCGCTCGCCGCCGGCGTGGCCGACGAGCTGACCGCCGCCTCCATCCCGGCCTTCGGTCCGACGCGGGAGGCCGCCCGCCTCGAGTCGAGCAAGGCGTTCGCGAAGCGCCAGATGGAGCGAGCGGGGGTCGCCACGGCCGCATCGGCCTCGTTCACCGATCCCGACGCAGCGCTCGACCACGTGCGCGCGGCGGAACGGCCGCCGGTGGTGAAGGCCGATTGGCTCGCCGCCGGCAAGGGGGTCGTCGTGCCGGAGACGGGCGAGGAGGCGGAGGACGCCGTCCGTCGCCTGTTCGAGAGCGCGCCGGCGGGCGCCACGGTCGTCCTCGAGGAGCGGCTCACCGGGCGCGAGGTGAGCGCCTTCGCCCTCGTCAGTGGCGAGTCCGTCGTGCCGCTGGCGGCGGCCTGTGACTACAAGCGGCTCGGCGAGGGTGACGTCGGGCCGAACACGGGCGGCATGGGCACGTACACGCCGGTGCCCTGGTACGACCGGCGCGCGCTCGAGAACGCGGCCGCCGACGTGTTCGAGCCGATCGCCTGGCGCATGGCTCGCGACGGGACCCCGTATCGGGGCGTGCTCTATGCCGGCCTGATGCTCACCGATGAGGGGCCGATGGTCCTCGAGTTCAACGTCCGCTTCGGTGATCCCGAGGCCCAGGTGCTCTTGCCGATGATCGAGGGCGATCTCGCCGCGGCGCTGCTCGGGACGGCGCGCGGCGAGCCGGGGCTCATGGAGTCCGAGATCGCGCTGCGGCCGGGCGCCGCGGTCGGCGTCGTCGTCGCGGCCAAGGGCTACCCCGAGGCGCCGATCGCCGGGCGGCCGATCTCGGGCGTCGATCCCGCCGCGGCCGGCGACGACGGCGACGTCCTCGTCTTCCATGCCGGCACGCGACGGACCGCCGACGGCGGCTACGCGTCGACCGGCGGCCGGGTCGTCACGGTCGTGGGCCGGGGTGCGGACCTGGCGACCGCCCGGGCGGCGGCGTACCGGGCCGTGGCCAAGATCGAGCTCGAGGGCGGCCAGTTCCGGACCGACATCGCCGCGCGCGAGCTCGAGGAGGCGTCCGGGCCGCCCTGACGGTCAGTCGTGCCGGAGGCGCTCCGAGCGGCGGCGGTCGGCGGTCTCGAGCTGGATCGTGCTGTGCTCGAAGTCGAAGTCGTCCGACAGGCACTCGCACAGGCGATCGAGGACCACGGTCGCATCGGCTCCCGGCTCGAGGACGACGTGGGCCGACACGACGTTCATGCCCGAGGTCAGCGTCCAGGCGTGAAGGTCGTGCGCGTCGAGCACGCCATCGGTCTCGAGCACGTGGCGCCGGACGAGGTCGAGGTCGACGTCGCGCGGCGTGGCCTGGAGCAGGACGTCGGCCGCGTCGCGCAGCAGGACGAACGTGCGGACGACGATGAGCGCCACCACGACGAGCGACGCGATCGGGTCGGCGACGACGAGCCCCGTGAGCGTGATGACCGCGGCGCTGACGAGCACGGCGATCGAGCCGGCGAGGTCGCCCATGATCTCGAGGCTGACGGCGCGGGCGTTGAGGTTCCCCGCGGCATGGGGATGGACGAGGCGCATCGAGACGACGTTCACGCCCAGGCCGACGAGCGCCACCACGAGGACCGGCAGGCCCGGCACCTCGGGCGGCGCCATCAGCCGGCCGATCGCCTCCCACGCGATGATCGCGGCCACGATGAGCAGGAGGACCGCGTTGCCGACCGCCGCCAGGATCTCGAGGCGGTGGTAGCCGTACGACTTCGCGGCGGTCGCCGGACGGCGGGCGAACCGGATCGCGAGCAGCGCGAGGACGATGGCGCCCGCATCGGCCAGCATGTGGCCCGCATCGGCGAGGAGGGCGAGGGATCCGGTCGCGATGCCGACCGCGATCTCGAGCGCCATGCCCGCCAGGACCAGGACGAGCACGAACGCCAGCCGGCGCGCAAAGTCCTCCCGCTCGGCGATGTGCCGGTGCGAGGCCGTCGGTGCAGCGGCCGTCCGTGCAGGCGTGGCCATGTGTCCATGATGGACCGATGCTTCGTGCCGTGCCACGACTCGCCGATGCGGCCGCCTCGACCGCCGAAGCACTCTATGCTGTCGACATGCCCGACGTCGCCGTGCTCTGCGGCTCGCGTTCCGACCTGCCCGCCCTCAAGGGCTGCTTCGACGTCCTCGACGGCTACGGGATCAGCTGGGAGGCATCGGTCATCAGCGCCCACCGGCAGCCCGATGCGCTCCATGCATATGTGCGGGAGGCGGAGGCGGCGGGCGTGCGCGTGTTCATCGGCGCCGCGGGGCTGGCCGCCCATCTGCCCGGCGTGCTGGCTTCGCTGACCGCGCGACCGGTGATCGGCGTCCCGCTCGACGGAGGGGCGCTGGGCGGGGCCGACGCGCTGTACGCCATCGTCCAGATGCCGCCCGGCGTGCCGGTCGCGACCGTTGCCATCGGCTCGGCAGGAGCGAAGAACGCCGCCCATCTCGCGGCGCGGATCCTGGCCGTGGGAGATCCCGGCGTGGGCGAGCGCGTGGAGGCATTCCGCACCGAGCAGGCGGCCAAGGCGGAGCTCCGGATCGACCCCCGCGCCTGACCGATGATCGACCGATACGCCCTGCCCGAGCTGCGCGAGCTGTTCGGTGAGCGCCACAGGCTCGACCTCTGGCTGCGGATCGAGCTCCTCGCCGTCGAGGCCTGGAAGGACGCCGGCGTCGTCCCGGTCGAGGACTGGGAGCGGATCCGCAGCGGCGTCTCGGCCGCCGACCCCGACCGGGCGCGCGAGATCGAGAAGGAGTCGCAGCACGACGTCATCGCCTTCCTGCGCTCGGTCACGGAGCGCCTCGGGCCCGAGGGCCGATGGCTCCACCACGGCCTGACGAGCTCGGACGTGCTCGACACGGCGACCGCGGCGATCCTCCGCGACGCGACCCGGGTGGTCGAGACCGAGGTGGCGCGCCTGGTCGAGATCACCGGCCGGCTGGCGCGCCAGCATCGGACGACGCCGATGGTCGGCCGCAGCCACGGCATCCACGCCGAGCCGATCACGTTCGGCTTCAAGGTCGCCGGCTGGCACGCCGAGCTTCGGCGCGACGCCGAGCGGCTGGCCCGGGCGCGCGAGCAGATCGCCGTGGGCTCGATCTCCGGGGCCGTGGGCACCCACGCCAACGTCACCGATGCGGTCGAGCGCCACGTTCTCGCCGGGCTCGGTCTCGAGGCCGACCCGGCGCCGACCCAGGTCGTCAGCCGCGACCGCCATGCCGAGCTGCTCACCGCCCTCGCCATCCTGGGCGGGACGCTCGAGCGGGTGGCCGTCGAGATCCGGCACCTCCAGCGCACCGAGGTCGGCGAGGCGTTCGAGCCGTTCGGCTCCGGCCAGCAGGGCTCGAGCGCGATGCCCCACAAGCGCAACCCGATCCTGGCCGAGCGGGTGAGCGGCATGGCCCGGCTCCTGCGAGCCGATGCGCTCGTGGGCCTCGAGAACATGCCGCTCTGGCACGAGCGCGACATCAGCCACAGCTCCGCCGAGCGCTTCGTGTTCGAGCGGGCGATCGGGGTGGCCGCGTACGCGAGCCGCACGCTGGGCGACATCCTCGACGGCCTCGAGGTCGACGCCGATCGGATGCGCGCGAACCTCGAGCAGCTGGGCGGCATGGTCTACAGCGAGGCCCTCCTGCTCGCCATGGTCGCGAAGGGGGCCGATCGGCAGGCGGCGTATCGGCTCGTCCAGGGCGCGGCGAAGCAGGCGTGGGCGGGAGAGGTCAGCTTCGCCGATGCGCTGCGCGCCGATCCGGCCGTCGCCGAATGGCTGGCGGCCGAGGAGATCGATCGGGCCATGGACCTCGAGCATCACCTCGCCGGGGTGGCGGTCACGTACCGCGCGCTCGGCCTGGACGACGAGCAGGGATAGGGGATCGGACCGATGCGGCGCTGGATCGCGGTCGCGGCGGCCGCCGGCTCGGCGGTGGCGGACCGCCCGATGACCTGGCTGCCGGGGGCGCTCGCCTGGCTGTGCACGATCGGCTGGCTGCCGTTCGTCATCGGCGTGGCGCAGCCGCCATCGGTGAGCGACCTCACGTTCCTCGGCGCCCGCTTCTACGGGTCGGCGTTGTGGCCGTGGAACCTCGTCCTGCTCGCGGCCGGGGTCACCGCGCTGACCGCCACGGCGTTCACGCTGGCCGCGGTCGCCGAGGCGACGCTGCTCGACATGCTGGCCGGCACGCGGCGCCGGCTGTCGACCGCGTGGCGGATGCTCGGCATCGGCAGCGTGCTCGCCATCCCGACCGCCGTCATGCTCCTCGTCCTCGCCCTCGCGCTCGTCAACGTCGCGCCCGAGGAGTTCTCGTCGCCGGACCGCGGCGCCGGCCCGATCATCCGGACGCTCGTCGCCGTGGCGCCGATCCTCGTCCTCCTCGCCGCGGTCGTCACGCTCGCCTCCGCGTTCCACGCGGCAGCGGTCCGGCTCGTCCACCATCGGGGCGCCGACGTCGGCGAGGCGCTCGAGGGCAGCGCGCGGCTGCTCCGGTCGGCCGGGGCGCCGGCCCTCGTCCAGCTCGTCGTGGCCACCCTGGCCCGCGTGGCGCTGGTCGTCGTGGCCGCCGTTCTCCTCCGCGTCCTGTGGGCGCCGGTCGGGGAGCTGCTCGCCATCGGCGAGCGCGACGCGCTGACCATCGGCCTGCTGGTAGGCTTCGTTGCGATCTGGCTCTGCCTCGTTCTCGTCGCCGGGGCGCTCCATGCGTGGGGGTCGGCCGCCTGGTCGATCCTCCTCACCGGGCCGGCGACGGGCCGCGAAGCGGAGCGCACGCGCCAGGAGACGCCGCTCGACCGATGACGCCCGAACTCACGCTCGAGACGCAGATCGACCTCGGCCTTCGCCTGACGCTCGGCCTCGTCCTCGGCGCGATCATCGGCTTCGAGCGCGAGCTCCATCGGCAGCCGGCGGGCTTCCGGACCCACAGCCTCGTGTCGCTCGGCGCGGCGCTGTTCACGATCGTCAGCGCCTTCGGCTTCGAGGGCCCGATCGCCGACCCGACCCGGATCGCCGCCCAGATCGTGTCCGGCATCGGCTTCATCGGCGCCGGGACGATCCTCCAGTACCGCGGCCATATCCGCGGGCTGACCACCGCCGCCAGCCTGTGGTCGGTCGCCGCGGTCGGGACGGCCGCCGGCGCCGGGCTCGTGGTGCTGGCGGTCATGGCCACCGTGCTCATCCTCGTCATCCTGTCCCTCCTCGACCGCGTCGAGTCGATGGCGCGCCGGCGTCTCCAGCTGCCGCCCGAGGGGTACGTGCTGCCGAAGGACGAGCCCGACGACGGAAAGAGCGAGGACCTGCCGTGACCCTGCTGACCACCGAGATCCCCGGCCTCGAGCGCGTGCACCGCGGCAAGGTCCGCGAGACCTACCGCGTCGACGACGACCATCTCCTGCTCGTCGCCACCGATCGGCTGTCGGCCTTCGACGTCGTCTTCGACCAGCCGATCCCGGACAAGGGCGCCGTGCTGACGCAGCTGTCGGCGTGGTGGTTCGGCGAGCTCGCCCACGTCGGCCCGTCGCACTTCGTGAGCGCGGATCCGGCCGACCTGCCGGTGGCGGCCCGCACGCCCGAGCTCGCTCAGCGCTCGATGCTCGTCCGCCGTGCGGAGCGGATCGACGCCGAGTGCATCGTGCGCGGCTACCTTGCGGGCTCCGGGTGGGCCGAGTACCAGCGGTCCGGCACGGTCGTCGGCCATCCGATGCCCGCCGGGCTGCGCGAGGCCGATCGCCTGCCCGAGCCGATCTTCACGCCCTCGACCAAGGCCGATTCGGGCCATGACGAGAACATCACCCGCGACCAGCTCGCCGATCTCGTCGGCGCCGACCTGGCGCGCACGCTCGAGGAGCGCTCGCTGGCGCTGTACGCCGAGGGCGCGCGCCGCGCCGAGGCGGTCGGGCTCATCCTGGCCGACACGAAGTTCGAGTTCGGCTGGATCGACGGCGAGGTCGCGGTCATCGACGAGGTGCTGACGCCCGACTCGTCCCGGTTCTGGGACACGACGACGTACGCGCCCGGGTCGAGCCCGCAGAGCTTCGACAAGCAGTTCGTGCGCGACTTCGCGTCCGCCTCGGGCTGGAACAGGGAGCCGCCGGCACCGGCGCTGCCGCCCGAGGTCATCGCCGGCACGCGCGAGCGGTACGTCGCCGCCTTCGAGCGGCTCACCGGCCGCCGCTGGGAGCCGTCCGCCTGATGCGCTGGCTGGCCGAGGTGCGGGTCACCCTGCGACCCGGGATCGCCGATCCCGAGGGCCAGACCATCGCCTCCGGGCTGCGCTCGCTCGGCTACGACACGGTCACCGAGGTCCGCGCCGGCAAGCTCATGCGCATCGCCTTCGAGGCCGAGACCGCCGCCGATGCCGATGCGACCGTGGCCGACATGTGCCGCCGGCTGCTCGCCAACCCGGTGATGGAGTCGGCGACCTGGGAGCTCCGCGCCGACGAGGAGCAGCAGGCCGCCGAGGCGGTGACCGGATGACCGCGACCGTGGCGACCACGGCGCGCCCGCGCGTCGCCGTCGTCGTCTTCCCCGGCACGTGGAGCGAGCGCGACTTCGCCCACGTCGGGAGCGCGGTGCTCGGCTGGGACGTCCGGCTCGTCTGGCACCTCGAAACCGAGCTCGGCACGCCGGACGCCGTCGTCCTGCCGGGCGGCTTCGCGCACGGCGACCACCTCCGCACCGGCGCGATCGCCCGCTTCTCGCCGATCATGCGCGCCGTCGAGGCCTTTGCCGCCGCCGGCGGCCCGGTCATCGGCTCGTGCAACGGCTTCCAGGTCCTCACCGAGGCGGGGCTGCTGCCCGGCGTCCTCATGCGCAACGACCACCTCGAGTTCCGCTGCGACTGGCAGTGGCTCCGCGTCGAGCGGACCGCATCGGCCGAGCCGTGGCTCGCCGACCTGGCCGACGGCGAGGTCCTCCGCCTGCCGATCAGCCATGGCGAGGGCCGCTACGTGGCCGACCCGGCGACGATCGACGAGCTCGAGGCGTCCGGCCGCATCGTGCTGCGCTACGCGACCGCCGACGGCACCATCGATCCCGCGGCCAACCCCAACGGCTCCGAGCACGCGATCGCCGGCATCGTGAACCCCGCCGGCAACGTGCTCGGGCTCATGCCGCATCCCGAGCGCGCGGCCGAGGCGGAGGTCGGGGGCAGCGACGGGCTGCGCCTGTTCCGCTCGTTGGAACGCTGGCTGCAGGGGCGGCCGGCAGCCGCCGAGCGTCGGCTATGATCGGCGCGTTCCGGCCTGCCCGGATCCGCGCGCAGGAGGGCCCGCACCGATGACCTACGACGAGCGCGACCGCCACGACCGGCCCGGCGAGGGCCCCGACCACCCGGAAGGTGATGCCGGGGTGGAGCCGCCGCGCGAGCCCGAGCTCGCCGGTGAGCCGGTGGTCGACGCGACGACCTCCCCGCCGCCACGGTCCGTGGACGAGAACGCCGGCAGCGACGAGACCGCCGAATGGCCATCGGCCGATACGGCCGCCGATTCCTCCTCGCGTGCCGCCTGGCCGACCGAGCCGCCCGCCGCGGGCGATGCGCCGGCCGATGCCTGGCCCACCGAATCGCCGAGCGCCGCCGATCGGCCGGCCGAGGCCTGGCCGACGACCCCGCCGGAGCGCGGCGACGATCCGATCCTCGAGCCGGCGGGCACCCGGCCGACCGAGCCCGCGCCGGAGCCTGCCGCCGAGCCGGTCGCCGATGCGCCGCCGAGCGAGGTGGAGGCCTACCCGTCCGCGGCCGCCGCGCCGCCGACGCCCGAGCCGGAGCAGCCGGTCGCCACGTCGGCGCACGCCGTGCCGGCCGGCGAGAGCGCGACCGGCGAGAGTACCCAGTGCCCGCGCTGCGGCACCGAGAACCGCCCCGGCCTGGCGTTCTGCCGGAACTGCGGCCAGCGTCTCGTGGCCGCCGGCGTCGCCGCCACCGTCGAGCGACCGAGCAGCCCGGAGGGCACGCAGGCCTGCCCGCGCTGCGGCACGCACAACCGCGCCGGCACCGCCTTCTGCCAGAACTGCGGCGCCAACCTGCGCGGCGTGTCGGAGGGCTATGTCCCGCCGGCCGTGGCCGGCGAGGAGGCGCCGGCCGCCGCTCCCGCCGCCCGACGCGGGGCCGTGCTCGGCCCGGTCGTGCTGCTCATCGGCCTCGTCGGCCTCGTCACCGCCTACCTGCTGCCGTTCACGTTCGGCGCCGGCTCGCTGTTCGAGCGCGCCTGGGGCTCGGGCGGCTACGGCATCGCGTTCTGGTCCGACTACCCGACCGGCGGCCTCGCCGAGCAGGCGTACTTCGGCCTGGCGGCCGCGGTGCCGATCCTCGGGGTGATCGTCCTCGCCCTCGCCGTCGCCGGCTTCATGCGCGCGGCGCCGGGCATGCTCCAGACGATCGGCCTCGTGGTGGCCCTCGTGTGGAGCGTCGGCCTCGTCGTCCTGTTCCTCGTCGTCGAGCTGCTCGGCAACTGGGACGGCGACCTCGTCGGGCTGCTCCGCGTCCTGTCGCCGGCGGGGATCATCCTGTTCCTGACCGGGCTGATCGTGCTCATCGGCTCGCTCACGCGATTCGCCCGGAGCTGAGCCATGTCCCGCTTCTGCGCGAACTGCGGTACCGAGGTCGACGAGACCGCGCTGTTCTGCCCGACCTGCGGGCAGCCGATCGACCAGGACGTCGAGGTCGCGATCCCGCCCGCCCCCGCCTGGCCCGAGCCGGAGCAGCGGAGCGAGCCGGAGCCCGGCTGGGGCGACACCCGTCCGATGGAGCCGCCGGCCGCCGACCGGGACGCACCGGCCGCAGCGGCGCCGCGCGACGAGCCGGAGGAGGCGGGGCCGTACGCACCGCCGCCGCCGCCGATCGCCCGCCCCTCGGAGCCCGAGCCGTTCGAGCCGGAGCCGATTCGCCCGGTGAGCGAGCGGCGCTTCGAGGTTCCCGCCGAGCCGGGGGAGCCGGCACCGCGCCCGGAGCGACCCGAGCGGGCCGGCCGGGAGGCGCCCGACGCCGCGGCCGCCGGGGGCTCCGTGCCGCCCGTGCCAGCCCCACCGGCGGGTCCCGAACGACGGAGCGGGCCCTCGACCGCCTCCAGCCTGCCGGTGACGACGCCGGTGATGCTCTCGGGATGGCTCATCGGCGTCGGGGCGGCGATCGGCGCCGTCGGCGCGCTCATCGCGCTGTTCGACCGCTTCGGGGCGGCGCTCGACCTGCTGCTGCTCGTGGCCCTCGCGGCGGTGGCGGCCAGCGTCTTCTTCGCGACCGTGCTGCCGGCGATGCCGCACCTGCGGCTCGCCACCCTGGGCGTCGTCCTCGTCGCCTTCGGCGTGGCGCTCGATCGGCTGCTCATCGGCGCCGCGGGTGCCGGCGAGCTCCTCCTGTTCCTCGGCACGGCCGCGGCGGTCATCGGCGTCCTCCTCGTCGAGCTCGGCCGCGACCAGCCGCTGGGTGGCCCGCAGCGCTGACCGCATGACCGTCGCGCCGCCCCCCACCGAGCAGCTGCACGGGCTGACGGCCGACGAGTACCAGCGCGTCGTCGAGCTCATCGGCCGCGCGCCGAACGAGGTCGAGCTCGGCATGTTCGGCGCGATGTGGTCCGAGCACTGCGCCTACAAGCACTCGCGCCCGCTCCTCGGACGGCTGCCGAACGACGGTCCGGGCGTGCTCGTCGGCCCGGGCGAGAATGCCGGGGCGATCGACATCGGCGACGGACTGGCCGTCGTCTTCAAGGTCGAGTCGCACAACCATCCGAGCGCCGTCGAGCCGTACCAGGGCGCCGCCACCGGCGTCGGCGGCATCATCCGCGACATCTTCACCATGGGCGCCCGGCCGGTCGCGCTCCTGAACTCGCTGCGCTTCGGGCCGCTCGACCCGGATGCCGAGACCGATGCAGGGGCCGCCACGCGCAACCGCTACCTGTTCGGCGGCGTCGTCGGCGGCATCGCCGGCTACGGCAACTGCATCGGCATTCCCGACGTCGGCGGCGAGGTGACCTTCGACCCGTCGTACAGCGGCAACCCGCTGGTGAACGCGATGTGCGCCGGGATCGCGCGGCACGACGAGATCACGCTGGCCCGCGCGGCCGGAGCGGGGAACGTGCTCCTGCTCGTCGGCGCCTCGACCGGCCGCGACGGGATCCAGGGCGCGTCGTTCGCGTCGGCGACGCTCGGCGAGGACCGCGAGGAGCGGCGGCCGGCCGTCCAGGTCGGCAACCCGTTCCTCGAGAAGCTGCTCATGGAGGCCTGCCTCGAGCTCGCCCGGGGCGACGCCGTGGTGGCGATGCAGGACCTCGGCGCGGCCGGCCTGACCTGCGCGCTGGCCGAGCTGACCGCCCGCGGCGGCGTGGGTGCCGAGGTCGACCTCGACGCGGTGCCCCGGCGCGAGGGCGGGCTGACGCCGTACGAGGTGCTCCTGTCCGAGTCGCAGGAGCGGATGCTGCTCGTCGTGCCGCCGGAGCGCGTGCCGGAGGTCCGCGCCGTGTTCGATCGCTACGAGCTCCACGCCGCCGACATCGGCCGCGTGACGGCCGATCCGATGATCGTGGCCCGCGCCGGCGGCGAGGTCGTGTGCCGGCTCGCCGGCCGCTGGCTGGCCGACGACGCGCCACGCTACGAGATCGGCGGGGCCGCACCGCCCGACGCTGCGCTCGACCTCGGCCCGCTGGCGCGCGAGCCCGCCACGGCCGCGACGCTGCTGGACCTGCTGGCCTCGCCGAACGCGCGCGACCGCAAGCCGATCTGGCGCCGCTACGACCACATGAACGGCACGAACACCGTCGTCGGTCCGGGCGCCGGCGACGCGGCCGTGCTGCGGGTGAAGGGCACCGAGCGCGGCATCGCCCTGGCCATCGACGGACCGGCGCCGGCCCGCATCGGCGTGCTCGATCCGTACCTCGCCGGCGCGAGCGCCGCCCTCGAGGGCGCGATGAACGTCGCCGCCGGCGGTGCCCGGCCGATCGGCATCACCGACTGCCTGAACTTCGGCTCGCCGGAGACCGACCTCGGCGCGTGGCAGCTGCGGCGGGCGATCGACGGCATCGCCGCCGCCTGTCGCGCGCTGGGCGTGCCGGTCGTGTCCGGCAACGTCAGCCTCTACAACGAGACGCCCGACGGGCCGATCCTCCCGACGCCGGTGGTCGGCACCGTCGGCCTGATCGAGGACCGGTCGCGGCGGCACGCCATGACGTGGACGCAAGGTGACGAGCTGTGGCTCGTCGGCGAGCCGGCGGACGCGCCGGATGCGCTCGCCGCCTCCGAGCTCGCCTGGCGGCGCGGGATGCGCGGCGGACGGCCGTCGCTCGACATCGAGGCCGCGGCGCGCGTCGTCGCGCTGCTGCCGTCGCTCGCCGGCGTCGCGCGCGGGGTCCACGACCTGTCGGTCGGCGGGCTCGGGGTGGCACTGGCCCGGATGGCGATCGCCTCGGGCAGCGGCGCGAGCGTCGAGCTGCGCACCGAGACCCCGACCGCGGCGCTGTTCGGGGAGCGGGCCGGTCGGGCGCTCCTCGGCGTGCCGCGGGAGGCGACCGAGGAGCTTCGCCGCGCGCTGGCCGAGTACGGCGTGCCCGGGGAGCGCATCGGCAGCATCGGCGGGGACGCGCTGACGCTCGAGGCGGGACCCAAGCGGCTGCGGCTGAGCCTGGACGAGCTGGCGGCCGCCTGGCGAACGCCGTTCGACGCTGGCGCGGGAGCGGCCCCGCCGGCCTGACCCGGGCAGCCGGGGCGATCAGGACCGGGCGGAGCGCTCCTCGCGTGAGGCGCTGGCGCGGCGCCGCGCGCGCGGCCGCGGCGCATCGGTCGAGCCCATCAGGCTGGACGCGATCTCGGCCACGGCCGGGACGTCGAGCCGGGTGAGCCCGCCGCGGGCGCGCTCGTGGAGGCGGTAGACCTCCTCCAGCCCGTCGGGCGGCACGCCGTCGGCGTAGACGGTGCAGAACACGTCGACCACGGTCGGGTCGAACTGGGTGCCGGCGTGCCGGCGCAGCTCGGCGAGCGCCTCCTCATGGGTCAGGGCCGACTTGTACGGGCGGTCGTGGACCATGGCGTGGTACGCGTCGGCGACCGACACGATCCGCGCGCCGATCGGGATCTCGTTGCCGCGCAGGCCGTGCGGGTAGCCGCCGCCGTTGAAGCGCTCGTGGTGGTGGAGGACGACCGGGATCGCCTCGCGCAGGCTCGACGCCTGCTCGAGGATGATCTGGCCGACGCGCGGGTGCTCGCCGATCGCCTGCCACTCGGCGTCCGACAGCCGGGCCGGCTTGTCGAGGATCTCCTCCGGCACGGCGATCTTGCCGAGGTCGTGGAGCAGCGCGGCGATGCGGATGCGCTGGATCTCCTCGCGGCTCAGCCCCATCTCGAGGCCGATGCCGGTGGCGAGCGAGGCGATCATGTCCGACGGCCGGCCCCGGTGGTGCGGCTGCGGGGCGAGGACCGAGGCGAGCGCCTGGGTCGCGGTGTCCGACGCCCACTGGCCGATGGCGGTCGCCCGCTCGCGGCGGCTGGGCGAGATCGGCGCGCGGCGGACCGGGGCCTCGTCGTCGAGCTCCCGGAAGAGGTAGGTGCGGTTGCGGCCGAGCGACTTCGCGGCGTACATCGCGGCGTCGGCGCGGTCGACGAGCATGTCGATCTGGAGCTCCGACCCGCGGCCGCCGGCGACGCCGACCGAGATCGTGACCTTCATCGGCTCACCGTCCACCACGATCGGCTGGCGGGCGACGAGCATGCGCAGCTCCTCGGCGACCTGGACCGCGTCCTCGGGGAGCGTCTCGGGCAGGATGAGCATGAACTCCTCGCCGCCGTAGCGGCCGAACAGGTCGCTCACCCGCACCGATTCGCTGAGCAGCCGCGCGACCTCGCGCAGGACGACGTCGCCGGTGTTGTGGCCGAAGGAGTCGTTGATCGGCTTGAAGCGGTCGATGTCGATGAACGCCAGCGACAGCGGCTTGTAGTGCCGCGTCGCGCGCTCGATCTCGCGACCCAGCGTGGTGAGCAGCGTCTCGCGGTTGGCGACGCCGGTGAGCCGGTCCTGCGTGGCCCGCACCTCGGTCTGGACGAAGGCGCCGGACGTCGCGTTCAGCGCCCGGGCCAGGCGCCGCTCGGCGGGGATGCCCGACTCGCGGATGTGCGGCAGCGCGTTGCTGCCGATCGTGCGCTCGAGCACGGATGCGATCCGGCTCAGGCGCCAGCCCATGTAGCTCCAGCCGAGGAGGGCCATCGTCGTCATGCCGCCAAGCGCCCCCACGCCCAGCACCATCGTCATCTGGGTTCGGACCTCGGGCTCCAGGTGCACCTCCACGGCCAGCCAGGTCGTGACGACGGCGGCGATCGCGAGTGGTGCGAGGAAGCCGAGTGCGCGAAGGAAGAGGAGCACGGGCGGATCATGGCCGCCCGGTCCCATCGCCACCATGGGTCGATGGTCCCGCGGTGACGGCTGGAACCGACGGCGAAACGGCATTTCTGCCGGTGGTGCGGATCGGTGCAGTACCCGGCCGGTACCTTCGCCCGCGGTGTCGCGTCGTCCGGCCCGGGTCCGCCGGACGCGGCTATCATGGCCCCGTGGCCCGGCCCCTGCGCCCCGCGATTCCTCGGTGACCGCGCGTCGTCCGATCCCCATCCCCGCGGCGTCGCCCGACGCCATCGCCACGTACCAGCCGCACGGGCCACGCGAGGAGTGCGGCGTCGTCGGCGTCTGGGGCCCCGGCGCCCCGCTGGCGCGGCTGACGTACCTCGGGCTCCACGCCCTCCAGCACCGCGGCCAGGAGTCGGCCGGCATCGCCGTCAGCGACGGGCAGCGCCTCTCGCTCCACAAGCGCCTCGGGCTCGTGGCCAGCGTCTTCGACGAGGAGGCGCTCCTGCGGCTCGAGGAGGGCGACGGGTCGGCGCCGGCGGTCGCGGCCATCGGCCACACCCGCTACAGCACGACCGGCTCGAACACGCTGCCCAACGTCCAGCCGGTGTACGCGGCCACCGACCGCGGCGAGCTCATGCTCGGCCACAACGGCAACCTCACCAACGCCCGCTGGCTGCGCGACGAGCTGAGCGAGCAGGGCGTCGAGTTCGCCTCGGCCTCCGACACCGAGGTGCTCGCCAAGCTCATCGCCCATGCGCCGGGCCGGACGTGGGCGCAGCGCGTCGACCACGCCTTCCATCGCGCCACCGGCGCGTTCACGTTCACGATGCTCACCGCCGACGCGCTCGTCGCGGCCCGCGACCCGATCGGCTTCCGCCCGCTCGCCCTCGGCCGCCTGCCGGGCGGCGGCTGGGCGGTGGCCAGCGAGAGCGCCGCGCTCGACGCGATGGGCGCGCGCTTCGTGCGCGACCTGGAGGCCGGCGAGGTGCTCACGATCACGGCCGACGGCGTCGACTCGCACCGTTCGACGCGCTCCACCCCGAGCCGCGAGAAGCTGTGCGTGTTCGAGTACGTCTACCTCGCGCGGCCGGACAGCGTCATCGACGGGCGGCTCCTGTACGAGGCGCGGCTCGAGATGGGCCGCGAGCTGGCCCGCGAGCACCCGGCCGATGCGGACCTCGTCATCGCCGTGCCCGACTCGGCCGTACCAGCCGCCATCGGCTACGCGGAGCAGGCCGCGCTGCCGTATCGCGAGGGCCTCATCAAGTCGCGCTACGTCGGACGGACGTTCATCCAGCCGATGCAGCGCTCGCGCGACGAGGCGGTGCGCCTGAAGTTCAACCCGCTGCCCGAGCTCCTGGCCGGCAAGCGCGTCGTCGTCGTCGACGACTCGATCGTGCGCGGCACGACCACGACGCCCATCGTGGCCATGCTCCGTCGCGCCGGGGCGGCCGAGGTCCACGTTCGCATCCACTCGCCCGAGATGCGCCACCCGTGCTACATGGGCGTCGACACCGGGCGGCGCGACGAGCTCATCGCCGCCACCCATTCGACCGAGGAGATCCGGCGCGCGATCGGCGCCGACTCGCTCGGCTACCTGTCGCGCGAGGGGCTGCTGCGGGCGGTCGGCGTGAAGCCCGAGGCGCGCTGCACCGCCTGCTTCGACGGCGCCTACCCGACCGACGTGCCGCTCGAGCTGGACAAGCTCGCCCTCGAGCGCCGATGAGCCGATGAGCCGCACGAGCCGCACGAGCCGATGAGCGCGCCGCGCACGTACCGCGATGCCGGGGTCGACGTCGGCGAGGCCGAGCGCGCCGTCGAGCGCATCGCCCGGGCGGCGGCGGCCACGCTGACGCCCGCCGTGCTCGGCGGGATCGGCGGCTTCGGCGGCCTGTTCCGCTTCGAGCCGTCGACCTACCCCGATCCCGTGCTCGTCAGCAGCACCGATGGCGTGGGCACGAAGCTCAAGGTCGCGATCACGCTCGGCCGCCACGACACGATCGGCATCGACGTCGTCAACGCGGTCCTCGACGACATCGTGGTCAGTGGCGCCGACCCGCTGTTCTTCCTCGACTATGTCGGCATCGGCGACCTGCGCGCCGAGGTCGTCGAGGAGATCGTCGGTGGCGTGGCGGCCGGCTGCGCCGCGGCCGGCATCCCGCTCATCGGCGGCGAGACGGCCCAGATGCCGGACGTCTATGCCGGCGACGACCTGGACCTCGTCGGCTTCGCGGTCGGCGTCGTGGCCCGCGCGGACCTCATCGACGGGTCGGGCGTGCGGGTCGGCGACGTCCTCATCGGCCTGCCGTCGAGCGGCCTCCACACCAACGGCTACACGCTCGCGCGCCGGGTGCTCGGGCCGGAGACCTGGACCCGGCCGATGCCGGACGGCGGCCGCACCATCGGCGAGGCGCTGCTCGAGCCGCATCGGTCCTACCTCGACGAGGTTCGCGCCCTGCGGCGCGCGCTGCGCGAGGCCGGCGGCGACCTGCTCGCGCTGGCCCATATCACCGGCGGCGGCTGGGAGGGCAACGTGCCGCGCACGCTGCCGCCGGGGCTGGGCGTCGAGGTCGACGTCGGCTCGTGGCCGGTGCCGCGGATCTTCAGCCTCATCCAGGCCGGCGGCGACATCGCCGACGGCGAGATGGTCCGGACGTTCAACCTCGGCATCGGCATGACGGCGGTCGTGCCGGCCGCGCTCGCCGACGCGGCGCTCGCCGCGGTGCCCGACGCCTGCCGCATCGGCCGCGTGGTCGAGGCCGCCGATGGGCCGCGCGTCCGCTTCGTCTGACCCGGCGCGCTCGGCGATGCGACTCGGTGTCCTCGTCTCCGGCCGCGGCTCGAACCTCGAGGCGCTGCTGCGGGCCGGGCTCGACGTGGCGCTCGTCGTCTCGAACCGTCCGGGCGTACGGGCCCTGGAGGTCGCTGCCTCGCACGGTGTCTCGTCGCTGGTCCTCCGGCGCGCCGACTTCGCCGATGCCGCCGCGCGCGACGAGGCGATCGGCCGGGCGCTGCGCGCGGCGGGGGTGGAGCTCGCCGTGCTGGCCGGCTACGACCAGCTGCTGCGCCCGCCGTTCTTCACCGCCTTCGGCGGCCGGGCGATCAACATCCACCCCAGCCTGCTGCCGGCCCATGGCGGGCGCGGCATGGTGGGGCTGGCCGTGCATCGGTCGGTCATCGCCGCCGGCGACCGGGTGACGGGAGCCACGGTCCACGAGGTCACCGCCGCCCTCGACGCCGGGCCGATCCTGGCCCAGGTCCGCGTCCCGGTCGAGCCGGGCGACGATCCGGAGACGCTCGGGGCGCGCGTCCTCGTCGAGGAGCACCGCCTCCTCGTCGCGACCGTCCGGTCGCTCGCGGACGGTGCGAGCGCCCACCGCTAGATCGGTGCGGTGAGGTTGGCAGGCACGATGCGTGCTACCCTTCCCGGGCGCGACGACGGCGCGACAATCCCGCACTGAGGCCGACGGACCGGGTAGATGGACGCGATTCTCGAACCGATCGGGGAATTCTGGAACGGATTCCTGGAGAACCCGATCGTCCAGCTGGCAAGCCAGCTGATCGTCATCTACGTCGTGCTCCTGTGGCTCGGCACGGCGTACTGGGCCTTCCGCGACATGCAGGCTCGGACCGAGAACCCGATCCTGCCGTACTTCGCGGCGGCGCTCATCATCTTCTTCACGCCGCTCCTGTTCCTGTTCGCCGTCATCCTCTACCTCATCGTCCGGCCGCGCGAGACGCTGGCCGAGGTGTACGAGCGCTCCCTCGCCGAGGAGAGCCTGCTGGCCGAGGTCGAGAAGAACGAGCTGTGCCCGGTGTGCCGCGACCGCGTCGACGCCGACTGGCTCGTCTGCCCGAACTGCCGCACCCGGCTCCATCGCGTCTGCCCGTCGTGCAACCGGCTCGCCGATCCGACCTGGCCGCTGTGCGCCTACTGCGGGCGTGAGTTCGAGCGCGGACCGGCCCGCGCCGCCGCCGCGCGCCACCGCCCGGCGGACGAGCGCGTCGAGCTCGAGCCGCGCGCCGCGGCGACCGGCACGACCGCGCCGGAGACGACGGCCGAGCGCCGCCTCCGGGGCGCGACGAACACCTAGCGCCCGCTGATCGGCCCGGTGGACCCGGACGGGGGCATCGGCCCCGAGCCCACGCCTCCCGCCTCGCTGCCCACCGGCCCGCACCCGACCATCGGTCCCGGCACGGTGCGCCGCATGCCGAGCTGGCCGGCGACGGTCATGGGCATCGGCGGCGCGATCCTCTTCCTCGTCGCCATCGGCATGATCGGCCTCGTCGCCTCGGGAGATCTCGTGGTGCAGAACCCGGACTCCCTCGGCTGGCTTGCCGTCGCGGGCGGCCTGCTGTTCACCGCCGGCCTGGCCTACGCCGCCGTCCGCCAGATCAGCATCCGTCGCTACCTCCCGCCGGACCGCTACCGCGGCCCGTCGATGATCCTGCTCATCGGCATGGTGCTCGTCCTCGCCAACGTCATCGCCATCCCGTTCCTCGACGAGATCCTGGGCCTCGTCAGCGGGGGGAGCGAGCTGAGCGTCTTGGGCCAGGCCGTCCTCCTCGTCTCCACCCAGCTCGCGCTCCTGCTCGTCACGTGGCTTTTCGTCGTCCGCCCCCGGGCGCTCGAGGGCGTCCCGGTGCCCGGCCCCGACACGCCGCGCGCCATCCGGACCGGGCTGCTGTGGGGCGTCGGTGCCTGGATCGTGGGCAGCGTCGTGGCGGTCATCTCGGCCGTCGTGCTCGAGGCGCTCGGCGTCGAGCCGACGCCGCAGGCCGCTGAGGAGGCGCTGGCAACCGTCCAGCCGTGGATCGCGATCCCGGCCATCGTCATCGTCGCGCCGATCGCCGAGGAGGCGTTCTTCCGCGGCGTCGTGTTCAACGCCTGGCTGCGCGAGGTCGGGCGACGCTGGGCGTACTGGGGCTCGGCGATCCTCTTCGGCGTCATCCACCTCAACCTCTTCGCCTTCCTGCCGATCGTCGTCCTCGGCCTCATCCTCGCCGCGGTCTACGACCGAACCCGCAACCTGTGGGCGCCGATCACGGTCCACGCCGTCTTCAACGGCACCCAGGTCGCGATCTTCTACCTCGACCGCGCCGGCCTCCTCCCGCTGCCCACCTGACGAACGGCGCTCGGGCGCCGGCGGCCGATAAGCCGGTGGTAACCGGCGGGTGATCGGCGATCGCTATCGTCGCCGGCCATGGATGCGCCGCCCACCCCGTTCGACCTCGCCACCCGCCGACGCCCGGATCCCGACCTCCGGCTCGATCGCCTTGGCGCCGGCGCGGCCGATGACGTCGACCTCCTCGCCGGGCTGCTCGGCGTGGGGCCGACCGCCCAGCGCAGCGCCCGGCGGCTGCTCGACCGCTTCGGGAGCCTGGGCGACGTCATGCGCGCCGATCCCCACGAGCTGACCGTGGCCGGCCTGCCCCGTCCCGCGGCGACGCGGATCGGCGTGGTGCTCGAGATCGGTCGCCGCGTGGCCCGCGCCGCGACGCCCGACCCGTGGCGCATCGTCACGCCCTCCGACGTCGCCGAGCCGCTCGTCGACGGCATGGGCTCGCTCGAGCGCGAGGAGCTGCGCGTCCTGCTGCTCGACACGAAGAACGTCGTCATCGCCGAACGGACGGTGTACCGCGGCAACCTGGCCGGGTCGTCGGTGCGGGTCGGCGAGGTCTACCGCGACGCCGTGCGCCGATGCGCCGCGGCGATCGTCGTCGCCCACAACCACCCGTCGGGCGACCCGTCGCCGTCGGGCGAGGACCTCCGCATCACGACCGAGCTTGCCGACGCCGGGCGGCTGCTCGACATCGAGCTGCTCGACCACATCGTCATCGGCCGCGGCCGATGGACGAGCCTGCGGGCGATCGGTGCGCTCGGTCAGCCGCCGACGATGCGGTAGATGAGGCCGTCCTCGATATCGGCGAGGAGCAGCTCGCCGTCGGCATCGGTGCCGAAGGCGCTGACGTTCGCCCCGGTCTCGAGCAGGACGCGCGGCGCGAGCGCGGTGCCGTCGCCGGGGGCCTCGGCGTCGGACGGGATGCCGAACAGCGTGCCGGAGCAGTAATCGCTGAACACGTACCAGCCCCACAGGTCGGGGATCGCCGCGCCGCGATACACGAGGCCGCCGGTGACCGAGCAGCCGGCGTCGTGGCCGTACTCGGCCACGGGCAGGGTGAGCCCATCGGCGGCGCAGCCCTCGCCGTCGTAGCAGTGCGCCGCCTCCATGATGTTCCAGCCGAGGTTCGCGCCGGCATCGGCGACGGGGTCGACGCGATTCACCTCCTCCCAGCGGTTCTGGCCGACGTCGGCGATCCACAGCAGGCCGGTCGCCGGGTCGAAGCTGAAGCGCCACGGGTTGCGCAGGCCGGTGAGCAGGACCTCGGGCGCGCCGCCGCCATCGGCGAACGGGTTGTCGTCGGGGATGGCGTACGGGCCGTTGCCCGCGACGTCGAGGCGCAGGACCTTGCCGAGCAGGACGTCGGCGTTCTGGCCGTTGCCGAACGGGTCGCCGCCCGAGCCGCCGTCGCCGAGGCCGACGTACAGCATCCCGTCCGGCCCGAAGGCGAGCTGGCCGCCGTTGTGGTTCGAGAACGGCTGCTCGACCTGGAGCAGGATCTCCTCGCTCGTCGGGTCGAGCCGCGGCGGGGCCGGCAGGTCGCTCACCCAGAAGCGCGACACGACGGTGTTGCCGTTGCCGTCGGTGTAGTGGATGTACGCCCGCAGGGCCGACGGCCAGTCCGGGTCGACCGCCACGCCGAGCAGCCCCTGCTCGCCGCCGGCGGCGAGGACCCGGTCGGTGATGTCGAGGAAGTCGGACCGCTCGCCGGTGTCGGGATCGACGATGAGGACCCGCCCGCCGCGCTCGTGGACGAGGACGAGGCCGTCGGGCGTCCGCTCCAGGCCGATCGGTGCCGACAGGCCCTCGGCCACGATCTCGAGCGCGATCGCGCCCGGGTCGGCGGCGATCTCGCGCTCGGATGGCGCGGCCGAGGGGGATGCCGCCTCCGACGGCGGGGGGCTTCGCTCCGCCGGCGTGGCGTCCAGCGTCGGGGACGCGGTGGATGACGGCGCGCGGGACGGAATCGGCGTCGGCCCCGGACCCGTGCATGCGACCGTGGCGAGCAGGACGGCCAGCGCCACGCCGGGGCGTCGGACGAGCGGACGGCCGGACGGGGTCATCGGCGGCATTGTGGCGCGATCGGGTAGGGTTGGCGAACGCGATGACGACGACGAAGCGGAGCTTCCTCCGGCGCGCCCCTGCCGACGCGTCCATCGAAGCCGAGCCCGGTCCCGACGAGGTCGGCACCCGGCGCTCGGTCGTCGTCGAGCGCATCGAGCCGCAGCTCGACGGCGGCCGGCATCCGGTGAAGCGGGTCGTGGGGGATCGGCTGCTCGTGACGGCCGACATCTTCGCGGACGGCCACGACCTCCTCGACGCGGCGCTCCTCCTGCGGCCGGATGGCGCGCGACCCCACGACAAGGGCGCCTGGCGTGAGGCACCGATGCGGCACGTCGACAACGACCGATGGGCGGGCCGGATCGACCTCGTCGAGAACCGATGGCACGTCTACGCGATCGAGGCCTGGCGCGACCAGATCGGGACGTGGCGCTCCGGGCTCGACAAGAAGGTCGAGGCCGGGGTCGACGTCGCGACCGACATCCTCGAGGGAAAGCTCCTGCTCGAGGCGGCGCTGGCCCGGGCCGAGTCGGCGCGCGCCCGGCGCGACGCCACGATCATCCGGACCGCGCTCGACGCCGTGCGCCGCGCCCGCTCGACCGCCTCGCGCGTCGCGATCCTGTCGGCCGACGACCTCCTGGCCGCCGCCCGCCGGCACCCGGATCGGCGCTACGCCACCCGCTCGCCGGAGCTGCCGCTCGTCGTCGACCGCGAGCGCGCCCGCTTTGGGGCGTGGTACGAGCTCTTCCCGCGCTCGCAGGGCCGCGACCCGAAGAAGCCGAAGGCGACGACGTTCCGCGAGGCGGAGTGGCGCCTGCCCGACATCGCGGCCATGGGCTTCGACGTCGTGTACGTGCCGCCGGTCCACCCCATCGGCCGGACGAACCGCAAGGGGAAGGACAACAGCCTCACGGCGGGGCCGGACGACCCCGGCTCGCCGTACGGCATCGGCTCGGAGGAGGGAGGTCACGACGCCGTGGCGCCGGAGCTCGGCGGGCTGCCGGAGTTCCTTCACTTCCGCGAGGCGGTCGAGGCGCACGGCATGGAGCTGGCGATCGACATCGCCATCCAGGCCTCGCCCGACCACCCGTACGTGCGCGAGCATCCCGAGTGGTTCCGTCACGCGCCGGACGGGTCGATCAAGTACGCCGAGAACCCGCCGAAGAAATACCAGGACATCTACCCGATCGACTTCGCCGGCGAGGACCACGCCGCCCGCGTCGCGCTGTGGCACGAGTGGAGGCGGATCTTCCTGGTCTGGATCGAGCGCGGCGTGAAGATCTTTCGCGTCGACAACCCGCACACCAAGGCCATCCCGTTCTGGGCCTGGCTCATCCGCGAGATCCAGCGCGAGCACCCCGAGGTCATCTTCCTGTCCGAGGCGTTCACGAAGCCGAAGATGATGCGGCACCTCGCCAAGATCGGCTTCACCCAGAGCTACACGTACTTCACCTGGCGCGAGACGCCGTGGGAGCTGCGCGAGTACCTCACCGAGCTGACGCGCTCCGAGATGCGCGAGTACTTCCGCGGCAACCTGTTCACGAACACGCCGGACATCAACCCGCACCACCTCGACCACGGCCGGCCGGCGTTCGTCCTGCGCACCGTCCTCGCCGCGACGCTGTCATCGAGCTACGGCATCTATTCCGGCTGGGAGCTGTGCGAGAACGAGCGGCTCGACGACCGCGAGGAGTACCTCCACAGCGAGAAGTACGAGATCCGCGCCCGCGACTGGGACGCGCCGGGCAACATCAAGCTCCTCATCGGCGAGCTCAACCGGCTGCGCCACGAGCGCCGGCCGCTCCAGCTGTACGACAACCTGCGCTTCGAGAACGTCAGCGGCGAGCGGACGCTGTTCTACCGCAAGGCGCTGCCGACCGAGCCGATCGACCCGCTGAGCGGCGAGCCGAGCCGATGGACCGATCCGGTGTACGTGGCGGTGAACACCGACCCGCGCATCGCCGAGCGTGCGATCCTCCACCCCGACCTGCCGGCGATCGGCATCGGCTGGGACGAGCCGTATCGGCTCACCGACCTGATGACCGGCGCCAGCAGGCGCGAACGTGGCGCCGACCTGCCGGTCGACCTCGACCCGGCGGGCGAGGCGTTCCGCATCTTCACGATCCAGCCACTCGACCGCTGAGGGTCATCCGCGTGACGAGCAGCCAGACCTCGCAGCCGAAACCGGCACCCGCCCGGCCCGATGCCGGCGCGCCGCAGCTCCTGCGCGACGACCCGCAGTGGTACCGCGACGCGATCATCTACGAGCTCCACGTCAAGGCCTTCTACGATTCGACCGGCGACGGGATGGGCGACTTCCGGGGCCTGACCGAGAAGCTCGACTACATCGCCGACCTCGGCGTGACCGCCGTGTGGCTCCTGCCGTTCTACCCGTCGCCGCTGCGGGACGACGGCTACGACATCGCCGACTACACGAACGTCCACCCCGACTACGGCACGCTCCGCGACTTCCGGATGTTCGTGCGCGAGGCGCATCGGCGGGGGCTGCGGGTCATCACCGAGCTCGTCGTCAACCACACCAGCGACCAGCACCCGTGGTTCGTGGAGTCGCGCTCGAGCCGCACGAACCCGAGGCGCGACTGGTACGTGTGGAGCGACACGGACCAGAAGTACGCCGAGGCGCGGATCATCTTCACCGATACCGAGACCTCGAACTGGGCCTGGGACACCGAGTCGCAGCAGTACTACTGGCACCGCTTCTTCAGCCACCAGCCGGACCTCAACTACGACAATCCGCAGGTCGTCCGCGCGGTCATCCGCATCATGCGGTTCTGGCTCGACCTCGGCGTCGACGGGCTGCGGCTCGACGCGGTGCCGTACCTCGTCGAGCGCGAGGGGACGAACTGCGAGAACCTGCCCGAGACGCACGCCGTCCTCAAGCGGCTGCGGCGCGAGATGGACGCGCGCTACACCGGCCGCATGATGCTGGCCGAGGCGAACCAGTGGCCGCCGGACGTGCTGCCGTACTTCGGCACGCCGGAGGAGCCGGAGTGCCACATGGCGTTCCATTTCCCGCTCATGCCGCGCATCTGGATCGCCCTGCGGCGCGAGGACCGCTACCCGATCGTCGAGATCATGGGCCAGACGCCGGAGATCCCCGAGGGCGCGCAGTGGGCGCTGTTCCTCCGCAACCACGACGAGCTGACGCTCGAGATGGTCACCGACGAGGAGCGCGACTACATGTACGCCGAGTACGCCCGCGACGCGCGAATGCGGATCAACGTCGGCATCCGCCGCCGGCTGGCGCCGCTCGTCGACAACTCCCGCCGCCGCATCGAGCTGCTGAACTCGCTCCTGTTCAGCATGCCCGGCACGCCGGTCGTGTACTACGGCGACGAGATCGGGATGGGCGACAACGTCTACCTCGGCGACCGCAACGGCGTCCGCACGCCGATGCAGTGGACCGGCGACCGCAACGCCGGCTTCAGCAGGGCTGATGTCCACGCCCTGTACGCGCCGCTCGTCGCGGATCCGGTGTACGGCTACCAGGCGGTGAACGTCGAGGCCCAGGAGCGCGTGCCCGGCTCGCTCCTGAACTGGATGAAGCGCCTCATCCGCGTCCGTCGCGCCCACCCGGTTTTCGGCCGCGGCTCGATCGAGTTCCTCCATCCCGAGAACCGGCGCGTGCTGGCCTACCTGCGCGAGCACGAGGGCGTCACCATCCTGTGCGTCGCCAACCTGTCGCGCTTCGCGCAGTACGTCGAGCTCGACCTGTCGCGCTACGCCGGCCGCGTGCCGATCGAGCTCATCGGCCGGGTCCACTTCCCGCGCATCGGCGACCTGCCGTACCTCCTGACCCTGGGCCCGCACGACTTCTTCTGGTTCGAGCTGACCGATGGCGACGGCGGCTGATCCGGCGATCGCGGTTCGCGCCGCCCAGCCGGCCGATGCCGACGCACTGGCCGATATCGGCGCCCGCGCCTGGCGCGCGACGTACACCGGGATCGTGCCCGAGGCGGCCCTCGCCGAGTGGACGGACGGCAACCTCGCCGCCTGGCGCGCGGCGCTCGGGGAGCGACCGCCCGGCGGGGAGTGGCGGCCCTGGGTCGCCGACCGCGGCGGCCGGGTGCTCGGCTACGCCACGACCTCGGCGGCCCGGGCCGAGTGGCTGCCGCCGCCCGATGGCGCCGGCGAGCTGACGAACCTGTACCTCGACCCCGACGTCATCGGCACCGGCGTCGGCCGGCTGCTCTACGGGCACGCCGTCGCCGACCTCGCGGCGCGCGGCTTCGACCCGCTGGTGGTGTGGGCCTTCCGGGACAACGCGCGGGCCGTCGGCTTCTACCGGCGCATGGGCCTCGCGATCGACGTCCCGGACCACGACTGGGTCCTCGCCGGCGTCCCGTGCCCGATCGTCAGGTTCCGCGGGCCGCTGACGCCGCCGCCGGCCACGGCATGACCCCGGACGAGCTCCGGGCGCAGCGGTGGTTCCGCGCCAAGGGACGCCCGATCGCGAGCGTCGCCGAGGTCGACCGCGCCGCGCTCGACGGCCGTGCCGCGCTCGCCGTCCTCGAGGTTGCCTACGCCGACGGCGGCGCGCCCGACCGCTACCTGCGCCCCGTCGTCGACGAGCGCGATCCGGCCGACGGTGAGGGGGCCTGGCAGGCGATCGCGAAGCTCGCCGTCGAGGGTGCGACCGTGCGCGCGACCCGCGGCCGGTTCGAGGGTCGGCCCTTCGACGCCGTGGACGAGCCGATCGACGCGCTCGCGGAGCGGCGGCTCGGCGTCGAGCAGTCGAACACCTCGGTCGTGCTCGGCGAGCGGCTCATCCTCAAGCTCTACCGGCTGCTGGAGCCGGGCGACAACCCGGACGTCGAGGTCAGCGCCTTCCTCACCGCGGCCGGCTTCACCGACACGCCGCGCGTCGCCGGCGCGCTGACCCACGTCGACGAGGCGGGCCGCTCGGCGGCCGCCGCCATGCTGCAGGCGTTCGTCGCGTCGCGCGGCGACGCCTGGGCGGCGATGCTCGAGGCGCTCGCCCGCGACCCGGAGGTCGCGACCGGGATCGCCGCGGCCGTCGGCGACCTCACCCGCCGGCTCCATGTCACCCTCGCCTCGCGGCCGGACGACCCGGCCTTCCCGGCGCGGCCGGCGCAGCCCCACGAGACCGCCGCCTGGCGCGCCTCGGCCGAGCGGCAGCTGGCCCAGGCCGTCACCGCCGTGAGCGGCGAGGCGCACGACCGGCTCGTCGCGATCGCGCCGCGGATCACCGCCCGCTTCGCCGACACGTTCGGCGCCGCCAGCGGCGACGCGCTCGTCACGCGCATCCACGGCGACTACCACCTCGGCCAGCTCCTGGCCCGGACCGAGGGCGGCTTCTCGGTCATCGACTTCGAGGGCGAGCCGGCCCGGCCGCTCGACGAGCGCCGCGCCCCGTCGTCGCCGCTGCGGGACGTGGCCGGCATGCTGCGCAGCCTCGACTACGCGGCCCGCACGGCCGAGGCGGGCGCCCACGCGCCCGGGTTCGACGCCGAGCGCTGGCTGGCCGAGGCACGCACCGCGTTCCTCGAGTCCTACGGCGCCGTCGGGCCGAGCGACGCCGCGCTGCTCGCGGCGTTCGAGCTCGAGAAGGCGTGCTACGAGGTGCGCTACGAGGCGAACAACCGCCCGGCGTGGCTGTGGCTCCCCCTCGCCGCCGTCGAACGGCTGGCCGTCGCGACCTGAGCGCGGCCGGCACCGGCGGCACGGGAGGCCGGCCGGGTCGGTAGGCTATGCGCGTGACCGGCCAAGAGACCGATGCGCCCGCATCGGCGCCCGAGCAGACCCCGTCACGGCATCACCTCGCCCTCGTCCGAAGCTTCCTGAAGACCGAGGCCGGCGGCGCGGTCGTGCTGCTGGTGGCGACGATCGCCGCGCTGGTATGGGCCAACTCGCCGTGGGGCGACGTCTACGACGCGTTCTGGTCAACCGAGCTCTCGCTGCGGGCCGGCGACTTCGTCCTCAGCCACGACCTCCAGGACTGGGTGAACGACGGGCTCATGGCCGTGTTCTTCCTGCTCATCGGCCTGGAGGTGCGGCGCGAGTTCGACATGGGCGAGTTCCGCGAGCGCCGGCGGCTGGCGGTGCCGGTCTTCGCCGCGGTCGGCGGCATGGTCCTGCCGGTGATCCTGTTCCTCGCGCTCAACTCCGACCCGGAGGCCGCCCGCGGCTGGGCCATGGTCATGGCCACCGACACCGCCTTCGCGGTCGGCGTGCTGGCCCTCGTCGGCCGGCGCAGCTCGTTCCGGCTGCGGACGTTCCTCCTCACGCTCGTCATCGTCGACGACATCGCCGCGGTGGCGGTCATCGCCATCGTCTACACCGCCGACGTCAACCTCGTGGCCCTCGGCATCGGCGTCGCGCTCCTCGCCGTCATGGCCGTCATGCGGGCGCGGAACGTCGACCGCTCCGAGGCGTACACCCTGCTCGCGCTCGGCATCTGGCTGGCGGCCTCGAGCGCCGGCGTGCATCCCACGGTCGCCGGCGTGGCGGTCGGCCTGCTGACCACGGCCTACCCGCCCACCCGCGCCTCGCTCGAGGAGGCGACCGGCACGACCCGCGCGTTCCGCCAGCGACCGACGCCGGTCCTCGCCGAGCACGCCGCGCGGCGCATCCGCATGGCGCTCTCGCCGAACGAACGCGTCCAGCACGCGCTCCATCCGTGGAGCAGCTTCGTCATCGTCCCGCTCTTCGCGCTCGCCAACGCCGGGCTGGACCTCAGCCCCGAGCTCCTCGAGCGCGCGTTCGGCTCGACCCTCGTCCTCGGCATCATCCTCGGGCTCGTGGTCGGCAAGACCGTCGGCATCCCGGCCGGGGCGTGGCTCGCGTCGCGGCCGTGGCTGGGGGGCTCGGCGCTGGCGGTCGGATGGCCGTCGCTCATCGCCTCCTCGGCGGTGGCCGGCATCGGCTTCACGATGTCCCTCCTCATCGCCGAGCTGAGCTACGCCGGCCCGCTCCTCGACGAGGCGAAGCTCGGGATCCTCCTGGCCTCGACCATCGCCGCCGGGCTGAGCATCGCGCTGTTCTTCGGGCTGTCGCGCCTGCCCGGCGAGGTGCTCCGTCGTGCCGAGGCGCGGACGGCACTGCCGCTGCCGGACCTCACCGAGCCGGTCGACGACGTGCGCGACCATGTCCGCGGTCCGCTCGATGCACCCGTGACGCTGGTCGAGTACGGCGACTTCGAGTGCCCGCACTGCGGCCGGGCCGCGCCGGTCGTGAAGGAGCTGCTGGAGGAGTTCGACGACCGATTGCGCCTCGTGTTCCGCCATCTGCCACTGCCGGACGTCCATCCCAACGCCGCCCTGGCGGCCGAGGCGGCCGAGGCGGCCCACGCGCAGGGCGCGTTCTGGCCGATGCACGACCTGCTCTTCAGCCGCCAGCACGCCCTCGCCTATGGCGACCTCGTCCGGTACGCGGCCGAGCTCGGGCTCGACGTCGCGCAGTTCGAGGACGACCTGCGCTCGGGCCGGCACGCGCCGCGCGTGGCGCAGGACGTGAACAGCGCCGAGGAGGCAGGCGTCGCCGGCACCCCGACCTTCTTCGTCAACGAGGTCCTGTACCGCGGCCACGGGCCCGGCGCGCTGCGCGAGGCGATCGAGCGCGCCATCGCCGTGGCGGAGCGGCCCTGATGCCGCCATCCGTCGCCCGGTAGCGCGACGCGGCGATGGTCGACCTCGTCCTCGCGCTCGACCTGGTCGGCACCTTCGTCTTCGCGCTGAGCGGGGGCATGGCCGGCGTCCGCCATCGGCTCGACCTGTTCGGCGTCCTCGTCCTGTCGCTGGCGGCCGGCAATGCCGGCGGCATCACCCGCGACCTGCTCATCGGCGACGTTCCGCCCGGACCGATCGCCGACTGGCCGTACCTGACCGTGTCGCTCCTCGCCGGCGTGCTCGCCTTCTTCGGGTACCGGGCGCTCCTGCGGCTCCAGAACGCGGTGCTCGTCTTCGACGCCGCCGGGCTCGCCGTGTTCGCCGTGTCCGGCGGCCTCAAGGCCTTCGCCTTCGGTCTCAACCCGCTGGCGGCGGTCCTGCTCGGCACGCTGACCGGGATCGGCGGCGGGATGGTGCGCGATCTCCTCGTGCGCGAGGTGCCGATCGTCCTGCGCGCCGAGCTCTACGCCGTGGCCGCGCTCGTCGGGGCCGCGGTCGCCGTCGGCGGCGAGATGCTCGGGCTGCCGGCGGCACCGGTGGCGGTGGCCGGCGCGGTCGTGTGCTTCGGGCTGCGCATCGCGGCCGTCTGGCGCGGCTGGGACCTGCCGGTCAGCCGCTGGGCCGATGGCGCCGGCGACGAGCAGTAGCCGCGGGGCCTAGAACCGGAAGCGGGACCAGGCGCCGAAGCAGGCGAGGCCGGCGGCCAGCGCCGCCCACGGCCCCTGGCTGTAGACGTAGCCCATGAGGGCGAACTCCTCGCCCCCGCCGAACTGCGCGGCGTACATCGCGGCCCCGATGACGAAGGCCGCGGCGGCCCCGACGAGGATGCCGCCGAACAGCATGGCCACGAGCTTCGGCCCGCGCTTGAAGCCGACGAAGCGGATGACGGCATCGGCGATGACGCCGCCCCCGAACCAGGCGAGGAGGAGTCCGAAGAAGCCGATCTGGCCACTGAACAGCCCTACCACGAAGCCGCCGGCGACGGAGACGGCGAGGCCGATGGCCAGCTGCGAGGGCCGGATCGTGGTCAGCGGGTCGCGGGCGGGGCGACCGCATTCGCGGCAGCGGAAGCCGACCGGACCCTGCATCGCGCAGCGCGTGCAGATCGGCTGGTCGCATCGGCCGCACCGGACCCAGGTCTCGCGATCCGGGTGGCGGTAGCAGCGCAGGGCCTCGGAACCGTCGTCGCCGTCGGCGGCAAACGCCGCGGCGCCATCCTGCGTCGTCACGGCGATCAACGTTACCGGCGCGCCGCCATCGGTCAAGCGGTCCGAACGTGGCCGCTATGATCGGGGCTCCCCGTGAGGCACCGATGGCGCTGAGAGTCTGGCGCGGCAATCCATATCCGCTGGGCGCGACCTGGGACGGGTCGGGCGTGAACTTCGCGATCTTCAGCGAGCACGCCGAGGCGGTCGACCTCTGCCTGTTCGACGCCGATGGCACCGAGCAGCGCATCCGCCTGATCGAGCAGACCGATCTCGTGTGGCACTGCTACCTGCCCGACGTGCGCCCCGGCCAGCGCTACGGGTACCGCGTCCACGGGCCGTATGCGCCCGAGCAGGGGCACCGCTTCAACCCGCACAAGCTCCTGGTCGACCCGTACGCGAAGCGCTTCGACGGCACGATCCGCTGGGACGACTCGATGTTCGGCTACCGCATCGGCGCGGAGGAGGGCGACCTCGTCCCCGACGAGCGCGACAGCGCGCCGTTCACGCCGAAGAGCGTCGTCGTCAACCACGCCTTCGTGTGGGGTGGCGACGCGGCGCCGCGCACCCCGTTCGATCGGACGCTCATCTACGAGGTCCACGTCAAGGGCTTCACGAAGCGCCACCCCGACGTGCCCGAGGAGCTGCGCGGCACGTACGCCGGCCTCGGCTCGGGACCGGCCCTCGACTACCTCACCAGCCTCGGGATCACCGCCGTCGAGCTCCTGCCGGTCCACCAGTTCGTCGACGACCGGCACCTCGTCGAGCGCGGGCTGACGAACTACTGGGGCTACAACACCATCGGCTTCTTCGCGCCCGACATCCGCTACTCGGCCACCGGCGAGCCGGTGAGCGAGTTCAAGACGATGGTGAAGCGGCTCCACGACGCCGGGATCGAGGTCATCCTCGACGTCGTCTACAACCACACCGGCGAGGGCAACCACCTCGGCCCGACGCTGAGCTTCCGCGGCATCGACAACGCGTCGTACTACCGGCTCAGCCCCGAGGACCGGCGCTACTACATCGACTACACCGGTACCGGCAACACGCTCGACGCCACCTCGCCGCGGGTCCTCCAGCTGATCATGGACTCCCTGCGCTACTGGACGACCGAGATGCACGTCGACGGCTTCCGCTTCGATCTCGCCTCGGCCCTGGCGCGCGAGATGTACGACGTCGACAAGCTCGGCAGCTTCTTCGACATCATCGGCCAGGACCCGGTCATCAGCCAGGTGAAGCTCATCGCCGAGCCGTGGGACGTCGGGCCGGGCGGCTACCAGGTCGGCAACTTCCCGGTCGGCTGGGCCGAGTGGAACGGCAAGTATCGCGACACGGTGCGCCGCTTCTGGAAGGGCGTCGGCGGCCAGACCGCCGAGCTGGCGTATCGGCTCACCGGCTCGTCCGACCTGTATGCCTCGTCGGGCCGCCGTCCGCACGCGAGCATCAACTTCGTCACCTCGCACGACGGCTTCACGCTCAACGACCTCGTCAGCTACGAGCGCAAGCACAACGAGGCCAACGGCGAGGACAACCGCGACGGCGACGACAACAACGAGTCGATGAACTTCGGCGTCGAGGGGCCGACCGAGGACGAGCGGATCATCGAGCTCCGCGAGCGCCAGAAGCGGAACTTCCTCGCCACCCTGCTCCTGTCCCAGGGGGTGCCGATGCTCCTCGGCGGCGACGAGATCAGCCGCACGCAGCAGGGCAACAACAACGCCTACGCCCAGGACAACGAGATCAGCTGGTTCGACTGGTCGCTCGACCGCCGCAAGCGCCAGCTCCTGTCGTTCACCCGCTCGCTCATCCGGCTCTTCGCCCAGCATCCCGTCCTCCGCCGACGGCGCTTCTTCCAGGGCCGCCAGATCCGCGGCTCGCGGATCAAGGACCTGACCTGGTACGCCCCCGACGGCACCGAGATGACCGACGAGCAGTGGGACGCCCCGGGCGTGAAGGCGCTCGGCGTCCAGTACGCCGGCGACGCGATCGACGAGCGCGGCCCGCGTGGCGAGCGGATCGTGGACGACACGTTCCTCATCATCCTCAACGCCGACGAGCGGCCGGTGGCGTTCACGCTGCCGAACCACGAGGCCGCGAAGCGCTGGGAGGTCGTGTTCGACACGGTCCACCCCACCTTCGGCGGCGCGCAGGGCGAGTTCGAGGCCGGCACGCCGTACCGCGTCGCCGAGCGCTCGGTCGTCTGCCTGCGGCGGCTGCCGCGCGTCCGCCGCAGCTCGGCGACGTAGTCCCGGCGCACCGATGCGCGCATGAGCCCGCTCGTCGACGAGGCGTACGTCGACGCCTACCGTCGCCGGCGGCCGATCGCGCCCCAGGACCGCGCGGCGGTGTACGCGGCCATGGGCCTCGAGCCCGACGAGGAGCCGGTCGACGACGGGTCGATCGCCGTCGTGCGCCCCGGCGCCGCGCTCCCCGAGCCGGGCGAGGTCGTCCTCGACGACGGGTCCTCGATCGGGCGCGTCGATCGCCTGCCGCGCGACGTGCCGTTCGGCTATCACCGCCTCTTCGGCGCCGGCGGCGTCGAGCGGCTGCTCATCGTCGGGCCGGGCCGATGCCACCTCCCGCGCGGCCTCCGCGCCTGGGGCTGGGCGGTCCAGCTCGCAACGATGCGGTCGCGCCGCAGCTGGGGCATCGGCGACCTGGCCGACCTCGGCCGGCTGGCGCGCTGGTCGGCCGATGCCGGCGCCGGGTTCCTCGCCGTCAGCCCGCTCGGGGCCCCGAACCCCGGCCCGCAGCCGGAGCCGTCGCCGTACTACCCGAGCACGCGACGCTTCGGGAACCCGCTCCACCTCGACGTGGCGGCCGTCGCCGCGGAGACGGGCGCCGGCCTCGACGACCTCGTCGAGCGCGGGGAGCGGCTGAGCCTCGCGCCGATCGTCGATCGGGCCGCCGTCCTCGCCGTGAAGCGCGAGGCGCTCGAGCGGATCTGGCGCGCCGGGGTGGACCGGTCGGCCGTCGAGGCGTGGCTCCGGACCGTCGACGCCGACGCCGTGCTGCGCTGGGCGACGTTCAACGTCCTCACCGAGCGCCACGGGCCCGGCTGGCAGTCGTGGCCGGACGCGCTGCGCGACCCGTCCTCGGAGGCGGTGGCCCGGGTCCGGCGCGACGACGCGGAGGCGGTCGCCTTCCACGCCTGGGTCCAGTGGTGCTTCGATCGCCAGCTCGCCACCGCCTCGGAGCCGCTGGCGCGCATCGCCGACATGCCGGTCGGCGTCGATCCGGGCGGCTTCGACGCCTGGGACTGGCAGGGCCAGCTGGCGCTCGGCGCATCGGTCGGGGCGCCGCCGGACCGGTTCAACAAGCTGGGCCAGGACTGGGGGCTGCCGCCGTTCGTGCCGCATCGGCTGCGGGCGGCCGGCTACCGGCCGTTCATCGACACCATCCGTGCCCAGCTGCGCCATGCGCGCGGCCTGCGGATCGACCACGTGCTCGGCCTGTTCCGGCTGTGGTGGGTGCCCCACGGCCACGGCGCCGATCGTGGCGCGTACGTCCGCTACCCGACCGACGAGCTGCTCGAGATCGTGGCCATCGAGAGCCATCGGGCCGGGGCGCTGATCATCGGCGAGGACCTCGGCACCGTGCCGCCCGGCGTGCGCCGGACGCTTCGCGATCGCAACCTGCTGTCGACGCGGCTCGTGCTCTTCGAGCGCCAGCCGCCCGAGCGCTATCCGCGCCACGCGTTCGCCGCGGTCACGACCCACGACCTGCCGACGATCGCCGGCGCGCTGAGCGGGTCCGACCTCGACGACCAGGCGCGCTCGGGGGTGCCGCCCGATCCGGAGGGCCTCGCGACGCTCAGGGGCCGCATCCTCGCCGTCGCCGGTGTGCCCGATGCGACCGACCGGTGGCGCGTGGTGCGCGACGTCCATCGCCGCCTGGCGGCCGCGCCGCCGGCCCTCGTGGCGGCCACGCTCGAGGACGCGCTGGGCGTCGAGGCACGGCCCAACCTGCCGGGAACGTCCGCCGCGCAGCGCCCGAACTGGTCGATCGCGCTGCCGCTGCCGCTCGAGGAGCTCGTCGCCGATCCCGACGTCACCGCCCTGGCGGCCACTCTGCGCGAGGGCCGTTCGGCCGGGGGTTGACACGCGGTCGTACGCTCTTGGTCAATCGTATTAGTCAACCGACTAATGCAGGAGCCACAGGAGGCTGTCATGACCGCGATCGCTCCCACCACCCCGGCCATCGACGAGGGTCGTCTGATGTCGTTCGTGTTCCGCGCCGTCGACGAGGTCGGTGCCGCCCTCAACGCGGCGCTCGTCGTGATGGGCGACAAGCTCGGCCTGTACCGCGCCATGGCCGGCGCCGGGCCGATGACGCCCGCCGCCGTGGCGGAGCGCTCCGGCGTCGCCGAGCGCTACGTCAGCGAGTGGCTGAACGCCCAGGCCGCCGGCGGGTTCGTCGAGTACGACCCGGCGTCCGGCGCGTACTCGCTCCCCGCGGAGCACGCGGTGGCCCTGACCGACGAGTCCAGCCCGGCGTTCCTGCCCGGGTTCTTCCAGATCGCGGTCGGCTCGATCATCGGCTCGCCGGCGGTGACGGACGCCTCCCGGACCGGCGCCGGCGTCGGCTGGGACGCCCAGCCCGCCGACGTCCACGACGGGTGCGAGCGGTTCTTCCGCCCCGGCTACAACGCGCACCTCGTCGGCGAGTGGCTGCCGGCCCTCGACGGCGTGGTCGCCAGGCTCGAGCACGGCGGCCGCGTGGCCGACGTCGGCTGCGGCCACGGCGCGTCGACGATCCTCATGGCGCGCGCCTTCCCGCGCTCGACGTTCCTCGGCTCGGACTACCACGCCGGCTCGATCGCCACGGCACGCGAGCGGGCGGCAACCGCCGGCGTGGGGGACCGGGTGCAGTTCGAGACGGCGGCCGCGGCCGACGTGCCGGGCGGCGGCTTCGACCTCGTCACGACGTTCGACAGCCTGCACGACATGGGCGATCCGGTCGGCGCCGCCCGGCACGTGCGGGACATCCTCGCCCCGGACGGCACGTGGATGATCGTCGAGCCGGCCGCCGGCGACCGCGTCGAGGACAACCTGAACCCCGTCGGTCGCGCCTACTATGCGTTCTCGACGCTGCTCTGCACGCCGTCGTCGCTGTCCCAGGACGTGGGGCTGGCGCTCGGCGCGCAGGCCGGCGAGGCGCGGATCCGCGGCGTCGTGTCGGAGGCGGGCTTCGGCCGGTTCCGTCGCGTCGCCGAGACGCCGTTCAACATCGTCTACGAGGCGAAGCCCTGAGGATGGCCGAGCGGACGAACGCCCGCGTCGCCGCCGAGGAGGCGCTCCTGGATGCCGCGGAGCGCCTCCTCGTTCAGGGTGGCCACGCCGGCATCACGACCCGCCGCCTGGCGGCCGAGGCCGGCGTCAACCACGGGCTCGTCCACTACTACTTCGGCTCGGTCGAGAACGTGCTGGTGCGCACGCTCGAGCGCTTCACCCAGCGCCTCGTGGACCGGCAGCGCGACCTCTACGCCGGGCCCGAGCCGTTCGTCGAGAAATGGCGGACGGCGATGCGCTACCTCGTGTCGGAAGACCAGACGTACGAGAAGATCTGGCTCGAGCTCCAGGCGCTGGCCTGGAACGACGCCGGGCTGCGTGAGCGGCTGGCGCGGGTGAACGCGGAGTGGCGCCAGGTGCTGAGCGAGGCTTTCGGCGAGCCGCATCGGCAGCTCGGCATCCCGATGCCGCTCGATGCGCTCGTGTCGCTGGTCATGACCTTCAACCAGGGCATCATGCTGGAGCGCCTGGGCGGGATCGAGACCGGCCACGACGCGCTCCTGGGCTGGATCGACGAATGGCTATCGCGCTGACGGTCGGGCGATCCGACGCGCCGGAGCAGAGCCGCGCGCGGTACCCGGACGAGACCGGGTTCGTCGAGCGCGACGGCGTCCGCATCGGCTACGAGGTCTACGGCTCGGGCGAGCCGACCGTGCTGCTGCTGCCGACGTGGTCGATCATCCACGCCCGCCAGTGGAAGATGCAGATCCCGTATCTCGCGCGCCACGCGCGGGTCGTGACCTTCGACGGGCGCGGCAACGGCCGTTCGGACCGGCCGGCGGAGCCATCGGCGTACGCGGAGCGCGAGTTCGCGGCCGATGCGCTGGCGGTGCTCGACGCGACGGCGACCGAGCGGGCGATCGTGGTCGGATTCTCGCTGGGCGCGCAGCGCGGCCTCATCCTCGCCGCCGAGCACCCCGAGCGGGTCTCGGCCGCCGTCTTCATCGGCCCCTCCTATCCGGGCGGAGGGGAGTCGCTGGCCGAGCGGATCGTGCCGTGGGACGAGGAGCTCGACACCGACGAGGGTTGGGCGAAATACAACCGGCACTCCTGGCTGCGTGACTATCCCGGCTTCCTCGAGTTCTTCTTCGGCCGCGTGTTCACCGAGCCGCACTCGACGAAGGCCATCGAGGACTGCGTCGGATGGGGCCTCGAGACGACGCCGGAAACCCTCATCACCGCGCAGTACGGAGCGACGCTCGATCCGGCCGAGGCGCGTGACCTCGCGCGCCGGATCCGGTGCCCCGTCCATGTCCTGCACGGCACCGACGACGCGGTCATCTCCGCCACGCGCGGGGCGGCCATGGCCCAGCACAGCGGCGGACGGCTGACCCTGCTCGAGGGCGCCGGCCACGGGCCGCACGTGCGCGATCCCGTCGCCGTCAACCTCCTCCTGCGCGACGTCGTCGCGCCCCCGCCCCCGCCGGCGCGCTGGGTTCGGGGCCGGTCGCGCCGTCGACGGGCCCTGTACGTCTCGTCGCCCATCGGCCTCGGCCATGCCCAGCGTGACGTCGCCATCGCCGACGAGCTGCGCCGTCTCCACCCGGACCTCGAGATCGACTGGCTCGCCCAGCACCCGGTCACCGCCGTGCTCGAGGCGCATGGCGAGCGGAACCATCCCGCGAGCGCGCTCCTGGCGAGCGAATCGGCGCACATTCAGAGCGAGTCGGCCGAGCACGACCTCCACTGCTTCGCCGCCATCCGGCGCATGGACGAGATCCTGCTCGCGAACTTCATGGTCTTCCTCGACCTCGTGCGCGAGGAGGCATACGACCTGTGGATCGGCGACGAGGCCTGGGAGGTCGACTACTACCTCCACGAGAACCCGGAGCAGAAGCGCGCCGCCTACGTCTGGCTCACCGACTTCGTCGGCTGGCTGCCGTTCGCCGATGGCGGGGAGCGCGAGGCGTACGTCGCCGCCGACTACAACGCCGAGATGATCGAGCACATCGCCCGCCATTCGCGGGTCCGCGACCGGATGATCTTCGTCGGCACCCCCGACGACATCGTGCCCGAGCGGTTCGGCCCCGACCTGCCGATGATCCGCGACTGGACCGAGGCGCACTACGACTTCGCCGGCTACGTCACCGGCTTCGATCCGGCGTCCGTCGCCGGCGATCGGGCCGCCCTCGGCTACCGCGACGACGAGCGGGTGTGCATCGTGACGGTCGGCGGCTCGGGGGTCGGCGGCGCGCTCCTGCGGCGGGTCATCGACGCCTTCCCGCTGGCGCGCCAACGCGTCCCGAACCTGCGGATGATCGTCGTCGCCGGCCCGCGGATCGATCCGGCCTCGCTGCCGCGCCACGACGGCCTCGAGGTGCGTGCCTACGTCCACGAGCTGTACCGGCACCTCGCCGTCGCCGACCTCGCCGTGGTGCAGGGCGGGCTGACGACGACGATGGAGCTCACCGCCAGCCGCCGCCCGTTCCTCTACTTCCCGCTCGGCCATCACTTCGAGCAGACCTTCCACGTCGCCCATCGGCTCGACCGCTACGGCGCCGGCCGGCGGATGGACTTCGAGCGCGACGGCCCCGAGGCGATCGCCGATGCCATCGTGGCCGAGATCGGCCGCGAGGTGGACTACCGGCCGGTCGAGACCGATGGGGCCGCCCGCGCGGCCCGGCTCATCGCCGACCTGCTCTGAGGCGCTGTGGCCGGGACGAGGCGCGGCCCGGCGCTTCCGCCGCCCGTCAGGACGGCCGCAGGATCAGCCCGGCCAGGGGCGGCAGGACGAGCGTGGCGGAGGCCGGCTGCCCGTGCCATCCCTCCTCGACGGCCTCGATGCCGCCGAGATTGCCGAGGTTCGACCCGCCGTAGAACTCGGAGTCGGAGTTCAGGATCTCGGTCCATCGGCCGGCGCGGGGCAGCCCCAGGCGGTACGCCGTGCGCGGCACCGGGGTGAGGTTGAGGACGACGACGCACACGTCGTCGCCGGCGCGACGGATCCAGGAGTAGACCGAGGACTCGACGTCGGAGGCGTCGATCCAGGCGAAGCCATCGGCCTCGTGGTCGCCCTCCCACAGGGCCGGCGTCGCGCCGTAGACCCTGCCGAGGTCCTCGACGAACCGGGCCAGGCCGCCGGGCATCGGCTGGGAGAGCTGGTGCCAGGGCAGCTCGCGGTCGTGCGACCACTCCTCCCACATCCCGAGCTCGGCGCCCATGAACAGGAGCTTCTTGCCGGGCTGGCCCCACATGTCAACGAGCAGGGCGCGGAGGTTCGCGAAGCGCTGCCACTCGTCGCCGGGCATCTTGCGCAGCAGCGAGCCCTTGCCGTGGACGACCTCGTCGTGGGAGAGCGGCAGGACGAAGTGCTCGGTGTCCTTGTACAGGGTCCGGAACGTCAGCTTGTCGTGGTGGTAGCGCCGATGGACCGGGTCCTCGCCGAAGTACTTCAGCGTGTCGTGCATCCAGCCCATGTCCCATTTGAAGCCGAAGCCGATGCCGCCGAGGTAGGTCGGCCGGGTGATGCCGGGGAAGGCGGTCGACTCCTCGGCGATCGTCACGGCACCCGGGAAGCGGCCGTAGACGCGCTCGTTCATCTCGCGCAGGAACGCGATGGCCTCGAGGTTCTCGCGCCCGCCGTACGCGTTCGGGACCCACTCGCCGGCCTTGCGGGAATAGTCGAGGTAGAGCATCGAGGCCACGGCGTCGACCCGCAGCCCGTCGACGTGGTAGCGGTCGAGCCAGAACAGCGCGTTGGCGACGAGGAAGTTGCGGACCTCGGGGCGGCCGTAGTCGAAGATCAGCGTGCCCCAGTCGGGATGCTCGCCGCGACGCGGGTCGGGATGCTCATAGAGCGGCGTGCCGTCGAACCGGCGCAGGGCGAAGTCGTCGGTCGGGAAATGGGCCGGCACCCAGTCGACGATGATCCCGATCCCGCCGTGGTGGAGCGTCTCGACCATGGCGGCGAAGTCGTCGGGGGTGCCGAAGCGGGAGGTCGGCGCGTAGTAGCCGGTGACCTGGTAGCCCCACGAGCCGTCGAACGGGTGCTCGGCCACCGGCAGCAGCTCGACGTGGGTGAAGCCGAAGCGACGGCAGTGCTCGACGAGCTTCTCGGCCGCCTGCCGGTACCCCAGCCACGACCCGTCCGGGTTGCGCATCCACGAGCCGAGGTGGACCTCGTAGATGGCCATGGGTGACCGATACGGATCGCGCCGCGCGCGCTCCGCCATCCAGGCCTCATCGGTCCAGCGATAGGCCGATGGGTCCCAGACGCGCGACGCCGTCTCCGGCCGGAACTGCATGCTGAAGGCGAGGGGGTCGGACTTCAGGCGCAGCGTCCCGTCCGGGCCGAGGATCTCGTACTTGTAGAGCTCGCCGGGGCCGATGCCCGGGACGAAGATCTCCCACACGCCCGATGCGCCCATCGAGCGCAGCGGCAGGAGGCGGCCGTCCCAGCGGTCGAAGTCGCCGACCAGCCGCACGCTCCGTGCGTTCGGCGCCCAGACCGCGAAGCTCACGCCGGGGGTCCCCTCGTGGGTGCGCGGGTGCGCGCCGAGCACGTCGTACAGCCGCTCGTGCGTGCCCTCGCCGATGAGGTGGAGGTCCATCTCGCCGATGGTCGGGCCGAACCGGTACGGGTCGTCGCGCTCCCAGGTGTTGCCGTCGGGGAACGTGAAGCGGATGCGGTACGCGAACTGCCCCGGCGCGAGGTCGGCGACGAAGCCGGCCCACACGCCGTCGCCGATCGGCCGCATGTCGAGCGTGCCGCCGTTCGGGGCGACGAGCGCCGCCGCGGTCGCATCGGGGTGGAAGGCGCGGATCACCGTCCCTGCCGGCACGGGGTGCGCGCCGAGGATCGCGTGCGGATCGTGGTGCTCGCCGCGCGCCAGCCGCGCGGTTTCCTCGCGCGGGAGCGCGCCCGGGGTCGACATGTCGCTAACCATACGCGGGCCTGCGACCGCACATTCCGTGCTCGCCTATCGGTGGGCGCTCAGGCTGACGTCCAGCTCGAGCACGTCACCCGGGTCGAGGAGCGGCATGGCGGTGGCGTCGCCATCGGCGAGGGCGTCGAGCGCCCACGGCGCGTGCGTCACCGGCTCGACCGCCACCGCATCGGGCGTGTGCGGGCTGGCGACGGCGAACTGCAGGGGACCGCTCGGGCGCCGCAGGGCCTCGAGCTCGAGCCGGATGCCCGACGACCAGCGCAGTGTGGCGCGTGGCGGGTCGACGTCGAGCCAGGTCGCGTCGAGGCCGAGCCACGGCCGGCGTCCCGCGGCGAGCGACCATTCGCCGGAAGCCGCCACCGGCGCGACCCCGCGCTCGTCGTTGCGGGGCACGACCCGCGCCGCGGAGAGCGCGACCGACTCCGGGCCGGCGAACCAGGGGTGGATGCCGAGCCCGGCCGGCATCGGCGCGTCGGAGCGGTTCTCGAGCCGGTAGCGGAGGTCCAGGCGCGCGCCATCGACCGCGGCGTCGAGCGTGACGCGGTACGGCCACGGCCAGCCCTCGCCGCCGCCCTCCACGGCCCAGGCGGCATCCCCGACGCGCTTCCACGGCCGGAGCGACACCTGCCCGTGGATGGCGGTGCCGTCGGGGAAGTTCGGCCGCAGGTGGACGGTGCGGCCGGCGACCGTCATCGGCCGCGCCGACGCGCGGTTCGTCCACGGGGCGAGGACGTATCCGCCCCGGTTGAACGGGTCCGCCGCGTGGTCCGCCGGGGTGGCCGGCGTGCGAAGCAGGTCCTGGCCGAAGGCCCGCAGCCGATGCAGCCGGCAGCCGAGCCCGGGCAGGAGGACGGCCTCGAGCGCGTCGGAGCTGAGGACCACCTCCTCGGTCGCAGCGCCCATCGGTCAGCCGGCCAGCGTCATGACGCGATCGGGGCGCAGGAGGAACGGGGGCAGCGCCGCGGCGAGGTTCGAGAGCGGCAGGACGTCGGGGTGGAGCTCGATCCCGAGCGCATCGGCCATGAACGCGCGACGTCGCACGATTCGTTCCCAGGCGTCCGGGTGGGCGGCGGCCAGGGCGTCGCGCAGCGACGCATCGGCCAGGGCGATGCCGTCCTCGATATTCGTCGTGAAGTACTCGGTGCCGGTGGCCGGGATGACGTCGACCTGGAAGCACATCCCCGAGCGCAGCTCGATCGGCGAGCCGGGCCAGATCGGCGAGTTCACCCACTCGTCGAGGTGCAGCTGGTGGCCCGGGTTGAGGAAGATCCCGAAGAACGGGTCGCCCAGGTGGCGATCGATGACCGCCTGGAGCTCGCCACCGCTGACGCCGATGCGGATCGTGGCGTACCACTCCGCGATGGCGGCGAAATACGGCGCCACGAGGCGCTCGACGTAGTCGCCGATGCCGCCCGGCAGCTCGGAGGCGTCCTCGACGACGAACCCGGCCCGGCAGGTGAGCGCGCCCCAGATCCCGAAGGCGGTCGTGAAGCGGTCGCCGCGCTGGATCGGCCGGTCGCCCGGGCTGAGCAGGCCGAACGTGGCGCGCGGTCCGGCGGTGAGCATGAGGTGGCAGGACAGCGGCCAGCCGTTCCAGCCGAGCAGCGCGACCGCCTCGCGCTCGGTCATCCCCGGCCGCAGGCCCTCGAGCAGCCGGCGCACGCCCTGCGAGGTCTGGCAGCTGGCCCACTCGAACTGCGCGAGCTGCTCCGGCTCGTTGATGACCCGCAGGCCGTCGGCGGCCCCGATGAGGAGGCCGGTCGCGTTCACCGTGCTGCCGCTCGAGCCCACGAGCGCGCGGACCTCGTCCACGAGGTAGGCCGGCAGGTCGCTCTGCTCCGGCGCCCCGTACGTCTTCCATCCCACCAGCCCGACGCGCGTCCCGGGCCCGATGCCCTCGTCGCCGAGGATGTCGCGCAGCGCTCGCGACCGGTCGCGCGGCTGGCTCGGCAGGCTGAAGACCCCGAACCGATGCGTCCGCATCGGCAGGGGAGCGCTGGCGGCCAGGCCGATGCACTCGTTGCCGGCGAGGATCGCCGGATCGCCGCCGGGGCCGACGACGAGGAGCGCCTCCTCGAAGCGCGGGTCGAAGCCGGTCAGGTACGACAGGTTGGCGCTGTGCTCGCGGTCGGCGTAGACGAGGAGCCGATCGAGCCCGGCGGCGTCGGCGCGCTCGCGGAGCCGTTCGAGGCGCGCCCCGTACGTGGCCGCCGGGATCTCGGGCATCGTCGCCGGCATCCCGAAGTCGGGGAGCGTGACGTCCGCCAGGCGCGGGGTGCGGTCCGGGGTCATCGGTCCTCCTCGGGGCTCCACGGACGCGGCGCGGACGCGCCGCGCTCGATGATCGCAAACCCGTCGGCGTCGACGCGCATCGGACCCTGCGTCTCGCCGTCCGGCCAGGTGACGGTCACCTCGGCGGACGTGGCGGAGCCGAGGCCGACGTGGGTCCAGCCCAGGTGGCCGCCGGCGTGGCCGCCGCCGACGGTCAGCTCGATCGAGGTCATGCGCTCGCCGTCGTCGACGTCGATCCAGGCGCCGATCGCGTCGCGGTTCGGCCCGTCCTGCTGCAGGCGGAGCCCGATCCAGTGGCCCATCGGCGCGGGGTCTTCCGCCGAGCCGGACCCGACGTTGCGCCACAGCTGGACCGGCTCGCGGCGGGTGACGACGACGAGGTCGAGCAGGCCGTCGAGGTTGAGGTCGACGAGCGACGCGCCGCGGGCGCGGTCGAAGGTCATGATGCCCGCCTCCGGAGCGCCCTCGGCGAACGTGCCGTCGGCCTGGCCGATGAGGAGGTTGCTCGGATCCTGCATGGCGTGGTCGACCTGCGCCTCGACGTTGCCCTTGGCCACGAACAGGTCGGCGAGGCCGTCGGCGTTCACGTCGCCGAACTCGGCGTGCCAGGCGGTCGAGGGCAGGGTCGTGTCGCCCTCGTACGGCCGGTGCGCCGTCACGCCGCGCTCCAGGGCGATATCGGCGTAGCGCGGCTCGCCGGACCCGGGATCGACGAGCGTCTGGAGCTTGTTGTCGGCCTGGCTGGTGAGGTAGACCTCGGGCCGGCCGTCGCCGGTGAGGTCGCGGCTGGCGATGCCCATGCCGAAGATCCGGACCGTCTGCCAGCCCTCGTCGGCGGTGTAGAGCCGTGGCGCCTCACCCGGCTCGATGCGCCACAGCTGCTCCTCGCCGTCGCGGTAGTAGTGGCGGTCGTTCGAGACGCGCAGGTCGCGCCGGCCCGAGCGGTCCCAGTCGCTGAACAGCATCGACAGCGTGCAGTAGCCCGGGCTGAGGGTGATCGGTTGGCCGTAGCGGTCGCCGTCGGGGCGGACGAGCTCGCTGTCGTCGCACTCGATGGTGCGGCGCTCCGCATCGGGGATGAGGTAGCTGCCGAAGGCGAGCGTCGGCAGGGTCTCGCCCGGCTCCCAGGTCGCGCTGAACGCGGCCGTCCAGGCGCTGCCGCCGTCGAGGCCGAGGGCCGAGGTGGCGTCCTCGAAGCGACAGTCGCCGAGGCCGCGCAGCAGGACGTTGGCGGCCGCGTTGCGCAGGACGGCGAGGTCGGTGTGGCCGTCGGCATCGACGTCGAGCGGATAGGCGCCGGTCACCGCGGTGAGGTCCGTGGGCGCGCTCGGCACGCGCTCGAAGGCGAGGGCGCCGCCGATGGGCGAGGCGTTGCGGTACAGGGCCGCCGGCCGCTCGCCGCCAGCGAGGTAGAGGTCGGGCCGTCCATCGGCGTCACAGTCGAGGACGGCCACCCCGCCGCCGACGAAGTACGCGAACTCGCCGTCGTAGCGATGGTCGACGCCGGCCGAGGCCGCCTCGTCGACGAAGCGCGGCACCGGCGCTCCGCCACCGATACCGGTGAACCCGGTCGCCAGCCAGGCGACCACCCCGATGACGACGACGGCCGCCGCCCCCGCGAGGACCCGGCCGGACCGAAGGCTCAACGGCGCTCCCCGGTGTCGCTGCCGGAGTCGCCGGTGGCGACGATGGCCTCGATGACCCGCAGATTGGCCATGGCATCGGCGGGCGGGACGGGCACCGGCTCACCGGCGAGGACGGCGGCCGCGAAGGCCTCGGCCTCGGCGGTGTAGGGGTCCATCGGCGCGAACTCGAGCGTCTCGACGTTCGGGGCCACCGGTGGGTCGCCGCCCGCGGCGACGAAGACCCGCGTCGGCAGCCCGGGCGGGATGTTGAACGGGATCTCGATGCTGATCCGGCCCCGCGTGCCGTAGACGTCGACGCGCTGGTCGTCCTCGGCCCGCGTCGAGGCGGTGAACGTCGCGAGGCGCGTGCCGAAGCCCAGGATGGCGGCCACGAGCGTGTCGGTCCCGCCGACCGGGTCGCGGACGAGCGCGCCCTCGACCCGGTCGGGCTCACCGCCCATCAGCCAGCGCGACAGGTTGATGCAGTAGCAGCCGATGTCGTACAGCGCGCCGCCGCCGGCCTCGCGG
>DATAJO010000030.1:0-154396 GCA_036262075.1 Candidatus Limnocylindria bacterium
GTTCCGGCGACAGAGGTCTCACCGGGGGCGGGAGGTTCGCCGCCGAGGCGGATGCGTTCGGGCCGCAGGGCGTGGGTGGCGTTGACGCCGAGGAGTGTGCGTGACTGTTCGGCCGTGAGCAGGTTCGACGTCCCGACGAACGTGGCGACGAACGTCGTGGTCGGGTGGTCGTAGATGCGGCGCGGCTCGTCGGCCTGCTCGATGCGGCCGTGGTTGAACACGGCGATGCGGTTGCTCATCGACAGCGCCTCGCCCTGGTCGTGGGTGACGTAGATGAACGTGATGCCGACCTGCTGCTGGATTGCCTTGAGCTCGATCTGCATCTCCTCGCGCAGCTTCAGGTCGAGCGCGCCGAGCGGCTCGTCGAGAAGGAGGACGCGCGGCCGGTTCACGAGGGCGCGAGCGAGCGCCACGCGCTGCCGCTGGCCGCCGGACAGCTGCCCGGGACGCCGGCCCTCGTAGCCCTCGAGCCGGACCATGCGCAGGGCGTCCCCGACCCGGCGTTTGCGCTCGTCGCCGGCAACCCGACGCACGACGAGGCCGTAGGCCACGTTCTCCCCGACCGTCATATGCGGGAACAGGGCGTAGTCCTGGAAGACGGTGTTGACGTCGCGGTCGAAGGGCGGCACGCCGGTGATGTCGCGGCCGTGGAGCTCGATCGTTCCGGCGGTGGGCTCCTCGAAGCCGGCGATCATGCGCAGGGTCGTCGTCTTGCCCGACCCCGACGGGCCGAGCATGCTGAAGAACTCGCCGTCGGCGATCTCGAGGTCCACCCCGTCGACCGCGGCGACGTCTCCGAAGCGCTTGACGACCCCCACGAGCCGGATGGCAGGCGGCGACCGGTGCCCCTCCGGCCCTGGAACGACCCGTTCCGCGGTGTCGACCGCCATGCCATTCCTCGTACGTCCGGCGATCGCGACGCGCGGCTCGGGCCGTGCGCTGCACCGATCGTTGGATCGGACGCACTCTGCGGTTTCGGCCGCTCGGCTGTCAAGCAATTCGCTGCGACTTCGGTGGCGATCAGCCGTTGGCAGGCCGGAATCCGCGGCCGGATCGGCTCAGCGGGTCGGATTCTTCGCCGGTGCGCCGGCTGCGCTAGCATCGGCCGCACCCACCCCCAGGCTGCTGTGAGGAGCCGATGCCGCTGGTCGGCGTTGCCACCGGAATCCTGTCCGCCCTCTCCTTCGGTGCCGGCGATTTCGCCGGCGCCGTCGCGTCCCGGCGTGCCGGCGCGCTCGTCGTCGTGGCCGGGGCGCACGGCGTCGGTCTCGTCGTCCTGCTCGCGGCGGCCCTCGTCGTACGGCCACCGTTCCCCGATGCCGGCGGCGTGGCGCTCGGCCTCCTGGCCGGCGTCGCCGGCATGGTCGGACTGGCGGCCCTCTACCGCGGCATGTCGCTCGGCAGCATGGGGCTCGTCACCGCGCTCTCCGGGTCGGCGTCGCTGATCCTCCCGCTCGCCGCCGGCGCGCTCCAGGGCCATACCGCCGGACCGCTTCAGCTCGTCGGCGTCGGATGCGCCGCGGGTGCGGCGGTCGCGGCCAGCGGCGCCTCGCGCAGCGAGGTCGGCCGCGTCGCCCTGCTGCTCGCCGGTGCGGCGGCCGTCGCGTTCGGCGCGTGGTACGTCCTGATCGACCTCGCCGCCGCGGCCCGCGACGGGCTCTGGGCGCTCGTCCTGAGCCGCACGGCGTCGTCGGGGCTCGCCGCCGCGGTCGCCGTGCGCCGCTTCGGCGAGGCGCGGATTCCGTGGCGGATCGTCGTCGTCGCCGGCGTGTTCGACGTCATCGGCAACGCGACGTTCGTCATCGCTCGCGACGAGATCCCCGTCGGGCTGGCGGCCGCGCTGAGCGGCATGTACCCGATCGTGACGATGCTCCTCGCGCGCTTCGTCCTCGGCGAGCACCTGCCGCGGCTCGGCCAGCTCGGCGTGGCGCTGGCCCTCACCGGCGTCGTGCTCATCTCGCTCGGGGCCCCGTAGCGGCCCGTGGGCGGCGCCCGGCCGGGACCTCCGGTAAGCGAGTGGTAAGCGGCCGGTAAGGACTCGCGGTGTCCCATGGCGCCACGCGCCGACGGCCGGCGCCCGCCGGCCGCGCGCCTCGCCGGAGGGCATCCGCATGTCCAGCAGCCGCTCCCTCGTCACCCGCCTCGGCCGGATCGGCCTCGCCTGCCGCGCCGTGCTCGTCGCGGGCCTCGTCAGCGCCATCGGCACTGCCGCCTCGGGCGGCGGCGACTTCCCGTTCCGCGTGCTGTGACTCCGATGGCTGCCATCCCCACGGCGGGCGGTATCATGGCGGCGCCCGCCCGCCGCCCCCTCTCAGCCGAGCAGTTTCGACCACATGACCTGGGACCGTGTCGCCGTCGTCGAGCAGCAGCTCGATCGCTACCTCGCCGCCGCCGAGCCGGCGGCTCGCCGTCTGTCGGCTGGCGACCCGATCCGTGACGGCACCTCGCTGACGGCCGGCCTCGCGCGGAGGCTGTTCGAGGACGAGCTGACCTCGCGCCAGCTCGACGTGGCCGCGCGCGAGCTGAAGAAGACGGATCGCAGCTACTACACCATCGGCTCCGCCGGGCACGAGCACAACGCCGTGGTCGGCGCCCGAACGCGCCGCACCGATCCCGCCTTCCTGCACTACCGATCCGGCGGGTTCGTCATGGCCCGCGCCCGGCAGCTCGCCGGCAGCACGCCGGTGCTCGACACGCTCCTCGGCGTCGTGGCCTCGAGCGACGACCCGATCGCCCAGGGCCGCCACAAGGTGTGGGGCAGCCGCGAGCTGTGGATCCCGCCGCAGACGAGCACGATCGCGAGCCACCTGCCGAAGGCGATGGGCATGGCGTTCAGCCTGGCCCGTGCCCGCCGCCTCGGGCTCGAGACCGACGTTCCCGACGACGCCATCGTGGTGTGCTCGTTCGGCGACGCCAGCGCGAACCACGCGACGGCGCTATCGGCCATCAACACCGCCCGCTACGCCGTGCGCCTCGGGCAGCCGATGCCGCTGCTGCTCGTGTGCGAGGACAACGGCATGGGCATCAGCGTCCCGACGCCGGACGGCTGGATCGCCGAGACGTTCGGCGCGCAGGAGCACCTGCGCTACGTCGGCGCCGACGGTGATCTCGCCTCGGTGTGGGACGCGGTCGGCGAGGCGGTCGACCACGTCCGGAACGAGCGCCGGCCGGCCTTCCTCCACCTGCGCACCGTGCGGCTGTGGGGCCACGCCGGCAGCGACGCCGAGCAGGCGTATCGGTCGATGCGTGAGATCGAGGCGGTCGAGGCCCAGGACCCGCTGCTTGCCGATGCCCGGCTGCTGGTCGAGAGCGGCGCCGCCGAGCCGGAGGAGATCGAGGCGCTCGTGGCCGAGACCCGGGCCCGGGTCCTCGCCGTGGCCGACGAGGCGGCCCGCCGGCCGAAGCTCCAGACCACCGAGGACGTCGTCGCTCCCCTCGCGGCGGACAACCCCGAACGCGTGGCGGAGCGCGCGGCGACGCCGGTGATCGGCCGCGAGGAGCGGCTCGCCTCATTCGGATCGGCCCTGCCCGAGGACGAGGGCCAGCCGCCGAGGACGCTCGCCGCCAGCCTGAACGCGGCCCTCGCCGACGAGCTCCTCCGCCGGCCCGAGCTGTTCCTGTTCGGCGAGGACGTCGGTCGCAAGGGCGGCGTGTACGGGGTGACGCAGGGCCTCCAGAAGCGGTTCGGCGCCGCCCGCGTGTTCGACACGCTGCTCGACGAGACCTCGATCCTCGGCATCGCCCAGGGAGCGGCCCAGGCCGGCCTGCTGCCGATGCCGGAGATCCAGTACCTGGCCTACATCCACAACGCGCTCGACCAGATCCGCGGCGAGGCGGCCTCGCTCCAGTTCTTCAGCTCCGGCCAGTTCCGCAACCCGATGGTCGTGCGCGTCGCCGGCCTGGCCTACCAGAAGGGCTTCGGCGGCCACTTCCACAACGACAACAGCATCGGCGCGCTGCGCGACATCCCCGGGCTCGTGGTCGCCGCCCCGGCGCTCGGCGACGACGCGGCGCGCATGCTGCGCGGGGCGGTGGCCATGGCCGCCGAGGACGGGCGGGTCGTCGTCTTCCTCGAGCCGATCGCCCTCTACCACGAGCGCGACCTCCACGCCGATGGCGACGGCGGCTGGCTGACCGAGTACCCGGCGCCACCCGCCGCGCTCCTGCCCGGCGAGATCGCCGGCTACCAGGACGACGACGGCGACCCCGACGTCCTGCTCGTCAGCTACGCCAACGGCCTGCGGCTCAGCCTCCAGGCGGCAAAGCGCCTCGCCGATGAGCACGACCTTCGGGCGCGGGTCATCGACCTGCGCTGGCTGGCCCCACTGCCGCTCGACGCGGTCCGCGACCAGGCCGAGGCGGTCGGCGCGGTCGTCGTGGTCGACGAGTGCCGGGCCACCGGTGCCGGGATCGCCGATGCGATCGTGGCCGACCTCGCCGAGCGCGGCATCGGCCGCACGCTCGGGTCGGTCCGTGCCGTCGACTCGTTCGTGCCGCTCGGTCCGGCGACGTCGGCGGTCCTCGTCGGCGTCGACCAGATCGTGGCGGCGGCGGTGGCCGCCGCGTCCCGCGCGCGTTCGGCGAGCGGGGCGGCCCGATGAGCCGGGCGGCGGTCGCCTTCCCCGGCCGCGGGGCCTACGGCCCGGGCTCGCTGGGCTCGATGCCGCCGAACCATGCCTGGGTCCGCCGCGCGGACACGCTGCGTGCCGAGGCCGGCCTGCCGCCGCTCTCCGAGCTCGACGGCGCCGAGCGCTTCACCCCCGCCGTCCACCTGCGCGCCGCGAACGCGTGGCCGCTGACGTTCCTCGCCAGCCTCCTCGACGCGGAGCGCATCGCCGACGACCACGAGGTCGTCGTGGTCGTGGCCTCGTCGACCGGCTGGTACACGGCCCTCGCCGCCTCCGGCGCGCTCGGCTTCGACGACGCGTTCCGCCTCGTGCAGGCCATGGCCATCGCCGCCGACGAGCCGCTCCCCGACGGCGAGGCACCGGCCGAGCTCGTCTACGCCCTGACCTCGGACAGCTGGGAGCGCGACGAGGCGCGCAACGCAACCCTCGACCGCGCCCTGGCCGAGACGGCCGCCGGGGCCTTCCGCGCCCTCGAGCTCGGCTCGCACGCCGTCGTGGCGGGCACGCGATCGGCGATCGATCGGCTGGTGGACGAGCTGCCGCCGGTCAACGTCGGGGGCCGCCAGTTTCCGCTGCGCCTCGCCACGGCGGACGCCTGGCACACGCCGCTCCGCGCCGAGGCCGCCGCATCGGCCGCCCGGACGGTCGGCGGCGTCACCTGGGACCGCCCGAACGTGACGCTCGTCGACGGCCGCGGCGTGCGCTGGACGCCGTGGGAGACCGATCCCGAGCGGCTGGCGGCCGAGACGCTCACCGGCCTCGCCGACGCGCCGTACGACTTCGCCCGCGCCTTCCGCGTCGCGCTGCGCGAGTACGCGCCGGACGCGATCCTCCTGCCCGGCCCCGGCACGACGCTCGGATCGGCCTGCGCGCAGCTCATCGTGGCCGATGGCTACCGCGGCATCCGCACCCGCGCCGACTTCGAGCGCACCCAGTCGGGCCCGAACCCGATCCTCCTCTCCGTCCGCCGCTGAGCGCCACGCCGATGCTCGACCGGCATCGCGACATCCCGCTGGCGCGGCCGCTCGACCTGGTCTCGACGCTCAAGCCGCTCGTCCATGGCCGGGGCGACCGCACGATCCGCCTGGCGCGCGCTGAGGCCTGGATCGCGCTGCGCACGACCGACGGCCCGGCGACACTGCGGGTCGCGCACGTCGCCCCGGACCGTGCCCGGGCCACGGCCTGGGGTCCCGGCGCATCGGCCGCGCTGGATCACGCGCCGGCCCTCATCGGCGAGCTCGACGACCCTGACGCCTTCGTCGCCCACCATCCGATCATCCGCCGCCTCCAGCGAACGCACCCGGGGCTGCGCCTGCCGCGTGCCGGCCGCGTGACGCACGTCCTCGTGCCGGCCATCCTCGAGCAGAAGGTCACCGGCACCGAGGCCTTCAGGACGTACGCCGCGCTCCAGCGGGCCATCTGCGAGCCCGCGCCCGGGCCGGCCGACCTCCTCCTGCCGCCCGACCCCGAGCGCCTCGCGAAGCTGCCGTACCACGCCTTCCACCCGTTCGGGCTCGAGCGGCGTCGCGCCGAGGTCATCCGCCGCGCCGCAGCGGTCGCGGACTGGCTCGAGGCGCCGAACGATCTCGCCGAGATCGCACGACGACTGCGATCCCTGCCCGGCATCGGCCCGTGGACCGTGGCCGAGGTGCTGCGCACGGGCTTCGGCGATCCGGATGCGGTCAGCATCGGCGACTATCACGTCCCGAACACCGTGGCCTGGGCGCTCGCCGGCGAGCCGCGCGCCGGCGACGAGCGCATGCTCGAGCTGCTCGAGCCGTACCGGGGGCAGCGGGGACGGGTCCAGCGCCTGCTGGAGGTCGGGCGCATCACCGCGCCGCGCTATGGTCCGCGCATGGCGCCGCGGCGAATCGCGGCCATCTGACGACGACGGAGGGTCCGAGCATGAAGGTCGCGCTCGCCACGGTCGGCACGAGCGGCGACGTGCGCCCGTTCGCGATGCTCGCGCGGGAGCTCGTGCGGCGGGGGCACGACGTGACCGCGATCACCTGGCCGGTCCACGCGCCGGCGCTGGAGATGCCGGGCGTGCGGGTCGAAACGGCCGGACCGCATGCCGATCCCGCCCGCATCGAGGCCGTCGCCGCCGAGGCGGCCGAGAAGGGTCCGCTCGACCAGGTCGCCGTCCTGCGCGACTTCCACCTGGCCGATGGCGAGGCGCACTACCGACGGCTGCGCGAGCTGCTGCCCGGGCACGACCTCGTCCTCATCCACGCGATCCACGGCCTGGCGCACGCCGCGGTGCTCCACCTTGGCCTGCGCTGGGCGAGCGTCGCGTTCGACCCGGTCCTCCTGCCGACGCGCACGGCTCCCCCGCCCGGGATGCCGTCGCTCGGGCCGGCCAACCCGCTGCTGTGGGGCATGCTCGACCGGATGCTGCGCCGGACGAACCGGCCGTTCGACGAGCTCCTTGCCCGTGCCGGCTCGTCCCAGCAGGGGCTGCCGCTGTTCCGCGCCCGCTCCTCGCTGCTCCATCTCGTCGGCTGCTCGCCGCACATCATGCGCGTCCCGTCCGACCTGCCCGCTTCGACCCGCGTGACGGGCGCCTGGGCCGACCGCCGGCCGCACGAGCCGCTGCCATCGGACCTCGACGCCTGGCTCGCCGATGGCCCGCCGCCGGTGACGTTCACGTTCGGCTCGATGGGCGGCCGCGCCACCGATGCCATCGACGCGGCCATCCGCGCGATCCTCGATGCCGGGCGTCGCGTCGTGCTCCAGGGCCGCACGGCGGTCTCGTCGCCGAACCTCGCCACCATCGGGGCGCTCGATCATCGGCCGCTGTTCGCCCGCTCATCGGTCGGCGTCCATCACGGCGGATCCGGGACGACCCACACGGTCGCGCTGGCCGGCGTGCCGCACGTCGTCGTGCCCCACGTCGGCGACCAGCGCTACTGGGCCGATCGGCTCCATCGGCTCGGCGTGGCGCCCGCGCCGCTCGACGTCCGCACGCTCGACGGCGCCAGCCTGGCCGATGCGGTCCTCGCGACCGCCGCCGATCCGCAGACGGCCGCCGCCGCACGCGCCCTGGCGGAACGAATGCGGACCGAGGATGGCGTCGCGGTAGCTGCCGATGCCCTCGAGGCAGCCGCACGGGCCTGAAGAGGATGGCGTCCCCGGCAGGATTCGAACCTGCGACCGGCCGCTTAGAAGGCGGCTGCTCTGTCCACTGAGCTACGGGGACGTCGACACGCTCGAATATAGCGGCGGGCAGCGATCGCGGCAGGAGGGGTGCGTCGGCGCCCCGATCGCTGCACCGCCGAGTGAGTTCGCGACCGTCGTCTCGGGAGCAGGGACCCCGCTGATGCTCGGCTCCTTCCGCATGGCCCATCCGTCCACGCGGCGTCGCCTCGGTGTGCTCGACCTCCCCACCCGCGACCGTGCCTGTCTGCGCATCCTGCTGCGGGCCAAGGTCGCGACCAGCAACCACCTGACGACCCTGATCTATCACCGCCCGCAGACGACCCAAATGCGGCTCATGCGGCTCTGGCGAGCAGGCTTCGTCTAACGCACGTGCCTGCCACCCCTCATCCGCAGGGGCGCACCGCTAGTCTTCCGCCTCTCGCGCCGCGGACGCGCCCGCCTCGGCTATCGTCCCCTGACCCGCCCCGAAGCCGGCATGCAGCTGCGCCACGACCTCCACGTCCTCGACGCTGTCTGCGCCCTGGGCCGGCCCGATCCGCGCGCACTGAGGAACTATCCGCTCAGCGCCTGGGCCACCCCGGCCATGAGCGCCCGCTTCATCGACGGCGTCATCCCCGACGCCCTGCTCGCCCTCCAGCTCGCCACCGGCTCGGCGGTGCTGACGCTGGAGGTCGACGAGGGCACCGAGCACGCGCCGGTCATCCGCGCCAAGCTGGCCCGCTACGCAGAGGCGCTCGACGGCGCTGACGACTGGCACCTGCTGTTTGTCGTTGGCGAAGCGGAGCGGGCACGCTGGCTGCGCCGCCTGGCCGGTCGTGATCGAGCGCAGGCCGCGATTGGCTCGAGAGCGTGGGCGACGACGATCGACGGCCTGGGCCGCGATGGCCCTGGGGCGCAGTGCCTCTCGCTCGGGCCGACCCGCAGACGAGCGTGCTGGCCATCTGCAGCTCCGACTTCGAGCGACGTAGCGGGCACCCGGTCGGCAGCGAGGCGTGGCTGCGTCTGATGGGCAGCGGAGCCGACGAGGACTTTCGAGCTGGCTTCTCGTGAACATCCTTCCATCGCGCGACGCTTGTCAGCGCGGCAAGTAGGCAGATGCCACTGGGGCAAATATCGACAGCCGTTCGCCACTGGACCCTGCGCGGGGTGGTCAGGCTAGTCAGATTCCGCTTCCGACTGCCCAATCTTGGGTCCACGCCCAGCCGTTCGTGTATAGGATCACGATCCTTCCGCCAGAGCCGAGCTGGTCAGCGCCACACGGCGGCAGAACCTCACACGTGACAATGACCCTCTCGATCCCGGCTCCGGCGGCGTAGTCGGGCTGGGGACCGCGCATCATGTTCATTGCTGATCGGACGCACAGATCCTCCGGCACCTGCCGGCACTCGACTAGTTGATCGGGGCTCGGTGTTGCGTCAGCTGTTGACTCGGTTGCCTGGACACTCGGACGCCCCGACTCGTCGAGTGAGCTCGGGCGCGGAGCGGCACAAGCGACTAGGGGTACCAGCATGATGATCGCAATCCAGAGCCGACCCAGACCCTGTCGCCCGGCTGAGACCACGACGACTAGGGCCCGTCTCTTGAGGCTCGCACCTCTGACAGCGCGTTCGCGAACGACCGGCCGTTTAGTACCTCGAGGGCGTGCGCATCCTCTGCGACGGCTGCCCGCCCGCGATCACTAACGATGAAGGCGGTCATGATCACGAGCCGATAGTACTTTGCCTCCGCACGTTGGGCTTCAGCCGAGAGCCCGGCTCGTCGCGCCGCCTCACCCTTGTTGCGGAGGAAGTACACGGACTCGTCCCACGGGACTGCCGCCTGCATGGTCGCAAGATACTCTGGACCGTTGAACAGCGGTATCTCGAGCAGAATCTCATCTTGCCCCGGTGGTATTGCACCGGCGAGAACCTCGCTGACCTTCACCGTCGCCTCCGCGTAGTGCAGCTCATCGATGCCACGTGCTCCGGCTACGCGACCTGCAACCAGCGACACCACTTGCCCGCGGACTACCGCATCGGCGCTCTGAACCATCTCCGAAAGAGTGGCGTAGCTTTCGAGTTCGGTTCCCTCGACAATTGAGGAGTTCCAGACAGACACGCCGGCAGACGAAGGCAGCGCGGCGAGCCACGCGGTCACCGCAATGGGAATGGCAGCGACGGCCACAAGGGCTAGGCCAATCGCCAGTGACACGCTCGCCCGCCTCGACGAGCTGGCGGTCCCTACAGAGCGGCTAGTAGTAGCCATTGATGTGGTCCTTATCGGTCTGATGCAGATTCACCGGACCATTTGGCGTATTCACATTCATGCAGGTCGCAGCAGTGGGGCTAGGGCTAGCGGGAGGATTGCCCCAATGTTGTAACCCCAAGGTATGTCCGAGTTCGTGACAGACGATGTGGTCCCTGCTTGGATCGTCAGCGAAGAAGGCAGCAAAGATTGGATCCTTATTGAACCTCATCTCTTGCTTCTGGCACCAGCGATCGCTGTGCGCGTTGATACCCTGCGGGGAATCTGCTGGACACACCACCCACCCAGCCACCCCGTTGTCGTTGTAGTCGGCCGCATAGGCCTCAACGTCGGTGAGGCTGCTGATGGTCGTTTCGGTACTCATGGTCAGATCCGTCGGGTTGTAGTCCTGCCATATCGTGTCCAGGAGGGATTGGCGAAGATCACCGGTTACGAGCGGGCTCACGTAGACGTAGTGGAACATCGTGTTCCCCACGCTGACGCAGTTCGCCGGAATCTTCCCCGGCGGATCCGAGCAGTTCGCCGTCGAGCCAAAAGGATGCCCGCTATGGTCTGCGCGGACGTAGCCCGCGGAGTGCGCGGTCAGAAGAAGAGCCGCCGCGAACAGTGCCATCAGCCCTCTCCAGCCGCTCACGCTTCTATGGCCGAGATGCGCTGCCGTCAAACGACCCTCACGCGCCATGCTGATCACGACATCGCGCCGTAACTGTGCCCGAGCCATCCGTGCACCCTCCGCATTGGCGCCGCCACCGTCGACGCTCCCACACGGCCCTGGCGCGGCGCAAGTGCAGCCTGGCAGAGGACGGGCACGTTGTCTGTGAACTAGTACCCGGAACGGTGTGAATCCATCACACGCTACGACTATCGAGTCTTGTGACCGGCCCTGCATCTGCGGCGCGAGACATCGCCAGCAACCCAAGCGGATCAGTTACGCGGATGCGGCGCCGTCCCTCCAACTGGATGAGAGCCCGTCGTTGAAAGTCGGCCAGCAACTTCGTGATCCACTCCCGACTGCAGCCAAGCTGTAGGGCAAGCTCAGCGTGACTCACATGCGCCACAGCCGGCTCCTCTCGCGCTTCTGCCGCAGAATCCAGCAGCCGGCGAGACAGTCTTTGGGCAACCGGACCGAACTCAGCAGCCATTTGCTGCTCGGTGTCTCGGAGGCGCGCAGACACCTCGCGCAACAGGGCCACTGCCAACGTCGCGTCCAAGCTCGCCTGCCCGGTCAGCTGCGCGGGATCCATCTCAAGGACGTCACTATCGAGGATCGCTTGGACATTGATGTTGCTTGGGAGGCCGGTGAATGCAGCGATGCCAACGGCGCCACTCGGCATCACCTCACCCACTGTCCTCTCATTGCCGTTCTCCAGCACGATGAAGACGCGTACGAGTCCGGTTAGCACGATGGCGCAGCGCTGGCCTCCGGACTGCACGATGAAGACCTCGCCGGCTCGCACATGGTGCGTGACCGCACGCCGCATGAGCGTTTCCACGGTCGACTGTGAGACGCCGCGAAGGAAGCTACCGGCTAGTGCTTCGTGAACCGCGGCCGGAGTCCGCGCCTGGGCCATCTCCCCAACACCTAGTCAAGCATCGTTTAACTGGCAGTATACGGCTCAAGCGCTTGCCTGGTGGCTGCTTCACCTAAACTGCAGCCAAGGTGGCACGAGAGCGCCAAGTTCAAAGTCCAGAACAAAGACCCCAGCGATCGTCGAACTCGTTGGTATCTAGTTCCATTAGGCGGGGACGATGATGCGCCGGTGCGGGCGACTGGACGTTACCGGCGGGTTGCACCAGACAGTTCGGCTCGCACTCGCTCTCCGTCGTTCGTCAGCTCTTACGCTCGTGCCGCGAAGCGGCGTTACGGCACCCATTCGACAGCGGCACGTTGGCGACTTTCGGCCGCGGGAGTGGGCTCGGCTGCCGGGCGATCACAGCGCTCCACCCGGTGACGCTCAGAAGGCGGCAGCTCTAGTCCACTGAGCTACGGGGACCCGCCGGAACGGCATTCAGGATACCCGTGCCGCTCACTGCGGTCGTCGTGCATTACCGGTGAGCGGCTAGACTGAGCCTCCCATGGCCGACGAACCGATCATCACCAGGGTCCAGCTCCAGCGCACGCAGCTCGACGTCGATCGCGAGCTGCTCCGTGACGAGGATCTCCTCAACGAGGAGCACCTCCGTCGCATGGACCAGGTGCTCCTGCGCCGCAACCTCGATCACGCGCGGATGTTCAGCCGCAAGCTCAGCCTCGAGCTCCAGCAGTACGTGCACCTATACACGCCCGAGGCGAACGAGCTCCGCCGCCGCATCACGAAGTACATGGTCATGGAGCGGATGATCGAGCGGGAGATGGCGCGCCGCCACACGTACTGAGCGGCCGTTGCTCTTGGGCTGGCCGCGAGCGTTTGCCCGGTGAGCAACTAACTCCGGAGTTCGTCCACTCCACTCACGGCGAGGGCACCACCCCAGCGAGCGCCGCCAGCGCCACGGGCAACGGCCCGAGCGCGTCCCCGCCGAAGTGCGGGCATGAAATCGCCCCGGTCCGCCGCGAGCCGGACCGGGGCTTCGTCATCGCATCGACAGCGCAGACGGATCGGCTCAGGCGATCGCGACCTGCGCTGACATGCGTGGTGTCGCCGCCCCCTGACGGTCTCCCACCTCGCGCGTCATCTCGCTCCCCGCCAGCACCGCCCGCGTCCAGCCGGCAAGGCGCGGCATGTCCTGGAGCGAGAACGTCAGCCCCCGCGCCGCGAGCTCGGTGCGATCCCAGCCGTGGAACTCGCGACGAGCGGCGACGGCGCACATCTCGTCGTAGATCTCGGGCCAGGCCACGCCGCGGCGGCGGTGGCAGAAGCGGATGAATGAAACGACGTCGGGCGGCGGTAGCTCACCGGCTGTGGCGGTGCCGGTGCGCTCGGTCGCGTCGGACACGGACGACCGTTGGGGCATACGGACTCCCTCCCGGAGTGTGGCCGTTGTGGAATTGGATGATGACGATCGGTCCCTTGGCCTCGGTCGAGGATGCAGGACCGGCGGGGATCGTAGGCCCCATCAGCCGCCGATCGGAAGGGGTCTGTCCACCAACTTATCCACAGATCGAATCGGGCCCCAGGCCGATGGTGGAGAACCGGTGAACTTCAGCCCACCGCGGCGAATCGGTCGAGCCCGAAGAGGCCGATGTCGTGGCGCGTCGACCCCTCCAGCGCCAGGTCGGCGGCGATCTCGCCGATGACCGAGCAGAACTTGTAGCCGTGGCCGCTGCAGGCGGAGACGACGGTCACCTGGGGCGCATCGGGCAGGGTGTCGACGACGAAATGCTCGTCGGGCGTGTTCGTGAAGATGCAGGCCTTGAGCATCACCGTCGGGCCGGTGGCATCGGGCAGGTAGCGATCGAGGAAGGCCCGCAGCGCGGCCTCGTCGTCGGGCCGGGCCGAGCGGTCGGGGTCGGACGGGTCGATCGGCTCGCCGAAGTGGTGGTACCAGCCGAGCTTCACGCCGGGGGTGTCGTGGACCGGGAAGCCGTAGAACGAGCCGAGCGGGCCCTCGAGCACGAAGACCGGGAACCGGTCCGGCATGAACAGCTCGGGCGCCGTGGGCTGGAACCAGCCGAGCACCTGGCGCTCCGGCGCGGCGAGGTCGCGGAGCGCGGGCACGAGGTCGCGCATCCAGGGGCCGGCGCACACGACGAGCCGATCGGCCGCGTAGCGGCCGCGCGTCGTCGTCACACGCACCCCCTCGTCGGCGGTCGGCTCCCAGCCGGTCACGCCCTCGCGGAAGCGGAGGTCGGCGCCGGCCGCCAGCGCGCCGTTGACGTGGGCGAGGATCGATCGCTCGGAGAGGAGAAAGCCGCCGTCGGGCTGCCACACGACGCGGACGTCGTCCTCGAGATTGCGCCATGCCGGATGGCGTCGGCGGAGCTCGGCCGGGTCGAGCACCTCGTGCTCGAGGCCGTGGGTCTCGGCCGCCTCGAGCGCCCCGCGGAAGATCGGCCCGTCCTCCGGCCCGCCCTCCAGGCAGCCGGTCGTGACCAGCAGCTCCTCCCCCGCCACGTCCTCGAGGTCGTGCCACAGCTCGTACGCGCGGCGCAGGAGCGGCACGTACGACGGGTGCTCGTGGTACGCGAGCCGGATGATCCGGGTCAGCCCGTGCGACGAGCCGCGGTCGTGCAGGAGGTCGTGCTGCTCGAGCCCGAGCACGCGCCTCCCGCGTCGCGCGAGGTGGAAGGCCGATGCGGACCCCATCCCACCGAGGCCGATGACGATCGCGTCGAAGCGCTCCACCGGCGCAGTTTACGAGGCGGGCCTCGTGCCCGATGCGATGGCCGCCACCGCATCCACCAGCACGCGGATCTCGTCGTCGGTCGTCAGATAGTGGACCGATGCCCTGACGATGTCGTCGAGCCGGCGCGCCTCCATGTCGTACCGCGTCGACGTCACCGGCGAGACGCTCGTGTTGATCCGCTGGGCGCGGAGCGCGGCGACGACATCGGCCGCGGCCACCCCGTCGAGCGTGAACGTGACGATGCCGCCCTTCACCCGCCCGAGGTCGAGGGCGCGCACAATCGGAATCGCCGCCAGCTCCTCGCGCAGGCGGGCGGCGAGCGGCTGGATCCGATCCCAGATCGTGTCGAGGCCGATATCGAGCGCGTAATCGACCGCGCGGCCCATGCCGAGCTTGGCGGCGATCGGGCTCTCCCAGTTCTCGAAGCGGCGGGCGTCGGGCTGGATCTCGTAGCGGTCGGGCGCGACCCAGGTCGCGGCGTGGATGTCGAGGAGCGGCGGCGTGAGGTCCGCGATCCGATCGCGCCGCACGTACAGGAAGCCGACGCCGCGCGGCCCGCGCAGGTACTTGCGGGAGGTCGCCGCCAGCGCATCGGCACCGAGCTCGGCCACGTCGATCGGCATCTGGCCGACCGTCTGGCAGGCGTCGAGCAGGTAGAAGGCGCCGGCCTCGCGCGTCAGGCGGCCGATCTCAGCCGCGGGCTGGACGAGGCCGCCGTTGGTCGGCATGTGCGACACGGCCACGACCTTCACCCGCTCGTCGAGCATCTCGGCCAGCGCGTCGACCGACACCTGCCCGTGCTCGTCGTTCGGCACGACCTCGACCGATGCGCCGGTCCGCGCCGCCGCCTGGAGGAAGGCGATGGTGTTCGAGCCGTACTCGCTCCGCGAGGTCAGGATCCGATCGCCGGGCCCGAGCGGGATCGAGTAGAACGCCATGTCCCATGCCCGGGTCGCGTTCTCGACGATCGCGATCTCATCGGTCCCGGCATTGATCAGCCGGCCGATCGAGGCATAGATCGCCCTGACCCGGTCCGCCACCTCCTCCTCGGCCTCGTAGCCGCCGATGCGCGCCTCGCGCTCGAGGTGCGCCTCGATGACGTCGAGCACCGGACGCGGCGACGGCGAGTCGCCGGCATGGTTGAAATGGACGACCTCGGCACAGGCCGGCGTCTCAGCACGCAGCCGCGGCAGCGCCGCCTCGAGGTCCATTTCGTGAGGATTACGGCCGGTCACGGCAGGCAGAGCCACGCCTTCACCGGAGTCCGGCCCGATAGGCCTCGAGCCGGTCCGCCAGCTCGGCCGACCGACTCAACGCCAGCGTATGGCCACCGTCGATCTCGTCCACCTCGACGCCGAGCCGCTCCGGCGCCAAACGCCGCTGGAGCTCCGGCATGAGCCGATGCCATTCCCACGGGTCGCCGCCACCGCCGGGGATCAGCGCGTAGCTCACCAAGCACCCCTCCTGACGGAGCCCTGACAACGGAAGAGCTCCGGTCCGAAGTGGAACCGGAGCCCTCGATGAGTGCTGGTACCGCATACCGGATTCCTGACGAAATGTCCCATGTCTCTGAGCCGCATCCATCCAGTACGCGTATGAGACAAATGACACGCATGAGACGGGATCGATAATGGGTTCAGATGTGGGACCAGACCCGATCGACTGAGTTCACGCGGGGCGCCACCCCGAGGCCTGGCTCCGGGCGTCCTGGGCCATCCGGTCGGTCGCCCGATGCCGACCATTCGTCGCGCTCCCCGCGTCAGGAGGCGACGAAAGGCGCCGCAGGTTCTCAGGATCTCGATTTCCCGGGTCAAGCTGACCGACTGGTGCCGGCCGGCCGAAGAGGAAGCCTTGCGCGAGCCGAATCCCGAGCAACTGCAGCATCTGTCGCTCCGCATCGCTTTCCACACCCTCGGCGATGAGGTGGGCACCTGTCTGCAGCATGTAATGGTGGAGTGCGGCGACCAGCGCCTGGCGCGCGGGGTCGGCGTCGATGTCGCGAACCAGGGCAAGGTCCAGCTTTGCGAATGCTGGCCCCAGCTCCACGAGGTGACGGAGGCCGGAGAAGGCTTCGCCGATGTCGTCGATGGCCAGTCTGACGTTCGGTCCGAGCCCATCGACCGCGTGGCGGATGGCCTGGTAGTCAACGATCGCCTCCTGCTCGGTCAACTCGACAACGATTGGCAGACCGACGTCGGCCAGGAGCCGGCCGAGCCGGCTATCCTCGAGCAGCAGGGACGCCGATACGTTGACCGCGAGCCAGCTGTCCGCGGGCAGGTCCCTCGCATCCGACAGCGCTCGTCGGATGGCCATCTCTTCGAGATCAGGGCCGATACCCAACGTCACCGCTTCGGCGAACTGATCGGCCGGCGATGCGCCATCCTGGAAGCGCGTCAATGACTCATAACCGACCGGCCGGCCCGTCTCGAGGTCGACGATCGGTTGGAAGACCGCCATCAGGTCTGATGCGCTCCGTATGAGGTCGGCCCGCCGCCGCTCACGCTTGCGCGTGGTGGTGGCAACCGGACCGAGCCATGCGCCGGCGGTTCGGGCGATCTCAGCCACCCCTTGCGCGTGCTCGCCAGCGGGCAGCGGATGTCGCGTCGCCGCCGCCAGCATACCGATGACTTCGCCCTCATGGATAACCGGCGCCACCGCGGCATGCTCTGACCGCGGGGCGCCCCCCGAATCGAGGGTCGCCGCGATGGACCTGGCAAACTGCCAGGACGAGGGAAGGCGCGGGTCCACACTCATGGCGGCGAACCGGCCATGATCGGCGAGGAGGTAGGCCGCCACATCGACCCCCGGCAGCTGACCCAGCGCCTCGGTGATGGCCCGCATGGTCCCTTCGGGCGTGTCGGCCGGACGCAGCGCATCGAGCAGCCGATCGATCCGCTCGCGTCGCTCCCGCTCGAGGGCACGTTCTTCGGCGGCCCGAAGGATACGGCGTCGGTACCGCGAGATCAGGGCGAACATGAGCAGGGTCGTGGCGAGCACGAATCCGACGCCCTTGATCGACTGGACCTGCTGGGCGACCGACCGATCAGGGATGAACTCGGTGAAGCGGTCGCTGAACAGGATCCATGCGATGGAGAGGAGGCAGTACGCGAGGCTGATCGAGAGAGGCGATAGGACGGTGCCGCTCCTCGGCCACCATCCGCGGCGGGTTTCCACGCAGATACCACTCGGTGCTTCCGGACACCGTACGGCCCCTACCTCCCAGGCAGTAGGCGTACTTCCGGTGTGACCTCCGGCCTACGAACGGGGCCAGGAAGGACGCGCTGATTCATCTCGTCCAGGCTGTCGTTCAATGTACTCGGTTCAAGGGCCTTGCTGCTATCAAGCTCCTGGCCCAAGAGCTTTATCACCGACGCCTGCGTGCGTCCTGGGGTGCCTCTCGACTGCCGTACGGCATGGGGATGTACTCAACCGACGGCCGACGCTGCGTAGTCTGCGGGTACAGGTGCATCAAGTCGAAAATGGCGGACGGCATCTCAGTGGAGACGGGAATCCCCAGTTCGCGAGCCTCATCGGGGCTGATCGGATAGTCGTGGGTCCAGGTCCCGGACGCAAGCTTCTTGGCCAAGCGTAACGCCCGTTCCCGGCCCATCCGCTCGGCGAGCAGGTCCCGAACCAGGGCGGAAACCTGCCGGAGCGCTTTCTCCGCCACGTCGGCCAAGACGATGGTCTGGTCGTCGATCTCCGCGATCGGCTTTCGCTCGAGCACTCGCACGATCGACGCGGCCGGCGACTGGCCCAACTGGGGATCCACCGGGCCGAGCACCGCGTTCTCGGCCATCACGATCTCGTCCGCGGCGAGGGCGATGAGGGTGCCGCCGCTCATGGCATAGTGCGGGACGAAGACCGTGACCGTTGCCGGGTGCCGGCGCAGGGCCTTCGCGATCTGCTCGGCCGCGAGGACCAGACCGCCAGGCGTGTGGAGAATCAGGTCGATCGGCACGTCCGGCCCAGTGAGCTGGATCGCTCGCAGGAGCTGCTCCGAGTCTTCGATGTCGATGTATCGGCTCAACGGGAAGCCGAGCAGGCGGAGGGTCTCCTGTCGATGGATCAACCCGATGACCCGGCTCTTCCGCTCCCTCTCGAGCTCACGGAAGGCGCGCATCCGCTGGGACTCGAGCCACCGCTGCTTCAGGACAGGCTGAAGCGAGCTCAGGATGATGAACAGCCAGAGGATCTCGAGCATAGGTGGCTCCGCGTGGATTGATCGTGACCGTACCGATCGCGACGTCGCCGGGCCGTAGCGCCTGCTACACGACCGCTACAGGAGCACGCTCACCTGGGACATGAATATCGTCCAATTGCGCAGCAATACCCTCGACACCGATACGTCCGACCGCATCCGTAGCAATCACGACGCCGGGCCGATCGTCTTCGGTCAGGACGGCACGCTGTTCATCGTCAATGGCGACCAGAACGTGCGCGGACAGTACCATAACATCACCGATGGGCCTTCCCGGGACGACCTGAACTTCGCCGGCGCCGTGCTTCGACTCAACGACGACGGCTCCATTCCCGAGGACAACCCCTTCTACGCCGCCGCCATCCTGCGCCGCCTGCGCGAGCAGCCCAACGAGTTCGTCGATCTGGCCGGGCTGGCCGACGGGCTTGGCGAGGATCCGTTCACGATCCAGGTGCACCTGAAGCAGATGGCGCGCCGCAAGCTGGTGACGACCTCGTTCATCGAGCCCAGCCGCGCAGGCGCGGCGGAGCTGACCGAACGCGGACATGCCTGGCTACTCGAGCGCGAGGGCGGAAGGCCTGCCGACCCGCCCGTGCTGCTGCAGCCGGCGACCGCGCAGACCCGGCACGACGGGCCGCGCCTCCCGCGCGCACAGGTGTACGGCCCGGGCCGGGCGAGTCCGGACCGCATAAGGGTCCAAACAAGGGTCTAAACCGCCGCGCTCCGGGCACGAAGCGGCCCGATCCGTGCGTGGATCGGGCCGATGAGGGCGAGTTTGGTACCGCATACCGGAATCGCGGCGACCCTCCGGTGGAGTCCAACTGAGTACGGTTGTTACCGTGGGCTCCGGCCAGTTCCGGTGGGTTCCGACCGGATTGAGGGTACGAATGAGGGTACACGAGAGAGCCATGACGGCCCGAGGGTCGACGGCGCTGGATGAGGCGCTGCTCGCGCATGACGCGCAGCACCCGCTTGCGGTTGACCGCGATGCCGAGCCGCCGGCACACCAGGGCGGTCACCATGCGGTAGCCGTCGGTCGGGTTGGCGCGGGCAACCTCGACGATGGCCGCCTCGAGCGGACCCGACGGCGCGCGGCGCTGCGGCGGGCGACGTGGCCGCGGCACGCGGTAGATGGCCTGGCGGCTGATGCGCAGGCAGCGGGCCACGGTGGCGGGCGGATAGCTCTTGGCCACCAGCGATCGAGACCGGGTGACCCGCACGCTCACTCCCAGCCCCGCAACGCTTCCCCCAGGATCTGGGCCTCCAGCGTCTTCTTGCCCAGCGCCCGCTCGAGCTCGGCGATGCGCTTGCGCAGCGCGGCCGACTCGGAGCGCTCGGCATGATCGCCCAGCCCGGCGCGGGCCGCCTCGAGGAGCTGGTCGCGCCAGCGGTAGTAGACCGTTTCGGCGATGTCGTGCTCGCGGCACACCTCGCGCACGGACCGATCGGCGCGCATGCCGGCCAGCACGATCTCGAGCTTGGCCTGCGCGCTGAAGCTGCGCTTCGGACGTCGGGACTGAGGCATATGGCTGCTCCTTCGTCATGGAGCGGCCTGACGCTGGCATCGCCCTCGCCGAGGGTGAGGTCTAACCAGCTAGGGTGTCAACGAACTCAGAGGGTGCAGTCCATGGTGCACTAACAATGTTGCCGTGTTCACCGGGTCGTTCATCGCTCAGGGAGGTGACTCGGGATCTCCCTTCTACATCGCTCACTCGAACTCGACCAATGGCATTAGGGGGATGCTGTTCGCGAGGGCGGGTTCCAACATGTATGCGGAGAGGTGGTCACGCATCGCTGCACAGTTCGGGGCAACGGTTCCATAGCAAGCAGCGTCTTGCGGAACCTAGGGTGCAGGCGCGGGCCACGACTGACACAACGGAGCCTTCCGAGCCGAAAGGGGTGAGCGGATGAGCCGTGCGATGCGTGCGATTACAGCCGTCCTATTCATTCAGGCCCTGAGCGGTTGTGGGCTATGGCCGGAAGTCGATTGTGGACCGCTAGATACGTCTGAGTGCGATGCAGCCGCTCAAGAGATCCAAGAGACCTTTGCTGTCGAATACCCGAATCGCCGCATCGTTTCAATCGAGTTTCTCAACGAAGAGGGCCACGCGGTCGTTTTGCTGGACGACGGGACCGAGGTCGGGTTCGGAGAGCGACTCTGAACAGCTACTTCGACCCTGCGGCCGGAGCCTGAGGCGATGGCCTGGCGCCGCCCCTGACCGACGCGTGCTCCGGCATAGGGGTGCTGATAAGGGTGCTGATCAGGGTGCTTTGGGCCGTGGACGGGCAATGAAGAAGCCCGATCTGAACTCAGATCGGGCCGAAACTGAGGGATTTGGTACCGCATACCGGAATCGCGGCAAGCCTACGGTGGAGTCCGGCTGAGTACGGTTGTTACGGCGGTTTCCGGCCAGCTCCGGTGAGTTCCGGCCGTCTTGAGGGTACCAATGAGGGTACAAGCCCCCCCAATGACGAACGGCGGCGTCCGCGGGCCACCCCGGCTGGCGGCTGAGTCTAATGCCCACGCCTTCGTCAGAGTCTAGCGGTTGCCATGCGCCGCCTCTCAACCTCCGGCGTCGAGGCGTATGCTCGCCCCGATGGCTCGAGCATCGGCGATCGCCACTGGGCTACTGGCGCTTGCCTCTGGGCCGCTTGACGCTAGCGTAGAATCCCGGCATGGCGCGATTGCAGTGAGCCGTGACCGCCGTGTCCCAGCAGTCCGGTTCGGAGGTCGATCGCGCGTGCCATGCCGACTCCGCCGAGCGTCGGTTGGGTGTCCAGCGGCAGTCCTGCCATCAGCCTGAGGTGACCCTCCTTTGACTCGACGCTGGCGGCCGAAGCTTGCTTTGGCCCTGCTCGTCGCCTCCCAACTGAGTTTGATGTTGTTGCTCCGCCCCGACGGCGCAGCGGGCGTCCAGGCGTCGCTCACGCGTGAGTACCAGTTCCGCATCTCCGGCGATGTAGCCTCGGTGGCGCGCGACCTGCCCGGGTATGCCGGCATGTACTTCGATCATGCCGCCGATGGTCGCGCCGTCGTTCTCCTTACGGCGGCGACTGCGGCGTCCGACGCCGCCCTCCGGAGTGCTGCCGCAGGAGATGTGTTCGACGTCAAGCAGGTCCCACATTCGTACTCCGCGCTTCAATCGGCGATCGCGACGACTTGGCAGCGCTGGGAGGAATCCGTCGAAGGTGGGCAGCCGATCGCAATCGCCCTGAACACCATCGCGAACGGCATCGACATTTACGTTGGCTGGGTGGACCTTGCGGCGGTCGCCAATGCCGTCGACGACATCGAGCGCATGGCCGGTGTCCCCGTGCAGGTCCTTGGAAGCGACCCGGTTTCAGAGACCGCGTGCAACGACAGGGAGCACTGCACATCCCCTGAACGGGCAGGGATTGTCATCCATCGCGGCAGTCCGACAAGCACGGCCAAATGCACGATGGCGTTCCACGTGCGGTATGGCTCGGACGAGCAATTCGTCACCGCCGGCCACTGTGGCTACGGCAGTTCGCAGAGCTGGTACCACCAAGGTCTGCCAAGCTACGCCATGGCGCCCAGAGCGAGCCTGCTCTTCGGGGGCGGGATCGACATGCGACGCATCAATCTTCTGGACTCGCAGGCGTCGGCGATTATCTACCCCAACACATATCCAGTCGGCGGCTGGCGGTGGCCCCTCGTCGGGGAGAACGTCTTCGTCAGCGCAGGTGTGTCTGACCGAGTGGTCGAAAACATCGTGCAGGATGACTACCTGACATGGACGTCACCCAGTTGTGGCTGCGTCGTGAGCGGCGCGAAGATGACCAGCACCCCGGGTGGTGCTTCCGGCGACAGTGGATCGCCGGTGTTCATCATCGGCCTGAACAAGACCTACGCAATCGGCACCGGTAGTGGGACGCTGGGCAGCAGTGACATCTTCGCCCGGATGGGAGACGCGGTTAATCGCTGGGGCATCACTCTCGTTACCGGGTGACCGAGGCCTGACGCTGTGTCGATCCGCGCATGCTTGCCACCGTGCTGACTTGGGGGGTCAAGGCATTGGCAATCCCGTTGTTGCTCTTTGGCTGCTCGGCTCCTCCGCCACATGAGATCGGAGTGCAGATCGTGTGCGGCGGTCCGGACGGTGTGCTATGTCCGCCGGGAGAGTTTCGCCTGGAGATCGGTTCGCGGGCGTGGGAGCTCAATGAGGACGGCGGAGTCGCGCTGATTCCGGCCAATGCGGGCCAGAAGGTTCGGCTCCTGGAGGCTCGGACCTGCGACGTCCTGGCGGCCTTTGATGCGCAACCCGATCACCGATACCTGATAAGCATCACGTCAGCAAGCGCGGCTAATGTGACGGACTTCGAAGATCTCCCTGGCAATGCGTTCGAGACCGGACCATCCATGGGAGAGGGCTCTGGCACGGACTGCCCCTGAGTCAGCTCGCGCGACCCAATCGGCTCGCGCCTGCGATCGTCCCCGGACGGCATCGGTGCCGGCATGGCCGCAAGCCATGGATGCGGTTGTGACGACTGACGAGATGCCTCAAACGCTGACCAGACTGGACCGCGGACTTCGATCGTGCGCCGACGTTGCGCTGCTTCTTCCCGCCAACCACCCAAGACAGTGCCGCGCTCAGTGGACCACAGCGAACGTTCCCTGAGGCACTCCCTGAGCGCGACGACCTGTGCGATCGGCGGAATGCAGGTCGGGTTGCCCTACTCGCGAGCCGCGATCCAGGAGATTCTTCAGTCGAGTCGCGTGCCGCCCGCATCACATGGTCGCGCGCACCATCGCCCTGCAGGGGTTTAGGGGTACACATGAGGGTACAGCGGCCACGCGTAAGCCCGATTCGTGCTCAGAATCGGGGCTAGATGAGACTTGGTACCGCATACCGGATTCGAACCGGTGATCTCCGCCTTGAGAGGGCGGTGTCCTAGGCCTCTAGACGAATGCGGCACGTCTGGAAGATGGCCCGAGGATAGCAAACCCGTTCCATTTCGGGCAAACCCGCCTCCGCACTGCCGGTACAAGCGGCCGCGCCGTGCGGTGTCTGAGGGCGGGCCGATGGCTCGACCCGCCCTCATCGGTCCGGTTACTTCGGCGGCGGGGCGACGTGGCACTGCTGGTGCTCGGACACGTTGCCCGATGCGTCCACGGCCACGATGCCGAAGTCACCCTGGCCCTTGATCTTCCAGTCGATGACGCCGGGGCCCGGCGACTGCGACGGCGTCGCGCCGTTCGCCTCGACGTACTTGATCCTGGTGCCGCTCGCGAACGGCCCGAACGTCGTGTCGTCGGGGGTGCCGAAGACGCCATCGGCGCCCTTGTCCACGACGAAGAGGTCGACGTCGGGATCCACGACGTCCTCGCCGAGCAGCTCGTAGAAGCCGTCGGGGTTCTGGCCGCTGTGGCCTGCGCCACCGCCCCCGCGCGGGACATTGTTGCCACCCGGGTTCGTCGTCTCGACACAGGCCGCCGTCGGGGCCGTCGTGTCGGGCACCGTGATCGTCTTGTGCTCGAGGATCGGGTTGCCCTGGTCATCGGTCATGACGACGCCGTTGATCGTGGCCCAGTCGTCGCATTCGTACGTCTGGCCCTGCTGATCGGGCGTGGCGCTCACCGAGATCGTCTCGGTGAAGACCGCCGCCTCTCCGGCGTTCACGGTCTGGGTCGCCGGGTTGAACGTCGTCGTGATCGGGCTCGTGCAGTCGCTCACCATGGCGACCTCGACCGGGATCTCGACGGCGTCGAGCGCCGCGGCGATGGCGTCACCCACCGCGTCCTCGTCGACATCGGCGAACAGGACGCCGCCGGTGGCGGAGGTGATCTCGGTCGCCTGGGCGACGCCGCCGGTCAGCAGCGTCTCGTCCAGGAAGCCGGGACCGCAGAACGCCTCGCCGAGGTCGCTGTGGACCGACACGGCGAGCACGATGACCGGCGCGCCGGCGCCGGAGGTCGTCAGCGCCTCGATGGTCGAGGCCAGCGTCTCGCCGCCGCTCGCCGGATCATGGCCCGGGCAGTCGCCGAACCAGACGAGGACGTGGGCCGCGGGTGCCGGCCGCCAGCCGGGGGACGCGCCGGCCATCTCGGTCAGGGCGTGAAGCTGGTCCTCGGCCGCGTCGCCGCCACCGCTCGCGGTCCACGCGGCGACGGCCGTCTGGACGGCGGTTGTATCGGCCGTCAGCGCCTGGTCGAGGCTGAAGACGGGGCTGCTGCCGACGTCCTTGTACTGCGCGGCGCAGAACTGGGCGTCGGGCGACTCGGCGAGGACGTCGGCCATGATGTCGCCGATGCTCGCCGTCACGCTGGCGAGCGCCGGGCCCATGCTGCCGGTCGTATCGGCCAGGAAGCAGATATCGGCTTCCGGCGGGATGTCGGGGGTCTGGACGGTCTTCTCGATGTCGACCGATCCGCCGTCGGGAATCGTCTCGGCGACCTCCGACGGCGTGATGCTCTGGGCGAACAGGATGCCCGGTTGGCCGAGCGCGACGAGCGCGCCGACGATGACGGGCAGCGCCCACCTGGTGCTTCTGGTGGCCATGGTCCGTGACTCCTTCCAAGGGTCCGGGAAGGTGTCGCCGGTGGGGCACGAAGCCGGCGGAAGTTCGGAGAACCGATGCGTTGGGCACGCGTGCTCGGGACTTGCTCGGGTCGCTCACCCCCTTCTCATCGGCCGCCAGGGCGCAACCGATGATCGGAGCGGCTCGGGCGCCGCTCAATAGCGAGGTGGTCCGCTGGGGGCCTGGACGTTCGGCGGGGGGTCCTGCCGGGTGAGCCCTAGCGACGGGCTCCGACGGGGGCCGATCCAGCCGCCGCGGCCGCGGCGGCCATGGCGTGGCGACGCTCCTCGAGCCAGCCGTGGACGAGCTGCGCCACGTCGTGCCAGGTGTGCTCGCCCATCACCAGCCCGAAATGCGAGGCCGCCGGGAAGTACTCGTAGGCGGCGCCGATGAGGTCGGCGGTGCGCCGCGCATGGGCCGGATGGATCCACTCGTCGAGCCCGCCGCTGATGACGAGCGAGGGCACGTCCGACAGCCGCGCGGCGTCGACCGGCACGCCCCGCATCCGCTCACGACGCGCGCGACCCGACTCGCGGGCGCCCGACAGGAGCTCGCGCATCTTCTCGAGGTCGGCCTCGTCCATGTCCGGCATCCGCTGCCGCAGCTGCTCGATCGTCCCGGTCCAGCCCCACCAGGCCGCGTCGTAGATGGCGGGCACGGCACGCAGCTCGTGCTCCTCGGGATGGCGCGGGAGGGCCGCGGCGGGCGGCGACGGCGCCAGCAGGACGAGCCCGAGGGTCGGGTTCCGCTCGGCGTACATCATCGCCGCCAGGGCACCGATGCCCCAGCCGATGAGGACGGCCGGTCGCCCGAGGTGGCGCATGGCGACGGCCACGTCGTCGCGGTAGTCGGCCATCGTCGCCTCCGCCAGGTCGGCGACGTCCGAGGTGAAGTGGCCGCGGAGGTTCATGGCGTGCGCCTCCCAGCCGCGTTCGGCGAGGTAGGCCGCCATCTCGGTCCACAGCCACGAGCCGCCGAGGGCACCGTGGACGAGGAGGAGTGGCGGCTTCCGCGAGCGACGCTCGGGCTGGTGGGTCTCGACGTGGATGCCCTCGGGCTCGATGAAGGCCTCGTCGCGCTTGATCGCCTGCACCATCGGTGCTCGTCAGTCCTCCAGCGGGTTGAAGACCATGCCGGTCAGGAGCTTGGGGTAGAAGTAGGTCGACTTCTGCGGCATCACGTCACCGGCGGTCGCCACGTCGGCGAGCTGCTCGAGGCGGGTGGGGCGGACGAGAATCGCGGCCGCGGCCTCGCCGCGTGCCACACGTCCGCGGGCATCGGCCTCGTCCCTAGTGTAGGCGAGGCGGGTGCCGGCGGCGACATCGGCCTCCGAGATGCCGAGCCGATCGCCGAGGACGACGACGTGGAGCGCCGCGAGGTCCAGGGCCCGGACGGCGGTGCTCATCCGCTCGCGCCGCATCCGGTCGGCGATGCCGTCCGGGTCGCCGACGAGCAGCCAGCCCTCGTCGCCCGGCAGGACGAGCCCGAAGACCGGGGTCTCGTCGTCGCGGCGCTCGTCGAGCGCCGCGGCCAGCTCCGACGGCGCGACGGGGATCGCCTCGAGCAGCGGGGCGTCCCCGGCGACGAGGGCGCGCAGCGCATCGGCATCGGCGTCGAGCAGGATCCGATGCGTCGGGCGGATCTCGAGGTCGCTGAGCTCGGCGTTGACGAGCATGATCATGATCCAGTCTGCCGCGAGCTCCCCGGGCGCCGCGTGGGCGTACGCCGGGTCGGATCGGACCTCCGCCTGGTAGGCGAGCGCCGTCTCGTACCGATGGTGGCCATCGGCGATGTACAGCACCTGCCGGCCAAGGTGGTTGAGGAGCCGATCGTCCGGCTCGACCGCCGCGAGCTGGTGGAGCAGCCCGTCACCGTCGCGGGCACGCCACTCATCGCTCCACGGCCGGCCCATGAGGTGGTGGTAGCGCTCCGACCGGTCGAAGTAGATGGCGAGGATCGGGCTCAGCTGGGTGCGGGTGGCGCGGAGCAGCGCCAGCCGATCGGCCTTCGGCCCGGGCAGGGTGTGCTCGTGCGGCCGGATGCCGCCGCCCCACGGCTCGAGGAGCACGCGCGCCACGATGCCCTCGACCGTCAGCGCGTCCGGATCGGCCTCGGTGGCGTGGCGGTAGTAATAGACCGACGGCTCCTCGCGTCGGACGAGCGTCCCGTCCGCCAGCCAGGCCGCCAGCGTCGCGGCGGCGGCCGCGTGGGGATCCGGCTCGGCGCTGTACTCGAGGCGCACGGCGTTGTGCGGGTCGCGCGCCAGCAGCTCCTGGCGCTGCTCGTCGGAGATGACGTCGTACGGGGGGCAGACGACGTCGGTGATGTCCGCCATACGGACGGGGGTCGCGTCCTCGTCGTCGGCGGCACGCACCCGCTCGGGCAGCCGGTCGACGCCGTACCGGGCATGCGAGTAGTGGATGCCCGGGAAGGGCGAGACTCGGGGCATGGGCGCAGTCTAGCCCGGCTGGCCGTGCCTCTCCGATGAGCCGATGCGCCGCCGACGCGAGAGCTCGAGCGCCTCGGCGCGCACCTCCTCCCGCCGATCCTCCGCGGCCCGCTCGACGAGCGGCCACGCCTCCTCGGGGATGCGCGCGGCATTGCCGAGGGCCGCGAGCGCGTTGCGCAGCAGCCGATGCCGCCCGGCACGCCGGAGCGCGGTCTCCCCCACCGCGCGCTCGAACGCGCGGGTCCCCAACGGCAGCAGCCAGGCGATGAGCGGGAGGAGCGGCACGTGCAGCGCGCCCTCGTCGGCCGCGTCCGCGTTCACCGGGCACACCTCCTGGCACACGTCGCAGCCGAAGATCCACTGCCCGATGGCCTGGCGCTCCCAGCCGTCGAGGTTCCCGGGGTGCTCGATCGTGAGGTAGCTGATGCACCGCCGCGCGTCGATCGTGTGCGGCGCCACGATCGCGCCGGTCGGGCACCCGCTGAGGCATCGGGTGCATGAGCCGCAGTTCGTCCGCAGTGGCGCGTCCGCCTCCAGCTCTGCGGAGGTGAGAAGCGCGCCGAGGAAGACCCACGAGCCGGCCGCGGCGTGCGTCAGCAGGTTCGCGTTCTTCCCGATCCAGCCCAGGCCGGCGCGGGCCGCCAGGGCGCGCTCGGCCAGCGGCCGGTCGTCGACGTACGCCACCTCCCCCACCCCCGCGCCATCGGCACGGAGGTCGGCGGCGAGCGCCTCGAGCCGGTCTCTCAGGGCGACGTGGTAGTCGCTGCCGAGCGCGTAACGCGCGATGAGCCCGGACGGCTCGGCAGGCGAGCCTGCCAGCACGGGGGCCAGCGCGACGCGCAGCGCGTCCGGGGCCGGGTCCCAGCGGGCGCGCTCCGGTCCGTCGTACGGCGCCGCGACCACGACCACGGAGCGCGCCGACGGGTCCTGGAGGCGAGGGTCGGTGGCGCGCGCCGGCCGGTCGCCGCCCATCCAGCCCATGCGGCCCATCCGCCCCGCGGCCACGGCGGTCTCCATGTGCGCCCGCGCCTCCGGCAGCGGATCCGCCCCGGTGATGCCGACGAGATCGAGGCCGTGCCGGGCCGCGAGCGCGGCCACCCGCGCTCGCGTCGTCATGCGCCCGGGTCGCGCCGGCGCAGGACGAACGGCGGCGGCTCGCCGGTCGGGGCCACCTCGGCAGGCGCGATCGGAATGGCGAGGCGCGGGATGCGGAACCCGAACACCGAGCCGTGGCCGTCCTCGGTGTTCTCGGCGGCCCAGATCCGACCGCCGTGGGCGTCGATGATCGCGCGGCTGATGTACAGGCCGAGGCCGAGCCCACCGAAGCGACGCCGCCCGGCGTCGCCATCGGCCTGGTAGAAGCGCTCGAAGACGTGGTCGCGATGCTCGGGCGGGATGCCGACGCCGGTGTCGCTGACCCGGACCTCGGCCTCGCCGCCGCGTCGCTCGGCGACGACGCGGATCGGCCCGCCGTCGGGCGAGTACTTCACCGCGTTGTCGAGGAGGTTCGTCACCACCTGGCCGATGCGGTCGCGGTCGGCATGGACCGGGATCTTGCCCGGGATGGTGACCTCGATCGTCCGGTTCGGGTACTCGCGCTCGAGCCGCGCGACGGCGCCACGCACCTCCTCGGCGAGGTCGAAGTCGCCGGGCTCGATGCTCACGCCGCCGCGCCGGTCGATGCGGCTCACGTCGAGCAGGTCGTCGACGAGCCGGCGCATGCGGCCGACCTGCGAGCGGATGACGCGCAGGTGGGCCATCTCCTTGGACTCGCCGGGGTGATCGGTCCGCATCCGGCCCTCGAGCAGCTGCGAGTAGCCCTGGATGCTGGTGAGCGGCGTGCGCAGCTCGTGGCTGACGATCGACAGGAAGTCGTCCTTGATGCGCTGCGCCGCCCGCTCGCGGGCCATCCGGTCCTGGAGGTCCGACCACAGCTGGGCGTTCTCGAGCGCCGGACCGGCGCGCTCGGCGATCGCCTCGGCCAGGCGGCGGATCCGCTCGTCCGGGGCGCGCCCGTCGCGCCCGATCGTGGCGAGCACGCCGTGGAGCCGGCCGCCGGCGACGATCGGCACGCCGAGCAGCCAGCCGACCCCGAGGCCGCGGATGCCATCCGGGTCGCCGGTGGCGATCGCGTCGGCCGATCCGGTGCGCGGCACGACGGCGCCGGCCACCGAGCCGAGGATGCCCTCGCCCAGCCGCGGCGAGCGCTCGGTCAGGAACGCCCGCCAGCGCTCGGTCAGCTCGGCGTCGCGGCCGCTGGCCGCGGCGAGGACGAGGCGCCGGGTCGGATCGTCGATGCCGAGCACGGCCACGGCGTCGCCGAGCGCCTCCGCCGCACCGTCGGCGATGGCACGCACGACGCTCGCCCGCTCGAGCGAGGCGGTGACGTCGTGGCCCAGCTGGCTGAGCAGCTCGGACTCGCGCCGCCGCGTCTCCTCCCGCTCCTCCTCCGCGAGGCGCTGCTGGAGCCGCGCGTTCTCGGTCGCCCGGCCGATGACGATCCGGCTGAACAGCCCGGCCGCCACGCCGAAGCCGATGAGGTACGCCGCCCGGATCGGGAGGAGCTGCCGCACCGGCTCGTCGGGCGCGCTGCCGGTGAACACGACCGCGACGTACATGCCGCACATGACGATCGACGCCCAGATCGACGCCCCGAGCCCGAAGCGCAGCGCCACGCCGAGGATGACGAGCCCGTAGAACAGGTAGGCGTCGAGCGCGTCGGCGGCGACGTACACCGCCACGGTGACGGCGATCATCTCCGCCACGGTGCTGACGATGCCCACCTCGCGGGCCGGGAAGCGGGCGAGCAGGAACGGCGTGATCAGGCTGAGGAGCGCGAGGCCGGCCAGGACGGCGAGGAGAACGGGAAGGGCGTCGAGCGAGCGCCCGAGCACGGCGATGAGGACGGCGGCGAGGGCGGTGGCGCCGAGGCGGCCCCAGGCCAGCTGGCGCTCCTGGGCGCGCATCTGCCGCTCGAGATGCCGTTCGAGCTCCCGTCGATCGTCGGCGATGGCTTCCATGCGCAGCGCCCTGCACTCTAGCATCGGCGCAGCACCGATCCGTCGCACCGGCGACGAGTCCCCGGGACGGCGGTGCAACCGACGGAGGGCGCCCGGCGTCTACCGGAGCACGCCGCCCACCCCATCAACGAGGGGACATGAGGATCCAGTCAGACACCGGCCGTCGCGCATCGGCCGCCATCGGGCTCGCCGTCCTGCTGCTGTCGATGCTCGCCGCCGTCCACCCCGCGCCGGCACGCGCCGCGAGCTCGGTGAGCCTCGAGGTGCGCCCGCTCGTTGCCGGCCGCTACGAGGTGAACGGCTGGGCCGCGCTGGCGGTGACGCTGGTCAACGAGGGCGTGCCGACCGACGGCTGGGTCGTGGCCGAGACCTCGGCCGGCGCGTCACGCCGCTTCGTCGAGATGCCCTCGGGCGCGCGAAAGGTCGTCATGCTCTACGTCCGGCCCGAGGCGTTCCAGCGCGAGATCGAGGTCCGCTACGAGGAGCCGAACGGGACGGTACGGTCGACGACCGAGCTCCGCGTCCTCGAGCAGTCGAACGACCAGGTGGCCATCGTCGGCGATCCGACCGGCGTGCTCCGTCCCCAGCTCGTGCCGGTCGACGGCAGCCAGCGTCCCGAGCCGCTCTCCCTCGTCACCGGCGACCTTCCCGACCGTCCCGAGCCGCTGGCCGGGCTGTCGGTCATCGTCTGGGCCGCCGACAGCAGCTCCCTGACCGAAGAGCAGCGCCGCAGCCTCGAGCGCTGGATCGCCGATGGCGGCCAGCTCGTCGTCGTCGGCGGCCCCGACTGGCAGGCGCGCGCCGCCGGCTTCACCGACCTGCTCCCCACCGCAGCGCTCGCCTCGCTCGACGGCGTCACGCTGTCCTCCCTGGCCACCTGGGCCGGAGCCGATGCGCCCGCGGTCGAGGAGGCGACCGTCTCGACCGGCGCCCTGCGCGACGACGCGCGGCCGCTGGTGACCGCCGACGACGGCACCGTACTGGCCTCGATGCGCGCCGTCGGCGCCGGGCGCGTCGTCCTCCTCGGCGTCGACTTCGCCGCCGAGCCGTATCGCGGCTGGGAGGGATCGGCGCGGCTGTGGGGTCGCCTCATCCCCGGCGACGCGCTGGCCGAATGGATGGGCGGCGGACCGGACCTCGAGAGCCGATGGAGCGCGATGTCCGACGCGCTGACGAACCTTCCCGAGCTCGAGGTACCGCCGGCGGAGCTGCTCCTCGTGGTGGTGGCGGGCTACATCCTCCTCATCGGCCCGATCAGCTACGCCGTCCTGCGGCGCTTCGACCGGCGTGAGCTGGCATGGGTCACGGCACCCCTCCTCGTCGTGCTGTTCACCGGCACGTCGTTCGGCATCGGCCTGGCGATGAAGGGCAGCGACGTCATCGTCAACCAGATCACCGTCGTGCGGACCGCGGCCGAGGGCGGCGTCGCCACCGTCGAGACCTACGCCGGCGTCTTCTCGCCCACCCGGGCGACGTACGATCTGCGCGTGGACGCCGATGCCCTCGTCGCCGCCATGGACACGTCGTTCGGCCTCGCCGACCAGCGCAGCGGCGAGGTGAGCGAGCAGGGCAACCCGGCCCGCCTGCGCGGCCTGAGCGTCTCGACCGCGGGCTTCCAGGTCGTGCGCGCCGACGGCGTCACCGAGCACGAGCCCGCCCTGAGCGTCACGTGGCGGACCGAGGCGGGCGACCTCGTCGGGACGGTGACGAACCTCGGCGACGAGCCGCTCAGCGACGTCGCCTATATCAGCGTCTCGGGCGGCGAGATGGTCGGCGACCTCGGCCCCGGCGAGAGCGGCGAGTTCACCGTGGACCAGCTCAACCTCAATGGGTCGGCGGCCTCGGACCAGGTGTACGGCTTCGGCGGCTTCGACCCGAACAACACGCAGCAGCGTCGCATCGCGGCGCGCCGCTCGGTGATCAACGCGCTCGTCGGCTACGGCGGCGGCTTCCCGGTCGTCGACGGCGGCCTCGCCTCGTTCGACGGACGCGGGCCGTTCGTCATCGGCTGGCGCTCAGGCGACGGGCCGATGCCGTTCGACCTCGAGGGCGGGCCGCGGCCACAGCGGTACGGCGAGACCGTCGAGGTCGTCGGCGTGCGACCGCTGCCGGCGAGTGGCGAGGTGACGATCGGCCCCGGCCAGATGTCGGTCGTCCTCGTCGAGACCGAGGGCCAGGTCGAGTCCGTCGGGCCGGGCATGACGACGATCGGCCAGGGCAGCGCCACGTTCAGCATCGCGCTGCCACTCGAGATGAGCGGGATCGCCGTCTCGGAGGTCGAGATCGTCGTCGGTCCCGACCCGAGCATGGTGTTCCAGCAGCCGGGCGACTTCGTCGGCTTCTGGCAGCCCGGGATCACCGCCCAGGTCCTCGACGCGCGGACCGGCGAGTGGCGCGTGCTCGGCGACATCAGCCAGGGCTCGAGCTTCGAGATCGACGACCCGGAGAGCGTGGTGAGCGGCGGCGGCCGGATCGAGGTCCGTTTCGTCGGCAGCGAGGAGATCGACCCGAACTTCGGCATCCCGAGCGTCTACGTCAGCGCCCGGGTCAGTGGGGTCCTGGACCGATGATCCCCGTCGTCGAGACGCGCGGCCTCGTGAAGCGCTACGGCGAGCACCTCGCGGTGGCGGGCATCGACCTCACCGTCGGCCCCGGCGAGATCTACGGCCTCGTCGGCCCGAACGGCGCCGGCAAGACGACGACGATGAAGATCCTCGCCACGCTCCTCGCCCCGACCGCCGGCGAGGCGTACGTGACCGGCATCCCGGTCGGCGCCGACCCGCTCGAGGTCCGCCGGCGCATCGGCTACATGCCGGACTTCTACGGCGTCTACGACGACCTCCGGGTCTGGGAGTACCTCGACTTCTTCGCGCGCTGCTACGGCGTGCCGGCGAACCGGCGGCCGACGATGATCGCCGAGCTGCTCGAGATCGTGAACCTCGGCGCGAAGCGCGACGAGTACGTCGAGAGCCTGTCGCGCGGCATGCGCCAGCGGCTGTGCCTGGCCCACACCCTCGTCCACGACCCGGCGCTCCTCATCCTCGACGAGCCGGCCTCCGGCCTCGATCCGCGGGCGCGGGTCGAGATGCGCGAGATCCTCCGCGAGCTGCGGGGCATGAACAAGACGATCCTCGTCAGCAGCCACATCCTTCCCGAGCTTGGCGAGATGTGCACCGGCGTGGCGATCATCGACCACGGCCGCGTCCTGCGCGCCGGCTCGATCACCGAGATCGAGCGCTCGCTGCGCGCGACCGCGCTCCTGCGCATCGACCTCCTCGGCGACGAGACGGCCGCGGCGGCCGCGACCGCCTGGCTCGGAACCGCACCGGGGGTCGGCGACGTCCTTCCGGTCGAGTCCGACGACGCGGACCGGCAGCGCCTGGAGGTCACGTTCGACGGGCCGTCCGAGGCGCAGGCCGAGCTGCTGCGGGCGATGATCGAGGCCGGCCACCGGGTGGTCGGCTACAGCCAGGCGACGAGCGACCTCGAGGAGATCTTCCTCGCGGTCACCGGCCAGCAGGAGGAGGAGGCGGCATGACGGCGACGGCGGCACCGATCGGCGCTCCGGGCCTCCCCCGCCGCGCGGCGATGCGCGACCTGTTGTCCGGCGTCGGGACGATCATGTCGAAGGAGCTGCGCTCCCGCATGCGCGGCCGCCGGGCGTTCGTCGTCCTCACCGTCTACCTCGGCATCCTTGCCCTGCTCACGTACGGCGTGTACATCATCGTCGCGCCGAACGCGCGCGCCAGCGGCATGGGCCTGGCCGCGGCGAATGCATCGGCCCTCGTCGGCCAGTCGATCTTCGCGGCGCTCTCGATCTTCCAGCTCGTGCTCGTGTGCTTCATCGCCCCCGCGTTCACCGCCGGGCAGATCAGCCTGGAACGCGAGAAGCAGACGCTCGACCTGCTCGTCAGCACGCCGATGCGCCCGACGGCCATCGTCCTCGGCAAGCTCGCTGCCGCACTCGCCTTCGTGGTGCTCATGATCGTGGCCGCCGTGCCGATCGTGGCGATCGTGCTCATGTACGGCGGGGCGACGATCGGCGACATCGTCCGCCAGCAGCTCGTGCTCCTCGTCACGGCGCTCGCCCTCGGCGCGGTCGGGCTGTTCTACTCCGCGCTCCTCAAGCGCACCCAGGCGGCGACCGTCCTGACCTACATCACGATGCTCGCGCTCACGCTCGGCACGGGGCTGATCTTCATCTTCTGGACCGTCGTGGCAAACCAGACCGACGAGCCGAACCTCGGCGCACCGCGCCTCGCGCCGGAGCAGGTCCTGTGGCTCAACCCGGGCGTCGCCATGCTCGACGTCATCGCCCCGGCCGAGCCGGGCGGCGGCAACAACCTCGCCCGCGCCCTGGCCGAGCTCCACGGTGAGCGGACCCTGTTCGGCGGCGGCGAGGTCCGCTGCGACGGCGACATCTGCCAGCCGGTCGACGTCTTCGGCAACCCGATCGGCTCGGGCGATACCACCGGCCACTGGTGGCCGCGCGTGGGCCTCACCTACCTCGTTGGCGCGGCGATCCTCACCTTCCTCGCCACCCGCCTCGTCGTCCCGGCCGGCATGCGCTGGGCCTTCCGCCGGCGGCATTCCGGCGCCGCGGCGGCGACCGGCGTCGACGGAGGCGGCCCGGCGGCCGACACCCTGCCCGACAACCCGACCGTGGAGGAGCTCGAGGCATGACACGACACACCGATCGCCTCGTGGCCGACGCGGTTCGGGATCGGCTCGGCGCCGATGCCCTCGGACGGCTGGCCGCGCTCCGCCGCCGGCTGTGGTGGCGCCGCGCCGTCCGGTTCGGTCTCGTCGCGCTCGCGGCCGCGGCCGTCGCCGTCGCCCTCGTCCAGCTCGCCAGCCGCGCCTTCCCGTTCGAGGCGACCCGCCTCGTCCAGCTCGGCGCGATCGGCGTCGCCGCCGTCGGCTGGCTCGTCGCCACGTGGCGCCGCCGGCCGTCGCTCGTCGAGGCCGCCCGTCGGGCGGACGAGGAGCTCGACCTTCGCCAGCGGCTCGGCACGGCCCTCGAGATCGCGGCGCACGAGCGGCAGGACGAGCTCGAGGCACGGCAGCTGGCGGACGCCCGCGCCCACCTCAACGCCGCCGAGCTGCGGCGCGCGTTCCGCCCCCGCCTCGCGCGCCGGCCGCTGGCCGTCGCCGGCATCGGCATGGCGATGACGCTGCTGCTCGTGGCGTGGCCGAACCCGCAGGACGCCCTGCTCGAGGAGCGGCGCGCGGCCCGGGAGGCGGCCGAGCGGGTGGCCGAGCAGGTCGAGGACATCGCCGACGAGATCGGCGAGGAGAACGTCGACAACCCCGATCCGCGGCGCGAGGAGCTCGAGCGCCAGCTGCGCGAGCTCGCCGAGCAGCTGCGACGCGACGGCGCCGACCGCGAGGCCACGCTGGCCCGCATCGGCTCCGTGCAGGAAGAGCTGTCGCGCATGACCGATCCGCAGGCCTCCGAGCGCGATGCCGCGCTGACCCAGCTCGCGCGCGCGGTGAGCCGCGCGGCGACCGGCGACCAGGAGGCGAACCCCGACGGGGATGTCGAGGAGGCGGCCGAGGACCTCGAGAAGCTCGGCGAACGGGCCGGCTCGATGAGCGAGGAGGAGGCCGCCGAGCGTGCCGCTGCCCTGCGGCAGACGGCGCAGGCCGGTGCGGCGAGCCAGCCGCAGGCGGCACGCGCGCTGGCCGAGGCGGCCGATGCCCTCGAGCGCGCGGCCCGCTCCGGGTCCGAGGAGGATCGCCAGGCGGCCCAGGAGGCGCTCGATCGCGCCGCCGACGCGCTGCGTGGCGCGAATCGCGACCGCCAGGTCCAGCGCGACGTGGCGCGCGCCCAGTCGGCGCTCCAGGACGGCGCGCGCCAGGTCGCCCGCGCCGGGCAGCAGACCGGCAGCAACGGCGAGCCGCGCCCGGGTTCGTCCGGCCAGCCGCAGCCCGGCTCGTCGGGTCAGCCACAGCCGGGTGGCTCGGGCCAGCCACAGCCGGGTTCTTCCGGCCAGCCACAGCCGGGTTCCTCCGGCCAGCCACAGCCGGGCTCATCCGGCCAGCCCGGGAATCAGCCGGGCAACCAACCGGGGAATCAGCCGGGCAACCAGCCCGGGAATCAGCCGGGCAACCAACCGGGGAATCAGCCGGGCAACCAGCCCGGGAACCAGCCGGGCAACCAGCCCGGGAACCAGCCGGGCAACCAGCCCGGGAACCAGCCGGGCAGCGGGCAGCAGCCGGGTGCCGGTGGCGGCACGAACGTCAGGCGCATCCCGAGCGGCGGCCTGCGCACCGGCGGCTTCGACGGGCCGACCCAGGGCAACCGCGGCTTCGAGGTCGACGGCCTCGACGGCATCCTCACCGATTTCGATCGGCTCGGACGCCCGGGCGACCCGGACTTCGTCGCCGGCAGCGGCGGCAATGGCGGCAACGACCAGACCGGCTCCGGCAACGGCGAGGGCTTCCGCAACGACAGCGTCGTCCCGTACCGATCGGTCTTCGGCCTGTTCTACGACTACGCGCAGGCGGCCCTCGACCGGCAGCAGGTGCCGATCACGCTGAAGGACCTCGTGCGCGACTACTTCTCCCGCCTGGAACCGACGGAGTGAGCGAGACACCGATGACCGAGCCGATCCCGAGCACCACGGCCACCCCGTCCACCGCGGACGCCACCGAATCGCCGATGACTCCGGAGCAGTTCGCCGAGCGCGCCGTGGCGATCGAGCAGGAGGTGGGCCGCCTCATCGTCGGCCAGGGCCAGCTCGTGCGGCAGACGCTCATCAGCCTGCTCGCCGGCAGCCACGCCCTGCTCGAGGGCGTGCCGGGCCTCGGCAAGACGATGCTGGTGCGGACGATGTCCGAGGCGCTCGACCTCGGCTTCAGCCGCATCCAGTTCACCCCCGACCTCATGCCGGCCGACATCGTCGGCACGAACATCATCGTCGAGGAGGGCGGCGAGCGACGGTTCCGCTTCCAGCAGGGGCCGATCTTCAGCAACCTCGTCCTCGCCGACGAGATCAACCGTGCGACGCCGAAGACCCAGTCGGCGCTGCTCGAGGCGATGCAGGAGCACCGGGTCACCGTCGCAAAGCAGCAGTACACGCTGTCCGAGCCGTTCTTCGTGCTGGCCACCCAGAACCCGCTCGAGATGGAGGGCACGTATCCCCTGCCGGAGGCGCAGCTGGATCGGTTCTTCTTCAAGATCGACGTGCCGTTCCCGTCCGAGGAGGACCTCGTGCGGATCGTGGAGCGCACGACCGGCACCGAGCAGCCGTCGGTCGGCAAGGCCGCCACCGGCGCCGAGGTGCTCGACATGCAGCGCCTGGCGCGGGACGTCCCGATCGCCTCGCACGTCATGGCCTACGCGATCCGCATCCTGCGCGGGACGCACCCGGAGACCGAGAAGGTGCCGGACATCGTAAAGCAGTACGTTCGCTACGGCGCCTCGCCGCGCGGTGCACAGGCAATTGTCCTGGGCGCGAAGATCCACGCCCTCCTCGACGGCCGATTCAACGTCTCGTACGGCGACGTGCAGGCTGTCGCGGCGCCGGCGCTCCGGCATCGGATCATCCTGAACTTCGAGGGTGAGGCCGAGGGCATCAGCACCGATTCGGTCGTGCGCGCGATCATCGCCGAGACGCCCACCGAGCCGGCCGAGTAGGCGCCATGGCGCGCCGATCCCGAGTGGTGGCCGGACGATGACGGTCGCCGAGACCGAGCGCTCGCGGCTCTTCGACGAGACGTTCCTCCGCCGCCTCGAGCAGCTCGAGCTCGCCTCGCGCCGCCTCACCGCGGGGCGCATGAAGGGCGAGCGACGCTCCGTGCGGCGCGGCCAGAGCGTCGAGTTCGCCGACTACCGCACGTACGCCACCGGCGACGACCTGCGGCAGCTCGACTGGAACGCGTACGCCCGGCTCGAGCGGCTGTTCGTGAAGCTGTTCGTCGAGGAGGAGGATGTCACCGTCCACGTCCTCGTCGACGCGTCGCGCTCGATGGACTACGGCGAGCCGAACAAGCTGGACGCGGCCCGCCGGGCGGCGGCCGCCCTCGCCTACCTCGGCCTCGCGAGCATGGACCGCGTGAGCGTCGCCTTCCTCGGCGACGGGACGGCCTCGCCGATGCGGCCGCTGCGCGGCAAGCGACGCGCCACCGAGCTGTTCACCTTCCTCACCGAGCCGCGCCACGAGCGGCTCACCGGCCTCGCGTCCGCGGCGCGCGCGTACGCGTCGCGCATGCGCGGCACCGGCCCGCTCGTCCTCATCAGTGACCTCATGGACCCCGGCTACCTCGACGCGCTGCGCGACCTGGCCGGCACGCGCTCGCAGCTCTCCGTCCTCCACCTCCTCGCTCCCGAGGAGCTCGAGCCGGAGGTCGCGCCCGACGCGCGGCTCGTCGACCAGGAGACGGGGCAGCAGGTCGAGGTCAGCGGCGACGACGACCTCGTCGACCGCTACCGGGCCCGGCTCGAGGAATGGTCCGAGGAGATCGGCTCGTTCGTCAGCCGCCGTGGTGGCGCGTACGTCCGCGTGCCGTCCGACATCGACCTCGCCGACCTCCTCTTCGACGTCCTCCGCCGTCGCCGGGTCGTGGAGTGATGACCGTGGAGCGGCCTCGCGAGCAGTCCAACGCGGCTGACCGGCCGGGGACGGGAGGCGCACCTTGATCGTCCCGCTGGCACTCATCGGCCTCATCAGCCTGCCGGTGATCGTGGCCTTCTACATGCTGCGGCTGCGGCGTCGCGACGTGCCGGTCGGCTCGACGTTCCTGTGGCAGCAGCTCATCCGCGACGTCGAGGCCAACGCGCCGTGGCAGCGGCTGCGGTTCAGCTGGCTGCTCCTCGTCCAGCTGCTCATCGCGGCCATCGTCGTCGTGGCGGCCGCGCGCCCCTTCACGCCCGTCCAGTCGGACCTCGCCGCGAACGTCGTCCTGATCGTCGACACCAGCGCCTCGATGGCGACGAGCATCGGCGGCGAGGACCGCATCGCGCTGGCGCGGGACCGCGCCGCGGAGGTCGTGGGTCGGCTGCCGGAGGGCGGCACGGTCACGGTCGTGGCGGCCGCGGACAGCGCCAACGTGCTCGTCAGCGAGACCGACGACCGCGACGCGGCGCTCGAGGCCATCGACGGCATCACCGCCACGCAGATCCCGGGCGACCTGACCGATGCGTTCGCCCTGGCCAGCGCGCTGGCCGCCAAGGACTCCGACTCGACCATCGTGGTCGTGACCGATGCGGCCGGCGACGAGCTGCCGGCGCTCGGCGTCGGCGCCCCGGTCCAGGTCGAGCGCGTCGGCGAGACCGATGCGAACCAGGCGATCGCCGCACTCTCGGCCGTGCGCCGCTCGGGCGGTGCACAGCTCGACCTGTTCGTCGCCGTCTCGAACCCGTCGGGCGCCGAGGCGACCCGCCGGCTCGAGGTCTACGCCGACGGCGAGCTGGTCGACGCGCGCGACATGACGATCCCCGCCGGCCAGCGCGCCGAGGCGCTCATCGGCTCCGTGCCCGCGGCGGCACGGACGCTCGAGGCGCGCCTGGCGGGCAGCGACGCCCTGGCCACCGACGACCGCGCCGTGGCCGTCGTGCCGGCCGAGGAGGCGACCCGCGCGCTCGTCGTCGGTCCGGGCAACGCGTACCTCGAGAACGCCCTCGCCCTGCTCCCCCGCCTCGAGCTGTTCGCCGTCGGCATCGAGGGCTACGAGGACGCGCTCGCCGACGCCGAGGAGGACGGCACGCCGTACGGCTTCGTCGTCTTCGACGGCGTCGTCCCGGACGAGGCGCCCGCCGTCCCCGCCCTGTACGTCGACCCGCGCGACGACGGCGCCTTCGGCACGGTCGGCGGCCGGATCGACTCGCCGGGCATCGACCGCACCGACCCGAACGACCCGATCCTCCGCTTCGTCGACCTCACCACCGTCCATATCGGCCGGGCGCGGTCGATCGAGCTGGCCGACGGCCTCGACCCGGTCGTGTCGACGCCAGCCGGCGCGCCGCTCGTCGCCGCGGGCTCCGTGGCCGGCACGCCGACCGCGGTCATCGCCTTCGACCTCGACGAGTCGGACCTGCCGCTCCAGGTCGCCTTCCCGCTGCTCATGAGCAACCTCGTCGACGCGCTGCTGCCGGTCGGCGAGGGGATCCTGCCCTCGTCGATGAAGCTCGGCGAGCCGATCCGCGTGCGCGTCGACCCGGCCATCGAGCGGGTCACCGTCCACGACGACGACGGCACCGAGCGCGAGGTCCCGGTCATCGGCGGTGAGCTGACGCTGCCGGGCGCCGATCGGGTCGGGCTGCGCGAGCTCGTCGCCGTCAGCACCGATCCCGAGCTCGACGGCAAGGTGCTGGGCACGACGGCGGTGAACCTGTTCAGCAACGACGAGTCGGACGTCACGCCCGGCGACCCGACGCGCATCACCGACATGGGCCGCGTTCCGGACGACGGGCCGACGGCCGCCCAGCCGGCCCGCGCCGAGTGGTGGTGGCCGCTCGCCATCGCCGCGCTCGCGCTGCTGGCGGTCGAGTGGCTCCTCTTCCATCGGCCTACCCGACGTTCCATCGGGCGTGCCTTCGGGCGCCGTCCGCAGCCGCTCGGGGGCCGTGCCCGATGAGCCTGCCCGTCGGCTTCACCGAGCCGGCCTGGCTGTGGCTGGCGCTGCCGGCGGCGGCCATCGTCGTCATCGGCTGGCTGGCCGCCTCGCGCACGCTGCCGCGCGCGCGGCGCATCGGCTCCCTGGTCGTCCGGCTCGTCCTCGTGGCGTGCCTCGTGCTCGCCCTCGCCGGCATGCGCCTCGCGCTGCCGGCGGATCGGCTCAGCGTCGTGTTCCTGCTCGACGCCAGCGCCTCGATGCTCGACGCGTCCCGCGAGGAGCTCGTCGAATGGGCGCGCGACACGGTGGGCGACAAGCCGGAAGGCGACACCGCGGCGGTCGTCGTTTTCGGCGCCAACGCCCTCGTCGATCGGCTGCCGAGCGAGGTCACCGACCTCGCCGATCCGGCGTCGCAGCCCGTCGTCGGCGCCACCGATATCGGTGCCGCCGTGCGCCTGGCGGCCGCGATCATGCCGGCCGGGCACCAGGCACGGATCGTCCTCCTGTCGGACGGCAACGACACCGCCGGAGAGGCGGATGCGGCCATCGCCGCCGCGGCGACGCGCGGGATCCGGCTCGACGTCGTCATGCCGGCCGACGAGTCGGCCGCCGAGGTGCTCGTCGACGCGGTCGACGCCCCGAACGGCGCGCGGGTGGGCGAGACGATCGACCTGTCGGTGCGGCTGCGCTCGACGATCACGACCGACGCCACGCTGCGGCTCCTCGCCGACGGCGCGACGATCGCCACCCGCGAGCTGTCGCTCGAGCCGGGAGTGACGACGATCCCGTTCTCAGTCACCGCCGACGAGGCGGGCTTCCACGTCTTCCGCGCCATCATCGAGCCGGACGAGGACCGCTTCACCGAGAACAACGCCGCCGATGCCTATGTGCTCGTCACCGGCGAGCCCCGCGTCCTCCTCGCCACCGACGACGCGACCCGCGCCGCCGACCTCGTCGCGTCGCTCACCGACGGCAACCTCGACGTCGACGTCGTGGCCTCGACCGGCGTGCCGAGCTCGCTCACCACGCTCGCCGGCTACGACGCCGTCGTGCTCGACAACGTCGAGGCCGATGCGCTCGGCGAGGCGGCCATGGAGTCGCTCCAGGTCTACGTCCGCGACCTCGGGAAGGGGCTCGTCATGCTCGGCGGCCGCGACTCGTACGGGGCCGGCGGCTACCTCGACACCCCGATCGAGGAGACGATGCCGGTCTACATGACCGTCCGCGACCGCGAGCGCTCGCCGGACGTGGCGATGGTCGCCGTCGTCGACCAGTCCGGGTCGATGGCCGACTGCCACTGCACCGGCGACTCGCGCGACACGGCCAACCCGTCGGGCCAGCGCGGCTTCGAGAAGGTCGACATCGCCAAGGAGGCGATCCTGCGCGCCGCCGAGGCCCTCGCCCCGACCGACCAGCTCGGCGTCGTCACGTTCAACGAGAACGCCCACTGGGCGGTGCGCACGTCGCCGATCGACTTCGGCGCGCTCCAGGCGGGTCTCGGCTTCCGGGCCGACGGCAACACGAACATCTACGCCGGGCTGAAGGCGGCGTACGACGACCTCGTCCAGAACCCGGCCACGCTGCGCCACATCATCCTCATCACCGACGGCTGGTCGCAGTCCGGCGCCTACGACGATCTCCTCGCCGATATGCGCGCCGCCGGGATCACGCTCTCGACGATCGGCACCGGCGGCGGATCGGCGCACGTCCTGCGCGAGCTCGCCGAGCGGTCGGGCGGCCGCTACTACGACGCCGCCGACGCGACGACGATCCCCGACATCTTCCTGCGCGAGACGATCCGCCAGGCCGGCGAGCAGGTCGTCGAGGAGGAGTTCCAGCCGATCCCCTCGAGCCCGTCCGAGATCCTCGAGGGCCTCGATGCCGGCCGCCTGCCGCAGCTGCGCGGCTACAACGCCACGACCGCCAAGGGCTCGGCGACGGTGTCGCTGCTCACCGGGCGCGAGGACCCGCTCCTCGCCCAGTGGCAGTACGGCCTCGGACGCGCCGCGGCGTGGACCTCCGACGCGCGGCAGGCATGGGCCACGCCCTGGATCGGCACGCCGGAGTTCGGCACGCTGACCGCCCAGCTCGTGGCGTGGACCCTGCCGCCGCAGGACGCCGAGGGCATCGACGTCCGTTTCTCGCCCGGCGCCGACGGCAGGCTGAACGTCGAGGTCACCTCGATCGACGACGACGGGGCGCCGCGGAACTTCTACCGCACCGTCCTGCGCCTTGTGTCGCCCGACCTCGAGCCGACGCAGGCCGTGCTCGAGCAGGTCGGCCCGGGCCGCTACGCGGGCACGATCCGCGCCGACGACCCCGGCGCCTACCTCGTGCGGGTGGCTCAGACCTACGAGGACGAGGAGCGCACCGATGCGGCGAGCCGCACGCTCGGCCTCGTCTCACCCGCCGCCGACGAGTTCCGACGGCTCGGCGTCGACGCCGATGCGCTGGCGCGCTTCGCGGATGCCGGCGGCGGCGTGAGCCACGAGCTCGGCGTCGAGGAGTCCGACACCCCGGTCTGGCGGCACGACATCCCGGCCAGCGCCTTCCCGACGCCCGTCTGGCCGTGGCTCCTGCTCCTCGCCATCGTCCTCGTGCCGATCGACGTCGGCGTCCGCCGCGTCGCCCTCGCCCGCAGCGACCTCGACCGCGCCCGGGCCTGGGTCGCGCGGCGGGTCGGCCTCGGCACGAAGTCAGTCGAGGAGGTCCCGGGGTTGAGCGAGCTCCGCGCGGCGCGCGATCGCAGCGTCCGCCGCTCCGGCCGGCTCTCCCGACCGACCGCCGGCGGCGCCGATGCCGTCGAGCCGGTGGCCGCCACCCAGGCGACGCCGCCGCCTCCGGTCGCCGCGGCCATGCCGCCGCCCACGACGTCGGCGCCGCGACAGCCGGCCGCCGCACCGGCTCCTCCGCCACCTTCCGCGCCGGCTGCTCCCACGCCGCCACCGGGGGCCGGAGCCGAGGTGCCTGGCGAGACGCTCGCCGAGCGCCTCGCCCGACGGCGGCGCGGCGGCCGCTAGTCCGGCTCGAGCTCCTCGAGGATCGCGTCGTCCGACGCGGGGATGCCGCTCGCGCGCGGCCGCGGCATGCGCAGCGCAAGCACGAGGGCCACGACGGCGACGAGCACCGACAGGATCGGCACCCACGGCAGGCCGCGGTAGTCGAGGTAGCCGACGGCGCTGACGACGGCCCGGGCCTCGTTGCCGAGCGCATCGGTCACCGTGACCTCGACGTCGGTCGGCCACGGCGGTGCGGGCACGGTGGTCGTGAAGCGTCCGCCGGCATCGGCCTCGATCGGCGTGCCGCCGACGCGGACGACCGCGCCGGGCGCCGTCCGGCCCGCCACGATCACCTCGCCGCTCGCCAGCTGCGTCGTCGCCGTGGCCGCGAGGGCCGGGGCGGAGGGCAGCGCCTCGACGTCCCAGGTGGCGACGTAGCCGTGGCCGGCGGGCGTGGTGACGGCGAGGATGGCGCGGTAGTGCGCATCCGGCACGCCGGTGAGCCCCGGCGGCATCGGGATCTCCGCCCGGGCCTCCGGCCCGACGACGTGCACCGCCTCGACGACGCTCGGGTCCGGGCCGGCGACGTGGACGCGTGAGCCGGGCGGCGCGTCGACCAGCGCCGTGAAGCCGCTCGCGCCGACCGTCAGCCGCCCCTCCTCCTCGACCACCCGGCCCGCGACGGCCGGCCCGACCACGGCCCCGCCCTCCTCGGCCGTCGCGAACGTGGCGAAGCGCGCGACCGTGATGCCGGAGCCGGCGAGGGCCGCCGGTGGGTCGAGGCGGCCGCCGGTCGGGTCGAGCTCCGCGGCCGGAAGGTGGTGGATCGCGATCCAGCCGCGATCGCGCCCCGCGAAGCCGATCGGTGCCGCTCCGGCGAGCAGGCCGACGCGCCGGATCGGCTCCGGCGACGCGTCCTCGACGAGCCAGCCGGCGACGACGATCGCCGCGCCGCCGTGGGGACCGCCGCCGGGCAGCGGGCCGGTGTACGGGCGGATCGGCGAGGCACCGAAGGCGGGGGCGGCGGGGCCTCCCGGCGCCGACGGGCCGAAGGCGTTGAGGAGCGGTAGCGCGAGGAGGTGGAGCGCCTCGGCGCCGGACGCCTGCCGCACGACGACCGCGTCCCGGCCGTCGACCTCCAGCGTGCCGAGCAGGGCGGCCGCGTCCCGGGCGCGGGCCTCGGCGATCGGCTCACCCAGCGGCTCGCCGGCCGGCCACGGACGGAGCTGGAGGGTGCCGTCGTCCTCGCGGATGGCGATGCCCGCGCCGTCGCCGATCGGCACGCCGAGCGGACGGACTGACGGCGGCGGGATGCGGGCGTCCTCGACCCGGAAGTGGCCGTCCACGAGGGAGATCCGGTAGAACGCGGGCCGCCCGATGGTGGCGATGATGCCGAGCTCCTCGCCCGGCCGGCCGTCGCTCTCGCCGAGGACGAAGCGTGAGTCGCCGGATCCGACCGGCAGCTCGTCGCGCACCGGCGTCGCGAAGCGCGTACCGGTCCAGCGGAACGTCAGCATCTCGACCGGGTAGCCGATGTCGCCGAGTGGCGGGAGCGAGGTCGACGCCACCAGCTCGTCCACGCCGTCGCCGTCGAGGTCGATGACGGTCAGCGCCCCCACGGCATCGCGTGGCTCGGCCACCGGCTCCAGCCGGAGCCGCCCGCCGTCGAGGACGACGTCGTCGAGGTGCAGGCAGCAGCGCAGCGCGAAATCGGGTGGGCCGACGATGGGCTGGCGCGCGAGCGTGAGCCGCTCACCGCCATCGGTGGCACGCACGTGGAGGCGCACAGGCCCGCGTCCCTCGCCGTCGGCGTCGTCGAGGTCGGCGTCGAGCGGCGGCACGACGAGCGGGTCGCCGAGCGAGTCGCCGACCGGCTGCCACGCCCCGCCCGCGTCCTCGGCCCAGGCCTCGAGCCGGATCTCGTCGTCGGGGCCGTAGGTGAGGGCCACGATCTCGCGCGTCCCGTCCGCGTCGAGGTCGACGACGACCGCCTGGATCGTGCGGGCTTCGGTGAGGACGACGGCATCGGGCTCGGCGAGCAGCGCCATGGAACGCGACGCCACCGGCGGGGCGACCGGGAGCGTCGTGACGGCGGCCATCACGATGAGCCCCACGACCCGCATCGGCGTGAGCATAGCGCCGCGCATGGCAGAATCGGGCCGATGGCCCCTCCCGTCCTGTGGTCCCCCGCTCCGGATGCCCGCGCGCGGACCCGCATCGGCGACTACCTGCGCTGGCTCGAGCAGACCGACGGCCGGTCGTTCGACGACTACGACGCGCTGCTGCGCTGGTCGATCGACGACCTCGACGGTTTCTGGAGCTCGATCTGGCGCCATTTCGCCGTCGGCGACGACCCCGGGCCGGCGCTCGTCGACGCCACGATGCCCGGGGCGCGCTGGTTCCCCGAGGCGCGCCTCAACTGGGCGGAGCACACGCTCCGCCTGAGCGGCCGCGCGGACGACGACGTCGTGGTCATCGGCCGCTCGCAGACCCGCGAGCGCGTCGAGCTCACCGCCACCCAACTGCGGGACGAGGTCGCCCGCGTGCGCGCCGGCCTGGCCGCCCTCGGCGTGAGGCCCGGCGACCGCGTCGCGGCCTACCTGCCGAACGTGCCCGAGGCGGCGATCGGCCTCCTCGCCACCGCCTCGCTCGGCGCGATCTGGTCGAGCTGCGCGCCCGAGTTCGGGACGCGTTCGGTCGTCGACCGCTGGAGCCAGATCCGGCCGTCGGTGCTGCTCACCATCGACGGCTACCGCTACGGCGAGCGCGAGGTCGACCGATCGGCCGAGGTTGCCGTCATCCGCGAGGCGCTGCCCTCCATCGGCTCGACGGTCGTCCTCCCCTACCTCGGCGACGGGTCGTCGATCCCGGACGCCATGGGCTGGGAGGAGCTCCGCGCGTCACCCGGTCCGCTGGCCTTCGAGCGCGTGCCGTTCGACCACCCGCTCTTCGTCCTGTACTCGTCGGGCACGACCGGGCTGCCGAAGCCGATCGTCCACGGCCACGGCGGGATCCTGCTCGAGCACCTGAAGATCCACGCCCTCCACCACGACCTCGGCCCGGCCGATCGGTTCTTCTGGTTCAGCACGACCGGCTGGATGATGTGGAACTACCTCGTCTCGGGCCTCGCCGTCGACGCGAGCATCGTCCTGTACGACGGCTCGCCGGCCCATCCCGACCTCGGCGCGCTGTGGCGGATGGCGGCGGAGGAGGGCGTGACGTACTTCGGGACGAGCGCGCCGTACCTCATGGGCTGCCGCAAGGAGGGCCTCCGCCCGGGCGATCTCGCCGACCTGTCGAGGATCCGGGGCATCGGCTCGACCGGGTCACCGCTGCCGGCCGAGGGCTTCCGCTACGTCTACGAGGCGATCAGCCCGACCGTCCACCTCCAGAGCGTGTCGGGCGGCACCGACGTGTGCACCGCCTTCGTCGGCGCCTCGCCGCTCGTGCCGGTCCGGGAGGGCGAGATCAGCTGCCGCCACCTCGGCTGCGCGGTCGAGGCCTTCGACCCCGACGGCCGCCCGGTCATCGGCGAGCAGGGCGAGCTCGTCATCACCCGCCCGATGCCCTCGATGCCGGTCGGCTTCTGGAACGACCCCGATGGCGCACGCTACCGCGCGGCGTATTTCGAGGACTTCCCCGGCGTGTGGCGGCACGGCGACTGGATCACGTTCACCGAGCGCGGCTCGTGCGTCATCAGCGGCCGATCCGATGCGACGCTCAACCGCGGCGGCGTGCGGATCGGGACGGCCGAGTTCTACGCCGTCGTCGAGGGCCTGCCCGAGATCGCCGACTCGCTCGTCATCCACCTCGACGAGGAAGGCGACCGCCTCCTCCTGTTCGTCGCGCTCCGCGACGGCGCGACCCTCGACGACGCCCTCGAAGCCAGGATCGCGAGCGAGCTGCGGACCCAGCTCTCGCCGCGCCACGTCCCGGACGAGATCGTCGCCGTGCCCACCGTGCCACGCACGCTGACCGGCAAGAAGCTCGAGGTGCCGGTGAAGCGCATCCTGACCGGCACGCCGCCCGATGCCGCCGCGGCGCGTGGCTCGCTCGCCGACCCGACCGCCCTCGACCCGTTCGCCGCCATGGCCTCCGCGCATCGGCCGCCGGGAGGCTGAGGAGGGCTCGGCGCCGGCATCGGCGTACCATCGGCGCATGGCCTACGAGCAGCTCCACACCTGGGAGATCTGGTACCCGTCGTCGGGCGCCACCGGGCTCCCGATCGCGCGGTCCCGCATCGACCCGGTCGAGGTCGTCTGGGCGCACTCGCTGCCGCGTCGCGTGGCGGTCACCGTCCGGCGCGGCGACGACGCGGTCATCGCCCGCGGTCCGGCGCTCACCCGCCGCGGCGGCAATGTGCCGATGACGCGCCTCGCCATCGACGGTGACGCGGTGACCCGCGAGGATCGCTGGCCGACCGACGCGGATCTCGGGGCGGTCGTCATCCTGCCCGGCGGCGAGGCGGGCATCCTCACCGCGTGGTGGAACGCCGAGGACGGATCGGCCTGGCGCTGGTCGGTCGAGTTCAGCAACCGGCGGGGCTGAGCGCCCCGCCGGCATGGGTCCAACGACGTCAGTCGGTGTAGTACACCCCGTCGAGCGCGCCCCACGCGGCGGCGCTGAATACCGCGCACGCGGTCTTCGCCCGCGCGAACTCGCCGTCCGAGAGCTGGTCGATCATCGACGCCAGCATCGCCGGCTCGTCGGTCGGCACGGCGTGCTCGACCCAGTAGCGCTGGCCGGCCTCGTCGACCGCCCCGGCGTAGTGCTCGCGCAGGCCGTCGAGCTTCGACGTCGCCGTCTGCGGCTGCTGGACCTCGAAGCTGTACAGCGCCCCGAGCGCCTCCGGCACCGATGCGAACGCCTGCTCCCCGACCGCGAGCAGCGTCTTCGACTGCGGCCGCGTCATCTCGCGGCTCGTTCCGAGCGCGCGGCGGAAGTCCTGCCACAGCTCGTCGTGCTCGCGCTCCTCGGCGGCGTAGTCCGGGTAGCCGATGCGGTCCCAGCCCGCGTCGATGACGCCGATGAACGGCGCCCACTCGTCGGCGTACTCGGCGATGCGCCCGATCGGCAGCGTCCCGGCGCGCCAGTCCTGGTAGAAGGGATGCTCGTTCAGGTCGAACTGGCGGACGATCGCGTCCAGCTCCTCGATTCGGCTGCTCATGGGCGGGGCACCTCGTGCTGCTGGCTGGGGCTCGGTCGCCTCACGGACGACCGCGAAGGCGCACAGGCTACCCGATCAGGCGCGATCGGGGTCGAGCTCCTCGAGTCGGGCGTCGTCGTCGAAGGCCCGTGCCGGCGCCTGCCGCGCCCGCTCCGCCACCCAGCGCGGCGCCCGGAGGTACATGAGCACGCCGCCCGCCACGGTCACGAGGCCGATGAGGACCGGCCACGGCCAGCCGCGGTAGTCGACGAACCCGACGATCTCGAGACGCGTCGTCGACGCGTTGCCGACGGCGTCGGTGGCGGTGACGACGACCTCGCGCGGCCAGATCGGCGCGTCCACGGTGGCCGTGAAGCGGCCGTCGGCATCCACCTCGACCGGTGAGCCGTCGACGGTGAGGGTCGTGCCCGGGCTCGCCGTGCCGCTGACCGACGCCTCGAGCGCGAACGACTCGACCTCGGCCTCGGCCGACACCTCGGGCGGCACGCGCAGGAAGTCGACCTCCCAGGTCTCGATCGTCACCTGCCCGGTCGGAGCGAAGGCGATGACCTCGATCGTGGCGTGGCCGTTCTCCTCGGACCCGTCGGCGCCGGAGTCCTCGATCTCGATCGCCGTCCGCTCCTCGAGCAGCGGGTCCCGGAAGATCCTGCTGCCGTCGCGCGTGAGCCAGGCCGTCGTCCCCGGCGTCGCCGAGAGGGTCGCGGAGAAGTCCGACGCCGCCGCGATGCGTCGTGCGCCATCCTCCGACCAGCCCAGCTCGACCGCGCCGTCGAAGGTGACGTCGAGCGGCGCCTGCGGGTCCGGGGCGAACACGGCCGATCGAGGCGCGGCCGTCATCGGGCCGCGGGCGCCGAAGCCGGCGTACAGTGCGGCTTCGTTCCGGAACGACGGGACGAAGCCGACGCCGGTCAGCACCCATGCGTCGTCCGGCCCGGCGAGCCCGAGCGGGGTCGTCCCGGCCAGGGTGCCGACCGGCTCGACGTCCGTGCCCTCGTCGGTCAGGGTGACCAGCCAGCCGCCGATCACGTACAGCTCGTCGCCGCCGCTCGTGCCACCGGCGATCGGCCCGGCGAACGGGTATCTCTCGCCGAAGGACGGGTCGTCGGCGATCATCTGCATGAGCCGAACCTGGGTCGGCGCCGTGAGGATGGTGCGCTCCACCTCCAGGTCGAGGCCATGGATGTGGAGAACGCCGAGCATCCCCATGGACGCGGGATCGATCTCGGCCGTCGCCAGGCGGGCGTGGTCGCCCGATCCGACCACGTACGAATAGCTGTCGGGCTCGAGGTCCAGCTCGCGGGTGGGGCGCAGCTCACCGTCACGCGGCCATTGGCCGAGCATCACGCGGGTGGTGCCGCCGAGCACGAGCTCGCCGCCGACGACGCCGACGAGCCACGCGTCGTCGACCGCCGGCCGGCCGGGAAGGATGGAGCCGTCGAGCGCCATTCCCGCCCCGCTGGCCGAGAAGCGAAAGATGCGGCGCTCGCCGTTCTGGAGGACGAGCTCCTCTCCCGGCGCTCCGTCGGTATCGACGATCATCATGCCCCCGGCGGCGACGGCGTCCTCGGGGGTATCGATCGGCAGCGTCGCCCACGTGCCGTCGTCCGATCGGCGCAGCAGCCGATATCTGACGTCCGGGTGGATGTCTCCAAGATACGGATCGCCCGCGGTGACGAGCAGCTCGTCGCGGCCGTCGCCATCCACGTCGATCGTGGACACCAGCGTCGCATCGCCGAAGGCCCCGGGCGCGGTGCGGAGGACGCTGCCGCCGGACTCGTCCACCACCTCCGAGATCGTCAGGCAGCACCCGTTGCCTTCCATCGCCTCGCCGACGGTGACGACGAGCGGACGCTCGATCGGCCCATCCTCGAGCACCAGCAGGCCGACCCCGTCGGTGTCCAGGCCGACCGGCGCGCTCGCCCGACCGTCCTCGGAGCGGCGGAGCACCTCCTCGCGTCCGACGAGCGACCAGCGGTCGCCGGCGAACGCCCAGAGCTCGACCATCAGCGGGTTCCCGCCGTCCCCGCCGGACAGGATGACGATCTCGCGCGTGCCGTCCCCGTCGAGGTCGGCGGTGACGCCGGAGAAGGCGTGCTGGCTGAGCACGATCGGCTCGTCGCCGTCCGCGGCGGCGACGGGCGTGGCCGCGCCGAAGCCACACGCTCCGACGAGCGTCAGCGCGCCGATCGCCCTCCGTCGAGCCGACGCCGCCGCCATGGGTCGCTCACATGGCTCGCAGGCCGAGCAGGTTGCGGGCGATGACGAGGCGCTGGATCTCGCTCGTCCCCTCCCCGATCTCGGTCAGCTTCGCGTCGCGCAGGTAGCGCTCGACCCGGTACTCGGTCACGTAGCCGTAGCCGCCGTGGACCTGGATGGCGTCGTTCGTCACGTCGCGCGCCACCTCGGAGGCGAAGAGCTTGGCCATCGCCGCCTCGGTCGTGTACGGGCGCCCCTGGTCCTTCAGCCATGCGGCGCGGTACGTGAGCAGGCGTGCCGCGTCGATGTTCATGGCGGCATCGGCGATCTTGAAGGCCACGCCCTGGAAAGAGCCGATGGGACGGCCGAACTGGTGCCGCTCCTTCGCATAGGCCGATGCGGCCTCGTAGGCCGCCTGCGCCAGCCCGAGTGCCATGGCCGCGATGCCGATGCGCCCGCCGTCGAGCGTCTTCAGGAACAGCTTGTCGCCCTCGCCCTCCGGACCGAGCATGTTCTCGACCGGGATCCGGCAGTCGGTGAAGATGAGCTCGCCGGTGTTGCTGGCGTGGAGGCCCATCTTCTCCTCCATGCGGCCGATGGAGAAGCCGGGCGTATCGGCCTCGACGATGAAGGCGCTGATCTTGCCCGACTCCTGCTCCCGGTCGGTGACCGCGGTCACGATGTACGTCCCGGCCACCCCGGCGTTGGTGATGAAGCGCTTCGATCCGTTGAGGACCCAGCAGTCGCCGTCGAGGTGCGCCCGCGTCCGTGTGCCGCGCGAGTCGGATCCGGCGCCGGGCTCGGTCAGGCCGTAGGCGCCGATGACCCGGCCCGAGGCCATCGGGCGCAGGTACCTCTCCTTCTGCGCGTCGGTGCCGGCCAGCCAGATCGGGTTGCAGCCGAGGCTGGTGTGGGCGCTGACGATGACCCCGACGCTGCCGCTGACGCGGCTCAGCTCCTCGACGGTGATGGCGTAGGCCAGCGAGTCGAGCCCCGTGCCGCCGATCTCCTCGGGGTACGGCACGCCGAGGAGGCCGAGGTCGGCCGCCTCGCGGATGATGTCGTGGGGGAAGGCCCCGTCCCGTTCGAGCTGGTCGGCGACCGGCGCGATCCGGCCCTCGGCGAACTCGCGGACGGTGCGACGGATCTCCTCGTGCTGAGGGGAGAGGGAGAAGTCCATGCGGCTGGGGGCGCTCCGCTGCGGATGGAGGGGCTCGGGCGCTGCGAGTCTAGCAAGGGAACGGCCCGACCGAGAGGATCGGTCGGGCCGTGAGAGGGAGCGGTGCCCGCACCCCGGGGCTCAGCTGCGGCGCCAGCGCTCGAGGTCGCGCCGGCTGCGCTGCTCCTGGGTGCGCTGGAGCGCCACGCGCCGGCGGCGGGTGGCGGTCGGACGGGGTCGCTGACGCTTCTGGTGGTTGAGCTTCGCCATGTCGGGTCTCGCGGATGCTGGATTGGAAGGAATGACCTCATGACGCAGGGCGCGTGCCGGAAGTTGCACGCCTTGCCCCGAAATCCTTGACACCCGGAAGTGGCGCGTCCGTATACTCCGATCCTTGCTGCACGGCGACAAGGTTGCGAGGGAGCCCGGGTGCCCGAGGCCGACGTTCGACTCGACCACGTCACGAAACGATTCGGTGACTTCACCGCCGTCGACGACCTGTCGCTGACCGTCTCCGACGGAGAGTTCTTCTCGCTGCTCGGCCCCTCGGGCTGCGGCAAGACGACGACGCTGCGGATGATCGGCGGCTTCGAGGAGGCGACGGCCGGCACGATCCACATCGGCGACACCGACGTCACCGACCTCCCGCCGTTCCGCCGCCAGGTCAACACCGTCTTCCAGAACTACGCGCTCTTCCCGCACCTCGACGTCTTCGAGAACATCGCCTTCGGGCTGCGGCGGCGGAAGACCCCGGTCGGGCAGATCCGCCACCAGGTCGCGTTCATGCTCAAGCTCGTCGACCTCGAGGGCTACGAGCGCCGCAAGCCGCACCAGCTGTCCGGCGGCCAGCAGCAGCGCGTCGCGCTGGCCCGGGCGCTCGTGAACAACCCGAGCGTGCTCCTGCTCGACGAGCCGCTCGGCGCGCTCGACCTCAAGCTGCGCAAGCAGATGCAGGTCGAGCTGAAGCGGATCCAGAGCGAGATCGGCATCACCTTCGTCTTCGTGACCCACGACCAGGACGAGGCGATGACGATGTCGAATCGCATCGCCGTCATGCGCCACGGCCGGATCGAGCAGCTCGGCACGCCGGAGGAGCTGTACGAACGCCCCGCCACCGAGTTCGTCGCCGGCTTCCTGGGCGTGAGCAACCTGCTCGACGCCGAGGTGGTCGGCAAGGGCGATCGCTTCGCCGATCTGAAGCTGCGGGACGGGACCGTGGTCCGCGCGCCGGCCTCGTCGCTGAACGGGGCGCAGCCGGTCCGCATCGGCATTCGACCCGAGAAGCTCCGCGTCGTCGCGGTGGGTGACGGAGCAGCCACCACGACCACGGATGCCAACACGCTCGAGGGCACGGTCCTCGACGCGTCGTACATCGGGGTCAGCACGCAGTACCTCATCGAGACGGGCGACGGCCACAAGCTGGTGGTGTACGCCCAGAACCTGGAGACCAGTGGCGCCAGCGAGGCGCATCCCGACGGACAACGGGTGCAGCTGACCTGGCGGCCGCAGCACACCTTCGTGATCGGAGCGGCCGAGCCAGCGGCGTCCGACGGCATTCCCGGACTGGAAGAGGAGGAGGACGTTCCCGATGCCTGATGAGCGCCGGATCGAGCGAGCGATCGCCCGGGCGTTTCGGCCCCAACGCCGGCTGACCCGCCGCGCGTTCCTGCAGCAGAGCGGCAGGGGCGCCGTCATCGCCGGCTCAGCGCTGTCGCTGCCCGCCATCCTGGCCGCGTGCGGCATCAACCCTGTCTCGCCGGGCTCATCGGCCGCGCCGTCGGCCGGGGCGTCATCGGCTCCCGTCGGCGGAGAGCTGTCGGGCGAGCTGATCTTCGCCAATTGGCCGCTGTACATCGACCAGGACGATGCCGGCGTGTCCCCCACGCTGGAGCAGTTCACCGCGGCGACCGGCAGCACGGTCGACTACCAGGAGGCGATCCAGGACAACCAGGAGTTCTTCGGGACCATCCAGCCCCAGCTCCAGGCCGGCGAGCCGACCGGCTGGGACATGATCGTCATGACCGACTGGATGGTCGGCAACATGATCAACCTGGACTACCTGGAGCAGATCGACGTCGCGGCCTCGGTGCCGAACTTCCTGGCCAACGCCGACGACAAGTACAAGAACCCCAGCTACGACCCGAACAACCTCCACAGCGTGCCGTGGGCGTCGGGCTACACCGGCATCGCCTACAACCCGGAGCTGACCGGCCGTGAGATCACCGGCTTCGCGGACCTGCTGGATCCGGCGTTCGAGGGCCGCATCGGGATGTTCAGCGAGGTCCGTGACTCGCTGAGCCTGGCGCTGCTGCACAACGGCGTGGAGCCCAAGGACGCGACCGAGGAGGACGTGCGCGCGGCGCACCAGGTGCTCATGGACCAGGCTCCGCTGGTGCGCGGCTACTACGGCAACGAGTACGCGCAGGAGCTCGCCAACGGCTCGCTGGCCGTGACCATGGCCTGGTCCGGCGACGTGTTCCAGCTCCAGTTCGACAATCCGGACCTGCGATTCATCATCCCCGAGGCCGGCGGCATCCTGTGGATCGACAACATGTGCATCCCGAAGGGCGCCGCGCACCCCGCCGATGCGCTGGCCATGATGGACTTCGTGTTCCAGCCGGAGATCGCGGCGCAGATGGCGGAGTACATCAACTTCATCTGCCCGGTCCCGGCGGCCCAGGACATCATCCGCCAGCACGCGGAGGAGGCCGAGACGGACGAGGATCGCGAGTACTACTCGGCGGTCGCCGAGTCACCGCTCGTCTTCCCGACGCCGGAGGACCTGGCGCGCGTGCACTCCTACAAGGTCCTGTCGGAGGAAGAGGAGGCCCTCTGGAACGAGCTGTTCCAGGAGGTCACCCAGGGCTAGGCGGCGAGCTCGGGAGGCAGGGCGATGACCGGCTGGCTGCGGCAGCACCGCGGCCTGATCCCCTATCTCTTCCTGCTTCCCGGCGTCGTCTGGCTGATCGTCTTCTTCGTGGTGCCGATGCTCGCCATGGCATCGGTTGCGACGCAGGAGGGCACCCTGGGCACGGGGTTCCGCCAGACGTTCAACGTCGGGGTCTTCCCGGAGGTGCTGGACCGATACTCCGCCCACTTCCTGCGGTCCCTGGAGTACGCGGTGGTGGTCACGATCCTGACCGTGGCCATCGGCTTCCCGATGGCCTACACCATCGCGTTCCGCGGCGGGCGCTACAAGAGCGTGCTCCTGCTGCTCGTGATCATGCCGTTCTTCACCAGCTTCATCATCCGCACCATCAGCTGGAAGTTCATCCTGGCCGACCAGGGGTTCGTGCTCGGAACGCTCAAGAACGTGGGGCTCCTGGACGAGGGATTCCGGATCCTCGCCACACCGGCGGCGGTGATCAGCGGCATCACCTACAACTTCCTGCCGTTCTTCGTGCTGCCCATGTACGTGGCCCTCGAACGGATCGATCCGCGACTGGTGGAGGCGGCCACCGACCTGTACGCCAGCCGCGTCCAGGCCTTCCTGCGCGTCACCCTTCCGCTGGCGATCCCCGGCCTGTTCGCCGGCTCGCTGCTGACCTTCATCCCCGCGGCGGGTGACTACATCAACGCCGAGCTGCTGGGCGGCACCCGGGACACCCAGATGATCGGGAACGTGGTCCAGACGCTCTACATCGTGAACCGGGACTACCCGCACGCGGCTGCCGTGAGCCTCATCCTGATGGTCGGGTTGCTGATCGGCGTCGCGGCCTACCGCCGCATCCTGCGCGGGCAGGAGCTGACCGTCTGATGGCCGACTCGCTCGCCACCAGGCTGCCCCTGGCCACGGAGGCCGCGCCACCGGAGCGCCGCCTCCCGCTGAGCCGGCGCATCGGCCGGATGGTGCTTCCGGTGTTCACCGGCCTGGTCGTCCTGTACCTCTTCCTGCCGATCGCCGTGATGATCGTGTTCGGGTTCAACGACAACGTGGGGCGCTTCAACTTCACCTGGCAGGGCTTCACGCTCGAGCACTACGCCAACGTCTTCACCAGCCAGCCGCGCATGAACCAGGCGCTCCTCGTCAGCCTGGGCGTCGCGGCCGTGTCGACCCTGGTGGCCACCACGCTCGGCACGCTGATCGGCCTGGCGCTGACACGCTACGAGTTCCGCGGGCGCGGTCCGCTGAACCTGCTGATCTTCCTGCCGATTGCCTCGCCGGAAGTCGTGCTCGGCGCATCGCTGCTGGCGCTGTTCGTGTCGGCCGGCATGAGCCTGGGGTTCCTCACGATCCTGATCGCCCACATCATGTTCAACATCAGCTTCGTGGTCGTGACGGTTCGGGCGCGAATCGCGGGCTTCAACCGGTCGCTCGAGGAGGCGGCCATGGACCTCGGGGCCGATGAGCTGACGACCTTCCGCAAGGTCACCTTCCCGCTCATCTTCCCCGGCATCCTGGCCGCGGCGCTGCTGGCCTTCGCCCTGTCGATCGACGACTTCGTGATCACGCAGTTCACCGCCGGGCAGACGGTCACCTTCCCGCTGTGGGTGTACGGCGCCTCGCGCATCGGCGTTCCACCGCAGGTCAACGTGATGGGCACCATCATCTTCGTCGTCGCGGTCGGCGGGATCATCCTGTGGAGCGTCCTCCAGCGGCGCGACCAGCGGCCGATCGCCGCCGGCGGCGAGCGGTGACCGTCCCCGACGCGACGCGGGGAGCGACCCGGACGTATCGCATCGGCGAGGCGGCGCGGCGCGTCGGCGTGTCTCCGTCGGCCCTGCGCCTCTGGGAGCGCCAGGGACTCGTCCGACCGCGGCGCGGCGGAAGCCGATATCGGATCTACACCGATGGCGACCTGCAGCAGCTGCACAGCATCCGACGGCTGCGCACGGTCGATCGGCTCAACGCGCCGGGCATCCGGCGGGTCCTGGGCAGCACGGTCGGCGCCGCCGACGCCGAGGGCCGGGGCAACGGCCGGCCGCTGCGGCGCATCCGCGAGGAGCTCGGCCTGAGCCTGCGCGAGGCGAGCGAGCGCAGCGGCCTGTCGACCAGCTTCCTGTCGGCGCTCGAGCGCGGCATGAGCGGCGCCAGCGTGGCGACGTTGCAGCGTCTGACCGCGGTGTACGGCACCACCCTGCACGAGCTGTTCGGGGCGTCCGACGACGAGGCGCCGCACCGGCTGGTGCGCGCTGGCGAGCGTCGGGCGCTGCGGCTCGGCAACGCCGACGTGCGGATCGAGGAGCTGGCCCGCACGACCCGGCAGCTCGAGCCCCAGCTGTTCATCCTGGCCCCCGGAGCCACGAGCGACGGGGCCTACGCCCACGAGGGCGAGGAGTTCCTGTACCTGCTGTCCGGCGCCGTCACCGTGTGGGTCGGCGAGGACGAGTGCTATGCCCTCGACCGGGAGGGCGATGCCCTGACCTTCCCTTCCACGCTGCCACATCGCTGGCGCAACGACGCCCGCGGGGAGAGCCGACTGCTATGGATCAACACGCCACCGACGTTCTGACCGACTGGGACGCGCTCCGCACCGGCGTGGCGCCGGTCTGGGCGCGCTACACCGACCTCGTCGTCGAGCGCGCCTCGGGCGCCTGGCTCGAGACGCCGGCGGGCGAGCGCTACCTCGACTACACGTCGGGCATCGGCGTCGTGAACACCGGCCATGCCCATCCGCGCGTCGTGGCCGCCATCGCCGAGCAGGCGGCGCGCGGCATCCACCTCCAGCAGAACATCGTCTACCACCAGCCGGGCCTCGCGCTCCATCGGCGGCTGCCGGAGCGCTTCCCGAACGCCGAGCCCGGCACGGCGTACGGCGCGTTCCTCTCGAACTCGGGCGCGGAGGCGGTCGAGGCCGCGGTCAAGCTCGCGAAGTTCGTCACCCGCCGCCCGAACGTCGTCGCCTTCCGCGGCGGGTTCCACGGCCGCACCCACGCGGCCATGGCGCTGACGAGCTCGAACGCGAAATACCGCGCCCACTTCGAGCCGCTCATGGGCGGCGTGCACTTCGTGCCCTACCCGTACCCGTTGCGCATGGGCGGAGCCGATGCGGCCCTGTCGACCACCCTCGACGCGATCGACGAGCTGTTCGCCACGCTGGTCGCCCCCGACGACGTGGCCGCGTTCGTCGTCGAGCCGGTGCTCGGGGAGGGCGGGTACGTCGTCCCACCCGACGGCTTCCTGCCCGCCCTGCGGTCGCTGGCCGACCGCCACGGGATCCTCCTCGTCGCCGACGAGGTGCAGACCGGCTTCGCCCGCACCGGCCGATTCTTCGCGACCGAGTGGACGACTGCGCGCCCGGACGTGGTGATCATGGCCAAGGGCATCGCGTCGGGGCTGCCGCTGTCCGGGATCCTCGCCTCGCGGGCGCTGCTCGACCAGCTGGCGCCGGGCGCCCACGGCGGCACGTACGGCGGGAACGCGGTGGCGGCCGCGGCCGCGCTGGCGACGCTCGACGTCATCGACGACGAGGCACTGGCCGAGCGCGCCGAGCGGCTCGGCGCCCGCCTGCTCGAGGGCATCGGCGAGCGCGCCGCGGGCCATGCCTCGGTGGCCGAGGTGCGCGGGCGAGGGATGATGGTCGCGGTCGAGCTCGCCGACGGCCCGGCGCTCACCCCGCGCCCGGACCTCGTGAAGGCGCTGCTGGCCGAGATGCTCGAACGCAACGTCATCGTCCTGAGCTGCGGGACGCGCGGGCAGGTCGTCCGTATCATTCCCCCACTGGTCACGACCGAGGACGAGATCGACCTCGCCATCGGGGCGATCGGTGAGGGCCTGGACGCGATCGGCGCCTGATGATGGCGGCCACCACCCTGGTCGCGCAGGCAGACAGGGAGGTTCGCATGGCACGGATCTGGGTCGTCGACGACGAGCCGCTCATCCGCACGGCGATGCTCGCCGTGCTCGGCGAGCTCGAGCACGACGTCCGTGGCTTCGGCAACGCCGAAGAGCTGTACACCGCCCTCGTCGAGGAGGGCATCGTCCCCGACCTGCTCGTGCTCGACCAGCGCCTGCCGGACGAGTTCGGCTCGACGATCCTCCACTCGCTCCGCGAGCGGCCGCAGTACCGCGACATCCCGGTCCTGTTCGTCACCGCCATCGACGACGACGAGGCCGATCGGCTCGCCGACCTCGCGCCCGTCGTCCGCAAGCCGTTCGACTTCGTCGAGTTCGCCGATGCGGTCCAGGCGCAGCTCGCGTCCGCAGAGCCAGCCGGCTGATCATCCCCGGCGGTCCTCACCCTCCGCCCTCCGCCGCGCCGTCCGCATGCCCGCATTGCGCGCCAGGGCGAGCATTCTTCACCGGAAGCGTTCGTGGCGTGTCGTTTGTCGACTGCAGCGAGCGCCGATGAGCGTGAGCGGCACATCGGCGTGCGGTTCGTGCGTACCGGTGCTCGCCAGGGCGCGCAAACGCCGCGTGGATCGGCCTTCCGGTGCATTCCTCTCGCTACGGCGAGCATCGGCGGGCTGGTGCGTGGCGGTTCGCGCTCCAGCGAGAGCTATTCACCGGAAGGGCTCCCGGCGTGTCGTTTGTCGACTGCAGCGAGAGCTGGTGAGCGTGAGGGGCGCATCGGCGTGCGGTTCGTGCGTCCCGGTGCTCGCTGTAGCGCGCAAACGGCACGTGGATCGGCCTTCCCGTGGAATCCTCTCGCCACAGCGAGCAGCGACGGGCTGGTGCGTAGCGGTTCGCGCTCCAGCGAGAGCTATTCACCGGAAGCGCTCGTGGCGTGTCGTTTGTCGACTGCAGCGAGCGCGGGTGAGCGTGAGGGGCGCATCGGCGTGCGGTTTGTGCGTGCCGGTGCTCGCGACGGCGCGAAAACGCAACGCGAGACCGCCGTCCGGTGAATTCCTCTCGCCACAGCGAGCAACCAGCAGCCAGGACAACGACGCGGCGGCATCGGTCCAGGAGAGAGCCGGTATGCTCTCGCACCGATGATCCGCACCACGCCGTTCCACGATCGGACGAGCGCGCTCAACGAGACCGGCCTGTGGCAGCACTGGTCCGGCCACCTCGTCGTGACGCGCTACCAGGCGTCGGACAAGTTCGAGTACTTCGCCGTGCGGAATAGCGCCGGGATCTTCGACACCTCGCCGCTGTACAAGTACCGGATCGCCGGGCCCGATGCCGAGCGCTTCCTGTCCGGCATGCTCGCCCGCGACATCCGCCGCTGCCCGCCGGGGAACGCCCAGTACACGACCTGGCTGGACGACCGCGGCTTCGTCCTCGAGGACGGGGTCATCCAGCATCGCGGGCCGGACGAGTACCTCCTCACCGCGGCCGAGCCGAACTTCGCCTGGTTCGCCGACCGCATCGGCCGGCTGCGGGTCACGATCGAGGAGGTCAGCCTCGACATCGGCGCCCTCGCCGTGCAGGGTCCGCGCGCGCGGGACCTCCTCGCCCGCCTCGTGCCGGCCGTGGCCGACATCCCGTTCTTCGGCCTCACCACCGGCACGATCGCCGGCCGCCCGGTGACGATCAGCCGCACGGGCTACACCGGCGACCTCGGCTACGAGATCTGGGTCGAGACCCCGGACGCGCTGGAGGTATGGGACGCGGTGTGGGACGCGGCCGACGGGTGGGGCGTCATCCCGTACGGCATGGGTGCGCTGTACATGCTGCGCATCGAGGCCGGGCTGCTCCTGCTCGGCGCAGACTTCGACTCGAGCCGCTTCGCGTTCAACGACGCGCATCGCTCGACGCCGATCGAGCTGGGCTGGGCCTGGATGTTCAAGGGCATGGAGGAGGACGAGCGCCCCTTCATCGGCCGTCGCGCCCTCGAGCGGGAGCGCGCGGAGAAGACGTCGCGCTGGCGGATGGTCGGGCTCGTCGTCGACTGGGAGGACTACGACCGCGTCTATTCCGCGGCCGGGCTCATCCCGCCCAAGGACCACCGGCCGGTCCACGAGGACTGGATGGTGTACGACGCCGATCGGACCCGCGTCGGCTACGCCACGAGCATCATGTACTCGCCGGTGCTCCAGCGGCATATCGCGCTTGCCCGCGTGCACCCGGAGCTCGGCAAGCCCGGGACCCGCGTCTTCCTCGAGTTCACCGTCGACCACGAGTACCGCCAGGTTGCGGCCCACGTCACCCGCCTCCCGTTCTACAACCCCGAGCGCAAGACCGCCTGAAGGGGCGCCAGAGGACCGATGACAGACGACCGATACGACGCGATCGTGATTGGCGGCGGCCACAACGGCCTCGTCAACGGCGCCTACCTGGCCAGGGCCGGCCTGCGGACGCTCATCCTCGAGCGGCGGCACCTCGTCGGCGGGGCGGCGATCACCGAGGAGCTCCAACCGGGCTTCAAGTTCACGACGTTCTCGTACGCCCTCTCCCTGCTGCGACCGCAGATCATCCACGAGCTCGAGCTGCCGAAGCACGGCTTCCTGCCGCTCCAGATGTCGACCCGCTTCGCGCCGGGCGAGGACGGCGAGTACCTCCTCTTCACGCGCGACCACGACGAGAACCTGCGCGAGATCGCCCGCCACTCCCCGCACGACGCCGATGCGTACGACCAGTACAACCACGACCTCGACCGGGTGTGCCAGGCGATGAAGCCGCTGCTCGACATGGCGCCGCCGGACCTGTTCAGCGAGGACCCCGAGGAGCTCGTGGCGCTCGCCTCGCTCGGGTCGCGCTTCCGCTCGCTCGACAAGCGGACGCTCCACAACGCGGTGCGCCTGCTGACCGGCAGCGCCGCCGACTTCCTCGACGACTACTTCGAGTCGGAGCTGCTGAAGGGCTGGTTCGCCTCGTCGGGGATCATCGGCTCCATGGTCGGACCGAGGTCCCAGGGAAGCGGCCTGGTGCTGCTGTTCCATTCGCTCGGCGAGCACGACGGGTCGTTCGGCACGTGGGCCTTCCACAAGGGCGGCAACGGCGGCTTCACCCAGGTCCTGGCGCGGGCGGCGGAGTCGTTCGGCGCCGAGATCCGGCTCGAGGCGCCGGTCGTGCGGGTCCTGACCCGTGACGGCGAGGCCGTCGGCGTGGCGCTCGAGGACGGCACCGAGATCCACGCGAAGACCGTCGTCAGCGCCCTCGACCCGCGCCACACGTTCCTCGACCTCGTCGACCCGCGCGAGCTACCCGACGACCTCGTCGAGGACATCCGGCGCCTGAAGTTCCGGGGCGTGAGCTCGAAGGTGAACTTCGCCCTTTCCGGCCTGCCGACCCACCCGGTCCTCGGCGACGGGCCGGAGCTGTACCGCGGCTTCCTGAACATCGGCCCGTCGATGGACTACCTCGAGCGCGCCTTCGACGACGCGAAATACGGCTGGTACAGCGAGCATCCGTACATCGACTGCGCCATCCAGTCGACGATCGACCCGGACATGGCGCCGCCGGGCAGGCACGTCCTCTCGTGCTTCGTGCAGTACACGCCGTACCACCTGCGCGAGTCGGACTGGGACGCCGAGCGCGAGCCGATGGCCGACCGCGTCCAGGCCACCCTCGAGCGCTTCTTCCCCGGCTTCAACGACCTCGTTCTGCATCGGGAGGTCGTCACCCCGCTCGATATCGAGCGCACGGTCGGCCTCTCCGAGGGGAATATCTTCGCCGGCGAGTTCCTCGCGCCCCAGATGTTCTTCTTCCGCCCGGCGCCGGGCTGGTCGCAGTACCGCACGCCGATCGCCGGCTACTACCAGTGCGGCTCGGGCACGCACCCCGGCGGCTGCGTCATGGGCGCGCCGGGCCGGCTGGCGGCGCAGCGGATCATCCGCGACCGGCAGGGCGCGGCGGAGGCGTAACCCCTGGCGGGTCGGGTCGAGCCTGTCGGTTCGGGTCGAGCCGGCGGTAGGCCGAGGCGTACCAGATGAGCGGCTCGGCGTCGTCGAGCGTGCCGGCTGCCACGACCTCGCCGACGAACATGGTGTGGTCGCCGCCGTCGTGGCGGTCCTTCAGCCGGCAGTCGAAATAGGCCAGTGCGCCCTCGAGGATCGGCGAGCCGGTCTCGGCCTCGTGCCACGCCGCGCCGCAGAAGCGGGTGAGCTTCACGGCCGTCGTCGGCTGCGCGAAGCACTCGGCCAGCGCCCGCTGGTCGGCGCTCAGGACGTTCACGGCGAAGGCATGCGAGCCGATGATCGCCGCGTGCGTCTCGGCCTTGCGCGCGATGCTGGCCATGAGCAGCGGCGGGTCCACGCTGATGGACGCGATGGCGTTGGCCGTCATGCCGGCCAGGAGCGGGCCGGCACGGGCGGTAACGACGGTCACGCCGGTCGCGAAATGGCCCATCATGTCGCGCATCCGGCGCTGGTCGAGCGCGCTCGTGCCGGTCGCCTCGACGCTCACAGTCCCGGCGTCCCGGCGAGGCGCTGAAGCACGATGAAGCGGCGGAAGAACGCCTCGCCGTCCTCGGCGGTCCACGCCACGGTGCGCGGGCCGATGCGCTCGGCCTCGGGCAGGACGGCGGCGTAGGCGGCCTGCATGGAGAGGCGGAAGTCGATCTCGCCGCGGATCGGCGCGGGCAGCCTGTACGGCCGCATCTCCCGGAGCCGGCCGAGGGCGTGGCGCGCGGCGGTGCGGATCGCGGCGCGGGCCTCCTCGGGCGACAGCGAGTCGGCGGCGCTGTAGCCGCGCCCGCGCTTCACGATCACCCGCTCGGCCCACGGCAGGCGTTCCTCCACCTCGGCGGCGAGCGCGTCGTCGCCGGCGACGAGCGCCACCGGCACGCCGTGGTGCCCGAGCCGCAGGGCGTTGAGCGCCGCCTCGTTGTGCGGCTCGCCGTTGGCGCGCACCTCCATCACCGTCGCCGAGGAGTACGTGTGTGCGATCGTGCCGCTCGCGTCCCCCGCGCCCGCGTGGTAGCCGATGAACAGCGCGGCATCGAAGGGATCGCCCTCGCCGATGCCCTCGGTCATGCTCATCGGCTTGTCGCCGATGATGAGCCGTGCCGCCGGCACGAGATCCTCGGCCCGCAGGTTGCGCATCTGCCAGTGGCTGTCGTTGACGACGACCTCGCGCGCGCCCGCCTCGAAGGCGCCCTCGATCGCCGCGTTCGCCTCCCCGGCCATGAGCGCGCGGCTGCGGTCGTAGTCGGTGCGGTCGACGCCCTCGCCGAAGCTCACCTGGCGCGGATGGGCGACGCCGGCGAGGCCCTCCATGTCGACCGAGACGTAGACGCGCATCAGACCCGAATCCCCCTCAGCGGTAGCGCTCGAGCTTCTCGAGGATGCCGCTCGTCGTCGCCCAGTCGGCGCTCGTCGGGTGCTCGCCGCGGTGGAGGTGGAACAGTGGCACGGCGTTCCACGACGGCCCGTCGACGCGCGGCAGGTGGATCGACAGCTCGCCGGTGTCGAGCGCCGCGACGAGCGTCACCCCGCCGTCCCCGCCGCGCGCCAGCGCGCGCGTCAGTGACTCGGCGAACTCGTCGGGACTGCCGAACTCGACGCCGATGCGCATCGCGGCAAGGCCGGAGCCCGGCGGCCGAAGCGCCTCCGTCATCGGTCCTTCCTCATGCGGCCCTCATGCCGCACCGATGAGCCGCAGGAGCCAGGTGAACGCCACCGCCGAGCCGATGACCGCGAACAGCAGCACGAGCAGGAGGAGCGCCCCGCCCACGATCGTGGCCCAGGCCGGCACGTGGGCGTGGTCGATCGGCCGCTGCTCCGGCGGAACCTGCTGGAGCGAGCCACGCCCCAGCCAGACCGCCAGCGCGTCGCCGTCGATGCGGACGTCGACCTCCGCGTCGAGCGGGACGACGACGAGCCGCTCCCCGGCGGGAAGCTTGTCCGTGGTGAGCAGGACGCGGCCGCGCTGGCCGGGATCGGTCTCGCGCACGTAGAGCGCGTGGTCGCCGGCCGCGGCGAGCGGAATGGCCTCGAGCCGGTCCGATCGGCCGATCGGCAGGCTCACCGGAGCGGCGGGCTCGAGCGGTGCGTCCATCGGCGCGATGGTACAGCGGCGCCCATGGACACCCGGCGTATCGTGAGCGCGTGCCGCTGAGCGATGAGCCGTTCTCGTTCACCACGCGGGCCGACGGAAGCGTCGTCATCGCCTACCACGGAGCCCCGGTGACGATCCTGCGCGGCAACGCCGCCGCCCGCTTCACCGGCCGCGTGGCGACCGCCGATCCCGACGCCGCCCAGCAGCTCATGGCCCGCGCCACGGGCAACTTCAAGCGGGGCAACGAGCGCAGGCACCCGGCCGGCTGACCCGCCCGGCCTTGCGCCGGATGACGTAGGCGCCATCGGTCGCGCGCCCGATGGCTTGCTCGCCGACCGACCATACCGTTCCGTCGTTCCCATCAGCCGATACGACCCATCAGCCGATACGACGGAGACCGACGAATGCGCACCGCCCACCTTCGACCACTCGCGGCCCTGTTGCTGGTCGCCGTCGTGGCCGCATGCTCCACCGCCAGCGGCAACCCCGACGACGGCGGCAACGGCGCCGATGCCAGCCAGCCGCCGATCAGCGCCGAGTCCATCGCGCCCTCGGCGACGCCGGAAGAGCCGGAGGTCGTCGCTGGCACCGAGCTCGACGCCTGCGAGATCGTCACCGCCGAGGACGTCGCCACGGCCACCGGCCTCGACGTCGCCGAGATCGGAGAGGGCGAGCTCGAGGAGACGCCGACGATCCTGTCCCCTGATCACTCCGACTGCGACTACCGCGGCGACTGGGGCGGCGTGTCGATCAGCCTCACCCCCGAGGACGGCGCCAACCTGTACGACGCGGCCCGCGGCTCGTACGACGATGCATCGGATCGTGAGATTCTCGGCGCCGACGGCGCGTTCTACTCGGCCGGCACCAACCGGGCGTTCTTCTGGAAGGGCGCCGTGACGGTGATGATGCAGGTCGGCTTCCTCGCAGAGGGTGGAGACGTGGACGCGATCCTCACCGCCCTCGGCCAGGCGGCCATCGACAAGGTCGACTGACCGCGCGATCGCGTTCACCGGCCGGTCGGGAGCCTTGCCTCCCGGCCGGCTCGTTCCGTCAGGCGACCCGCTTCGTGCGCTTCGAGACGTAGTCGACGAGCACGTACTCGCCCAGGTGCTCGGGCTCGACGTAGAACGCCCGGCCGCGGTTGATGCGCGACATGAGGTCGACGAACTCGGACAGGTATCGGGATCGCTCGAGCATGAACGTGTTGATGACGATGCCCTCGCGGGTGCATCGGCCCACCTCGCGGAGCGTCGACTGGACCGTGCGCAGCGTCGGCGGGTAGGCGAACTCCACCTGGCCGCCCTCGATGTGGGCCGTGGGCTCGCCGTCGGTGATGACGACGATCTCCTTGTTGCCGCCGCTCCCCCGCCCGAGCAGCTGACGCGCGATGATCAGCGCGTGCTGGAGGTTCGTGCCGTACTCGAACTCGTACGGCGACAGGGTCGGGATCGACTCCGGCTTCAGCTGGCGGGCGTAGTACGCGAAGCCGACGACGTACAGCCGATCGCGCGGGTACTTCGTGTGGATGAGCGTGTGGAGCGCCATCGCCACCTTCTTCGCGGCCGATGAGCAGCCGCGCAGGAGCATCGATCGGCTCATGTCGAGCAGGAGCACCGTCGAGGAGGTCGTCGTCTCCTCGGTGCGGCTGACCTCGAAGTCGTCGGGGCCGATGACGACGGGCGTGCCGGGACCCGAACGGGCCATGGCGTTGAACAGCGTGCGGTTGATGTCGACCGCGAACGGGTCACCGAACTCGTACGGCTTCGTCTCCTCGGTCGGCTCGCCGCCGCGTCCGGCGCGCGGCAGCGCGTGGCCGCCGAAGCCCTCGCGCCGCAGCCGGCTGAAGATATCGGTCAGGGCCCGCATGCCGAGCTTGCGCGCGGCCCGCGGCGTGAGCTCCAGGCGGCCGGACTCGCGGTCGAGATAGCCCGCCTCCTCGAGCGCGCGGGAGAGCTCACGGAGCTGCTCGAGGTCGTCGAGGGCGTCGTCGCCGGCCAGGTCGCTCAGCGCATCGGCGTCGACCCGCTCGAGGGCGTCGGGGTCGCGGGCGGCGGCGAGCACCTCCTCCATGGCGTCGTACTGCTGCTGGCGGTCGATCGCGGCCAGCGCATCGGCCAGGCCCATCGGCTCGTCGCCCTCGAACGGGTACGGCTCGCCGAACGGCAGGTCGGGGCGGGCGGACTGGAGGTTCGCCGACAGGCGCGCCATGTCGATCTTCAGCCGATCGTCGCGCAGGAGGTCATCCATGAGCTCGCGCAGCTCGTCGCGCATCTGCGGGCTCATCGAGGACATGAGCGATGCCATCTGCGAGGCCTGCCGATGGAGGTGCTCGATCAGCTCATCGGTGCTCGAGATGCCCGGCGGGAAGTACTGGCCGTGCTTCGCCATGAAGGCGTTGAAGTCGTCGGTCGTATCGGCCCCGGTGGCGTGCTTCTCGAGCAGGTCGTTGAGGTCGCGGACCATGTCGCGGACGCCGGCCAGGTCCTCGGGCGTGACGCGCTGGACGCCCTCCTTGAGGCCCTGGAAGTACGTCTGGAGCATCTGCTGGCGCAGCTCGTCGGTGAGCTCGCGGAACGCCTCGCGGGCGTCGTCGTCCATGAACTCGTAGTCGCGCAGGCCGTTGAGGCGGCCGGCCAGGTTCGGCGGCAGGCTGTCGAGCCGGTTCTCGCGCTGCCGGGCGGTGCGGCGCATGACCTGCTCCGCCATGCGCGCCGCGTCCTGCTCCGGGCCGGGTGGCGCGTCGAGCGCGCGCTGCTCGGCCTCGTGGAGGCGCCGCTCGATCCCGGCGCGCTCGCTGGCGAGGATGTCGTCCATCCGCCGGTTGATGTCCTCGAGCACGCCGTCGAGGTTCGAGGCCTCGAGCTCGGCCTGGCGCCGCGCCCGCATCCGCTCCATGATCCGCCGCAGCCCGGGGATGTCGCCGCCGCGCGTCCCGCGCAGGCCGCGCTGCATGAGGCGCTGGAGGGCGCGCCGCACGTCCCCCTCGGCGAGGATGTCCTCGCTCAGCGCGTCGAGCACGTCGTCGGCGTCGAAGGCCGGCAGCTGCTGGCTGCCGTCCCAGCGGGAGTAGCGGGTCGTGCTCACGGTGCGACCAGCCTAGGCCGATCTCGGCGGGCCGTCCACGATCAGCCCGCGGCGACCGATCCGATCACCTCGCCATCGCGACCGATGCGGACGACGGTCGGCACGAGCGCCACGCCGTACTTGCGGGCGAGGTCCGGCCGCTCGCGGACGTCGACGCGAACGTAGGGATCGTCCCCGCTCGCCAGCTCCGCCTCGACGGTGCGGCACTCGGTGCACAGCGGATGGCTGAAGGCCACGAGCAGCTCGCCGGTCGGCACCGATCCGTCGAGGTCGGCGAGCTCGATGCGGTCGATCGTCCGCTGACGGATGCCACGCAGCCGCGCACCGAGCCGATACAGCTCGCAGCCGACGCACAGCCCCGTCGCCGCGGCGAGGAGCGCCAGCGCCGCAACGATGCCGCCGAGCGCGTTCCCGATCACCGTCCAGCCGACGACGTGGGCCAGCGTCGCCGCGCCGAGGACGGCGAACCCGACCTGGTTGGCGAACCGCGGCGGGCGGGAGTCCTCGATCGGCCCCTCGCCGAAGCGAGGCTGGACGAGCTCGAAATAGGCGACGCACGCGAGGCAGAAGCGGCGACCGTATCGGAGGCCGATGCCGAGCTGGAGCGCCAGCAGGCCGAGGATCGGCCACCAGCCGGTGGCGACGGCGAGCAGCGAGAGCAGGCCGACGGTCGCCTGGTTGAAGCGCGGCGCCCTGGCGTCGATGACGTCGAGGTCGCGGTACGGGTGCGCGGTCCTGACGGTTGGTGCGGGTGATGCGGGTGGTGCGATGACGGACGTGGACATGAAGGCGGCTCCTGGCAGCGGGCACGAGGTGACGAAGCGCGGGGCTTGGGCGGGAAGAGCTGCCTCGGGGGCCGCGATGCGTGACGTCGCGTGGTCGAGAGCGGGAGCGATGCTCCTCCCGCCTATCGACAGGTGCAGGTGTGCGCGGTGGTCCGGCTGCAGAAGCGGTGCGTCACGATTCGTGCAGCCTAGCCGTCCGGCCGGGTCCGCGCAATCGGCGCGTGGCCTCGGGCAGCGGGATCGGCTCCGGCGGCGTCCCCTCCGGCTCGGCCAGCCGGAGGCCGAACCAGGCGACGTCGCGCCAGGCACCGTGCTTGAAGCCGACCCGCTCGTAGACCCCGATGCGCCGCATGCCGATCGCCTCGTGGAGCGCCACGCTCGCCGGGTTCGGCAGCGTGATCCCGGCATAGACGTTGACGAAGCCCTGGCGCCGGAGGATCTCGAGCAGACGGTCGTAGAGGGCGCGGCCGATGCCCTGGCCGGTCGCATCGGCGGCGACGTAGACCGAGATGTTCACCGACCACCGATAGCCCGCGCGCTGGTGATGCGGGCCGGCGTACGCGTAGCCGACCACCCGGCCGCCGCGCTCCGCGACCAGCCACGGCGTGCGCTCGAGCGTCGCGCCGATGCGCTCCGCCATCGCCTCGGCGGTCGGCGCGACCTCCTCGAACGAGGCGAGGCCGTCGACGACGCTCGGGCGGTAGATGGCGGCCACTGCCGCCGCATCGCGCGCGGGGTCGGCAAGGCGGATCGTGACCGGTTCGGGATGCATGCCGGCCATGATGCGTGAGCCGATGCGCTGCGTCCGCGCCGCGCCGGGATCCGCGTCGGGTCAGGTGTCGTGCACTGTGCACCGGAGGCGACCACGATGGGGCGGCGCCGCAGGCGCCGGAGGACCGCCCACCGGCACCAGGCAGCCGAACGTGGCAGAGTCACGCAGCAGATGCGTCGTGCCCTCATCCTCAGCATTCCCCTCCTGCTCGCCGTGCCCGTCGCCTATGGCGTGGGCGCAGCCGCGTGGCTCGGCCACCCGCTCGAGCTCGGTTCGGCCGTGGCGGGCGCCGTCGGCTGGCTCATCGCGCTCGTCCTGCGCACGCCGGTCGGCCTCGTCGGGTTCCGGATCACCGGCTCGACGGAGCGGGCGCAGCGCTGGGTGGTCGCGTCGTCGGGCCCGCTCGAGGAGTCGCTGCGGCTGGCGGTGCTGCTGCTGGTCGGCCGCGACCTGGGGACGGCGCTGTGGGTCGGCATCGGCTGGGCGACGATCGAGGTGCTGTACGCCATCGGCAACGGCTTCGCCGTCGAGCAGCTGTCGCGGCGCACCGATCCGGAGGCCGAGGCGGCCCGCGCGATGCTGCCGCCGGCCGCCCTCGCGGCCAGCGGCCCGTGGTGGGGCGTGGCCGAGCGGGCCTGGGCATCGGCGCTCCATATCGGCTTCACGCTCATCCTCGCCGCGGTGCCGTTCCTCGTGATCGTCACCGCCGGCGTCCACAGCGCGGCCAACGTCGCGTTCCTGTGGCTCGTGCGGCATCGCGGCATGGCGCTCACGACGGCTGCCGGCATCGCGACCGGCGCCGCGGTCCTGCTGTTCGGCCTCTGGCTCCACGCCCGCTGAGCGCACCCGCGCGGGCACGCGGAGCACACGGTTAGTGGAGGCGGCCGCCTCCGCCCTCACCGGACTCGTCGTCGTCGTCCGAGCCCTCGCGCAGGAAGCGCTCGATATCGGCGATCAGCTCGTCACCGGCGGGCAGCCGCGCCTCGTCGGCGAGCAGCTCGAGCCGCTCGACGTGGGCGCGCGTCTCGTCGTCGTTGGCCGCCGCGGCGTCGAGCATCGAGCGGCGCTCGAGGGCCCGCGCCGCGAGCTGACCGACCGGCAGCTCGATGCCGAGGTACTGGCCCAGCGCGCCGAGCAGCGCGATCGAGGCGCTGGGATACGTCGCGTTCACGTAGTGCGGCACCTGGGCGAACAGGCCGATCGACGGGATCCCGGCGCCCGCCATCGACAGCTCGAGCACCGACAGCGCCGCCGATGGCACCCGCAGCAGCCCGTCCGGCCCCTGCCGAATGCCGGGCGGGAGCAGCCCGGGAGCCGATGCGGTGGCGAGGACCGGCACCGGCCGGGTATGCGGCACCGCGGCCGGGATCGCGCCGAGGCTGACCCAGCCGACGGCGTTGAAGCGGCGGGCGAGGCCCACGACCGCATCGGCCAGCTCGCGCCATCGGTAGTCGGGCTCCGGGCCGGACATCACGAGCAGCTCGCGGTCCTCGACCTTCGTGCTGACGACGCGCAGCTCGGGCCAGGCGAGCTTCATCGGCCGGCCGTCGAGGATGTCGAGCGTCGGCCGTCGGGCGCGGTAGTCGAAGATCGCATCGGAGTCGAACGTGGCGACGGTCTCACCGCCCTCCGCCAGCTGGTTCGCGGCGGCCGTGCCGGCGGCACCCGCGTCGACCCAGCCCTCGAAGGCGGCGACGAAGGTCGGGGCGCGGAAGTCGGGCTCGGATTCGATGCGATACAGCGCCATCCCGATCAGTCTACGACCGAGGCCGGAATGGGTCCCGCGGCCGATCGATCGGCTAAGGTGGGCGCCATGCCGAAGGCGAAGCAGCCGAAGGCCAGGCAGCCCAAGGCGAAGCAGCCGAAGGCTGGCGGCGCGCCGACCGATCCCGATAAGCTCGTGCGCCAGGCGGCGGGCACGTACCGGACCGCCGACGATCGGTTCGAGGTGCGGGACAGCGGCAACGGCTGGTTCCTGGTCGACACGGCGCAGACGAACGACTTCGGCCAGGAGCTCATCCTCGGGCCATTCCCGACGCTCGCGTCCGTCGGCGCCGCGATCCCATCGGCCCGTGCCTCGAAGGTCACCCCCACCACCCGGCCATCCGCCCGGACCGGCGGATCGAAGACGACCACGGAGCCGAAGGCGAAGCCCAAGCCCAAGCCCAAGCCGAAGAGCTGGATCGACGAGCTCCCCAAGCGGGAGGCCGATGCGGTGCGCGCCCGGATCGCGGCGCTCGAGAAGGCCGGCGTCGAGCGCGCCGGGTCGGTCGTGCGCCGCGACCGCGAGGGCATCGCGCCCGAGGTGGCGACCCGGTTCATCACCGCGCGGCTCGAGGCGATCGCCGACGAGCTGCCCGAGCGCGGGCGCGAGGGCGCGCGCGAGCTCCTGCGCCGCGCCGCGGAGGTCCTGACGGCCGAGGGCGGCACGCGGACGAAGGGGCTGCCCGGCTGGATCCTCGTCGAGCTCGGGCCGGACGATGACGAGCCGCCGAACCGGCGGATCATCATCCGCGAGCTGTCGGACTAGCCGATCCGGGCCGGTCGCCGGGATGGAGACGCCACCACCACGCACGCGGCGCGCCACCCGGGACGACCTGCCGGCGCTCGCCGCGGTCCTCGCCCGCGCGTTCGCCAACGACCCGTACTTCAGCTGGCTGGCCGGGACCGACACGGAGCGCAACCAGCGCATGCGCGACGCGTGGCTCGGGATCCTGCGCTTCGCATCGGCCGGGCTGCGCGAGACCTGGACCGACGAGAACCGAACCGGGGCGGCGATCTGGATCCCGCCCGGCCGGCAACCGTCGTCGTGGCTCGACTCGCTGCGCCTGCTGCCGACGTTCGCCCGGCTCACCGGTTGGGGGCGGCTGCGGGAGGCCTCCGCCGCGGTCGAGTTCCTCGAGGAGCGGCGCCGCCAGCACGCGCCGGAGCCGCACTACTACCTCTCGGCGCTCGGCGTGGAGCCCGAGCGGCAGGGCGAGGGCATCGGCACGGCGCTGCTCGAGCCGGTCCTGCGGGCGGCCGACGAGACCGTCGCGGCGGCCTACCTCGAGACCGCCACGGCCCGCAATGTCCTGCTCTACGAGCGGGCCGGGTTCGCCGTGGTCGAGGAACTCGTCCTGCCGCGGACCGATATCCACGGCTGGCTCATGCTTCGTCGACCCGGCGCACGGCCATGAGCACGAGCCCGGCCGCGGCGGCGAGGCCGGCGCCGCCGAAGACGATGAGGCTCCCCCACCGCACGGCCGTCGACGGCAGGAGGCTGGGCGCGAACGTCTCGAAGGCCATGACCGAGCCGATGGCGCCCACCACCGAGAGGACGAGCCCGGCGACGAAGGCCCACGGCTCGCGGTCGCGCATGCCATCGGCCGCCTCCGCCGCGACGAAGCCGCCGGCGACGAGCCCGGCCGCCAACCCGCCGGTCACGAGCAGCCAGCCGATATCGGTCACGCCACCGAAGCCGAGGAGCAGCGGGATTGCGAAGGCGCCGAGGCCGCCGCGCTGCCACGCCCGCGCGTAGCCGCGGTACACGACGACCGGCAGCGCGACGACGATGTCCGGGATGGCCTCGGGCCGCTCGGCGCGTGCCCGGATCGCGGCCCGGTGCCGCTCGACCTCGGTGTCGGCCACGTCCCGCGGCGATCGGCACTTCCAGCACACCGGCTCGGCCGGATGGTTCGACTTCCAGCAGACCCTGCAGGTCCAGCGCTCGGACGCGGTCATGCCCTCTCTCCGTGGTCGTCGCCGGCATCGGCGGCTGGCGCTCGGATTATCGGCGGCCCGTCCACGCGCGCAACAACCGGGTGCGCGCGCTCTAGGCTCACACCGGCGGGTCATGGGACCGGCAGGACCTTCGTCCGGCGGGAGAGCGAGCAAGCCGGTGCTACGGTCCGGCTGGATTCATCTTCCGAACAACCCATGAAACGCCCATTCGTGCTCTTCGTGGCGAGCCTCGCCGTGCTGTCGATGACGGTCACGCCGGTCGCCGCTGCGAGCTGCAACGGCAAGTCGCACCAGCCCTCCCTGACCGATGGGCGCGCCTCGACCGGCACCGCCACGCTCGGCACCCCGATCACGTTCGCCGTCCGCTACGCCGATACGGCCGGCTGCATCCCATCGGTCGTGTCGGTCACGATCGAGAGCGTCGGCACGTTCACCATGTCCACCGCCGATACCGACCTCGTGGCCGGCGTGACGTACACGTACGTCGCCACCCTGCCGGTGGGCACGTACGACTACTCGTTCAGCGCGACGAGCGGCCAGGGCGGCGGCGTGAAGACCGTCGACTTCACGGCCGTGGCGCCCAGCCGCGTCGTCGTTACCAGCCCGCCGCCACCGACGCCGAAGCCCACGCCGGTGCCGACGCCCGTCCCCACCCCGCGCCCGACGCCCGTGCCGCCGCCCGCGGCTACCCCGCCGCCCGCCGCGCCGCCGAGCTCGGCGCCGGCCAACCCGGGCCCGCAGGCGCCGCCCGCCAATCCCGGCGGCGGGTCGGGTGGTGGCGGCAGCCCGGCGCCGTCGGCCGGCCCGACCGACCCGGCCGAGACCGCCGAGCCGAGCCCCACGCCGTCGGATGAGCCCAGCGTGGAGCCGTCGGGCGATGCCGGCGGCGTCGGCGCCGTGCCGCCGGAGCAGGGCGGATCGAAGCCGTCGACCGATCGGCCAGCAACGGGCGGCGTGCCCGGACCATCGGGCGGCATGCTCGACGCCGATGGCGGACCGCCCATCGGCCTCGGCGTGGCGCTGGTGGCCGCCGTCGGTGGCGTCGGCCTGTGGGTCGTCGCCGGGCGGCGTCGCCGCCACGATCAGCAGGAGGGGCAGCCAGCGGCCACGGGAGCGGTCGGTGACTTCATGGCCACCGCCGGCGACGAGCCGCCTGTCGTGACCCCGCTGCCGTCGATGCGCGAGCTCATTCCGCCGGTCAACGTCCTCGACCTCAACGACGACGGCGGCGGCCCGGTCGAGCCGCTCCCCGACGAGGAGGGCATGCCCCGCTGGCTGCGCCCGAGCCTCCGACAGGCACGCCAGGGGCCGACCGCGTTCCGCCGGTGGGACGACTGAGCGTCGCCCGCATCGGCGTCGCGTAACAGCGGCGCACGGGGCGAACGTCCGTTCGGGCGACATGCGAGCCCCACAGCCCCTACCATCGCGAAATGCCGGTGCATGACGCGCCGGGGGACCTCCCGCTGAGCGGCGTGGTCCATCACCCGAGCGATACGACATTCCCGCGCCCCGCAGGCAACCAGCGGTCCTGGTCGCCGTACCGATCGCCCGTGCTCGGCGCGCTCCTTTCGTTCGTGGTCCCCGGCCTCGGCCAGCTCGTCGCCGGCCGCTGGCGGCGCGGCCTGGCGATCGCCGCGCCGGTGCTCGCCGTCGTCGCGTTCGTGGCCGGCATCGCCCTCGTGGACCGCAACGTCATCGTGCGGGCCGTGCTGTTCCGTCCGGAGGGCTCCACGATCCTGCCGGTGCTGCTCGGGCTCATCGGCCTGAGCCTCGCGCTCCTCGTCTACCGCCTGTGGGCCATCGTCGACGCCTACCTCGGCAACCGGCGCCTCGCGCCGGCCGGACCCGCACCGGCGGGCGAGCGCGCGGGGATCGCCGCCGCCGGCAGCGCCGTCGCGCTCGTCGCCATCCTGGCGGTGACGATCGGGATGCACGGCTGGGTGGCGTGGGTCGGCTGGAACGGCCACGAGGCGATCACGTCGATCTTCGACCCGGCCGGGCCGAACGGCGGCAACGTCGGCGCCCTGCCGTCGATCGAGCCGACCGCGACGCCCGAGCCGAGCCCGACGCCCTCCGACGGACCGACGGCGTCACCCACGGCGGTGCCGACACCGACTCTGACCCCCGAGCCGACCCCGCAGCCGGTCTGGGCGGCCGACGGCCGGCTCAACGTGCTCCTCATCGGCTCCGATGCCGGGCCCGGACGCTGGAGCATGCGCGCCGATGCGCTCATCCTCGTCTCGGTCGACATCGAGTCCGGACGCGTGGCCGCCTTCTCGCTGCCGCGCTACACGAAGAACGTGCCGCTGCCGGAGCCGGCCGCATCGGCCTTCGCCTGTCGGTGCCTGTCCGAGGACTACATCAACGCCCTCTACGTCTACGCCAACCAGCACCCGGACCTGTTCCCGGGCGAGAACGAGATCGATCGCGGCCTCACCGCGCTGACCGGCGCGTTCGAGGCGCTGTTCGACACCACGATCGACGGCATGGCAGTTGCAGACCTCAATGGCTTCGTGCAGCTCATCGACGCGATGGGCGGCATCACCATCGACGTGCCGTACGAGATCTATGACGCCCAGTACCCGCCGCCGGATGGCTCGCCCCTCGTGGAGCTGTACTTCGCGCCCGGCGTCCAGCAGATGGACGGCTGGCACGCGCTCGCCTTCGCCCGCACGCGCCACCAGGACGGCGACGTGGCGCGCATGCAGCGCCAGCAGATCGTGATCCAGGCGCTCGGACGCGAGCTGCGCTGCGATCTCCTCGGCAACCTGCCGGCCGTCCTCGACGTCGCCGCCGATGCGCTGTGGACGAACCTGCCGCTCGAGTCGGTGCCCGACATGCTGAGCATCGACCCCGGGCCGGTCGAGAGCCACGTCCTGTTCGACACCCACAACGTCCAGCTCACCGAGGCCGATATCGCGCGCCTCCGGGCCGATTTGGCCGGCGCATTCGACGGTCCGCCGCCGACCGACGGGCCCGGCGGCGGTGGCGGGTGCTGATGCGATGACCGGGCCGGCCGGCCGCGCCCGCCGTCTCGGCCTCGGCATCCTCGGGCTCGCCATCAGCGCGATCTCGGTCATCGTCCTCGTCGCCGTCATCGACGTGCGGCACACCGCCGAGACGCTCGCCCGCACCGACCTGCGCTGGGTGGCGCTCACGCTGCTCATGGTCCCCGCCCAGATCGTGCTGCGGGGCGTGCGCTGGGCGCTCCTCCTCCCCGACCGCCCCGACGGGCGGCACCCGACGCCGTGGCGAATCGTGCCGCCGATGCTGACCGGCTATTTCGCCAACCTCATCCTGCCGGCGCGGCTGGGCGAGCCGATCCGCGGCTTCCTCGTCGCGCGACGCGAGCACCTTCCCCTGTCGCGCGTCCTCGGCTCCATCCTCCTCGAGCGGGTCATGGACCTCGCCACGCTGGCGGCCGTCGCGGTCGCGGCCGCGCTCGTCGTGGGCGCGCCGCTGTGGATGACGCAGGGCACGCTCGTCGTGGCGGGCGTCGGCATCGTGCTCGGCCTGCTGCTCGCCGCGTCGGGCATCGCCCGCCTGGCGCGCGGCCTCGGCCGGCTGCTCGGAACGCGGATCGCGCGGGTGCGGCGCGCCATCGACCTGGCCGTCTCGTTCGGCGAGGGGGCGGGCGGTGACGGACGGCTCGCCCTCGTCGTGGCCGTGCTGGTCAGCACGGTGACGTGGGGCTTCGTGGCCGCCACGTACTGGATCCTCGCCCGCTCGATCGGCATCGAGATCTCGTGGAGCGGCGCCATGCTCGTCGCCGCGGTGACGACCCTCGGCACGGCCATCCCCTCGGCGCCGGCGTACATCGGGACGTTCGAGGTCGCCGCGGTCGTGGCCGCCGGCGCGCTCGGCATCGGCAGCGAGCAGGCCTTGGCGCTCGGGCTCCTGGCCCACGCCATCACGACCGTGCCGTTCGCGATCGCCGGAGGCGCATCGGTCCTGTGGCTGAGCGTCTCGCTCGACGAGGTCGCCGACGAGGCCATCGCCGCAGCCGGACTGCCGCTGGCCCCGCAAGAGGCGAAGCCGACCGCCTGACGATGCTCGATCGCTCGCACCCGCTGGGCCGCCTGCTGGCCGATGCGGCCGACGGCCGCTTCCCGCCACCCGATCTCGGCGTCGAGGTCGCCGGCCCGCCGGTGGGGCGCAGCGACGCCGTCGTCGCCTTCAGCGCCCACAACGTCGTCGCCGCCCCGGTCGACCCCGCCGAGGTCCTCGCGCTGCTCGATCCGAACGATCCCGGCGCCGCGATGGGCGCGCCATTCCTGTCCTGGCTCGCCGATCGCCTGCGGACCCGGGTTGGCTCACTCGACGTCGTCATGGTCGCCGATGCTCTGGCGGCGTCCGATCTGCCGCTGAGCCCGCTCGACGACGCGAAAGCCCACGCCCGCGTCGAGCGGGCGCTCCGCTACCGCGACGACGTCCGAGTCTTCGGCGATCGCGAGCGCCAGGGTGTCGTCATCCTCGGCCGCGGGCTCGCCGGGCGGCTCGAGGTGGCGATCGAGGTCGACGCCGACGCCCGCGGCACGGGCCTCGGAACGGCATTGGCCCGTGCGGCGCGGTCGCTGGCCGGCGACGAGCCGCTGTTCGCCCAGGTCGCGCCGGGCAACGTCGCCTCGGTCCGCGCGTTCCTCGCCGCCGGCTACCGGCCGATCTGCGCGGAGGTGCTCTTCCTCCGCGGCGGCTAGGGACCCTCGACCGCCGCGGCGATCCGGCGCCGCGCCTCCTCGACCGCGTCGAGCCCGGCGAAGCCCTCGCGCGAGATGCTCTCGCCGACCGCCTCGACGGTCCGCCGCCTGACCCGCGACGCGACCTGGCGGCCGATCCAGCCGGCGTGCGCGGCGAGCGCCCAGCCGAGGAGGGCGCTGGCCAGGATGGCGAGGACGAGCAGCGCGAGCGGCACCGGGATCGGCCCGAGGAGCGGCAGGTCGAACGCGCCGACCGGCATGCCGCCCCCGGCGACGAACAGCACGACGATCCAGGCCAGGGCGAAGAGGAGCACGGCGCCAGCGGCCATCTGCGCGATGCCGATGACCGTCCACAGCGGCGAGCTCGGGATCTCGATCTCGTTCCCCTCGCGGAAGGAGATCGTGTCGAGCGCCTGTTCGAGGGTCTTCTCCGCTTCGGGAGCGCCGAGCGCCACGAGGACGCGGCCGCGGCTCTCGGGCGGCACGCCCTCCGCGGCCTTCACGAGGGCCGCGCGCAGCGGGTTGAGCACCCGGCCCAGGGCGCCGCGCTCGCGCCACGCGGCGAGGTAGCGGGCCGGATCGGCGGACTGGCGGCGCGCGCCGGTGAGCGTGCCGAGGAGCGCGATGAGGCGGCCGATGAACGATGCGCCGCCAATGCGCGCCCGGTACAGCACCGCCGATCGCACCTGGCGCCCGACGCCGATGGGGTCGATGAGCTCGAGCGCGCCATACACGACGGCATCGACCGCGCGCTCGCGTTCCGGCGGCGCCAGGAGCGGGCGGTAGCCGCCGTCCGGGTCGAGCCCGACGGCGGTGGCGAGCCTCTCGGCCGCGGCGGCGCGATCGGCCTCGAGCTTGGCCGCGACGATGACCTTGGCGTGGGCGACATCGGCGAGCTCCTCCCGCAGGCGCTCGATGCCCTCGCCGGTCCGCGCGGACACGATCGACAGGATCGGACGCGGGATGCCGTCGGCCACGAGCCGGCGACGGAGGTCATCGGCGACGAGCTCGCGATCGGCCTCCGACAGGAGATCGGCCTTGTTGAGCACGAACCGCAGCCGATCGGCGTGCGGCGCGAGGCTGCGCCAGTACTCGTGGACGCGGGCGTCGTCGTACTTCTCCGGATCGACGATCCAGGTGATCGCGTCGATCCGCGGCAGGAGCGTGTCGACCAGCTCGCGATGCTCGCCGCGCACGCTGTCGACGTCCGGCAGGTCGAGGACGGCGACGTCGTCCAGGGTCGCATCGGCGTGGGTGACGATGCGGTCGACCTTGAGCCACTCGAGCAGGTCCTCGACCTCGTAGCGGACCTTCTCGGCCACCCAGGCCAGCGGGCGGTCGGTCGTCGGACGCAGCGCGCGCACCTCGCTGACCTCGGTTCCCGCCAGCGCGTTGAGCAGGCTCGACTTCCCGACCCCCGTCCCGCCGGCGAGGGCCATGACGTACACCGCGCCGCCGAAGCCCGCCCGACGGCCGATGCGCCGCGCCACCGCGCGGGCCGCAGCCGCCTCCGCCTCGAGGCCGAGCTCGCGCGCCGCCTCCACCGCGTCGCGCAGGCGCGCCAGCCGATCGTCGAGCGGTCCGTACTCGATCACTCGCCGGGTCCCTCGGCTTGCTCATCGGCCGCCTCTTCCTCGGTCGTTGCCGGCGCATCGGCTTCGGCCGGCGACTCCTCGGCCGCGGCGGCCACCCGGCGGGCGGCATCGCGCAGCCGATGCGCAAGCGACGGATCGCCGGTCTCGCCGAGGGCCGCCTCGAAGCGCGCCCGCTCGTCGACGAAGGCGCGATCGAGGAGCTCGCGCAGCTCGTTCCGCGCCTGGGCCACGAAGGCGGCCACGTTCGCCTCGCCGAAGATCGCCTCGAGCAGCTTCTGGTTGACGACCGCCGTGGCGGCGGTGATCCCGACCTCGGTCCCGGTCAGGCCGCCGGTGTGGACGAACACGGCGAGGATGGCGCTCGTGCCGACGACGTTGACGCCGAGGCTCGCCGCCTGCGCCCAGCCCTTGCGCTGGCCACCGAGCTCGCGGATGCGCGTGCCGATCCCGACCGCCCACGCCTCGAGGTCCTTCGTGAGCCGATCCGGCAGGCCGCCCGAGGCACGCCACAGCGACTCCTCGCCGGCGATCGCGAGCGCGCCGAAGCGATCGGTCGCCCAGGCGGACGCGGTGCGGTGGGCGGCGGTATCGGCGTGCTGGACGACGAGCGCCACGAGGTCGGCGAAGGCCGCCTCGCGCACGTCGGTGGCGGGCACCGGCGACGGCTTCTCGAACAGGCCGCGGACCGACACCACCACCTTGCCGATGCCATCGGCCAGGAAGCGCGCCACCTGGCCGGCACCGACGAAGTCCTGCCACTGGCGCAGCACCTCGGCGCGGAGGAACGCCCCGCGGCCGAGCTCCTCGTCGAGGGCCCCACGGCGCTCCTCGAACGCGGCGTCGGCCGACGTGCGCAGGGCCTGGACGGCGCGCTGCTCCTCGTCGATCTCGCGCGCGATGGCCTCGACGGCGTGCGGCACGCCCCGCAGGGCGCCGCGCAGCCCGCGCTCGGCCACCGCCCGGCGTCCCTCCTCGGACTCGACGAGCTCGTCGAGGGCCTGGCGGATGGGGGCGACCGCATCGGCCTCGAGCGCGTCCTTCTCCGGATCGAGGGCTCCCTCGCGAATCGGCACGACGTTGGGACCGCCGCCGGCACCGGCACGCTCGAGGAGGCGGCGGAAGTCCTCGAGGACCGCATCGGCCTCGGCGTCATCGGCGGGGAGGCGGTTGACGACGGCGCGGAACGGGACGCCCCGGGCGCGGGCACGCGCGACGACCTCCCACGGCGCCTGGTCGGCGTAGCGGGTGGCGGTCGTGACGAGGATGACGAGGTCGGCGACCTCGAGCAGGTGGAGCGCCGCCTCGCGGTTCGTGCCCTCGGCGCTGTCGAAGTCCGGGGCGTCGACGATCGCCAGGCCACGCCGCCCGAACGCGTCGATCCGGACGTCGAGGTTCGTGCGCTGCGCGGTCTGCTCGAGCCGCCCGCCCGCGTCCTCGGGATGGACGATGGCCACCGGCTGCCGCGTCGTGGGCCGCAGGACGCCCGACGGGCTGACCGGCCCGCCGGCCAGGGCGTTGAGCAGGCTCGATTTGCCGGCGCCGGTCGAGCCCATGATCACGACGAGGAGCGGCGCGTCGAGATCGGCCGCCCGCGGGAGGAGGTACTCCTCGACGTGGCGCCGCAGGCTCTCGGCGCGCGCCAGCCGATCCGCACCGGGCGCGGTCGACGCTCGCGCGCGCAACGCGTTCGCGAGATCGATCAGCGGATCGAGGACGGGAGGGGGCACCAGCCCTCGGTCGGCGTCCATGGCGTGCTCACTGTACCGATTGCGAGCCCGCTCCCTGCGGTCGCGCTCGCTCGACGGGTCGGCCCGCGAAATGCATTGGCGCCTGCACAACCTTCGCTTGAGACCGATGCCCGATGAATGAGCACCACGACGACAGCCTCTTCGACAAGGCCAGGCGCCTCTTCGGCGGCTCCGACGACCATGGAGCCGATGCGGCCGATGCGGCCGATGCGGCCGATGGCGTCGCCACCCACCCCGAGGGCGACGAGCACGGCGAGCTGGCCGGCCGTCCCCACGGCCCCGAGACCGGCCATTTCGTCAACGACCCGCCGCTCCGCGAGCGCCCGGACCTCCATCCGACCTCCCGCGACGCCGGCATCTCCGATGCCGGTCGCGCCGCCACCGAGGACCCCACCGACGATCCTCGGCTCGTGCGCGAGGGTTTCGGCGAGCTCGGCGCGGCATCGGGCCAGGTCGTCCTGCCCGATGGCGAGGAGCCCGTCGCCGGCGACGAGGACCAGGACAAGCAGGGCCGCGGCATCGGCTAGGAGGGATCTATCGGTCACGGGCGCCGGATTGACGGGCACGAGGACAATCGCGGCATCAGCACCCGCACGTGCGCAGAGGAGCAGCGAAGCCGATGCCGGAGCCAGCCGCCACGCCCACCCATTCGGCCGCGCCCGGCCCGATCACCTCGCTCGACGACCCGCGCGCGATCCAGATCCTGAGCACCGAGCACTGGAGCCAGCTCTCGGCGCGGTCGCTGGCCTACAACGAGGCGTTCGTGCGCGGTGGGATGTTCCTCACCTTCCTGTCGATGAGCTTCGTGGCGCTCGCGCTCCTCGCCCAGGGCATGGCGTTCGGCGACGACTTCCTCACCGTCGCGGCGATCGTGCTCGCCTTCGACTTCGTCGTCGGCATCACGACCTACGCCCGCATCTCCGGCGCGAACGTCGACGACCTGCGCGCGCTCCACGGCATCGCCCGCATCCGGCACGGGTACGTCCAGGCGGCGCCCATCGTGGCGCCGTACTTCACCGCGCCGACGCACGATGACATCGACAGCGTGCTGACCTCGTACGGCGACATCCCGAGCAGCGGCATCGGTCAGATCGCGTACGCGCTGAGCACCTCGGGCGGGATGATCGGCATGATCGTGAGCATGGTCGGCGGCGTGCTGGCGGGCGTCGTGTCGCTGCTGCTCCTGCCGTCGGACTGGGCGGTGTGGATCGGCCTCGTGGGCGCCGTCGTCACGTTCCTCGCCATCGTGGTCCTCACGTTCAACCGCGTGCCGAAGCACCAGGCGCGGATGGTCGCGCTGTTCCCTGCACCGAAGGCAGCACCGCCGGCCGACCGCGCGGCGACGCCCGACGAGGACTGAACGCCGACATCGGCGTGGCCCGTTGCCGGGGGAGAACGCGCGACAGTCCGCCGATGGCTCCGGGCCGGGCCCGCGCGACCATGCGGATCAGATGCGGCGCGTCACCATAGACGGCCGCGCACCGTATGGGTCGGAGCCCAATTCAGATGTCGTCCACGCGCTCCTTCATCCCCCTTGCGCTCATCGTCATGCTCCTCGCCGCCTGTGGCACCACCGGATCGGCCACGCCGACCGCGCAGCCCAGCGACGTCGCCGATCCGTCGACCGCGCCGAGCACCCCGGCCGAGCCGTCGGCCGCGCCCTCGGAGGAGCCGTCGGCCGAGCCGATCGGCAACGGCACGCTCACGATGGTCGACGGCCAGTCCGCCGGCGGTCCCGGCGTCAGCGTCGGCGAGGCGATCGAGTCCGGCATCACCGAGCCGGTCCTTGTCCGCGGCATCCTGCTCATGGATCCGCAGGGCAAGATCTGGATCTGCGACGCCTTCGCCGGCGGCGGCGTGCCGACCTGCGGCGAGCCGATGCTCGAGGTCGTCGGGTATCCCGAGAACACCGGCGACTGGGACCCGGCGAATGCCCCGGAGACCGGCCTCCAGGAGGCCGACGGCGTCCTCTGGTTCGAGGAGGCCTTCATCTACGGCGTGGTCGAGGCGTCCTGAAGCCTGTCCGACCGCAAGCACCACGGCCGGCGCGGCGTGCAGCCCGCGCCGGCCGTTTCGCACGCTACCCTCGCGCCATGCGACAGCTTCTCGCCGCCGTCCTGGCGGTCGTCATCCTCGGGGGCTGCGCGGGCACCCCGACGCCGTCGGTGAGCGACGAGACCAACCCGAGCGAGGCCGCGCCGAGCGAGGCCGCGCGCAGCGCATCGGCTTCCGTCGAGCCGTCGGCGTCGCCGGAGGCCCTCGATCCCGAGCCGATCCCCCACACCCCGGCCGCCGCCATCGACGAGGATCTGCGGGCCGAGCTGCTCGAGCGGCTCGCGGAGGACCAGGCGGTGCGGACCGGCATCGCGCCACCGGGCGACGATCGGACACCCGAGGAGCTGTTCGCGCAGATGGACCGCGTCGACCGCGAGAACACGGCGCGCATGAAGGAGATCCTCGACGAGCTCGGCTGGCCGGGATGGTCGCTCGTGGGCGAGGACGGCTCGACCGCCGCCTGGGCGATATGCCAGCACGCCGACCTCGATCCCGGGTTCCAGGAGCTGTGCCTCGCGTATCTCATCGGCGCCGTCGAGGCCGATGACGCGAGCCCCGGCGACCTGGCCTACCTCATCGACCGGGTGCGGGTCGCGAAGGGCCTGCCGCAGGTGTACGGCACGCAGATCGGCGCGGGGCCGGACGGCGACGTCGCGCCACGCACGCCGATCGAGGACCCCGACAACGTCGACGCCCGCCGCGCGGCCGCCGGCCTCGGCACGCTCGAGGAATACTACGACGAGATCCGCGAGGCCTTCGCCACGCCTGGCCCGTCGGCTGCACCGTAGGCTGGGGCCATGACCAACGACGAGCCGACGCCGACGCGCACGACCTCGCTGACCGGCGACGAGCGCACGACCGACTGGACCGATGCGACCGATCGCCTGTCGAACGCCGATCCCGACGCCTACTCCCACTCCTGGCTCGCCACCGTCCGGCCCGATGGCCGGCCGCACCTCATGCCGATCATCGCGTTCTGGATCGAGGGGGCGTACCACTTCGTGGCGGGCGCGGGCACCCGGAAGGGCCGGAACATCGCGACCAACGCGTGGTGCGCGATCGGGACCGAGAACCGGGCGCTGCCCTCGCTCGACATCGTGGTCGAGGGTCGGGCCGTGCCGCTCGAGGATCCCTCGGACGTGCGGCGTGTCGCGGAGGCGCTGGGCAAGGGGGGCTGGCCGCTCGAGGCGCGCGGCTCCGAGGTCCACGGGCCGCACACGCAGGTCGCCGGCCCGCCGCCGTACCGGATCTACCGCCTCGAGGCGACGCGCGCGTACGGGCTGCCCGGCAACTTCCGGATGTTCGAGGTCGAGCCCGATGAGCTGCCGAAGGCCACTCGCTGGGACTTCGCCGAGGACCAGCCCTCCTAGCCCGCTCCGGCGGCCTTCAGCCGGCGCCAGCCGCCGGCACGGTTGTGGGCGATGATCTCCTGGAACATCGCCAGCAGCGCCTCCCGATCGATCGGGTCGCCCTCGCGAATGGCGATCTGCCGTCCGGTCGCGTTCCCGTGGCCGTGGGTGATGATCCCCTTCGGATCCGACACGAGCGCGTCGTAGAGGAACACGTTGACGTGGTCCTTCGCCGCCAGGAACGCGGCGACGTTGCCGTCGAGCACGAAGTAGGGCTGGACGGTGCGCTTGATCGTCTCGGTCAGCTCGGGATCGGCCTCGTGGAGGATGTCGCGTACCTCCTCGAAGGCCCGTCGCTGCCACGTGGGCAGCGGTCGCAGGTAGTCGTCGACCCGCGGGTCCCGCCGGGGCATCAGGCGGGGATCCCGACCCGGCGCCCGAGGTGCTCGCCGGTGAGCGTGCCGGCCTCGACGAGGCCGGCCGGCGGACCGGAGAACACGACGCGACCGCCGTCGTGGCCGGCGCCCGGCCCGAGGTCGATCACCCAGTCGGCCCGGGCCACCACGTCGAGGTTGTGCTCGATGACGATGACCGTCCGCCCGGAGTGGACGAGGCGGTCCAGGAGACCGATGAGGTTGTCGACGTCGTTCATATGGAGCCCGGACGTCGGCTCGTCGAGGACGTAGACCGGCGTGTCGCCGCTCATCTCGATCGCGAGCTTCAGCCGCTGGCGCTCGCCGCCCGACAGCGTGTTCAGCATCTGGCCGAGCGTGATGTAGCCGAGGCCGACATCGGCCAGGCGGTCGAGCATGACGCGCACGGGCTTCTCGGTGAAGAACGCCTGTGCCTCCTCGACCGGCATGTCCAGGACATCGGCGATCGACTTGCCGCGCAGCGTGTAGGCGAGGACCTCATCGGTGAATCGGCGGCCCTCGCACACCTCGCAGATCGAGACGACGCCCGCCATGAAGGCGAGGTCGGTGTAGATCACGCCGAGGCCCTTGCACTCGGGGCACGCGCCCTCCGAGTTGGCGCTGAACAGCGCGGGCTTGACCTTGTTGGCCGATGCGAACGCCTTGCGAATCGGGTCGAGGATGCCGGTGTACGTCGCCGGGTTCGATCGGCGCGAGCCGCGGATGGCGGACTGGTCAATGAACGTGACCGCCGGATCGGTCCGTGGCAGGCAGCCGCGGATGAGGGAGCTCTTGCCGGAGCCGGCGACGCCGGTGACGGCGACGAGCACGCCGGTCGGCACGTCGACCGACACGTCCTGGAGGTTGTGGAGGTTCGCGTTGCGGATCGGGATCCAGTCGGTCGGCTCGCGAGGCGCCGCCTTCAGCTCCTGCTGGCGCTCGAGGTGCCGCCCGGTCAGCGTGCCGGAGGCCGCCAGGCCCGCAAAGGTACCGTGGTAGACGATCTCGCCGCCGTGCGACCCGGCGCCCGGCCCCATGTCGACGATGTGGTCGGCGACGCGCATGACCTCCGCCTCGTGCTCGACGACGAGGACGGTGTTGCCCTTGTCCCGCAGCCGCTGGAGCAGCTCGTTCATCTGCTGCACGTCGTGCGCGTGAAGGCCGATGGTCGGCTCGTCGAAGACGTACGTCACGTCGGTCAGGGCCGACCCGAGGTGGCGGACCATCTTCGTGCGCTGCGCCTCGCCGCCCGACAGGCTCGACGACTCGCGCTCGAGCGAGAGATAGCCGAGGCCGATATGGATGAAGTGGCCGAGCACCGATCCGAGCTGGTCGAGGATCGGCTTCGCCTCCGGCGCATTGAGCGTGCGCAGCCAGTCGGCGAGGTCGGTGATCTGCATCCGGGCCGCATCGGCGATCGAGATGCCGTCGATCTTCGACGAGCGCGCGACCTCGTTCAGGCGCGTCCCGCCGCAGGCCGGGCAGGGCTCCGTGGTCGAGATGCGCTCGACGGCCGCGCGCATCGAGGGCTGGAGCGACTCCGGGTCCTTGACGAGCACCTGGCGCGTGATCTTCTCGATCAGCCCCTCGTACGTCAGGTTGATGCTCTCGAGCTTGACCTTCGTCTGCTCGCCGTGGAGCAGCTGCTCGAGCTCGGCATCGGTGAAGTCGCGAATCGGCTTGTCCGGGTCGAAGAAGCCCGATTCGGCGTAGATGCGGTGGTACCAGGTGCCGGGCTGGAAGTTCGGGAACCGGATGGCGCCCTCGTTCAGGCTCTTCTCGAAGTCGAGCAGCTCGTGGACGTCGATCGTCGACTTCCTTCCCAGCCCCTCGCACTCGGGACACATCCCGCCGGCGATGCGGATCTCGCGCTCCGCGTGCTGCCCCTTCCCGCGCTCGAGGTCCGCCTGGCCGCGGAACGTGCCGGCCGGGACGTTGAAGCTGAACGCCGTCGACGGGCCGATCTGCGGCTGCCCGAGCCGGCTGAACAGGATGCGGAGCATGGCGTGCGCATCGGTCGCCGTTCCGACCGTGCTCCGCGCGTTCGCGCCCATGCGCTCCTGGTCGACGATGATCGCCGGCGTCAGGTTCTCGAGCTGCTCGACGTCGGGCCGCGGCGGGGTGGCCATGAAGCCCTGCACGAAGGCCGGGTACGTCTCGTTGATGAGCCGCTGCGACTCGGCCGCGATCGTCTCGAACACGAGGCTGGACTTCCCCGAGCCGGACACGCCGGTGAACACGGTGAGCTTGCGCTTCGGGATGTCCAGGCTGACATCGCGCAGGTTGTTTTCGCGGGCGCCTCGAACCTGGATGGCGCCCCAGGGGTTGTCCTGCATCGGCTCCTCGGGGTAACTCTGTCGGGCGGGTTGGGGTCCGTGATTGTGCCCGATCTGACCGGGTTGAGTGGTTCGACTCATCGGTTTGGCGGGTGCCGCCGCGGCGCTTGCGCTGGCGCTCAGGCGCTGCGCTCGCGCTGCGGCGCTGCTCGCTGTGGCGAGAGGAATTCACCGGAAGGCCGATCCACGCTGCGTTTGCGCGCTGTAGCGAGCACCGGCACGCACGCAGCGCACGCCGATGCGCCGCTCACGCTCCCAGGCTCTCGCTGCAGTCGACAAACGACACGCCACGAGCGCTTCCGGTGAACAACGCTCGCCCTGGCGCCAACCGGAGCGCGAACCCGCGCCGCTGCTCGATGTGGCGAGAGAAATGCACCGGAAGGCCGATCCACGTGCCGCTTGCGCGCTGTGGCGAGCACCGGCACGCACGAACCGCACGCCCATGCGCCCCTCACGCTCATCGGCTCTCGCTGCAGTCGACAAACGACACGCCACCAACGCTTCCGGTGAAAAGCTCTCGCTGCAGCGCGAACCGCGAACCCCGAACCCCGAACCGCGAGCCCCGAGCACGCGAACCGCGGAGCACGCACGAGTCCCGCGCCCGTTCGGCAGCGCTCAGGCGCGGCCGCGGGCGGCCCAGGCGACGCTGCTGATGGTGAAGGGTGGCTCGGGCAGGAGGACGCGGCATCGGTCGCGCAGGGCGCCCCGCGCGTCGGGCGACAGTGCGGCGACGTACTGACCGGCCGGGCCGACGCCCTCCTCGTACGGCTCCCACCACTCCTCGAAGGAGGCGTGTTCGCGACGCGCGACGAGCTCGCGCTCGACGACATCGCTCAGGCCGACGGCCTTGAACAGCGACACCAGGTGCCCGGCCCGCGCGCCCGGCCGCTCACTCTCATCCTCGGCGTCGCCGAAGAGGTCGTGGACCGCCTGCCAGAACGGGCTGTGCGGAGCGCGGCCGCCGGCGATGTCCCACACGCAGGCCGCGACCACGCCGCCGGAGGTGCAGACGCGGGTCATCTCGGCGATGCCCGCCTCGGGATCGGGCATGAAATGGACGACGAGCTGGGCGAGGACGGCGTCGAAGGCGCCATCGGCGAACGGCAGCGACGAGGCCGATGCCTCCTGCACCGCCACCCCGGGCAGGCGCGCGCGGATGGCGGCGACGAAGGGCGGCGAGGGATCGACGGCGGCGACCGCATCGGCTCCGAGCCGAGCGACGAGCTCGGAGGTCAGCGCCCCCGGCCCGCAGCCGACATCCAGCACGCGCTGGCCGGTCGAGACCGACGCGAGATCGGCGAGCTGGGGCGCGAGGAGGCGGGAATATCGGCCCATGAAGCGGTCGTACGCCTCGGCGGCCACGTCGAATCCCACGGGCGCAGTGTACGCGCGACGGTCCAGCGCCAACCGGTGCATGCTCTCCCGCATGCCCCTGACGCGACGCCGATTCCTCCGCCGTGCGCTGCTCGCCGCCGCCGGCCTCCTGACCGCCGCCTGCACCCCCGAGCCGATCCAGAGCCTGCTGCCCAGCTCGACCGCGAAGCCGAGTCCGACGCCACCACCCAGCCCGACGCCGACGCCATCGGCCTCCCCGAGCCCGACCGCGGTGCCATCGGAGGTTGCGCCGCTGCGCGACAAGATCGCGCGGCTCCTGCTCATCGGCTTCCGCGGCACTACGGCCGACGAAGCGAGCACGACGATCGCCGACATTCGGGAACGGAAGCTGGGCGGCGTGCTGCTGTTCGACGTCGACCAGCCGACCGGTGGCGTGCGCAACGTCGTTTCGCCCGAGCAGGTGGCGGCGCTGACGGGCGCCCTCCAGGACGCGGCCGGCGGCTCGCTCATCGTGGCGATCGACCAGGAGGGCGGTCGCGTGGCGCGCCTGAACGAGCGGCACGGCTTCCCGCCGACCCGATCGGCGGCCGTGCTGGGTGCGACCGGCGACCCATCGGTCACCGGAAGGGCGGCCGCGGCCATGGCGCAGACACTCAGCACCGCGGGCGTGACGCTCAACCTGGCCCCGGTCGTGGATCTCAACCTCAACCCGGCCAACCCGGTCATCGGTGCGCTCGACCGGAGCTTCGGCGCCGATGCGAACCTCGTCGTCGCGCATGCATCGGCGTTCATCGCCGCCCACCGGGAGCTGGGCGTCCATACGGCGCTCAAGCACTTCCCCGGTCAGGGCAGCGCCACCGGTGACACGCACACCGGCTTCGTCGACGTGACCGGCACCTGGACGCGGGCCGAGCTGGCGCCGTTCGATCGGCTCATCGAGGCCGGATCGGTCGATGCGGTCATGACCGCCCACATCTTCGAGGCGACGCTCGATCCGGAGGTGCCCGCCACGCTCAGCCGGCGCGTCGTCACGGACCTGCTGCGCGGCGAGCTGGGGTGGGACGGCCCGACGATCAGCGACGACCTCCAGATGGGAGCGATCGCCGAGCGGTTCGGCTACGAGGAGGCGCTGCGGCGAGCGCTGCTGGCGGGCATCGACCTGCTGCTCGTGGCGAACCAGCAGACGTTCGTCGAGGACCTCGTGACGCGGACGGTCGACATCGTGGAGCGGCTCGTCAGCGATGGCGAGGTGCCGGTCGAGGTCATCGACGCCGCCGAGGAACGCGTCCGTTCGCTCAGGACGACGTAGTTAGAGGCAGCGAAGCGTCGCGAATCGAATCCCGGTTGCGAGTCCGGCACGCGACCTGCAAAATCGGCGCGCGGTTTGACCATTGTTGGCTTGAATGCCGAGCTGGGAGACGATGATGGCCGAGCAGGGCGGCGCTGCGTCGCCGATTGAGAACAAGTTGCGGATTCTCATAGCCGACGACGACCCCGCCATCGGCGAGCTGGTCACCGCGATCCTTACCGATGAGGGCTATGACGTCACCGTCGTGACGACGACCGATCACGACACGATCGCCGGCGCCGTCGGCAAGATCGAGCCCGATTGCGTGCTGCTCGACTCGACGGAGGGACCGGGATTCGGCGGCAGCTGGGCGGAGGCCGCGTACCTCGCCGATCGCGAGCGGCCGATCCCGACGGTGATGTTCACCGGCCACTCCGATGCCGTCCTCGAGGCCCGCACCGGCACGTCGGAGCGGGCGCAACGGGCACGCTTCGCGGCGGTGCTATCGAAGCCGTTCATCCTCGACGAGCTGCTCGACACCGTCGCCATGGCCGCCGGCCGGTCCACGCCGTTCGACCGCTCCGAGGCCGGCGAGCGGACCCGCAGCGAGGAGCTCGAGGCCGAGCTGACCGGGCGCGGCGCGACCGACGTCCGCACCAGCAACCGGCGCGAGTGGGCGACCTTCACCTCCTCCGCCGACGACCGGATCTACCAGCTCTACTGGTGGCAGAAGCTGGGCCGATACATCGTGGGCCGATACGACGACGAGGCGCGCCTGGAGATCATCGGCCAGTTCTTCGAGCGTGTCGCGGCCATCGACGCGGCGCTCGGCACGGAGGCCCCCGCCTAGCTCGGCGCGGGCCCCGGGGGGCTTGCGGCCGCCGGGTACGCTCCCCAGCACATGGCGACCGAGGGCGTCGAGCCCGCCCAGCCCGTCCCCGCGCCACCCTCCGCACAGCCGGCCACCGTCCGATCGCGCCTCGCCCCATCGGTGCCGTGGCTCCTGTGGGCCATCGCGGCGGCCGAGGCGGCCCTGCTCGCATCGGCGCCCCTGCTGTTCCCGTCGGTGTTCGGCGGGCTCGACGGCCTCGCAGCGACGCTCGAGGTCGTCGCCTTCCTCGTCGCGCTGGCGGTGACCGTCATGGCATTTGCGACCGCCGGCCTGCTCGTGACGCGGCAGCAGCCACGCAACCTCGTCGGCTGGGTGATGCTCGCCGGTGGACCGGCGCTGGGTGCCGTGTTCGTGGGCTACGTCATCGGCCTGGCCAGCCTCGAGACCGATCCGGCGGCCGGCGCCTGGTTCGCGCTCCTCGGCGTCGTCGGCTTCGGGCCGGCGCTGTTCCTGCTCGGGTCGGCCCTGCCCTCGGTGTTTCCCGATGGGCGTCCACTTCCGGGATGGCCGATGCGTGGGCTGAGGCTCGCGGGGGCCGGCGTCCTCATCGGCTCCCTCCTCGCGGCCGTGGCGCCCGGGCCCGTCGAGGTGGGGATCGACGTGGCGAACCCGCTGGGTGTGAGCGCACTCCCGGCCGCGACACGCGACGTGGCGAACGGCGTCACCGCGCTGGCCCTCGTCCTCGGCGTGGTCGTGGGCGTCGCCACGCTCCTCGTCCGATTCCGTCGATCGGCCGCCGAGGCGCGCCAGCAGCTCAAGTGGTTCCTCTTCGCGGCCGCGATCTGGGCCGTCGTGCTGCCGATCTCGCTCGCCATCGGCGAGAACTGGTCGGCCGCGCTGGCGCTGCTGGTGCTGACCTTCGTGCCCGCGGCGGTCGTCATGGCCATCCGGCGCTATCGGCTGTACGAGATCGACGTCCTCATCAACCGCACGCTGGTGTACGTGCCGCTCGTCGGCATCGTGGCCGGCCTGTACGCCGCGCTCGTCGCCCTCCTCCAGCGCAGCTTCACCGCGCTCACCGGCGACACGTCGGACGCCGCGGCCATCATCAGCGCGCTCGTCCTCGCCGCCGTGTTCACGCCGATCCGCAACGCGATCCAGGCGGCCGTCGACGGCCGCTTCAAGCCCGTCGACCCGACGACGGCGAGCCCGTACGAGGGCCCGGAGTTCCGGGCTGCGGTCGAGGCGATCGTCCGCGAGGTGACCGGGCGGAACGCCTGAAGGGCAGCGCCACGGGTGGTGTGCCGACATCAGGCACGGCTTGGGCGCCAGTCGGCTTCGATCCTGCATCGGTGATCGGCCACCAACGCCACACGGAGACCGATCCCATGACAGACCAGCACGGCCAGAGCCTGATGGACAAGGTGAAGGACGCCCTCGGCATGGGCGACGACGACCACGACACTGATGAGCCGATGCGCCGCACCGGCGACACGGGCATGAACCCCGATGCCGACAGTACGATCCGCGACATCGGTGCCGGCGCCGGCGCCGGGACCGCCAACCGCCCGGCTGGCCCGGACTACGCCGGAGCCGATGGAACGCCGATGGCCGGCACCGATGGCGGCAGCACGTCGGAGTGGGATCGCGGCGAGGGCGCATCGGTCCAGACCCGGTTCGGCGCCGCCGACGAGGAGGAGGACCTCGGCCTCGAGGGCACGAACCGCCCCGACTAGGGCTCGACGCGATACACCGAGCTGCCGCGCCTACAGACCGAGCCGCGCCTTGATGTCCGGCCAGGCCACAGGCGTGGCGTTCCTTGGATCGGCCAGCGCCTCGCGGACCGCATCGAGGTCCGCCGCGTCCTCCAGCTGCTCGAGAAGCTCGAGATCCTCGATCGGAACGACCGCGGCGACGCGGCGCCCATGGCGCGTCAGGACGACGCGCTCGCCGCCGTAGGCCACCCGGTTGATCGTCGTCGAGAAGGACTCGCGCGCCTCGCTGATCCGCCGCTCGCTCATGGACGAATTGTACGAACTGTACGCAACTACCAGGACTTAGCCGAAGACGGCAGTCACCAATCGGCGAAGTTCGGGCCGGCGTACGCCACGGCGTGGAGCAGCCGATCGCCGAACGTCAGGGCGATTGAGGAGGCGGACCGCAGAGCCCTACGCAGACCGGGGTCCAGTCCGCTCCGGGCGGCGCCTCGGACGTGGGCAGGACTTCGTAACAGCCGCCTCCGTCGTAGCCCTGCGCCTCGAGCATCCAGCGCGGAGCGCTGCCGTCGCAGTAGTAGTCGAGGACGACCGGTCGCAGGAACACGAACCAGGCAGCGAAGAGCACCACGCCGCTCACCGCCACGGCGATAAGGGCAGCACGCCGATCTCTCATCCTCGCAGCCTGCCACGTCGTCGGACGCGCGGGAATGGGACTTCTGCTGATTCTGCGGGCGCTTCCATGCGCGCTGCCTGACCTACGCGGCCCGTGAAGGCCGCCACGGCTCGAACGTGTGCGCGAGGTAGACGGCCTCGGGATTCAACCCGACGACCATGAGCTGCCCCTCGGTCGATGGCTCGTCGAGCTCGCCGAACCAGACGGCCATGTCGCCGCCGATGACGATCGGCCGCCCGCCGTCCGACCCGCCGCCCGAGCCGCCGTCAATAACGACCACCTGGGTTCCATCGGTGTGGCCGGGTGCGGGGACGAGGCGCAGGCCGGGCAGGAGCTCGTGCTCACCGTCGATCGGCACGTAGGTGACGCCGGGCGCATCGAGCCACTCGCGGATCGTGTAGTCGTCGCGCGACCGGGCCTCCTCGAGCTCCCGGCGCTGAACGTAGATCGGCCTGCCGGCGAACAGGTGGTTGCCGCCGATGTGATCGCCGTGGAGATGCGTGTTCACGACGGCCGATACGGAGCCGATGTCGAAGCCGGGCTGCCGGTCGAGCGGCATGAGGGTCGGCGCCATGTCGTCGAGCCAGGGGTGGAGCTCGGTCATGCCGGTGTCGACCAGGACGCGGCCTTGCGGATGCGCGATGAGATGGACCATGACCGGCATCACCTCGCCCTCGACGTGGAGGTCGGCGACGTGGATGGGCGTGACGGTGATCGCGGGCGGGGTGGTGGTCGGCTCGGGGTCCATCGGTCAGGTCACCTGCTGCAGTCGCCGATTGGACCGATGTGATCGCGCGAACTCATCGGCCCAGCAGGTGGCATCGTCAACCCCCGCCGACGTCGATATCCTCGATGTTCACGACCTCGGACGCGTCGGGGAGGTCGAGGTCCATCGGCTCACCGTGGTCGCTGAACTGCATGACCGTCGTCATCGTGCCGCCCCCGAGTCGGTCGCCGATCCGGTAGACGTAGCGAACCTGGTGGATGAGGCCGTCATCGGCCACCCAGGCCTCGGCGCGGATCACCGGAGAGACGCCGGTGACGCGCATGTTGGCCAGGAGATCCTCGAGCGATTCGGCGCGGGCCTCGGGGATCGTCTCGCGCGCCGCCTCGAGGTCCGCCTCGCCCGAGAACACCCGGGCCGGTCGATCGGCCAGCGTGACGCCCTCCTCGACGGAAACCTCGTCGACGAGCCCGTAGAGGTAGAAGATCGCCATCGTCAGGTCGTTCTGCCCGGACGCCAGCGGCGCGAACGGCGCGACCGCCGGATCATCGGAGTCCAGGTCGACGAGGAGCCAGTTGCCGGGTCCGGCGAGCTCGTCGAACGCGGCGCCACGCGCGTACATGAGGCTTCCGTCGCGGATCATCTCGATCCGCCCCATCCCGGCCAGGGCGGTGAGGTCGGCGCTCATCCGCATCTGGCGCTCATCGCCGAACGCGGCCTGACCGACGGTCGCCTCGTCGATGCTGACGGACGGGAGCGCGCTCGATCCGCTGATCTCGAGCGACTGGCTGATCCGAACCCTTCCGGTCGCGACGGTGGCATCCATGGCGACCTGGAGCTCGTCCCGGACACTGAGGCCCGCGTCCGCCGACGGCGCATCGCCAGTGGACTGGAGGGCGGACCCGCCCGGCGCGCCGCAGGCGGCGAGCACGAGCGCAACGACGATGGGCGCGACGCCGATGCGGGCTCGTCGCATGACGGACTTCCTCCCTCACGCGCGCATCGGACGCGAGCCAGTTTCAGCGACTCGGGATGCGCAGGCCGGCCGACGATACCACCGGTAACGGCGGACCGATACCAATCGGCAGCGGAGACGCTTGTCGCACCTCGACTACGTCGGTTGCCGCAGAAAAACGCGTTACGGGGCCCATCGGCCGGGCGTCCCAACGACGACATCAGTCCACGTACTTGCGGAGCCCCGAACCGATGAAGACCCCGATTCGCACCACCCTCGTCCTCGCCCTCCTTGCCATCGCCGGTGCCGCGTGCGGCACGGCGACGGGCGCCAACGAGCCGTCCGCCCCGGCCACCCCGTCGCAGCCAGCGAGCGATCCCGTCAGCCAGCCGGCGCAGCCTTCCATGGCGCCGTCGGAGGATCCCGCTCCCCAGGAGCGCGTCGTCGTCGGGACGGTCACCGTCGCCGAGATGGCCTTCTCCGGCCCGGGCGCGACCATCGCCGAGGCGATCGCCCATGGGAACGACGAGGGTGACCTGCCGTCGCTCGTCAACGGTGTCCTGTTCCGCGACGCCGATGGAACCGTCTACCTCGCCAGCGCCATCACCGACGCCGATGCGCCGACCTTCGACGGGCCGATGCTCGAGGTGCTCAACATGGACAGCGATGGCCCCAGCTGGGACATGGCGAACGCCGAGCTCCTCGGCCTCGAGGAGGCCAACGGCATCGTCTTCCAGCGGGACGCCCAGGTCCTCGGGTTCATCGAGCTCCGCTGACCCTCACCTCTCCCCGCCCAGATCGGCCGCCGGCACCCCCGGCGGCCGTTCGGCGTTCCATGGGCCGGCGCACAGACTCGTTGCGCTGGACCCCCGACTCCATCGGCTTGTCGGCGAGGTCGGGCTAGGCCATCACGCCGATGATCGCGCCCGCGATGGTCAGGCCGATGACGTGGTAGCTGGCGTCGATGAGCCCCCAGGTGAACGGCTGCGGCTTCTTGAACTCGAAGGCCGCGGTGGTGATGAGCAGCGGCAGCTCGAGGCCGATGCCGACCAGCAGCCCCAGCACGATCCCGCCGCCCATGTCGCTCACCCCGACCGCCTTTGCGAGCAGCGCGAGCGCGGTCACCATGACCAGGCAGGTGACGAGGGGCACGACGTAGAAGACGTTCGTCGACATCGTGCCGCTCGTGGGCGATTCGTACGCGGCGGCCTTCATCCAGGCCCTGCCGAGGGGCGTCGCCGGCGCGAACCACAGCGCGCCGAGCGCGAAGTAGACGACGGTGCCGATGACGACCGCGAGCCAGTTGACGCCACCCAGGTCGATGGACACGTCACACCTCCGTTGCCGGGCCGGCGCTCAGGGTCCGGCCCCGCGCGCACTCTACTCCCCCACCTCCCCGATGCGAACCTGGCTTCGAGGTTCATTCGGTCCGCCTCGGCGGAATGCTCGATTGCTGAACCGTCTCGGCGATGAGCTCCGCGTAGGCGTAAGGGCCGGTGCGGGTCGATCGACTGGCACCGCCGGGATGGAGACCGACAACCCAAGAACGTCCTTCGATAACGCCTGTCGCCAGCAACGGCCGATCGGCCGGCGTCAAGGCCTCGAGCTCGGCCGGCTTGTTGCGCGCCGACCACCAGTACCACGGCCCGCACACTAGCACCACCACGGCGGGGTCGAGCATCTCGACTTGGGCCATCAGGAGGTCGGCGACGTGCTCGTCCTGCGCCTCCTTCAGCGCTCCGGTCGGGTAGCTCTTGGGTCGATCATGGCCGAGCGGGTACAGGTTGCCCCAGGCGTAGCGCCCGTACCACGGGAGCGAGCCGTCCGGGACGAGGCGGTCCACCAGGGCGTGGCTGAAGAGCCAGAAGGTCGAGCCGCGGCGTTTGCCAACCTCGAGTACCGGCGCGATGGGCTCGGGCGCATCCGCGTGCCAAGCGCGCGTGCCATGGATGATCCGTTCGCGTCCGTCGGCATTCCTCGCCTCGCTGGCGTGCCAGCGTGCGCTGCACTCGTCAGGGTCCCACCCGTCGAGGGCTTGACCGAGTATGAAGACGCCGCCCGGGCGGTAGGCGCTGCCGACGTGGGGCCACATGGACGCGATGGGTCGCGGCCCGATCTCATCGGCGCGCTCGCCGACGTCGGCCAAGAGGCGATCAAAGGCGGCCAGCGCCCGTTCCTCGGCGCTCATGTGCTCACCGGACGGATGCGGTGCTCCCAGTCCTTCAGCCCAGGCGCGATGCCGGCCGTCGGATGCGAGGACCAGAGCAGGGCATCGAGGATACGGACCAGCGAGCGCTCGTAGCGATCGGGGTGGTCCGCGAGCTCGCGCTGGATGGCGGTCAGCGAGGTGAGATTGGCGCGGCCCTGCTCGCGGAGGTGGATCAGCAGCCGGGAGGGACGCGACACGAAGCCCAAACCGCCGATGAGGTCGACAACGAGCGAGTCGAGCACCGGGAACAGCCGCGGCCGCTTCAAGTGCAGCACCTTGGTCGCCACGGACAGACGCCGGTATGGGCCGACCGACGCCTCGATGGCCGCAGCAAGCAGAACAGGGCCGCCGACTGCCTGCCAGGTCTCGTCGTCGGTAGCGATCAGATCCCAGGCAGGATCGATGGCGCCAAGCCAGGGCAGGTGGGCAGCGCCGGTCAGCGCCTCCCACGCTGAGTGTGGCGAGCGCGCGCGCATCGTTTGGTTGATGGCACGGATGTCGTCGGAGGTGATTCGGTCGGGCTCGCCCTTGCCGGCCTGAGCGTCGTAGGAATTAGCTGCGACCGAGCTGGCATCGGTACTGAAGAAGTGAAGCGCCAGCGTCGCTGGCTCTTCGATGACCAGGCGAGGTCCTCGGTCCAGGCGCTCGATGACGATCGGATCCATGATGTCCCTCCCTTGCGCAGGCACTGTAGCCGGGCGGGACCCGAGAGACGAGGAGTTGACCGAAGCGGCTCAACGATCGGCGGTGGGCACCAGTGGCAGCGCGACCAGACGCCTAGCGATCGTTGATATCGACGATGCGGTAATCCACACCGTCAACCGACACTGACTCACCGACCTTTCGGCCGATGAATGCGTGACCAAGATCGGAGTGCGACGAAATCCCTTCGCGCCAGATGTTGCCAGGCTCGATCCAGCCATCGCTGGTCGCGCGAATCACGAGGCTGCTTGAGATCTTGGTTGTGACCCGATCGCCTTTGGGATCTTCCAGCGTGACGACCGAACCATCCGCTACCCGTGCGGTCGCACGCCGGCGCGCATCTGCCAGCTCACGGCGACGAGCGAGCAGTTTGTGCAACCGTTCGAAGTACTCGCCTGGCGGCAAGCGATTGCGGAGCATTTCAAGTGCTTGGCGCTCTTCGTTGACCCGCACGAGCTCCTGCTCATGTTGAGGACCCCATGCGCTTCCGGGTACATCCTCCGTTTCCTCAACCGATGGAGCGGCCTCTAGCGAACCCTCAACCGGTAACGGCGTATCGCTGGGGGGTGCGGTTGCTGGCCCGGACAGTCCCGCCTCGTCGCTGCCGTGAATCGCTGGTAACCCCGGTGGCGGTAGCTTCGGTGATGACAACGGCGCTTCAATAGCCGACCGACCTTCAACCGTCGGTGCCGCCGATGATCCGGCAGGAATTGATCGCATGCGAGAGGCATTGGTTCGTTTGCGGATGGCAGTCGGCTGTGGCTTGCGCTGAGCGCGAGCTTGCTGAACGGCGGATCGAAGCACTGCGACGATTCGAGCGCCTCGTCGCTGGAAGCCGAGCTCAGCCATTGCTTCGGAAATGACTTCGTCTTCCGTTCGCAGGAGATCATCGGACTCAATCCAATCGACGATGTGGATTAGTTGGTGGCCCCAGTATTCGTCGATCTTCCGGCCTCGTGGCACATTCGGCCGAGGCCCGCGCGTCCCGGGCGCACCGTCCGGCTCGCCTTCCGCCGATTCGGCCTCATCGACATCAACGATTTCGGCCAGCGCCGGAACTGGATCCCCTCGGACCGCCGCCTCGTACGCGGCAAGGACTTTTGCGACTGCTTCGCCCTTCCGATGGAACCACTCGTTGGACCAGATGCGGTGGAAGCGCCATCCGAGCGTTTCCAGTTGCTGCTGCCTGAGGCGATCCCGGTCTCGAGCCGTCTCCGAGGCGTGATACGTGGCTCCGTCACACTCGATGGCGAGTACAAACTCATGTGGCCTCTCCGGATGCCGCACGGCAAAGTCGATCCGGTAGCCAGACACGCCGTGTTGCGGCACCAGCTGGAGGCCGTACTTCGTCAGTGTGTCGCGAACATCGACCTCGAAAGGATTCAGTTGAGGGGCCGCCGGCGTGCGTTCGCCGAGATTCGCGCCCTGTGACGCCACGAACACCACGTAGTTCCGAAGGAGCTGCATGCCCCTGGAGGTGAGGCGCTCGGGGTCCAGATCGGCGGCCGAGAAGGACGTTACGAGGGTGAGGCGGCGCTTCGCACGCGTCACCGCAACGTTCAATCGGCGTTCCCCGCCCTCGGTGAGCAGCGGGCCAAATCGGTACACCATCTCGCCCCGACTGTTCTTGCCATAACCGATCGTGAGGATGATCGCGTCGCGTTCATCTCCCTGAACGCGCTCCAGGTTCTTCACGAAGAACGGTTCATCCCGGTCCTCGTCGAAGAATGTGTCTAGCTCCGGATGGGAGCGCAAGCGCGCCCGCAGCGCCTCATCGACTCGCAGCGCGTGTTTGATTCCCATAGCGATCACCCCGAGGGACTCCGTCGGTCGTTCTCGCGCGTGCCGGAGGATGAGATCAACCACGGCGTCGACTTCCGCCGATGGGCTGTTCGTGTCAGAGCCTGGTTGCCACGGGACCTCGAGGTGTGCGAGCGTCTCAGCTCCCCCAACGCCGGGGAAGGTCGTCAGGAGGCGGTCATACAGATAGGCGTTAGAGAACGCGATGAGGCGCTCGTCGCGGCTGCGGTAGTGCCACTGCAGCATCCGGACTGGGAACAGCCCACTCAGCGCATCGAGAATCGACTCGAAGCCCTGTGTTCCGGCCAACTCCCGAGTTGACTCGTCCTCGACCGACTCGTCCTCGTCAACATCGGTGTCGCCATCGGATGCGAAGAAGCGCGTCGGAGGAAGCTGCCGCTCGTCGCCGGCCACGACGAGCTGACGTCCGCGCAGGATCGAGGTCGCTGCGTCCGCCGGAGTGACCTGCGAGGCCTCATCGAACACGACCACATCGAACATCGGCCGCGCCGGGAGAAGCTGGCTCACCATCAACGGGCTCATCGCCCAGCACGGCTTCAGCGCAAGAAGTACGTCCGCCGCGGCGTGAACCAGCGAACGGACCGGCATGTGCTTCCGCTGGAGTGCTGCCTGTCGGTGGACTAGCTGAGCCTGATCTGGGTGCTCGTCGCGAGACGCCGTCGCGCGCTCCGCGGCAATACGGCGGATCCGATCGGAGGTGGTACGTAAGTGCTCGCGGTCAAGCAGCTGAAACTCGGCAACCGCCCGGTCGAGGCCGTCTCCGCCAATTCGTGTCAATGCCGGATCGGCAAGGACGAGGTGGTCGAACAAGGAGGTAAGCCAAACCGTTTCGAGAGCGGTCCGCGCCCCGCCTTCCGGTCGATCGACCAGTTCCTGCAGCAGATGCCTGAGTCCAGCGGCTTCGAGCTCAGCCCTAAGGCGGCGGATTTCCGGCAGTTTGGCGAGCGTTTCCCGATCCTCATAGAGACGATCGAGATCACCGAGGATCGTCTCCCACGAGTCATCCGCGACCGTCCGGCCGACCATGCTTTGCAGCCGCTGGAGCTTCTGCGCGGTGCGGTGCAGGCGCTCTGCGACCTGAGTTAACGCGCGTGGTGCAAGAGGCAAGCCATTCCCGATCGCGGTCCAGGATTGGGCGGTCGCCAACGCATACCGCGCCTGTTCGTGGAGCTGTGCATCTGACGATGAGCGGGTAGCACGGTCGCGAAGTGCCTGCCGAGAACTACGGTATTGGGTCGAGAAGAGAGAGGCAGCGAGCCGTCGTAGTGGATTCGCGACCGCTTCACGGGTAGCCTCCACCAGCTCGGAGAGGGGAAGCTCGTAGACGCTCGCGTCAAATACGCTGGCGACTTGGGCAGCCCTCTCCCAGGCCTCTAGCGCACGCTGCGCCTGGCCGAAATCCTCCGGCGCGGCAATCTGGGTTTCATCCGCCGCCTCGTCGAGCGCTTCGACGAGGTCTGGAATGTCCTCGCGCCTCAACTCCTCAAGTAGAGCAAACGCTTCGGTCGCATGCTCGCGATCCGCTATTGGCGAACGAGCCCACGGTGCCGTGGAAGTTCCGATGCCGATCCCGCCGAGTTGCTCATACCCGTCTAAGTTGGCCAAGGCTTCGCTCAGCACATCACCGTGTAGCCTCTCGAGCGTCGGCGGAGCGAACTTAGTGCGGTACTGCTGACCCTGCCGCCCGACAAGTTCCGCCAGTACCTCATAGAACGACACATCCCATGGCTCACGCTTCTCGTGCAGCGCCCGGGCGTTCTCGTTCAACGCGGCGCGCCGTTGTTCCAACCGCCGCTCCTCGGCTGAGCTCTCGACGCGGGGGGTCTGGCGGCTGGCATATAGCGCACGCCCGATCTCCTGTGCAAAGGCCTTTCGCGTGCCGACTTGATGGAGATCCAGGACGAGATTGCTCAATTCGGCGCCGTAAAGGCGCTTGAGCACGGCGTCGATGGCCGCGCGCTTTTCCGCAACGAATAGCACGGACTTTCCGCGCGCGATGAGTGTGCCGACTAGGTTCGCGATCGACTGGCTCTTCCCAGTTCCCGGGGGACCCCGCACGATCAGGTGCTGACCAGCAACGACTGCGTTGATGGCGTGAATCTGCGTCGAGTCGGCGTCCAGCACCAGGAACTCATCCGCCGGTGGGGGTTCAGGCGATGGGACAGCGTCGGGCGAGGGGCCGGCCGACTGGACGGTTTGCCGAGCAGTCGAGTCGCCGGCGATGGCCGCAATCAAGTCGTGAGCAACGAGCTCTTCAGTGGCATTCTCAAGGTCGCGAACCATCGGCAGCTTCGCGTACGAGAAATTGGCGAGGACGAATCGCTCCCCGACCATGAATCCCGGAACGCGTCGAGCCTGTTCCCGAACCCAGTCTGTCACTGCGACGACCTCCCATGCCTCGTCGATCGGGCCATCGACGACGTCCATGACTCCGTCGGGATCGATCTCACATCGGTACTCGACTTTGAGCAGGTGGAGAAGCGTCGGATTTAGCTCGGGCTCTGCAGACGCGGTCAGGCGGAAGTCGTCCATGGCCGCGCCCATTGGGCTGAGCTCGGCAGGGATCAGGAGGACCGGCGCTGCCGGTGCCCACGGACGATCATGAGTCCAGGTCGCGATTCCGCAGGCCACGTGGAGTGTGTCGATTCCACGTTCCTCGAAGTTCTCGCGTGCCTTCCGATGAATGGTGCGAGCCCGGCGGACGGCGTCCTTACGCCCTTCCTCTGTCGGAAAGAGCCGCGCCAAGCTGACTGAGCGCCCTTTGATGAGGGCTTCCATAGCCGCTGGCTCGGCGTCGTCGAGCGATAGCGTTCCGGCTTTCAGGTCACGATAGTTGATGAGATTGTTGCGGCCTCCGAGGTCGATCAGCTCGGAGACCCAATCCCGAACGACGCGGTCGACCAGGAGTGCTCGTGACACGTTGTCATGCGTAACATCAGACATTATCAGTGGCTGCGCTCAGCTTCGCCAAGAAGCGATCCTGGTCTCTGGTTCGCATACGACATGGTTAGAGTCGATGTACTCGCCAGCGGCGATGCCAGGCTAGCGCTCAATGTGCCTAGGGCTTCGCTGCGACGCTCAGGGTAGCCATACGACGTTATCACGGGCTTCGATCTGAGCCACACCGTTGTAGCTGCTGACGTACCCCCTCACGCATGCGAATCGGCCGGCGAACATCTCCTCCGGCGGTCGCGCATAGAGGTCTCGATACTCCGGCCAAATGACAATCGTGAAATGGTGATCGGGATACGCCGCGTCGAGGTTCAGGAAGGTCGGCCCGCCTGTGAGATACGTCGGCGAAACGACTGTGCCGCAGACCGTTGCCGTCTGACCGACCTTCGCCGCGGCATCGTATGAGCCGATTGCGCCCGCAGGCATGACCGGGCCGGCAGGCGTAGGAGCGACGGTGGGCTGAGCCGTCGGAGTCTGAGGCTGAGTCGGCTGTTGCGTGGGGGCTGGCGTGACCTTCGAGGTCGGGCGGACGGTTGGTCGGGGTGTTGGGCGGCCGGTTGGTGACGCAGTCGCCCGGGCTGAATCGGTGGGCGGTGGAGTCGTCCGGAACGATGCAGTCTGGTCAGCACCTGCAACGGAAGCCTGACCGCCACATGCCGAGAGGAGCGCAATGACCATGGCAGCCCGAAGAAGGGCAGCGAAGCGGGCAGCAATCATCTCACCCCTGATAGAAAGGAACTAGCCGATCAAGCCTTGGGGACCCGCCGGATTGTAGGCTCTGGGAGACACGTTCTACTGGCTTGATGCGCAGTCGGCAGATGACCAACGTTGCGGCTCACCCTCGGCTGGATTGGCTGCGAGAGCTGGAGCACAGCCAGTGTCCGCTCGCCGAAAGGCCGATCGCGGCCACCGATGCCACCGCCAGTAAAGGGACGCGTGACCACCAAAGAGGCCGGAACCCGTACTCCCATCACTTGACGGCGGAGGGAGAGCTCTTCTCACCGCATGGGTCGCATGGTCGCGAGTTCGTGCGTTCGATCGCGGGGCGACGACGGAGCATTGGATCGATTATCCGTAGCTCCCGCGATTGCCCGGTGAGTTTACGTCGCGGCTTCATCGGTCCAGGCGACTCCATTGCCGTCGAGCGCCGCACGTGCTGACGAAGTAGTTGGTAGGGGTGCGAACAATCCGAGAGGACGGGAGCACTCGAGGCGTGCGGCCGCCGACATGAAAACCCTAGACCTCGTAGACCTTGAGTATCTCGTCGCCGTAGTGGTTGATGACCTTCACCGCGATCTTCCCTGACTCGGGTCGCGGGAACGGACGCGAGGTCGCGGAGTAGAGCGACTCCCAAGCCTCCGGATCGATGTCCGCTTTCAGCGTCTTCGAGAGCCGCTCATACGGCCGATCCCCGCCGCAGAAGTAGGCGTGGCGGACGAAGAACGACTCGCCGTTGTAGTCGGTATCGATGAACCACGACGCGATCATGTCGGGCGCATCGGACCGGATCTCGCCGGCGGTTGGGTCGTAGACGTCGATGCCGCGAATGTCGACCTGGAGCTGGCCGTCGTCGAGCGTACGGATCTCGACGTCGGGCTGACCGAAGACGGTGAACAGGTTGCCGGTACCCGTCTTCTTGAGCTGGTCGCCGAGCAGCAGATCGGCGTTCATGCGGGCGTACACGACCGGCAGGCGCCCGAGCGCGGTCATCTCTTCCGCCCGCGCGTCGAACGCGTAGCCGCACACGATCAGCAGGTCGGCCCAATCGGCCGCCTCCTTGGCCGCCTCGCGCACCAGCTCCTTGCCGACGGTGCCGTACTCGGGACCGATGGCGACCGCCGCCCGCCTGGTCGCGCCGCCCTCGTCGTACTTGCCGTCCGCCTGGATTGCGCGACCGGGGAACCGATCGAGGGTCTCGAACGTGAGCCGCTGCTGCTTGACCTGGTTCTGCACGCCCGCCTTGCGCAGGTTGTCGAGCACCATGTCGACAAACCGGGCCGAGTCGACCACCGGAACAGATCCGTTGCCATTGATATCTTCTGGCCCATCCCCTAGAACCCGATGCGGCGAGAGGCTCTCGACCGTGAACGGACCTGCCACCCGAACGACCTTCGGATCGATGTGGGGACGGTCGTACAGAATCTCTGTCTCGGCGTGCCGCGCGATAGCGGCATCAATCTCGTCGCGCGTCATGCCATCGCGGATGTCCGGGTTATTCGCGATTGACCCAAGAGTCACTCGAGGTATCCGCTGGTACTCGAAACCCATACGGATGTTGGGATTTGTGCCGTTGTCTGCCAAGCGGTAATACGGGTACCGAGCACCCATCATTCGCGAGCGTGCGATGGCCATAGCGACACGTGACGTGTCGATCGCTATCCACCGTCGTCCCCACTCCTCCGCGGCGGCGGCCGTGGTACCACCGCCAGACGTCGGATCTAGAACAAGATCCCCAGGGTCGGTCGACATGAGAATGCAGCGCGCAATGGTCAGTGGGCTCGTTTGAACTGCGTACCAGCGCTCGCTGAACGTTCCCACGATGGTGTCTGTCCACACGTTCGCAAGCTGCATCATCGGAAAGTCATCCTCGAACCGCTTATAGCCGAGCGTCTTGCCTTGGCTCACAACGCGGTTGGCCGCGATGAGACGCTGCATCCCCTCTATGTGCGTCTTCCAATGGCGGCCGGGGGAAGGACGAAACTCCTTTCCCCTGAAGTTGATAGGAACGATCTCGCTCGGAGAGCCTCCCGGACCCGAAATGTCAGCAGCGCGGAAGCGGCGGCCTACCGGTTCCTTCGCGAGAAGTTCGCGCGTTATTCGGACGTCGGACCCGTCCTCCAATTCCATCCAGCTGTACGTTCCACCAACCGTACGCTCCTCGCGCTGTAAGAAGAGAGGGCGAAACTTCACCACATCGCGGTTACGCGCGTACCAGAGGATGTAGTCATAGTTCGACGGAAGGCGCGCGGCACCCAAGGGAGCTGTCTTGGCGAAGGCAATCTGTCCAACCACTTGGTCGCTACCGAATACCTCATCCAGGACTGCCCTCACCACGTGGACGTTCTCGTCTCCAATCTGGACGAAGATCGAGCCGGAGTCGGCCAACAGGTCACGGGCGACCACGAATCGGTCTCGCAGGTAGCTCAGGTATGAGTGGATACCCAGCTCCCAGGTGTCGCGGAAGGCTTTGATCTGCTCTGGCTGGCGGGTCGCATCATCGAGCTTGCCGTCCTTGACGTCGCGGCGATCGGTCCGGACCTGCCAGTTCGACCCGAACTTGATTCCGTAGGGCGGGTCGACGTAGATCATCTGGACCTGCCCCTTCAGGCCCTCCTTCTCGGCCAATGAGGTCATCACGAGCAGCGAGTCGCCCAGGATCATCCGGTTCGACCACTTCATCGGATGCTGGTAGAACTCGACTCGCTCGTCGAACTCCATACCGTTGAAGTCGCCGAACAGATCGAGCTGCTGCTCCCGCCCGGCGGATGAGGTAGCGCGCAGATCCTCGATCAGCGCCTTTGGACTGATGTGCTCCTGAATATAGATCGGGACCGATGGGACCTCGAGTGGCTGCTGGTCCTGCTCGTCCTTCCCCTTCCAGACCAGTTGCGGATCGAGGCTCGGGTCGCGCGGGTAGAGCAGCTTCTTCGGCTGGCTTTCATCCTGCTCGGCGAACTTCTCCAGCTCAGCCGTTGGAATGTTCACGCGCTGGTCTCCGGCATGGCGGGTCTGCTCCACGCGTGTTGGACCCGCGGCCTTCCCAGTCTTGCGTGTCACTCCTTACCCCTCCGTTACTGCCGCGTTACCGCGGACGATGTCATGGATGGTGCTTGCAATCAGATCAGCGGCGTCCCAGGGATCGGTGATCTCCGTGAAGGCCCAACGACCGAACTCACCGAGGTTGCTGACGGCCGGCACCCAGTACGTCGCGGCCGTCTCGACCTTCACGATCTTGTCCTTCTTCCGCTCGCCCGTCACCTCGATCAGGAGGTTGAGCGGGTCGGGCCGGCCATGACGAAGCTGGACGGCGAAGTCCGGAATGTAATGACCCTGCACCCCCTCGTGCGTGTACGGGATGCGGAGGATGCCGGGGTTCTTGAAGTAAGCGACGACCTCGTCCATGTGGTCGAGCGTCTCGCCCACCTTCGACTCCCAGCCCGAGTCCTGGACCACATAGTTAAGGTGGCTCTTGGTCGTCTCGTAGACGGTCCTTGTGGTGTTGAAGTCGACCTCCGACGTCGACCCCACGGCGTCGTACGGGCGGAGGATCGGCAGCAGTCGCTTCTCGCCCACGGTGCCACGGACCATGGCGCTTGCAACCTTCTGCGCGGCGGTGTGGCTGTACTGACTCAGCAGGAGCATCTGCTCAAAGGCGCCGCCCTGGGTCACGACGCACTGGTTCATCCAGCGCTGGACGATCGGCAGGATCTGCGGGAAGAGCCACGGCTTCGGGCGCTGCTCTGCATCGAGCAGGTAGTTCTCCACCACCCGCTTTGACAGCGCGAACGCAACCTGCTGTCGCCGGTATTCCCTCAGCTCGTCCAGGGTCGTCTCCTTGGACTCGCCGACGATCGGGTCCAGCTGTGCGCGCGTAGGAACCTCATCGGTGCGCAGCGTCATGGTGGAGTCCGGCGTGAACTCGGCCGTCAGATGCTCGGTCGGCATGTCCCACCGGTAGCCGATGACCCGCGGAAACGTGATCTCCAGATGCGCCCGGTCAGGCAGCGCGTAGACGCGATGGATCTCCTTCTGGACCGGCGGCTTTGCCGTACCGACCGTTGGAATGAAGCTGAACGGCACGCCGAACACTTCGGCGTACTCTGGTTCAAACATCCCCTCGGCGTTCGGCTCGTAGCTGATGCGGCGCAGCCCCCGACCGACGACTTGCTCGCAGAGCAGCTGCGTCCCGAAGGCTCGAACCCCGAGGATGTGAGTGACGGTGTTAGCGTCCCAACCCTCCGTCAGCATCGAGACGCTGACGACGCAGCGGACCTGTTCACCCAGCTTGCCCCGCTTGCCGATGGTATTCATGACTTCGCGTAGCAGGTCTTCGTCCGTCAGTTCGTCGCGATGGTCCCCCCGCGCCCGCAGCTCGTCCTTGAACTCGTCGATCTCCTTCGCGGCCATCTTCTTGAAGTCCGCGCTCATCGACTCCCCCGATTCCAGCTGGGCCGAGTCGATCAACAGAGCATTCGGCCGATCGATCCAGGCGCCATCGCTCGCATTCGAGAAGAGCGGCAGATTCCCTGAGTGCACAGTGGTGTTGTCGTCGGCATCGGTCTGCTCGTAGCCAGCGATCCAGTCGAAGACCATCTTGCTGATCGTGGTGTTCTGGCAGACAACGATGAACACCGGAGGCGTCCCGCGCCCCTCGAGTTGCTGCCACAGCTCGAACGACTTCTGATAGTCGCGGTACAGGTGGTGTAGGGCCCCCTCGAGCTCCTTCGGAAGCGTGCGCGGGCCCTCGATGGCCGCGTTGTTCAGTCCCTTCTTCGGTAGCTCATCCCGGATTCGGATCCAGAGGTCTCGGAAGGTCGGGAGGTCGCCCTCCATCACGTCATCCGACGTCGGCACCCTTGGGATCTTCACGATCCCCGCCTCGATCGCATCGATCAGGCTGAAGTCCGACACGACCCACGGGAACAGCGTTCCTTCCTGGTAGCCGGAGCCGGCGAGGAAGAAGGGGGTGGCCGACAGGTCGAAGACCGCGTTGACGCGGACCTTCTTCTGGACCTGACGCAGCCCGTTAAGCCAGACATGGGCGGCCTTGTTCGCCTCCTCGGCCTCCCGCTTCTCCTCACCCGTGAGCTTTGGCGCATCGGGGAGGCTTGCATCGGCAGCCTGATAGCAGTGATGAGCCTCGTCGTTGAGGACAACGATGTTCGTCTTGTTGCCGATGCTGCGCAGGACCCGGCGCACCATCTCCGCATCGGTCTCGCGGAACTGGTCGAGGTTGCCATCAGGCCCGGCTAGCAGCTTCTTCGTGGTTGCCGAAGCGCTGATTTTGTCGCGCTTGTTGAAGGCGTGGTAGTTCGTGATCACCACGGTGGCGGCCTGGAGGCGCTGGTGGAGGTCCGGCGGCAACAGGTCGCGCTCCTCGTAGTAGTTGTCCGGCGCGTTTGGCTTCAACACCCGGAGGCGGTCGCGAATGGTGATGCCCGGGGTGACGACCAGAAACGTATCGCTGAAGCGCTTGTCCTGCGGGTCATTCAGCTTGTTGAGCGCCTGCCAGGCGATGAGCATCGCCATAACCACGGTCTTCCCGGCACCGGTCGCCATCTTGAACGCGACCCGGTAGAGTCCGCCGCTTTTCTTCGCCGCCTCCTCGCGCAGCAGGTTGTCGATCCACTGCTGCTCCTTGCCGGCGACCTCGGTGATGTAGATCGCGGTCTCGAGCGCTTCGATCTGGCAGAAGAAGAGCGGCCTGTCGCGGTCTTCGCGGGTCCAGTAATCGAGGAGCTCTCTAGTCGTCGCCGTGATGCCCGGCCAGCCCGCCTGCCGCCAGCCCGCGACATGCGCGCGGATGCGGTTGATGTTGTCGTTCTCCTGCATCCGCTCTGAGGTCCAGTTGCCCGGCAGGGTCATCTGCTCGGCGGCAACCTTCTTCTTGGGCTGCGGGATCGGGATGAAGTACGTCGAGCGGCGGCGTTGATCGACGATCTCGCTGGTGATGCCGTCCTCGTCGAACCGGAAGTGGCGCGTCGGTTCGCGGAACGGTGAGTTGAGGATCGGATTCTCAATGACCGTGGGCAATCGGTGCATTCTCCCCTCGCATGGAGCTGGAGGGTACCGTACCGTTGTGTGCTGAGATGCTGTTGCCTAGCGCATTCTCAAGGAGGGAGCAATGTCGGTCCAGACGAATGATCCGCGGGAGATGATCTTGGCCGCCTTCGCTGCAGCGCGGGCTTCCGGCAAGAAGGACTGGCGACAGATGACGACCGCGGTTCTTAAGAGCCGCCTCATGAAGCTCACCGACGGCTCTTTCGATGAAGGCCAGTACACGAAACGCGGTATGAGAGGCTTTGTGGCTAAGTTCCCTGATCTCGTCGCACTCGATGACCACCGGACACACCCACTGGTTACGCTTCTGTGGGCCGGGGAGTCTCCGCGAAACGAGCCCGCAGAGGCGGCGTACGAAGTTGTTCCGGATGAGTGGCGCAGGAGTGTGCGCTCTAGCTCGGTAGATACACGGCTGATCGCAGACTTGGCTGCCGGCAAGACGGTCGCGCTCAACACAGACTGGAAAGGATCTGCGCTCATCAGGCGCCGATTGAGGGATGCCATGCGGCGGCGAGGGATGCGACTCCAGAGCGGGAGGATCGACAGAAGTGGTGCCGAGCGAGCGGTCTGCTGGGCCGAGCCGATTCGCTAAGCAGGCGCTCCGACTCTGTGAATCAGACCGGCCTTACTCCACTCACGCACCAGAACTTCCGCTTGGGCAGCCACCGAACCATCCAACAAGACCCCGAGCTCGATGTTGCCGTGGAACCCGTGGTAAGTGAGATTCGCTGAGGTAACCAGAAGGCGACGCGAGTCCACTACGATGAACTTGGCGTGGAGCGCCGACTGCTCATCATCAGGGTCCGCCGGTCGGGACCACAAGGGCGGCAGACCGACGTCGGGAGGCCAGTACTTGACGAGCGTCGCGAGCTTGTCTTCCATGCGGTCGGCAACCAGCGTGCAAGTGACTCCGCGTCGTGTCGCCGCGGCCAGCTCGGCAATGAAGGGGCCGGCCGCTTTTGTCAAGGAGTAGCCAACGACGATCGCTGTCTTGGTGGCCTCCTTGAGCATCTCTGACGCGACCTGCGCCGTCCTACGAGCGGCGGCGGGAGCCCCAGGGGCTGTCCAGACGAGCTGCGGTGCGCGACCGGTCGACACGCCCGCGGTCACGCCGATAAGCACGCCTCTGGCAACTTCATCGCCCAGACGACCGGACGCGCGCGAGAACGCCCGGCACAGCGCGGCCGCTTCGAGGGTTCCGATCCCGAGGGCCGATCGAACCTCCGCTATGGACCCCAGGTCCACGTCGCCCACGTCGAGAAGCTTCGCCAAGGAGGAACGTATGCCGGCAGGTAGGGCATGAGCGGCCTGCACCAACTCCTCGGCTGGGCCTGTGCCCTGAGTCACAAGGAGTCCAGGAGGGCAATTCCCTCGTCCGACCTGAGCATGCCGCGATCGAGGAACTTGTTGCCATGTTCACATGACGTCTCCGGCAGCAGCAGGCATGCGTGGCATGCCGCGCCGCTAAGGTGTTCGCCAGGATGCGGCTGCCGGTCACGACAGAGCGGGTCCTGCGAGCACCAGGCGGCATGCGCGACGCCTGCATCGAGGATTGCGCCAAGGCGCTGGGGCGTGCCGAAGCTCACCAGACCACCCAGGCTGCCGTCGGCGTCCGCGGCAGCCGTGTAGATGAGGATCCCCGCCTGTCCCTCGACACCGTAGACGCGCTCACGGATGGAGGCCATCCCGTAGCCGCAGTAGAGGGAGAGGTGTCTGATGAGGAGGTGCGCGAGCGAGTGAAGTCCCAGAAAAGTGACGGTCGGAAGGTTCTTGGCCGGCTGAAGCTTGCGCTGCGCCCGCCAAATGCCGTATGCCTTGCCGATCGCACCAGCCCGTGCTGCCAGCGTCGGGTCCAGCTCCAGCGGCCTGAATGCCTCCGCGTCTAGGCGAAGGAAGATGCCTTCTCCGAAGTTTTCGACGGCGGGCAACCACTCCGGCTTACCCCTTGTGATCGGGGCAACCGGGACGCTGTTTTCCTCCATCGCCTCCTGATCCCGCGCAGCAAGCCGAGTCAGACCACGTACGACCCGTACCTCACGGAGGCGATCAACGAGAGCAACCGACCGAACGAGCGAGGAGAATTTCTGCGGTACAGCCCCATCCCGCGCCTGAAAGTAAGGGGCGGGCGGTCCGAGATCGCCGGTCGCGTGGGGGCCGCAGAGTGCGTGGTACTCCTCTTGCCTCAGCTCGTCCTCCGTCTTGACGACCTGCAGGTAGCTGTCGATCGCAGCCATACCTTCGTCTACGGAATAGCCCTTGGGGACGAGGATCTCCGTCAGAAACGCCCTTCGCGTTGCCTCGCTCACCTGCAGCAACGTCGTCCAGTGATCCCTCAGGAGGACGCTCACCGGGCTCGAATGGCGCGGGAGAGAGAGCGCGCTCGCGGTGACCGAGAAGTAGACGTTCGATGCACCTCTGAGCACGCCACGCACCGCGCCGTCACAGTTGTCCTCGGCATCGGCGAGCCAGAACCGGAGACCCGAGCACGAGAGTTGCCTGAAGGAGCTCGGCTGCAGTGCCCCGCGCAGGCTGCGGCTACTTCGGCATTTCAGGCACTTGACGTAGAGCTCCGACAGGGTGTTCGAGGCACCGCGATCGTCCAGAACAAGAGCACCATCTTCTTCGCTGCACTCATCGGTGACATGCGACGCTGTCGCACCATCGGCCGTGGTCACGACCGCGGGAGCACGCTCCAACGAGTGGGCCCACCAGTGCCATGGAAAGTCGTCGACGTGACCATTCGGGCAAGCAACGACGAATCGAGCAGGTGCGGCGCCCACACTGCAGTCGCGGCGTTGACAGAACGAGCCTCGGATCAAGCGCGAGCAGCTCGGGCAGCGGTGGACAACCGGGAACCGTCGAACGGGAACGTCTCTCCGCTCCTTCGTCAGCGCCGGAGCTCGCAGGCTCCCGACGCCAAGAACAGATCGCAGGTTGGGCTCGTCGATCTCGTTGCCTCGGGGCCACGCGTGGAGGCCCAACACCATGTATGAATCGCGATCGGGCAGGTCGACTATCGCTCCGGGTCCGAAGGTGGTAATCAGCTGGCTGGATCGGACCTTCCCGAGGCGACCAACAGGAGGGCCCTTCATCTCGCCTCGAACCATGAGTGTTCGCTCTCAACGCTTCTCAAGGAGTTCAAGGTCGGCCAAGCATCAGGATCCGGCCGCTCGAGCTGCTCCTGGGCTTCCGACTGGGCCGGCTTAAGCAGCCGTGATCCGCTTCCCCTGCCGTACTCGAGCTCCTTCTGACCGCGCTCCACCCACTGGTCAAGCAGGCGAGCGAGCTGGTCTTCAGCAGCGGCGGCCTCGGCCTGCTCTGCGGCCGCGGCTCTCCGACGGAAGTCGTCGACAAACGCAGTGGCTATTGCCTCGTGTCGGCGCTGGGCCATCAGCGAAGCGCCTGACTCAGCAGTCAGTGCGACATCCGCCAAACGCAGGGCCGCCACGAGGACCGCGTGGAGCCCGCGATCTCTTGCTCGCGGCGAGAGGGGTGTGACCGACGTGGCCTCGACGTGGCGGTAGATGGCCGAGTGGTAAGTCTGAAAGCTTTCGTAGTGCGACAGGTCACGTGGCCGCGTCCAGTTGTATACCGTCACCACTAGCCCGGGATAACTCCGCCCTACCCGAGACGTGGCCTGGATGTACTCGGCCGTACCCTTGGGTTGACCTGCGACGACCATGAGCCCCAACCGATCGACATCGACGCCGACCGAGATCATGTTGGTGGCCACCAGCACGTCAAGCGCCTCGCCGGATACCCTCGGGCGCTCCATCCTCCGCAACCGGTCAGGGATCTCTGAGGAGGGGATTCGGCTCGTCAGCTCTTGGTGCTGAAGGTCGCCACGCGGTGGATACTCCCGTGCCCTGGCGAGCGAGCCAAGGCGGCTCGGGATGTCGTCCTGCAGGAAGCTGACGGCTCCACCGAGTTCGCGAAGTGAGTTGTAGTACCCGACCAGCGTCCAGTAGGCGTCGGCGGATTCATCGGGGTTGAGGTCCACCACGCCGGCGAGGAGCGACGAGTAGGAGCGGATCAGCGCGGTTTTCATCGACGTCCCGGGGGCCGTCAGACCCACGTACAGACGACCGGATCGTTCCTCGGGTGCCGCCGGCATCGCGAAGAATGTCTCGAACGCGTTCACCGCTGGAGGTGGAAACAGCCTCTGGTCGCGTCCATAGAGCGCCCGAACCTGGTCGACCGCGCTGCGGATGGTGGCCGTCGAGGCAACCACTTTCGGCGGATGCTCATTGCGCGCGGCCAGGAATTCGACCGCGATCTCGTAGAGACCAACCAGGCTGCCGAGCGGGCCGCTGATCAGGTGCAGCTCGTCCTGGATTACAAGGTCGATGCCGGATGAAGTGTCGGCGGCTGCGATGGAACAGGTATCCCTGAATTGCCAGCGATGCTCGTCGGGTGTCGAGAAATGGCCGTGCGTCGGACATATGTAAGAAGCCCGACCGAAGAGCGACGCAGCTTGACCCACCCACGGGAGCCGCGCGAGCTTGTCAACGGTGGCGAGGAGAATCTCGGGTGGCTCGCGATAGACCTCCTCATCGATCACCTGGATCGGCAGGCCGGGCTCCTTGCTGAACGGGCAGCCTCCGTAGGTGCACGTCACCCGAAGGCGGCGTGCTGCTACGTCGAGGGAGAACGCCGATGGGAACGGGAGGTGCTCGCCGCACCAGGGGCAGTTGCGAAGAACGAATGGATGGCTCTGGTTGGGATTAACACGCTGCTTTGCCTCCTCCGCCCGTTGGACCGCATTCTCGAATGTGTTGGGTGCGGCGGACTCGCCAACCCAAAGGCCAATTCGTATCGGCGCATCGCCCCAGACGTCTGGCTTCTGCCGGCGCAGCAGCTCGCACGCTGACACCAGAGCCGCGGCTCGTTCGAACTGCTGAGTTGTCAGGAGACGCAAGGTGTACCTGGTCAGGACCGTCACCCCCTGCCGGAATACCTGCCCTGGCGCAGGATGCATCAACCGGCGATAGCCAATGGTGAATGCTGCGAGGCCCAAATAGGCCTCTGTCTTTCCACCGCCGGTGGGGAACCACAGCAGGTCCACGAGTTGGCGATCGCGGGACTCGGGTCGGACAATCCCCGAGATATTCAGCAGGATGAAAGCAAGCTGGAACGGGCGCCAGCGTGGAACCTCTTCCACCTTCTCCCGGTTGTGGCTCGCGCGGTACTGCGCAGCTCCGAGCGTTGCCCGGCGCTGATCAGCCATGGCGCGGTTCATGAAACGGAATGCCATTAAGGCCGACCCGTCCTGGGCCATCAGTTGCAGCGCAGCTCGCATGCGGGACGACGCTTCTGCGCAACGAACGAGGTTGACTTCGGCCGTGCGCCTGAGGTCCTCCGCCAGGGTGCCTAGCTCAGACTCGGTGGCGGTGATCCACGTGTCGTACTCGTCCAGGAGTGGGGAGACGGCACGCTGCAGAGAATCTGCCGTTGGCATAGCAGCTAGCGCGTCCATACGAAGTTCCGCGCCGGTGTTTGCCAGCGGGACCACTGCCGGAATCTGATACGCCGGCATCGCGTCTGTGCGGACTTCGGTGACGTCCGTGTCTTCAGTCCACGTCGCGGCACATCCGTGCCCTACGGCGTACTCAGGAGTCGCTCGGTAGAGCAGCGCATTCAAGTCTTCGTCCGGATCACCGACGGTGACCAGAGCCGGCCGCGCCTTGAACTTCCCACCGTCACTTAACCGGACACGGATCTGCGGCTGGAAGACGGGGTCACCCGCCTTCGGCCGCCGGTTCACGAGGGAGACGGTCCAGACGCGCGCATCGTCCGTCGACGACGAACGCCATTCCAGGAAGATTCCGTCGGCCAGCTTGTCTGAGCCGGTGGCGGAGGCAATGCGCACATCCTTCTCGGTTACCCGGCGCTGCCACTCCCTGCGCGATTCGGCCGTCGCGTCGGACGAGTCGTCACCCTCAGCCTCAGCCGCGTCGTCAGGGACATTCGGCGTGCCACCTTCGGGTTCATCCTCATCGACCGAGACCTCGATGGGGTCGTACTCCGCATAGCTGACTCCGACAACCGGTTGCCCATCTGCTGTCGTGCTGAAGCTAATGCCGAGTGCCGACTGCTTCATGCCGCCATACGCCGCTTCGACATCCGCGGTCTCGTCATCGGCAGTGGCGTCGAGCGTCTCGTCAGTTTCCTCAACCGCCTGCGGGGTGAATGCGGGCTGCAGCACTCCGATGAGGTAACGCCCGGTTGGACGGGCCCGAATCCGTTCGTCTTCCCCCCAGAATGGGCCCACGAGGTCACGCCGCAGCCAGTCAACGAGCTGTGCCCGCTCGCCCCCGTCGCTCAACATTCGCGCATCACGAAGTGCTGCGGATCAAGCTCTTTGATGAATTGCGACGGCTTCGTCCGGTCGCACATGATGACCAAACGCCTGCGAGCACGGGTGACCGCGACATAGAAGAGCCGGCGGAACGTCTCCTCGAGCTCCTTCTCCGATGACCCGTTCTCGGACTCCGACGGGGGCAACAGCCCTTCGTTTGCGTCTTCGAGTACGACGGTGTCGAATTCCAGACCCTTTGCCCGGTGAATCGTGCTTGCCAGAACCCCGGGACTCACCATGTCAGGTGTGTCGTTGTCAAGGATTCGCGCCCCGAACTGGCGCGCGATTCCCCAGACCGGCCTTGCACGGGGATGGAGTAATGCGATGGTGGCCCGACGGTTCGCGGACTTGGCCTCGGAAATCACCTGGCTGATGACCGCATCACGTGCGGGCCACGATCCGTAGAGGTAGATCTCCGGTACGGGGCCATCACCCAGCCCATCTTCCTGCTTGATCCACTCTTCCGAGTCGACAGCCGGGTCGTGACGCACGATGTCCGCCGCGAGCAGCGCGATCTGCTTGCTGCCCCGGAACGACGGGTTCAGAGACTTGGAACGTCCTTGGACTTTGATGCCGAGGCTCTTCCAGGTGAATCCCGTCGGGTAGATGTTCTGCGCCTTGTCAGCCGCGATCGTGAATGACGTCAGCGCGCTCTTCTTGAGAACCTGCAATGCTTCGGGCGTCAGATCCTGACCTTCATCGATCAGGACGTGGTGGGCCACGGACTTCGCCGGCAATTCCTTTCCGGACTCGATCGCCCCCAGCAATTCGGCGCCGTCGTCGTCAAAGGCTGGCGTGTAGCGGACGCCCATCGCCTTCATGGTCGCCCGGGCCCAGGAGTGGAACGTCGTCATCTCTGGTGCTTCCTCGCCAAGACGGCCGGAGAGGAAGCTGATCCACTCGAGAAGCATCTTGTTGTACGTGAAGACACGGACGCGCGCCACCTCGGGATCCGAAGTCCAGAGGCCGTCCATTCGCGAGAGTAGTGCGGCGCGTTGAACGATAGTCAGGGTCTTGCCGCTGCCGGGGATGCCCTTTACAAGGAGGTCGCCCTCGGGTCTGTAGTTGACGACTTCCTTTTGGCGGGGCGTGAGTTCGAACTCCCCCTCCAAGGCTCCCCTCCGTTGCTACGTTGCCGATTCCGGTTCGTCCCAATCGAGGATCGACGGGTCGAGATTCTCCATGTCAGTCAGTTCGAGAATGCTCTCATCGATCGCGTCGACAGCCAGGACCTCGGTCAGGCTGTTGATGGTGGTTGAATTCATATCCGGGTGGCTATCCAGTGCCTCCGAGAACAGGTCAGGCTCTGCGCCCGGTTCGCCGGCGATGATGAGGCTGTCCATCGCTCGCGTGATCGCTACGTACAGAAGCCGGCGCTCCTCTTCACTATCGCCTCGATCATCTGGAAAGTGACCGGGACCAAGGTACAGGCAGAGGACATGACGGAACTCGCTCCCCTTGGCTTGGTGGATCGAAACCAGCCGCACGCCATCCGCATCTTGGGCTTCGGTCGCAACCGGGATCGCGAGCTTCTCAAGATGCTGCAGGACCGCGGACTCCTGCTTCGAGCGTACGCCCTCCTTTCTGAAGAGAACCGCGATGTCGGCTGGTTCCACTCCGCCATCGATCAATCTGCGGACCTGCAGGGCTAGCCACGGCGCGGCGTAGCGCAGAGGTGCTCGGACGACGGTAATCGCCGGCTCCACCGCCGTCTGGTCTCTCACCGCAACCATGCGCTTCGACAGCCGGGACGCGTTGTGCGCGATTACCGATTCGGCCGCGTCCACGATCTGCGGCACCGATCGGTAGTTCTGCTCGAGTGGCATGACCGTCGCTTCTCGCCCGGTACGTTCACGAAGTCGATCCGCGAAGTCCGTGAGGCTCCGGGGATCGGCGCCCGCAAAGCTGAAGATCGTCTGATCGCCGTCCCCAACGCAGCTCAGCACGGCTCCCTGCCTTGCGAGCTCAAAGAGCAGCTCATTCTGTGCGAGGCTCGTGTCCTGGAATTCATCCACGAAGACGTGGAGATATGGTGCAGCGGCGACGCGAGCCAGGGCTGGATGCGCCTGCAACGCACTCATGGCTTCCGTGATGAGGCCGGCGAAGTCGATCGCGTTGTGGGCCGATAGCAGCTCCTCATACCGGCGCCACACAGTCCGAAGGGCGTTCGCCTTCAGATCGGTCAGCTCTCCGGTGCGGGGGTCAAGAATCGTGACGTCGGTCTCGTCGGGAAGCTCATCCGCACCGGACACAACGCCGAGCCGCGGGTGTCCCATCCGAAGTGCGTTGATCGCATTGGGGTAAAGGGCCAGTCGGGCTCGCTCGGATCGCCCGTCGTCGACCCCGTAAAAGAGGCGGTCGTACTCCTCGAGGAACGGAAGTGGTGCGTTCACCGGTTTGCCGTCACCCAGCCGGCGACGACCGTCGGTGATCACCTGAAAGCCCGGACGCACGCGGGTCTTTCCGGCGGAGGCCGCAGTGTGCAGGATCCGTCGCCCCAGTGAGTGGATAGTGCGGACGTCCACACGAGTGAGCGCCGGATACTCCGCCATGGCGAAGGCGCTGAGCCGACTCTGAATCTGCTCGCGAGCAGCCCGGGAGAAGGTGAGAACGATGCAGCGGTCGGCCTCGACGTCTCGCTCGGCCACCAGTCGCGCTATGCGCATCGACAACATATGGGTCTTGCCCGATCCGGCACCCGCGTTTACAAGCAGGTCCACCTCGGGAGGTGCCTCGACCGCCGCTTGCTGCTGTGGGTCAAGAAGGTCGCTGCCTCGGAGTCGGACGGGGACACGCTCGTCTGCCGGAACGATGTCAACCTCTGTGCGGCGCGAGATCTCACGGAGGACGGCCATACGAATGTGTTCCGCACGGGCTTCGAATGGAAGCTGAAGCCGATCCTCGCCGACCGCAACCAGCTCCGAGTCAATCGCTCGCAGGCTCGCCGCCGCCCATGCAAGATCACCAATCTCAAATGAGGTTGCTTCTTCGTCGCTAAATGCCAGCGTCAAGCCCTCCGCGGCGGTGAGCACTCCGAGGGCCGCCGGCGAATGCGTGCCATCTGCAAACGCCGACGGGTCGATGTAGCTTGTCCCGAAGTCGTCCTGAAAGACGAAGGATCCGCCGTCCGCAATCGCGTCGATTGCCTGCAAAGCGCCCGCGATCTCGCGTCTCACTACAGCAAGCGCGGCTGTGGCCGATGGTTGAGCTACGAGGAGCATGCCTGCGCATCTCGGGTTGTGGCCGATTTCTCGCCAGTAACGCAGTCCGCCCGGATCGGGCACTGAGTGCAGCGCGGTTCAAGGGGGACACAGATCAGGGCTCCAAGGTCGAGGACGGCCCACCAGTCCGTCGCGGGTGCGGGCCCGTGGAGGAGGCTCGCAACAGCGGCGATGACTTCCCGCTGCCGTCGTATATCCCCCCTCCTGTATATCCCCATGACGCGCGTGGCCACCCGGACCGTGTTCGTGTCGACAAGGAACACGCTCGTTCCCTCGACGGCGGCCGATGTTGCAGCGGCAACGTACGGGCCGACCCCTGGCAGCGCCAGCAGCGAGTCGACATCGGTCGGAACGCGCCCACCGTGGTCTCCAGTTATGATCCGCGCGGTTGCGGCGAGGTTGTCAGCGCGCCACTGCAGTCCGAAAGACCGGAGGTCCGCGCGCACTGCATCCGTGGCCACACGCGCCATCGCCTCTGGCGTCGGATACTTCGCCAGAACCTCACCAATTCGGTGGTCAACCTGGTCAGCGCGCGTCCGGCGCAAGAGACTCTCTGCCACGAGCGTGTGCCAAGGGTCGCGACTTTGGCGCCACGAGAAGCTGCGTTGGCCCTTGGCGAACCACCGACGCAGGGCGCGACGACGGCGCACGCCAGCCTCAGGCATGCGGGCCGCCACGGCTCCACCCCAACTCCTCCGCAAGGACTTCGGCGACGACCTCGCCAAAGACAGGGCTCACGGCGTCGGCCGCCATTCGGTACTTCGCTGTTCGCGGGACGGCAGCCGGAAACCGGTACGAAGATGGGAAGCCGAGAATGGCGATGGCCTCGCGCGGGCTAACAGCGCGATCGGGGATGCCTCCTGACCCACGCCGAAGCGTGTAGGTCTTCATGACGTTGCCGAATGACGGCGCCGGCACGCCCTCGTCCAATCGGTACCAGCCGTACTTGCCCGTCGCATATTTGTGCGCGTATTTCTCGATGGTCCTAAATTGCGGCCAGTCGTGGTCAAAGTGTGGATCTGCACGGTCGAGCGACAATCCTCGAATTGCCTCGGCGACGCTCTGTGGGTTCCGGCGCCGTCGAGAGATTCCGTCCACGACTGAGCTCGTCCCATCCGTGTGTCCCTTCTCGATGCCAATGGCGAACAGCCGCCTGCGTCGGGTAGCAGCTCCCCATTCCGCGTACGAATAGATGTCCTCAGTCAGCACGTACTGAACGGCCAATGACTCAATCAGCGCCCGATATTGCGCGTCGTTCTTCAAGAAGGGCACGTTCTCCAGGACGAACGCGCACGGGTGCATGGCAATGACGCTCTGTCTGAATCGGTCCACGAGGTCGTAGTCCGAATGAGAGGTGCGCCGCCTCTGCAGGTTGATGGGCGACCACGGGCGGCATGGTGGCCCTCCAACGAGGATCGCCGGCACCTCGTCCGGCAACTCATCCCGGAGGTTCATCAGTCGGGCCGGGCCGACGTTTGCGGCATATGACGCGACGGCGTGGCGTTCGGCGTCGTAGCCGTGCACCTCGAATCCAACTTGCCTGAATCCCAAGGACAAGCCACCCATCCCCGCAAACAGGTCGACCACCAGCGGGCGAGCGACAAGCCGTTCGCATCCGCTGCGCGCATGGCGCGCAGCTGAGTCCCCCTCGAGCGTCAGCGCCTCCACAACTCGTCCACTGCCTTGCGCTGGCGAACCACGAATGCGAGCTCATCCTCACCAGGCAACAGCACTCTGCTGTCGCAGTTCCCGAAATGCCCGGCGTCGTGGTCGCGTCCCCAGTTGTAGAACCCTGCACCGGGCATGCCGCTGTCACGCCTGACGGCCACGACTGTGACCAGCGGCCGACCATTCACATGGTCGAACATCGAGATCTCACCGAGCGGCCGACCTGACTGCCGGGCTTCATTCGGATCGCCAAACACCGTGGTGTAGTCGACGGTCTCGCCGGCGCGAGCCACCTCGCACAGCTTGTCGTAGAGCTCGTGGTCGATCAGTGGGGCCGGATGGTCATGACGAGGTAGCACGGTGGTTCCAGCGTCATGCGGCTCCTCCTTAGGCTCTGGGGATCCTTTGACGGATACGCCCAAGCTCCACGCGGCGGCAAGAAGTTCGGACATAGCCGCCAGTGGTATCTCAGGACCGAAGCGCAGCTTCCCATCGGCTTGCCGGATCTGGACTCGCAGGGATGTGGTCTCGTAACCAGCCTCATCCGCCGGCACCAACGTGAGGCGAATGTGTTCACCCGCCCCCGTAGCAATCTCCGCATACTCTTTTCCGGAGGAGTCTCGCCTAATCCCTGACATCTCTCTGTCTCAAGTCGGTAGGAGTCACTCTGACAGCGAGCGTGGAGACACGCCGGCTACCACTGCGAATTGGTCAACTTCCAAAGGAACTTCGCGAGGTGTCGGGCGGAGCCACGGCTGCATCAGTCACGTCCAGCCTTCCCGGAGCTTTGGGCGCCGAGTCGCTCATGGACGGGTGACCCCTCTCGTACGCCGATCGGCCCCGCGTGGAACATCGTGTCGCGGCTGACCACGATCGCCGACAGCATCGGCCGGCCGTCGGCCACCTCATCGGTGCTGATCTCGCCGAGCACCTTCCCGACGAGCGCACCTAAGTGGGGGTTGTCCATGTCGATGCCGAGCATCTGCGCGATCTCGCCGTAATGGACGAGCTCGCGGGCGCGGGCAGCCTGAACGAGCCGCTCTCGGACCGCTCGGTGCTCCATGGGCAGCAGTTCCTCCCCTATGGCACGAATGATCACGGACCGGTCAAGAGGGCGCGCCGTCTCCAGCCGAGTGCCCGCTCATTGGCAAGAACGCTCTCTACCGATGAGCCGCATGTCGCTCCTCAGCTGGGCCATGAACGACGGGCCGGCGCCTGTCCCCCCGTTGGCGACCGGCCCGCGTCCGATCGGATCGATAACGTCAGGCCGATTCGTGACACCTCGTTCGTCACAAGAGAGGCTGCTGTCGCACGCGTGCACCACTTGGGGCAGCGCGATCGGAGCCTGACCGTGCTAGGCCAACCGGCGCCCACACTTGTGTCCGACTAGTGTATGTGATATTGTACACTTCATGTCCGACGACCCGAGCATTCCGTCCAGCGCCTTCGAGCGGCTCGTCCGCTCGCGCTGGTATGGCGCGGGAGGCATCGCCGGGCTGAGCAAGGTCAGTGGCGTCAGCCGGGCGACGATGTACTCCTGGTTCCGCGGCGAGACGGTCCCCGACGTCAAATCGCTGGCGCGCCTGGCCAGCGTGCTCGAGCTGCCGGTCGAGGAGCTCCTCGCATCGGTCCATCAGCTGCCCGGACAGCCACCCCTCCCGGCGAGCGCAGCGCAGCCCGCGCCGTCTCGAATGATGATGTCGGCGAATCGGCCGTCGACTGTTGAGCGCAAGCCGGTGCTCTGGGCGGAGGCCGATCAGCCCATCGGTCCGGTGGCCCGCTCGATGTACGAGTCGCACTTCTCGCAGGTGCCCGTCCGCGATGGCGACCGGTGGATCGGCCTGCTGACCATGGAGACGATCGGCCGATGGATGGCGGGTCGTGGCCGGCACGACCTGAACGTGGACGATCGCGCCCCGATTCGCGAGGTGCTTGCCTACGCCGACGAGACCCGCGACTTCCGGGTGGTCCCGCCGGAGACGTCGCCCGAGGAGATCGTCACCCACTTCGACGCCGCCGCGGCCCGCGGGCACCCATTGCGCGCCGTCCTCGTCGAAGGTCGCAGCCCGCGCACGCCGCTCGAAGCGATCGTCACCGCCTGGGACCTGCCCGCCCTGCGCTACGGGCGCCGATGACGACCCGGACCAATCGCGACAGCGGACCTGTCGCAAGCCCTGCCCACACTCCACCTCACGAGACCCGAAAGGGGGCGAACCCGATGTCGACCGAATTCACCGCCCGGACCGATCGGACCCTGGTGCGCGCCGAGGCCCATTCCACCCGCTACGTCCTGCTCGAGGCGACCGCGCCAACCCCGGAGGCCGAGCGAACCACCAAGCGCCCTCCGGTCAACGTGGCGTTCGTCCTCGACCGCTCGGGCTCGATGGCGGGGACGAAGATCGCCATGGCCCGCCATGCCGTCGAGCGGGCCATCACCGGCCTCGAGGCCGACGACCGATTCGCCATCGTCACGTACGACGACCGGATCGAGGTCATCGCTCCGTCACAGCTGGCGACCGATGACAACAAGCGCCGCGCCGCGCTCGCGCTGCTCGACGTCGACGCACGCGGAAGCACCGACCTCCACGGAGGATGGACACGCGGCGCCGATGCGATCCGCGACCACCTCGCGGCCGAGGGCGTGAACCGCGTCCTCCTCCTCACCGATGGCCTGGCCAACATCGGCGTCACCGATCCAGACACCCTGGCCCACGTCGCCCGCGACCTACGCGCGTCCGGCATCGGAACGTCCACCTTCGGCGTCGGTGCCGACTTCAACGAGGTGCTGCTCACCGCCATCGCGGATGCCGGCGGCGGTCACTTCTACTTCATGGAGCACCCGCAGCAGATTCCCGACTTCATCACCAGCGAGCTGGGCGAGCTGCTCGAGGTCGTCGCGCGGGAGGTCCGCGTCGACGTCACCCACCATCCGGCCCTCACCATCGAGGCGCTGAGTCCACTCGCCGGCGTCGCGGCAACACCGGGATCGCGCCAGCTCGTCATCGGCGACCTGGTGGCGGGTCAGAAGGTGGAGATCGTGCTGCGCGTGCGCTTCCCGAGTGTCGGCGAGGGCGCCCAGACCACGGCCTTCTTCACCATCGGCGACCGCGACGGGGTCCTGAAGGCCGATGGCTGCACGCTGACCTGGACCCATGCGAGCCATGCCGCCAACGATGCCCAGCCGCGGGACCGCGACGTCGACCGCGCGGTGGCGCTCGTGCACGCGGCTCGGGCTCGGCTCGAGGCGGTCCGGCTGAACCGGGCCGGCGATTACGAGCAGGCTCGCCGGGCGCTCCGGGGAGTTGCCCGGCGCATCCGGGGCTACGCCGGAGACGACGCCGAGCTGCGCGGCCTCGCCCGGCGCCTCGTCGCCGAGGAGGCTGCCTTCACCGCGCCGATGCCCGAGATGAGCCGTAAGGCGGCCTATTTCGCCTCGACCAACGTCCAGCGCGCCCGCGATGTCCAGGGCAGGGCTCGCCGCTAGCTGCCGATAACTCCTCCGGCCGGGGATTACGGCTCGGAGGGGAGGGCGGCGAGGATCTCCTCGCCGTAGCGCTCAACCTTGACCGGGCCCATCCCGGGAATGGAGAGGAGCGCCTCGACCGTACGGGGACGGGCGGCGGCGATCGCGCGCAGGTGGGCATCGTGCGCCACGACGTAGGCCGGTACGCCGTCGCGTCGCGCGCGGTCCCGGCGCCACTCGGCCAGCCGCTCGAAGGACTGCTGGTCCCGATCTCGATCCGCTCCCCCGCCACCGGACCCACGAAACAGGTCCGACCGGCGCTCGCGTCGAGCGCTGCCGATGGCCACGGCGCGGCCGGTGGGCGCGGCCGGTGGCTTCAGCTCGGCGATGAACCTGCTCGGTCGCTGTTTCGCATCGCTTCCTTTCGCGGTCTGGCGCGTCGCCGCCCACGTCACGGTCAGGTGGCGAGCGGCCCGCGTCAGCGCTACGTACAACAGCCGGCGCTCCTCGGCGATGGCCGCCGGATCGGCGAAGGCGTACCGGATCGGGAGGCTGCCCTCCTCGACGCCGGCCACGAACACCGCCTGCCATTCCGCGCCCTTCGCAGCATGGATGGTCGAAAGGGTGACTCCCTCCGCCGCCTGGGCGGCCTCGACCTGCGCGAGCCGCCGATACTCCCCGACCAGGTCGCCCAGGCTGGTTCCGGGGTGCTCCAGCGCGAACCGCTCGGCGATGGCGAGCAGCGCCTCGAACGAGGACTGCCGCTCTGCGGCGCTCGCATCGCGTGGTGCCACTCCGGGAACGAAGCCCAATGGCTTCCAGCGCTCGGCCACGGTCTCGACCACGTCGGCGACTCCGACAGCAGACGTGCCCAGTGCGCGGATCGCCTCGCGGACGTGTGGCGTGCGATAGAACGGCGTGCCCTTGAAGCGGAAGGCGATGCCGGCGCCCCGGAGGCGATCGGCGATGGGGTCCAGCTGGGCATTCGTCCGGGTCAGCACGGCGATCTCCTCTGCCGGAATGCCGAGCTCCTGCAGGTGTCCGATGTCGCGGACGATCGTCGCACCTTCGTCGTGGGCGTCATGGCAGCGAACGATGCCGGGCTCCGGACCGTCCCCCGACGTCGACTCCAGCCGCGGTCCGCGGTCGCCCTGGATGAGGCGGTTGGCGAGCGCGAGAACCTGCGGCGTGCTCCGGTAGTTACGCACGAGGCTGACCTGCGTCGCATCGGGATAGCGCTGCCGGAACCCGAGCAGGTATTCCGGCGACGCGCCCGAGAAGGAGTAGATCGTCTGGTTCGGGTCTCCGACGACGCCGATGTCGCGACGGTCGCCCAGCCAGGCGTCGAGCAGTGCCTGCTGGAGCGGGTTCGTGTCCTGGTACTCGTCGACGCTGAACCATGCGAACCGGCGGCGGACGAGCGCGATCGCGGCATCGTCCTCGGCGTACAGGCGGATGGCCTCCTCGAGCAGATCCTCGAAGTCGATGTCTCCGCTACGTGCCTTCACGCGTTCGTACTCGGCGTACGCCCGTCGCATCAGGTCGACGGGGATGGGGGGCGTGCGCTTCGCCCTCGCCACCGCATTGGCATACCGATCCACCTGAACGCGCCGATTCTTCGCCCACTCGATCTCCTCCGCCAGACCCTTCGCGGGCGTGAAGCGATAGTTGCCCGGCAACGCCCGGGCGATCGGCACGAGGATCGGGACCTTCGACTCCATCGGCTCGGGGAGCTCGCGACCCCGCACGGTGGGCCAGAAATGGACGAGCTGCCTGCGTGCCGCCGCATGGAGTGTGCTGGCCGTGGCGCGCCGCAGCCCGAGGGCGCGCAGCCGATCGGCCATCTCGCCGGCAGCCTTGGTCGTGAACGAGACGACGAGAACCAAGCGTTCGTCGACGGCACCGGTCGCGACCGCATAGGCCACGCGGTGGCTGATGACGCGGGTCTTGCCGGTGCCGGCACCCGCGAGGACGACCACCGGTCCGCGAACCGCCTGTGCCGCCTCCCGCTGCTCGGGATTGAGATCGGCGAGGACACGTTCCGGATCGAGCGGGGGCAGCGCCTCGTTCACGGGGCCAATGTAGGCGGCTTCGCGACAGCTCGATCGTCGCTTGGAGCCGACGGGTGCGTTTCGAACACGACACACGAGGTGTCGAAGTCGTCGCTCACGCTTTCGGCATGTCAGCGCACGTCTATCGGCTCTACATCAACCGCGACCTCCCGATCCGGGATCGCGCGTGCGAGTCGAAGGCCGTGTACCTGACGCGCGGCGAGGCGCGCAGTCAGCTCCGTGGCGGCCGCCGCATGGATGGCTCGATGAAGCCGTACCACTGCCGCTTCTGTGACGGGTGGCACGTCGGCCATCGGCGCCGAAGCCACTCGTGATGAAGGCTGCAGTGACACCATGTCGCACCACGCGCAGGAGCGGCGGTCCCGGAGTACAGTCGGTTCATGGCTCGGCCCGCTGACACCAGTCGCGACGCCTGGCGCGCACACGTCGAGGTGCTTCGTGACATGACGGGTCCCGAGCGCGTCGCGAAGGCATTCGAGCTCAGCGAGGCCGCACGAGCGACGAGTGAGGCGGGCATCCGCCATCGGCATCCCGACTGGTCCGAGCAGGAAGTCCACGAAGCGCTGATGGAGCTCCTGATCGGCCGGGAGCTCACCCGGACCGTCCGGCGGTCGCGGCTGATTCCTGCGTGACCCAGGCCGAGCTTCTGGCGTACATCGCCGAGCGGCTCGATTCCGCCGGCATCGCGTACATGGTGGTCGGATCGGTTGCCGGGTCATTCCACGGCGAGCCACGAACGACGATCGACATCGACATCGTGATCGATCCCACGGCGGAGAAGCTGCGAGCCTTCGTCGACTCGTTGCCCGCGTCGGGGTTCTACGTGGACGAGGACGCCGCGACGGAGGCGTTCACCCGCCGAACCTCGTTCAACATCATCGACCACGAATCGGGCGGGAAGGTGGACCTGCTCGTCCGTCGCGATCGACCGTTCTCGCGAACCGAGTTCGGCCGTCGCCTGCACGCCAGCGTCCTCGGACACGAGATCCATATCGCCACGGCCGAGGACACGATCATCGGCAAGCTGGAGTGGGCCGTCGCCGGAGAGCCGGAACGTCAGCTGCGAGATGTCGCCCGGATCCTGGCGGTGAGCGGCGACTCACTGGATCGGGCCTACCTGGCCCGATGGGTCACGGAGCTGGGCCTCGACGAGGCGTTCGACCGCGCCGAGGCGGCGGCACGCGACGGGACATAGCGATCGAGCGTCTTCGATGTAACGAGGCGTCCGGTTGCATCCAACAGGAGTGGCTGGACGCGGCGCCGTCCACCGTTTCTCCGCTCGAGCGGCGAGACCGTCAGCATGGGGGACGCTACTGGGCCGAACGCTCGGCGTAATGAGGGTTGGCAAACGGCCAATCGGTCCGCAGCCACCCCGTCACGGTCGCCCACAGCACGCGATCCAGGTCCGCTCGGCTCGCGGTGACCCACGAGCTGACCTCCGCGTCGTGGGCCGGGTCGTTGCTCGGGTAGATGTACAGGCAGCCGATGACGTCCGCCCCATCGAGCACCGTGTACGTGAAGCCCTTGCGCTCCTCGAAGTCGCGAGCGTGGCGCTCGAGGTCTCCGAGGTTGGCCTCGAGCGACATCGGTCTCGGCCAGTCGCCATGGGGGAAGCCGGGCGTCGACCGGATGTGCTCGATGCTCGACATCCAGGCCTGGTGGTCCCGCTCGTTGTGCTCGGGACCCAGGGGCTCGAGCCGGAACCCGCGCCCGACGAGCGATCGGGGCACCGGGAAGTCGTCCGCCACGAAGGGCTCTGCCATGCGGCGAGTGTACGGCGGAGCGAGCGCCGCGAGCGCGTCGCCGTAGCTCAGCCCGCTGGCGGGGCCTCGCGCATGCGCAGGAACTCGGTGACGCGCAGGGGCCCGAGGAAGAGCCGGACCGGCAGCGGCATGTGGCTGCGCTTCGGGTCGACGAACAGCTCCGGTTGCGTCAGCCGGACGCGGCGGCCACGCGTGGTCATCGTGCACTCCCCCGCCGCGAGGACGTTCTTCACCCATTGCACCTCGGAGCCGTACGTGAGCGCGAAGACCCACGTGCCGTCGGGCTGGCGGAAGGCGTTCATCGGGATGTCGTACCGCTTGCCGCTCTTGCGGCCCTTCACGTGAAGGATCCCGAACCACGGCAGCCGGCCGGCGACGACCCGCGTGATCGGGTTGACGAACCGCGTCGTGAACGGGCGCATCCACGCCATCCGGGTCGTGGGCGCCCGTCGAGTGTTGGGCATGGCGCCACCTTACGCCGTGGTCGACAGGACAGCCGCCGGTTCCGCCACCCTAGCGACTGACGTATCGCGTCATCCGGCCGAGGCGCCCTGCTTGTACGCGGCGCCCGCGGCACGGCGGCGGTCGTGCTGGGAGAGGAGGCGCTTCCGCAGCCGGATGGCCGTCGGCGTGACCTCGACCAGCTCGTCGGCGGCGATGAACTCGATCGCCGACTCGAGCGTCAGGACGCGCGGCGGGGTGAAGATCCGGTAGTCGCCGTCCGACGCCTGGGTGCGCATGGCCGACAGCTTCTTCGACTTCGTCGGGTTGACGTCCATGTCGCCGGGGCGGCTGTTCTCGCCGATGATCATGCCCTCGTAGACCTCCGTCGAGGGGCCGATGAACAGCTCGGCGCGCTCGACGAGCGACGAGAGCGCGTAGGCCCGCGACTCCCCGGCACGGTCGGCGACGAGGACGCCGGACGTCCGATGCGTCACCTCGCCTGCCAGCGGCCCGTACCCCTCGCCGATCTGATGGAGCAGCGCCGTCCCGCGCGTGTCGGACAGCAGCTGCCCGCGGTAGCCGATGAGCCCGCGAGTCGGCACGATGAACTCGAGACGCGTGCGCCCGTCCGCATCGGTGCTCATCTGCTCCAGGCGGCCCTTGCGGGCAGCCATCGCCTGCTGGACCACGCCGATGTAGTCGGGCGGGATGTCGATCGTCACCCGCTCGTACGGCTCCTGGCCGTCGCGAACGATGACCTCGGGCCGCGACACCGTCAGCTCGAAGCCCTCGCGCCGCATCTGCTCGATCAGGACGGCGAGCTGGAGCTCCCCGCGGCCGCGCACCTCGTACGTGTCGCCCGACTCGGTCGGGTGCACCTCGATGGCGGTGTTGCCGAGGACCTCGCGGTCGAGCCGGGCCTTGATCTGGCGGCTCGTGAGGAACGTGCCGTCGCGCCCCGCCATCGGTGAGCTGTTCACCCCGAAGGTCATGCGCAGGGTCGGCGCGTCGACGTCGAGACGCGGCAGCGGACGCGGGTCGGCCGGATCGGTGAGCGTGTCGCCGATCGTCACCTCCGGCAGCCCCGCGACGCTGACGATGTCGCCGGGTCCCGCCTCCCGGATGTCGACCCGCTCGATGCCGCGCGCCGTCTGGAGCGCGGTCACGGCGGCGACCATGGTGGCCGTGCGACCGGGCTCGACGCTGCCATCGGCGTCCTCGGCCTCCTCCCGCACGATCGCCACGCGCTGGCCGATACGCAGCGTGCCGTTGCGCACGCGGCCGACCGCCATGCGACCGACGTAGTCGTTGGCCGACAGGTTCGTGACGAGCAGCTGGAGCGGGTGGTCCGGCTCGTACGTCGGGGGCGGCGTGACCTCGACGATGAGGTCGAGCAGCGCCCGGAGGTCCTCGCCGGGCTGCGCCAGGTCCCGCGTCGCGGTGCCGGCCTTCGCGTTCGTGTAGACGACCGGGAACTCGATCTGGTGGTCGTCGGCGCCGAGGTCGATGAACAGGTCGTAGACCGCGTCGAGCACCTCGGCCGGGCGGGCGTCGCCGCGGTCGATCTTGTTGAGCGCCACGATGACCGGGAGGTGGCGCTGCATCGCCTTCTGGAGGACGTAGCGCGTCTGGGGGAGCGGGCCCTCCGCCGCGTCGACGAGGAGGAGCACGGCGTCCACGAGAAGGAGCGAGCGCTCGACCTCGCCGCCGAAATCGGCATGACCGGGCGTGTCGACGATGTTCAGCCGGATGCCGTCGTAGTCGACCGTCGTCTGCTTGGCGAGGATGGTGATGCCCTTCTCGCGCTCGAGATCACCCGAGTCGAGCACCCGATCGACGACCGCCTCGTTGCTGCGGAACGTCCCCGTCTGGCGCAGCATGCCGTCCACGAGCGTGGTCTTGCCGTGGTCGACATGGGCGATGATCGCGACGTTGCGGAGGTCGCTGCGAACGGCGGTGGGCACGGGGCGAGATTCTACGGCCACCATGGCTCCGGTCGTCGAGCGCGGCTAGCGCCGCGAGCGCTCCCCGGGCAGGCTCGTCCAGCTGCCTGCGCCCGGTCCACGGTTGCCGATGCTGCCGCCGCGTCGGGCTCCGGGGCGGCCGGCGCGACGCGGACGGCGCGGACCGGCGGGTGCGGCCGCGGCGCCGGGGTGCTGCGGACGGCGCCCGTGCGCGGGGCGGCCTCCCCCACCGTGCTGGCCGGAGCGCAGGCGGATCGGCTCCGGGCGCGCGGCGGGATCGGGGGCATAGCCCTCGATCACCTCGGTGGCGATCGGTGCGCCGAGCAGCCGCTCGATGTCCCGCAGCAGCGGTCGCTCGTCGACGCACACCAGCGAGATCGCCTCGCCGGTGGCACCCGCGCGACCGGTTCGACCGATGCGGTGGATGTAGTCGGCGGGGACCATCGGCAGCTCGTAGTTCACGACGTGCGGCAGCTGCTCGATGTCCAGGCCGCGGGCCGCGACCTCGGTGGCGATGAGGAGTGTGACGCGCCCCGACTTGAAGTCGTTGAGCGCCTTCACGCGCTGCGGCTGCGACTTGTTGCCGTGGATCGCGGCGGTGGCGATGCCGTCCTGCCACAGCTGCTCGGCGAGCTTGTTGGCGCCGTGCTTCGTGCGCGTGAAGACGAGCGCCTGGTCGACGGCGCGGGTGCGCACGAGGTGCGACAGCAGCTCGCGCTTGCGGTTGCGATCGACCGGGTGGACGACCTGGCGCACGAGCTCGGTCGGCGTGTTGCGTGGGGTGACCTGCACCGATGCAGGGCGGTCGAGCAGCCCCTCGGCCAGGCCGCGGATCTCCTTCGAGAACGTCGCGCTGAACAGGAGGTTCTGGCGCCGATCCGGCAGCAGGGCGAGGATCGAGCGGATGTCGCGGATGAAGCCCATGTCGAGCATCCGATCGGCCTCGTCGAGGACGAGGATCTCGACCTTGCGCAGGTCGATGGTGCGCTGGCGGGCATGGTCGAGCAGCCGGCCGGGCGTGGCGACCACGATGTCGACGCCGCGCCGCAGCGCCCCGACCTGGCCGGGCATGCCGACGCCGCCGTAGATCGCGACCGATCGGCGGCTGTTGCGGCCGTAGTCGCGGACGCTCTGCTCGACCTGGATGGCGAGCTCGCGGGTCGGGGTGAGGATGAGGGCGCGCGGCAGCTGGCGGCCGTGGCTCGTGGCGGGCGGCGTCTCGGCCAGCCGCTGGAGCATCGGCAGGACGAACGCGGCCGTCTTGCCGGTGCCGGTCTGGGCGCCGGCGAGCAGGTCACGGCCGGCGAGCACGTGCGGAATCGCCTCGCGCTGGACGGGGGTGGGCTCGGTGTAGCCCTGCGCCTCGACGGCACGGAGCAGCTCGGGGCGCAGCCCGAGATCGGCAAAGGTCACTGCGAAGAGTCTCCTGACAAGGCCCTCCCGCACGGCGTCGCTCGGAGACGACACGGCGGGGCCCGGTCAGGGCATTGGTTGGTCGGGATCGGGGCGGGCAGCCGTCTGTTGGGTCAGGCTGTCACCGCGGCGCGGACCGGAGCGCCAATCGAACACGTTTTCGAAATGGTACCGCATCCGGGCGGCGAATGCAGAGTACGCTTACGGGCCATCCACGAGGACCCGATGACGACAACACCAGCGCAGTGCATCCACGGTTTCCCGAATGAGCAGTGCTCGGCGTGCCGAACGTGCCAGCACGGCCTCACCGCGTCGGCGTGCGGCCGGTGCCGGGCGCCTGTCGCGACGCGAAGGATCGCCGAGCCTCTCGGCGATCGAACGAGCCACGACCACGCAGGCTATGAGGTCGTGTACGACCCGGCGGTCAGCGGATGGCGCTACCGCGGCCCTGATGCCGTCGCCTCTCGCCGTTCCTACCGCTCCGCTTTCCTCGCGCGCAAGGCGGTCGACGACCTCCACGCGACCGGTAACCGAGGTGGCGTGGGCGGTAGCGCCCGCGCTGGCGCTCGAGGTGCGCGCCGCCGCTCCGCATCCTAGAAGCCGGGCGGCGTGCGAGAGCGTCAGGCGGCTGTCGCCTGCATCGGTCCGGTATCGGTCGCCGCGGCGGATCGGTCGTTCCAGAGCCGATAGATCGAGGTCAGCACCCCGAGCACGACGCCGATGCCCATGACGACGGCGCCGATGCGCACGTCGGACGCGATCTTGAGGCCCAGGAACACGATGAGCCCGAGGTTCATGACCCACATCGCGGCGGGCTCGGCCCAGGCGGCGAGCGAGCGCTGTGCATCGGCTCGCTGGAGCTGAAGCGCGAGGACGAGGTTGGTCATCATCCCGACGAAGCCGACGTGGGCGAAGGCGGTCGGGAACCACGCAGGCAGGGCCTCGAACGCGCCGCCGCTGGCCACGATCCACATGAACAGGCCCATATAGACGACCAGCCACGCGGTGCCGAAGAAGATCCACGGCCGCGCGCCGGCACCCGACGGACCCGCGACGAGCGCGCGCCACGCGGTGCGGACGAGGAAGAAGCCCAGGCCGAGGAGGAGGAGCAGGCCGAAGATCGGCAGGATGGCGTCGACCATGTTGAGGAAGAACGCGATCGGCACGAGGGCGGCGCCGATGACCCAGGCTCCGGCCTGGACCATGCCCGGCCACCCGAGGCGCTGATCGGTCCGCGGGCGGATGACCCACTCGACGGTCGCCGAGGCGACGAGGAACAGGTACGTGTCCATCATCGCGGCGTGCGCGCCGACGCGACCGGGCCCTTCGATCGGCAGGATCGTGCGGCCGAGCGCGTTCTCGAGGCCGAACAGCGCCCCCACGGTCGCGCCGATGGACGCCACGAGCAGCGCGCCGGCGGCGAGGAACTGCGGGGTCGTCACCTCGTCCAGGGCGCGCAGCTGGCCGATGGCCCAGATCGCGGCCCACCACAGGACGAGCACCGAGGCGATCCCGAAGACGGGCAGCAGGACGCTGAAGCCGATCGGCCCGAAGGCGATCCAGAAGTTCGGCACGTAGCAGGCGAACGCGATGACCGCCGCCCAGCCGAGCCGCTGCACGTTCTGCCGATACCCCGCGTCGACGTTCCGCTGGCCCGTGAGCAGCCAGATCGCCAAGCCGATGGCCGACAGCGTGATCCAGCCGACGCTTCCCGCATGAAGGTGGACGAGGAGCTGGCCGCGGTTGATCTGACCCTCGGTCAGGGCGTTCGCGAAGCCGAAGAAGTTGTTGATGAGGAACAGCAGCGCGGAGCCGATGAAGATGATCCGCAGCTGCCGCCAGACCACGTCGTCCTTGACCCGAGCGATGTCCACCGCATCCTCCTTGACCGCACCCCCTGATGCACGCCGGGAAGAAATGTACGGTGCGCCGTCAAGCGGCCGGCGGGTCGATGCGCGCCGGTTCACGGGCCGCGCGGATTCACCGGCGGCACTCGGTGGCCTCGAGCCGTTCACGCTGCAGCGAGCGTTTTTCACGGGAAGCCCGATCTGCGTGTCGTTTGTCGACTGCAGCGAGCGCTGATGAGCGTGAACCGCCCCCCGGCGTGCCGTTCGTGCGTGTCGGTGCTCGCCACAGCGCGAAAATGCAACGCCGGCAGGCCCTCGCGTGCATTTCTCTCGCCACAGCGAGCGCGGACAGGCAGGACGGGACGGGACGGGACGGGACGGGACGGGACGGGACGGGACGGGACGGGACGGGACGGGACGGGACGGGACGGGACGGGACGGGGACAGTCAAGCTGAGGCGCCAAGGGCCCCGCGAGCTGGCAGGTGGCGCTCGGTCTCGTGCCGTTCGCGCCGAGGCGAGCATTCTTCACCGGAGGCGCTTGCTGCGTGTCGCTTGTCGACTGTGGCGAGAGCCGATGAGCGTGAAGGGCGCCCCGGCGTGCGGTTCGTGCGTGTCGGTGCTCGCCACAGCGCGCAAAGGTACCCCGGCAGGCCTTCCGGTGCATTCCTCTCGATACAGCGAGCACGCCGAGGACCGCGACCGCCACTTACGGCGACGCCAACCGCGCGACCCACAGCTCCTCTTGGGGCCATTTCGAGGCCCACTCCGGCGAGACGTAGTCGTAGAACTCGTGCCGCTCGGCGCCATCGGGCGCATACAGCTCGACGAGGCGCTCGATCGCGAAGCCGTTGGCGCGCAACCGATCGATCCACTCCCCGTGCGACAGGTGGTACTCGATCCCCGTCTCGCCCGGCCACTGGATCCGATACGCGCCGCGCTGCGGCCGCTGGAGCCGATCCGACTCGCCGCCCTCGTCCGGCGCGGTCAGGTAGGAGATGAACGAGTTCGTCAGGAAGACGAGGCGGCCGCCGGGGCGAAGCAGGCGTGCCGCTTCGGGAAGCCACAGGGCGGGATCGGCCCACAGGCTGGCGCCGTACTCGGAGACCGCCAGGTCGAACGAGCGGTCCGGGAGCGGTACGCGCTCGGCCGGCGCCTCGACGAGCGGGAACGTGATGCCGGTCCGCTCCATCATCCGGCGGGCCGTGTCGAGCTGGGCCGGCGTCGGGTCGACGCCCGTCGGCCGGGCGCCTCGCTTGGCGAGAAGCGCGGAGAAATACGCCGTGCCGCAGCCGAGCTCGACCACGTCTCGTCCCTCCACGTCACCCAGCGGTGAGCCGATGTCCTCCTCGCGGACGCCGAACACTCCCCAGGTGATCTCGTCCTCGGCCCAGGCGCGCTCGGCGTTGGCATCGGTGTATTGCGCGTTCGCCTCGGTCCATTCCGCCACGTTGGCGGCCACCGAGTCCGGGAGTTCATCCGCCGTCATGCGGGGATCGTACGCGCGCCGTTTGGTCTGACGCGAATCAGGACGGCGGTTGTCAAGCTGGTGCGGCGACGGGCCCCGCGAGCTGGGAGGTGCGCGCGGCTCCATCGGCTGCAGCGAGAGTTTTTCACCGGAAGCCCGATCCCCGTGTCGTTTATCGACTGCGGCGAGCGCTGATGAGCGTGAACCGTCCCCCGGCGTGCCGTTCGTGCGTGCCGGTGCTCGCCACAGCGCGAAAACGCAACGCCGGCGGGCCGTCCGGTGAAATCCTCTCGCCACGGCGAGAACGAGGCGGGACCGAGCTGGATCGAGCCGGACCGCGGCCAAGGAGGAACTCAGCCGAAGGGGAAGTCCTCGTCCTCGCCGATGATCTCGAACGTCTCGACGACGAACTTCGTGCGGCACCACACCTCGGCCGTCGCGGCGTGGACCGGCGTCTCGCGCTCGGCCCCCAGCGGGTCGAAGGAGAACGTCAGTGAGCAGCCAGCCGCGGCTGGGTCGTCGAAGTGCCCGGTGACCCGGAGGATCGGCGCGACGCCGTTCGTGTCAGGTCGCTCGGGACCGTCCGGCGACCAGGTCAGGGCCATCGGGCCGATCCGGACCTGGGGCTCGACGCTGAACAGATCGGTGTTCTGGGGCGTGGCGATCCACTCGGGGGTCCAGGTTCCCGGCACAAAGCCGCCACAGCCACCGCAGCCGAGGATGCCCTCGACGGTGAGCGGCTGATTGCCGTAGCAGGCGAGGCGCTCCCACTCGGTGAGGCTGGCGAGGTGCTGGAGCGTCGGCTCGTCGTCGGTGCAGCGCGGGTCGAGGAGCTCGACCCAGTCCTGCTCGCCGTCGCCGACGGCCACCCAGCCCACGGCGCCGTACTCGAGCGGGTCGCCGCCCGGTGCTGGCAGGTCGCTCGCGTCGATCACGGCGACCGGGTACCAGGTGTAGTCCTCGTTCTCGAACGGCCCGAAGTTCGGGTAGCGCGACGTCGGACCGACGACCATGAGGTCGCCGGTATTGACGATGTCCTGCTCCGCCGCGCCGGTGGTCGGCTGCTCGCGCACGCGCAGCGCATCGGCCGTGACCCGGACGATGCCGCCTCCGGGCAGGACGCCGTCGGGCGCGGGGACAACCGGATCGCGGTAGTCGGCGTGCCCCTGCTCCGACGGCTCGGCCGCAGCGCTCGGCGAGGGCTCGTCAGATGCCGCCTCGGACGGCGCTGCCGACGGCGCTTCCGAAGCCGGAGCCGATGCGACCGGCGTCTCGCTCGGCGATGGATCGGCCGATCCGGTGCCGGGGTTACGCGAGAAGACGAGGGCAAGGAGGAGGCCGGCGACGACCGCCAGGCCGATGACGGCGGCAACGATCACGGGGACGCGCCAGTCGCGTCGCTGGGCCTGGGCGGATCTGGTCACGTCGTGCGCTCCAAGGGGCGGTCGGTGTGGGTCGATGACGCACGGCGTCTGCGGGATGTCACGCAGGTCCGCGCCGTAAGGTCGAACCCGGATGACGGTGGCAGTTGTCAGGCTGCAACGCCGACTCCCCGCTCGTGCTGCCCGCCCACTCATACCGTTCACGCTGCAGCGAGCGTTTTTCACGGGAAGCCCGATCCGCGTGTCGTTTGTCAGCTGGAGCGAGCGCCGATGAGCGTGAAGCGCGCCGCGGCGTGCCGTTCGTGCGTGCCGGTGCTCGCCACAGCGCGAAAACGCCACGCCGGCGGGCCGTCCGGTGCATTCCTCTCGCCACAGCGAGCGCGGGAGCGGGGATCGCGCGCCGGTGCTCGGCGACCTCGAGCCGTTCGCGCCAGGGCGAGCATTTTTCACCGGAGGCCCTTGCTGCGTGTCGTTTGTCGACTGGAGCGAGCGCCGATGAGCGTGAACCGCGCCTCGGCGCGCGCTTCGTGCGTGCCGGTGCTCGCCACAGCGCGCAAACGCCACGCCGGCAGGCCTTCGCGTGCATTTCTCTCGACCCAGCGAGAGCGGAGAGGTCGGGACCGCCCCACGGCCCGGGCGGATTCAGGCGGTGGCTTCGGACATTTCGGCCGGACCGCGACGGCGGCGGCCGCGGCGGCCGACGGCGAGCGCGACGGCCAGCGGAACGCACAGCACCGCGAGGCGGACGGCGAAGGCGGCGGTCGAGCCACCGAGGGCGGCATCGGCGCTGCGATCGCCGGCGGCGACGAGCTCGAAGGCGACGGCGGGCACGGCGACGCCCAGGGCCGCCCCGAGCTGGCGGAGGCTGTTGAACAGCGCGGATCCGGTGCCGGCCTCCTCGGGCCTGAACTGCGCCATGGCGTCGTCGGCGCTGGCCACGAGAGCGATGGCGATGCCGGCGCCCTGGACGGTGAGCACGACCACCACCCACCAGATCGGCGTCGAGGCGCCCCAGGTCAGCATGCCGGCCGCGGTCGCGACCAGCAGCGCCAGACCGAGGCGCAGGGCCGGGTCGACGCCCATCCAGCGGACGAATCGACCGGCGTAGGGGAAGAAGACGAGGGCGAGCATCGGGCCGGTGAGGAGCAGCAGGCCCGCATCGGCTGCCGACATGCCCCGGCCGAGCTGGAGGTAGAACGCGGAATACGTGACGCTCGACATGATCGCGAACCAGGCGCCGGCGCCGGCGAGCGTGGCCGACACGAACCGGGCGTTGCCGAAGATGGCGAGGTTGACCGCCGGCTCCGCGGCACGCCGCTCGACGACGACGAATGCCACCAGGGCCACCAGGGCGACGAGCGCGGCGACACCCGCGACCAGCGCCATGCCGGGTGCGGCCAGCTCGAGCACGGCGAGCATCACCGCCACGAGCAGGACCGATGCGGTCGCGAGGCCCGGCAGGTCCATCGGCCTCGGCCGCCCACCGCCGGCCGGCAGGAGCGTCCACGAGCCGATGGCGACGAGCGCCGGCAGCGGTAGCTGGGCAAGGAAGACGAGCCGCCAGCCGCCGACGTCGGTGAGGAAGCCGCCGAGCGGCGGACCGAGGACGGCGCCGAGCGCGCCGGAGGTGAAGTAGATGCCGATGGCGGTCGCGCGCCGATCGGGCGGGAAGGCGGTGACCACGATCGCCAGCGAGACGGTGTAGAGGATCCCGCCGGCGATCCCCTGCCCGACGCGCGCCGCGATGAGGAGCTCGTAGCTCGGTGCCAACCCGCAGGCGGCGGTCATCACCGCGAAGGCGACCGCGCCGATGCCGAGGACGTGGCGCGACCCGTATAGGTCGTTCAGGCGCCCGGCGATGAGGAGCGTGGCGGCCAGGGCCAGGAGGTACGCCGTCCCGATCCAGGCCAGGTCGCCGACGCTGCGATCGAACGCCCGGGCGATGTCCGGCAGGGCGAGGCTGACGACGCTCGAGTCGATGAGCGTGAAACCGGCGATCCAGGCGAGGGCCAGGCGCAGACGCGGGTCGGCGGCGCGATCAGGCGGCATGCCGCTCCACTCTACGGTCCGTGTCACGCCCCGGCGCCGTGAGAGACTCGAACCGATGCCAGATCCCGACGAGGCGCCGTACGACCGCTGGGCGACCGACTATCGCGACTTCTGGGCGCCGGTCATCGCGCCGGCCAGCCTCCGCGTGCTCGACCGGATCGCGCCCCTGGTGGCGGCCACGGGTCCGAGCACGCTGGCGGACGTCGGCGCCGGCACCGGAACCGTGGCGCTGGCGGCGCTGCGCCGATGGCCGCAAGCCCGGGTCGTCGCCGTCGACCCCGCGCAGAAGCTGCTGGCCATGGCGCGGGACGCGGCGCGCGAGGAGGGCATTGCCGAGCGCCTCGAGACCCGGGCCGGCGAGTCCGCCCGGCTGCCGCTCGAGGACGGCAGCGCCGATGCGGCCGTGAGCACGTTCGTCCTCCAGCTCACGCCGAGCCGGCTGGCGGCGCTGCGCGAGGCGTACCGCGTCCTTCGGCCCGGCGGGGTCGTGGCCCACGTGACCTGGATCATCGACGACAGCCCGTGGGAGGCCGAGGACGTCTTCGACGACGCGCTCGACGCGCTGCGCATCGAGCCGCCGGAGCGGCCGGACGGCGGCGACGAGGACCGCTCCTACGTTTCAGCCCGGTCCGCCGCCCAGGAGCTGCGGCGCATCGGCTTCCGGGAGGTCCAGGCCGACGAGGCATGGATCGAGCACCGGTTCACGCCCCGGACGTACGTCGACCTCGCCGAGCACTGGACCGAGGACGATACGTTCGCCTCGCTGGATGAGCCGATGCGGGCGCGCCTGCGCGCCGAGGTGGAGCGACGGCTGGATCGGCTGAAGCCGGAGGCGCTGCTCTGGCGCCGGCCGATCGTCGTCGCGCACGGCGTCAAGCCGCGCCGGCCCATCTCGCGATGATCATCCGGGAAGTCAGTCGGCGACGGGCTTGGCGATGATCGGCGCCGCGGCGGCCCCTTCGACGCGCTCCCCCATCCGGCCGGCCGGCATGACGACCGCGACGACCACGGCGGCGATCAGCGCCGTGGCAATCCCCACGACGAACGTGGCGCCGGTGGCGATCGAGAAGGCGGTGTGGATGCCCTCGACGATGGCCGGGATGAAGGGCTCGACCTGGTCGCGGAACGCCTCGGGCACCTGGGCCAGGATCGCCGCCCCCAGGTCGCCGACGCTGGTGAGGTCGTTGAACCCGGCCGAGCCGGCGCCGCTGCCGAACGCATCGGCGATCTGGGGCGGCGCGCCGGCCGCGGCCACCTGGCGCGGCATTTCCTCGAGCAGCGTCGAGGCGAACACCGTGCCGGTGATCGCGAGGCCGACCGTGCCGCCGACCTGCTGGAACAGCGTCAGCGACGAGCTCGCGACGCCGAGCTCGCGGACCGGCACGGCGTTCTGGACGGCGAGCGTGAACACCGAGAACGTCGGGCCGACGCCCAGGCCGGTGATGGCCATCCACAGCCACAGGAGCGGCTGCGGGGTATCGGGCCGGATGTTCGTCATCAGGAACAGGCCGAGCGCCATGAGCAGCAGGGAGACGGTGATGAGCGCCTTGTACCGCCCGGTGCGGGCGACGACCTGGCCGGCGACGATGGCCGACACGATGAGCCCACCGAGCAGCGGCAGGATCTGGTAGCCCGACTCGGTCGCCGATGCACCCGCCACGACCTGGAACCAGCGCGGCAGGAACACGACCGCGGCGAAGAAGCCCATGGCGGCGAAGAAGAAGCCGACGACGCTGGCGGTGAAGGTCCGCAGCCGGAACAGGCCGAGCGGGACGATCGGCTCGTGCGCGCGCGACTCGGCCCACACGAACGCGGCGCCGATGGCCAGGCCGGCGAGGATGAGGCCGCCGACGTCGGGATCGGTCCAGTCGCCGAACTGCTTGTTCGTGAAGCCGATGAGGATCGGCACGAGCGCCGCGACGAGCAGCGCCGCCCCGAGGTAGTCGATGTGCCGGTCGGCGTCCTGCGCCCGCCGGGTCGGCAGCGTGCGCCAGATCACGTACAGCACGATCAGGCCGAGCGGCAGGTTCACGTAGAAGATCCAGTGCCAGCCGACGGTATCGGTGATCAGGCCGCCGATGGCCGGGCCGATGAGCGACGACAGGCCGAAGACCGCGCCGAAGAAGCCCTGGTACTTGCCCCGCTCCGAGGGCGCGAAGATGTCGCCGATGATCGCGATCGCGATCGGGAACAGCGCGCCGGCGCCGAGGCCCTGGAGGCCGCGGAAGGCGATGAACTGCCACATCTCCTGGCTCAGGCCGCACAGCAGCGAGCCGATGAGGAAGACGCTCACGCCGATGAGGAAGATCGGCCGGCGACCGAAGATGTCGGACAGCTTCCCGTACAGCGGGCCGCTGACCGTGGCCGTCAGCAGGTACGCGGTGAAGGCCCAGACGTAGACGTCGTTGCCCTCGAGGTCGCTGACGATCCTCGGCAGGGCGGTGCCCACGATCGTCTGGTCGAGGGCCGACAGGAAGATGCCGAGCAGCACCGCGCCGAGGATCTCGAGGCGGACGCGGTGCGGCAGCTCGATCGGCGCACGGTCATGGAAAGTCGAGGTATCGGCGGTCACGGGGACTCCTGGGGCTGACGGGTTGTGGCGGGCGACGACGGGTGCGAGATGTGAGACCCCCTGGACGGCCGAATCTCATCGGTCGAGCGCGCATCATGCCACCCGATCCTGACCTCTGCTGTCATGAACCCCCTTCGGGCATGTCCCGTACATATCGGAAGGAGACGAGCTCCGGCCGCAGCGTCGTGCCGTCGATCTCGAGGCGCAGGAACGTGAACGCCGGCTGGCGGCGCCGGTCGGTCGGCGAGCCCGGATTGAGCATCCACACGCCGTCGACGAGCTCGACCATCGGCTGATGGGAATGGCCGAAGGCAATCGCGTCGAGCGCGTCGGCTTCGAAGCGCCGCCGCGCCCGTTCCGGCGTCGTCCGTCCCGGCCCGTGGTGGCCGTGCGTCATCCCGATCCGAACGCCCTCGATCTCGACCACGCGTGACAGGCCGAGCCGCTCGACGAGCTCGGGCGGGTCGTTGTTCCCGGCCACGGCGTCGAGGGGCGCGTGCTCGGCGAGGAGGTCGAGGACGAACGGTTGGGTCAGGTCGCCGACGTGGAGGATGCGGTCCGCCTGCCCGAGCGCCTCGGTGACCGGCGGCGGCAGCGCACGGCCGAACCGCGGCAGGTGGGTGTCGCCGAGGAGCACGACGCGCGTCACGCGTCCGAGGTTCGCTCTCCCTCGGCCTGGCTCGGGCGGTCCGGTCGCTCGCCGGATTCGCTCGTGCCGCCCTCAGCGGGGCTGGGATGCGGCGGCCGCTCGTCGCGTTCGCGGTCCGGGTCGTCCTCGCGGCGCTCCGCGTCGCGGTCGGGCGGTTGCTGGTCGGTCATGCGCCAGCCGAGTGCAGGACGGGTGCCGTTCGGTCAGGCGTCGCAGCGAATGTTGCGGTCGAGCCCGTCCTGGACCCACTGGACCATGCGCAGCGGGCCGCCGGTGAAGCTCGGCTCCTCGGCGCAGCGCCGCTGCGCATCGGCCTCATCGGACGCGCCGGCGTGCCAGGCGGGGTGCTCGGCGAACGTCTCGGTGCCGCCGGTGATCCGGTTCCAGAGCCGCGGGGTCGAGTAGAAGCCGATCTCGCCCGCCCCGAGCGCATCGAGCGCGTCGACCATGCCCTGGAGGGCGGCGACGTTGCGTTCGCGGTCGCGGCGCCAGCTGTTCGCGTCCTCGACGTCGAGCCACCACGTCATGCCGGCGAGGGGCGCATCGGCTTCCGTGCCTTCGCCGGCCTGGTCCAGCGTCTCGAAGGCCTGCAGCGCGATCTGGTAGGCATGCTCGGCGGCGTTCCAGCCGTACACGTAGGCACAGTCGACGGTGTCCGGATCGGCCGCGTCGCAGGCTCGCGGCTCGTCCTGGCCGACCGGCCAGTGGCGCGAGTCACGCGGGCCGGGGTTGCCGGTGTTGAGGTAGAGCTGGACGTCGGGGCCCGCCCAAGCGAGCTGGCCGTCCTCGCCCGCGAGGCACGGGTTGGCGCTGTACACCCGCCCGCGGTTGACGCCCACGATCGCGAAGCCGTCCGCCTCCGGCAGGTCGCGGTCACACTGCGGCCACGACACGTCGATGCCGATCGGCTCGGGCTCGGGCTCGGGCACGGGCTGTGACGTCGGCGTTGCGGTCGCTCGCGGCGCAGCCGACGGCGTCGGGCCCGGCTCGGGGGTGCTCCGGTCGAGGGACGCCGGCCCGGCACCCACGCGATCCGCCCAGCCGATGTGCCCGTCGAGGCCGAGATCCTCGGCCGTGAGCGGCAGCGATGGCGTGGCGCCCGGCTCGGCGCCGGCCACGGCAGGCACGGCGAGCAGGACGGAGAGGGCCGCGAGGAGCATGGCGCGGGCACCGCGCCGGGTGTGACGAAGCATGCGCTCGGACATGGGCTGCGCGGTCAACCGTAGTCGCTGACCGCGTTCGGAGCAACCTCACCCGACCGGTTCGGAGCGCACCACGCCTGTGCAGACCGCCCCACCGTCAGCCCGCGGAGGCTAGGGTGCCGTGCGTTGGCGGAACGTGCGCCGGAACATCACGGCCGGCGTGGCGTGGAGGTTGACGAGCAGGATCCCGCCGATGACGAGCAGCGTGCCGACGATCATCGGCACGGTCACCGGCTCGTTGGCCACGAGCGCGCCGAGGGCGATGCCCACGGCCGGCATGACGTACGCCACGAGCGACGTGCGGGTGGCGCCGATCCGCTTGAGGAGCCGGAAGAAGGCGAGGTACGCGAGGCCGGTGCCGATCAGCCCCAGCCACAGCAGCGCACCGATGCCGCGCAGCGGGTACTCGAGCTCGAACGGCCGCTCGAACAGGAGCGCCAGCGACGCGCTCAGCACGAAGGCGAACGACACCTGGCACACCGCGGCGACGGCGGGCGGCAGGCCGGTCACCGTGCGGCGGCCGTAGACGCCGCCGATCGCGTACGAGCACGCGGCGCCGAGGAGCGCGAGCTGCGGCAGGAGGTCCCCTCCGCCGCCCGGTCCGCCGGTGAGGATGACGACGCCGGCGAAGCCGATGAGCAGGCCGACGACCCGGTAGGCGGTGATGCCCTCGTCGCGGAGCACGAACGGCGCGATGAGGATGACGAACAGCGGCACGGTGGCCGTGAGGATCGAGGCCAGCGACGACGTGACCGACTGCTCGGCCCAGGTGATGAGGCTGAACGGCAGCACGACGCTGAAGATCGACAGCACGAAGAGATGCCCGTACATGCGCGGCCGGCGCGGCAGCTCGAGGCCGCGGAGGCCGACGAACAGGACAAGGAACGTCGCGCCGATGAGGAGCCGGAACGCCACGAGCGTGAACGGCGTGATCGTCTCGACGCCGATCTTGATGAACAGGTAGCTGCTGCCCCACATCGTGCCGAGGGCGAAGAACACCGCCCAGTCGATCGCGCTCCCGCGCGGGACGCTCGCCGGCGTCCCCGTCGTGTCTGTCATGCGGCCATGATCGCCGAGGTTCCTGCCATGGCATGACGTGATTTCGCGCCACGATGGCCGATGAGTTCCGCGCGTACGCGCCGTCCTATCGGCGACACCACCCGCCCGCACCGCATCGCCCATCCCCGGAGGACCGAGCGTCATGTCTCGACCAACGACCGTCCTGGATCCCGCCGACGAGCTGCGCCGCGCCCTGCGCGGACGCGTCGTCACCAGCGCCGATGCCGACTACGACAGGGTCCGCCACGTCCTCGAGGGCTCGGTCGACCTGCGCCCGGCGATCATCGCGCGCGTCGCCGATGCCGGCGATGTCGCCACCGTCATCCGCGTGGCGGCGGCCGGCGGCCACGAGCTCGCCGTGCGCAGCGGCGGCCACTCCGGCGCCGGGCACGGCACGACGGACGGCGGCATCGTCGTTGATCTGCGCGACATGAACGCCATCGACATCGACCTCGAGGGCCGGACGGCGTGGGTGGAGACCGGCGCCACGGCCGGCGCGGTCACGAAGGCGCTCGCCGAGCACGGCCTGGCGGTCGGCTTCGGCGACACCGGCTCGGTCGGCGTGGGCGGGATCACGACCGGCGGCGGCATCGGCTACCTGGTGCGCAAGCACGGCCTGACGATCGACAACGTGCTGGCCGCCGAGGTCGTCACCGCCGACGGCGAGCCGCACCTCGTCGACGAGGAGCACGAGCCCGACCTGTTCTGGGCCATCCGCGGTGGCGGCGGCAACGTCGGCGTCGTGACGCGGTTCCGCTTCGCCCTCCACCCGCTGCCCGCGATCGTGGGCGGCGTGATGATCCTGCCCGCCACGCCGGAGGCGGTCGCCGGGTTCGTCGAGGCGGCGGCATCGGCTCCGGAGGAGCTCGGCACGATCGCGAACGTCATGCCCTGTCCGCCGATGCCGTTCGTGCCGGAGGAGCTCCACGGCACGGTCGTGAACATGGCGCTGATGTGCTACGCCGGCGAGGCGGGCCCGGAGGCCGATGCGGCCTACGCCCCGTTCCGGGCCCTCGGGCCGCTGGCCGACATGGTCAAGCCCGGCACCCTGCCAGACATGTACTTCGGCGAGCCCGAGGACCCGGCCGAGATGCCGGCGATGGTCGTCGCCATGCGGACGATGTTCGTCGACCACGTCGACCTGCCGGCCGCGACCCGGATCGTCGACGGCATCACCGCCTCCGACTCACCGATGCGGGCCGTCCAGCTCCGCGTCCTCGGCGGGGCCATGGCGCGCGTCGCGCCCGAGGCGACGGCCTTCGCCCATCGCACCGCGCCGATCATGGCGGTCGTGGTGGCGCTGATCGAGACGCCGGAGCGCCGCGAGGAGCGCGAGCGATGGGTGTTCGACCTCGTCGCGGGCCTCGAGCAGGGCGTGCCCGGGGCGTACGTGAACTTCATCAACGACGAGGGTCCCGAGCGCGTCCGCGACGCCTACCCGGCCGCCACCTGGGAGCGGCTGGCGGCGATCAAGGCGCGCCACGACCCGAACAACCTGTTCCGGCGCAACCAGAACGTCCCGCCCCGGGCCTGAGCGCACGAGCTCCGGCACCGCACCGCCATGACCGACGAGGAGGGAGCCGATCTCCGTCGGTTCCTCGCGCGGCCGGAGCTGCCGCCGGGGATCGCCCGGGAGCGGCTCCGCGTCGCGCCCGGCGAGATCCGGAGCTGCCGCGCGTCGGAGTGGCGCGGCACGTTGGTGCTCGTCGAGCACGGCACGCTGGGCGTCGAATGCCGGGGCGGCGCGCATCGGGCCTTCCCGACCGGTAGCCTGCTCGCCCTCGGCTGGCTGCGGGCCCACCGTCTGCACAATGCGGGGCCGGACGAGGTCCGCCTGCTGACCGTGCGGCGCCGGGACCTGAGACAGCTGAAGACCAAGGAAGGACGACCCGGACCGATGACCGATCCCATCCGATTCCACTCCGTCGTCGAGCTCGGCGGCAAGACGGCGACCGGCTTCCAGGTGCCCGATGACGTCGTCGCCGCACTCGGCTCCGGAAAGCGGCCGGCAGTCGTCGTGCGCATCGGCTCGTACGAGTACCGCAGCACCGTGGCGCCGATGGGCGGCGCCTCGTACCTGCCGCTCGCCGCCGAGCACCGCGAGGCTGCCGGCCTCGCCGCCGGCGACGAGATCGATGTGTCGGTGGAGCTCGACACGGCGCCCCGGACCTTCGACGTGCCGCCGGACCTCGCCGCGGCGCTCGACGCCGAGCCGGAGGCGCGTGCCTTCTTCAACGGCCTCTCGAACTCGAACAAGAAGTGGCACGTCCTCTCCGTCCTCGGGGCGAAGACGGACGAGACCCGCCGCCGCCGGGTCGAGAAGTCGGTGGCCATGCTGCGCGAGGGCCGCGCCCGGTGACGCGCGAATCGGCCCGCTCGGGGCATCGGATGGACGCCTCCGCTAGCATCGTCGAGATGGCTGACACTCCCACCCAGGCGACCGCCGCCGCCGTCACCGAACGTCCGAGCGACGACGAGCTCGTCGCGCAGCTCGAGCAGTACCGAACCGAGCTCAACGGCTACGCGTACCGCATGCTCGGCGCGGCATTCGAGGCCGAGGACGCGGTCCAGGAGACGTTCCTCCGCGCCTGGAAGTCGATCGACCGGTTCGAGGGCCGCGCCCAGCTGCGCTCGTGGCTGTACCGCATCGCCACGAACGTGTGCCTCGACATGCTCGGCTCGCGGCAGCGGCGCGCGCGGCCGATGGACCTCAAGCCCGCCGGCAACGCCGACATGCCGCTCCCTCCCCCGCTCACCGAGGCCGTCTGGATCGAGCCGGTGCCGGACACCCAGGTCGTGCCGGATGGCAACCCGGCCGACGTGGCGCAGGCGCGCGAGTCGATCCGCCTGGCGTTCATGGCGGCGCTCCAGCACCTGCCGCCGAAGCAGCGCGCGGTCCTCATCCTGCGCGAGGTGCTCCACTGGCGGGCATCGGAGGTGGCCGAGCTGCTGGACACGACGGTCGCATCGGTCAACAGCGCGCTCCAGCGCGCGCGGGCCACCCTGTCGTCGACCGGCGTCGACCTCGATGCGCCGTCCGCCCCGCTCGATCAGAGCTCCGAGGAGCTGCTGGCCCGCTACGTCGACGCGTTCGAGCGCTACGACATGGGCGCCCTGACCGCGCTGCTCCACGAGGATGCGACCTGGAACATGCCGCCGTACGACCTGTGGCTCCAGACCCACGAGGACGTCGCGAAGTGGTGCCTCGGCCCGGGCATCGGGTGCCGCGGGTCGAAGCTCATGCCGGTCTGGGTCAACGGCTCGCCGGGCTACGCGCAGTACAAGCCGGCACCCGATGGCGGCCTCGAGCCGTGGTCGATCCAGGTCGTCGAGATCGCGGGCGACCGGATCGCCGGCATCACGTTCTTCCTCGACACCCAGCGCTGGTTCCCGCTCTTCGGCCTGCCGATGCGGCTCGAGGCTGCGTAAGCCCCGACCTCCGCGTCAGTCGGTCGAGGATTCCGGCGGCAGCCTGAGGCGTGCCCGGCGCTCGAGCCACAGCCGGCCCAGGAGCAGCGCCCCCGCGGCGGACGTGGCGGTGCCGAGCACGATCATCCCGACCGGCCCGAAGCCGACGGCCGGCTCCCCCGACGCCGGCTCGGCGTCCGGCGACGCGTCCCCGGCGGATGCCGGCGGCACGGCGCCGTCGCTGGTCCCCGGGCTTGCGCTGGGGTCGACCGATCCCGGTTCCGCCGACGGATCGGCGCTCGCCTCCCCGCTCGAGTCGGGCGTCGCGCCCGCCGGCTGCGGCGTCTCCGGGCGCGGCGTGGCACCGGGTGGGAGCGTCGGGGTCGGCCGCGGCGTGGGAGTCGGCGGTCGCGGGGTGGCCCCAGGCGGCAGCGTCGGAGTCGGGCGCGGCGTAGGCGTCGGCGCAGGCGTCGACGTCGGGTCCGGCGAAGCGGTCGGTGTCGGCCCTTCCGTCACGACGACCACCTGCGGCAGCGCCTCGAGATCAAGCACGCCGGACCCACTGAGCTCCGCATCGAACGTGACCGTCCAGGTGCCTGCCGGCAGTGTGCGGGACCCCGACCACGTGCCGTTTCGAGTGCCACCGTCCGCGAGGGCCAGGTCCAGGGCAGGCAGCAACGCCGGGCCGGAGAACTCCGCCCACACCCGCACCGCGTCACGCGGCTGCGGTGCAGTGCTGACGTAGTCCACGCTGAACGTGAAGGCCGTTGCGGTCGTGCCAACGTTCCCCGGCTGCACGTCGGAATTCGTCAGAACATTTGCCGCAGCGACCGCCGATGGGTGGGCAAGGCTTGCGGCCCAGACAACCACCACGATCGTGGTCGTCAGGGCGATGCGGCTGCCGACGGTTCGAAGCTCGCGGTCGGGCACGAGGACCCCTCTCCGAATCAGTCTGGACCTCACATCATCACATCCCACGCGGCTGAGCGGAATGGCCGCGGCAGGCTCGGGGATGCGGAAGTGGGGCATGATGGCACCGATGGGACCGGACTGCTGCCGCCCCGACTACGACGCCGTCTTCGACGATCGGGCCGCCCGTCGCGAGCTCGCCGCCTATCGGAGGCGGGGCACGACCGGCACGACCCGCGAGCTGCTCGAGGCCATCCGGAACGCCGGCGTCGAGGGCGCGACGGTGCTCGACATCGGCGGTGGGGTGGGCGTCATCGGCTCCGAGCTGCTCGCCGCCGGGGCGACCCGGCTCACCGACGTCGACGCCTCACGGCCGTACCTGGCCACCGCGCGCGAGGAGATCGAGCGACGCGGCTTCGCCGATCGCGCCGCGTTCCGGTATGGCGACTTCGTCGAGCTGGCCGGCGAGATCGAGCCGGCCGACGTCGTGACGCTCGACCGCGTCATCTGCTGCTACGGCGACTGGACAGCGCTCGTCGACCGATCGACCGAGCGTGCCCGCCGCCTGTACGGGCTCGTCTTCCCGCGCGACCGATGGTGGATGCGGGTCATCGTCGCCGCCGGGAACCTCGGGCTACGCCTGTTCCGGCAGCGGTTCCGGTTCTACGTCCATCCCGAGCGGGCCGTCGACGAGCGCATCCGGGCGGCCGGGTTCGAGGTGGTGCACCACCGCCGGGGCATCGCCTGGCAGTCGGTCCTGTATCGGCGCAGGGAGGCGGCGGCCGCCGCCTGAGGCTCAGGACGCGCGGGCGCGGCTGCGGCCGGTCGAGTCGAGCGCATCGGCCAAGCGCATCGGCTCACTGAAGAGGAATCCCTGGGCCTGGCGGAAGCCGAGGTCGAGCAGGGTCGCCCGCTGGGCCTCGAGCTCCACGCCCTCGACGATCGTGCTCAGGCCGAGCTTGCGGGCGATGTGCGCGATGGCGCGCAGCACCTCGCGACGCTGGTGGTCGAGGTGAGCGCTGGTCACGAGCGAGCGGTCGATCTTCAGGACGTCGACCGGCAGCCGGCCGAGGTACTCGAGCGAGGAGTAGCCGGAGCCGAAGTCGTCCAGCGCGAAGCGCACGCCCAGCGATCGGATGGCCTGGAGCTCCGCCTCGGCGCCGGCGCCCGATCCGGCGAGCGCGCTCTCCGTCAGCTCGAGCATGAGGCGGGTGGCCGGCAGGCCGGTGGCGGCGAGGACGTCGCGCACGAGGTCGGGCAGGCCGCCGGTGGTGAGCTGATGGGCGGACACGTTGACCGACAGCAGCAGCGGCCGATTGGCCATCTCCTCCGCCGCCCGGCGCAGGACGAACTCGCCGACCTTGTCGATATGGCCGGTCGTCTCGGCCAGGCCGATGAACTCGCCCGGCAGGAGCCGGCCGAGCTGCGGGTGCTGCCAGCGCACGAGCGCCTCGACGCCGACCGTCGAGCCGTCGCGCATGTCGACGATCGACTGGTACTCGAGGAACAGCTCGCCGTTCTCGATCGCCCGATCGAGCGTGTTCTGGAGCTCGCGCCGCCGGGCGATCGGCTCGTTCATGCCGCGGTCGAACGTCTGGACCTGGCCCTTGCCGAGCGCCTTGGCCGCGTACATGGCGGTATCGGCGTCGCGCAGGATCTCGTCGGCGACGTCGCCCGAGCGCGTGCCGTCGACCGCCGTGCGCCGCGTGGCGATGCCGATGCTCGCGCTCAGGGTGACGCCCCGGCCGCCGAAGTCGAACGGGCTTGCCAGCGCCTCGAGGATGCGCGCGGCGATGATCTCGGCGCGCTCGCGATCGGCGTCCTCGAGGAGGAACGCGAACTCGTCGCCGCCCATCCGGCAGGCGGTGTCCTCGGCGCGCAGCACCGACGGCAGCCGCTTGGCGACCAGGCGCAGGAGCTCGTCGCCCGCCGCGTGGCCGAGCGTGTCGTTGATCGACTTGAAGTCGTCGAGATCGACGAACATGACCGCCAGCTCGTCCATGCCGTTGTGCCGCCGCACGAGGGCGTGCGCCAGGCGGTCGACGAACAGGACCCGGTTCGGCAGGCCGGTGAGCGGGTCATGGAGCGCCTGGTGGCGAAGCTGGTCCTCGAGCCGCTTCCGGTCGCTGATGTCGACGAGGATGCCCTGCACCATCGTGGGGTGGCCGTCGGCATCGCGCGAGATGACCGCCTCGTCGTCGATGACCCACACGACCCGGCCGTCGCGGGCGATGAGCCGATACTCCCAGCGGCCCTGCTCGTTCTCGCGCTCGGTGTCGCTGAGCTCGGCGAGGATCATCCGCTCCCTGTCGGCGGGATGCATGCGCTCGATCCACAGCTTCGGATCGGCGGTCCATTCCTCGGCCGTGAAGCCCATGAGCTGCTCGATCTTCGGGCTCACGAAGTGCCAGCGGCCGTGCTGGCCGGCCTCGGCGACGTACACCACGCCGGGGACGCGTTCGACGACGGATCGGTACTGGGCCTCGGCGACGAGGAGCTCATCGGCGAGGCGTCGCTCGCGCTCGATGACCCGCTCGCGATCGGCGAGGAGGACGGTCTGGCGGGCGATGGCGAGGATGACGACCGCCACCAGCGTCACGGCGGCGGCGGCCCGCAGGGGAACGCTGAGCTGCTCCGGCTGGGTGACGAGGCCGATGGCGAGGACGCCCGCCAGCGCCACGCAGGTGAGCGGCAGGAGGCGGCGCAGCCAGCCGGCGATGCGGAGGTAGCGGGGCCGATCGTCCTCGTCCGCCGTCCAGCGCGCCGTCCCGTGGCCGACGACGAGGACGCCGAGAGCGACCGTCAGGTTGAGCGCGGATTGGCCGAGCTGCGGCACGCCCGGGACGAGGAGGCCGAGGTAGCCGACGGCGCCGAGCGCCAGGCCGAGGAGGATCTCCCAGTTGCCGACCGCCCGCAGCGGCACGCGGGTCGTGATGTCGAGCAGGAAGGTCGAGGCCAGGATCGAGACGAAGAAGGCGGCGTGGATGAGGATCTCGAGGCCGGTGTCGTCGACCACGAAGCGCTCGCCGACGACGAGGGTCGTCGCCGTCAGCGCCAGCGCCATGATGGCCGCGTCGAGGTAGAGGGCCAGCTCGTCGGCCTTGCTCAGCCGCCCGCGGGCCACGGCGACGTACGTTCCGGCGGCGCACAGGACGATCCCGGCCACGCTGACCTGGGCGAGGAGGACCGCGTCGTCGCCCATGAGGTTCCCGAGCCGCAGGAGCTCGGAGACGAGCCAGATCGTCGCGGAGGCGGCGATCGTGCCGCGCACGTTCCTGATCCGGCCGGTCGCCCGCATCGCGCTCCACAGCGCGAGCCACGCGGTGAACGCGGCGGCCAGGACGCGAATCGGCTGCCAGCCCGGGGCGCCGACGAGGACGAGAACGGGGACGAGCACGATCAGCCCCAGCACGGGGAGCCAGCCGCGGACCAGCGCGAGCTGCGGGCGGGTACGGTGACCCGCGAGCACGGTCATGTCAGGAGGCGAATTCGCCGACGTCGCACCGGAAAAGCGTACGGGGCGGCCGGGCTCGGGGGGATGGTCCCATCGTACCGGTCGGACTCATTCGGGCGGGAGGCGCTAGCCTCCTTCCGATGCCTTCCCCGATGGCCTCCTCGCCGATGGCCTCCTCGCCGATGGCCTCCGCGCCGATGCGGCCGTTCCGCTTCGCCGTCCACACCGGCGGCGACGTGCCGCCGGAGGAATGGCCCGCGTTCGCACGACGGGTCGAGGCGCTCGGCTACGACGCGCTGTACGTCACCGATCACCTGACCCGCCAGCTGGCGCCGATGCCGGCGCTGGCCGCGGCCGCGGCCGCCACCGATCGGCTCCGGCTCGGCACGTACGTCCTCGCCAACGACTTCCGGCACCCGCTGCTCGTGGCCCGCGAGGCGGCGACGGTCGACATCCTCAGCGGCGGGCGGCTCGAGCTGGGCATCGGCGCCGGCTGGATGCGCTCCGACTACCGCCAGCTCGGCCTGCCGTACGACCCGCCGGCCGTGCGCGTCGCGCGCCTCGAGGAGTCGCTCGGGATCGTCGTGCGGCTCCTGTCCGGCGAGACCGTCACGCACCGCGGGCGGTTCTACCGGCTCGACGAGGCCCACGTCGGGCCGCTGCCGGTCCAGCGGCCGCATCCGCCGCTCGTCATCGGCGGTGGCGGACCGCGGATGCTGCGCCTCGGCGCCCGCTACGCGAAGGTCGTCAGCCTCGCGCCGCGGATGACGCCGTCGGGCCGCCCGTCGGTCCGCGGGCTGAGCGAGGCGGCCGCGGCCCGCGCCGCCCGGCTCGTGCGCGAGGCGGCCGGCCCGCGAGCCGGCGAGATCGACATCGACGTCTTCGTGGCCGACGTCGGCGTGGTGGGTGGCGGCCAGCCGATCGGCTCATCGGCCCTGGCGCGGGTGAAGTCGGCGGCGCCGCCGCTCGTCGGCGGCTCACCGCACCTGCTGTACGGGACGCTCGACGCCATCCGCGACGCGATGCTCCGCCGGCGCGAGGAGGCCGGCATCAACGCCTACGGCATCCCGATGCGGGCGATGGAGGCGCTGGCGCCGCTCGTCCGGGAGCTCAGCGGCCGCTGACCGCGCCGACCGGCGCCAACGGGCTCAGCGGGCGTAGCGGACGCCGCCGGCGCGGCGCTCCTTGTTCAGGCGGCGGTTGAGGTGGAGCCCCTCGAGCACGAACTCGGTGGCCGAGGCGATCCCGGCCGGTGACTCGCCGGCGTCGAGCCGCGCGATCGCCGAGCGCAGCTCCGGGACGGCGTCGACCAGACGGCCGTGGGCATCGGACGCGACCGACTCCCCCACCTCGGCCTCGAGGCCCTCGGCGTCGAAGCGCTCGACGAGCGAGAGCAGCTCGGACAGCGCGAAATGGCGGTTGAAGACGTTGACCACCGCCCGCGCCACGAGCTTCTCGACCACGCGATCCTCGCGCGTCTCGTCGCCGAGCGTCTCGAGCTCGATCTTGCCCGCGGTCGAGGCCACGACCGCCGGCAGGTCGCTGATGCGCGGCGCGGCCGACGGCTCGCCGAGGCGCACGGCCCGCTTCAGCGCCGCGGCACCCAGCGTCTCGTGGTTGGCGATCGTGACCCGGACGCTCACGCCGGAGCGCTGGCTGACCTCCGAGGAGCGTCGCGCGAGCTGCGACAGCTCGGCCACGACCTCCTTCATGAAGCCAGGCATCTCGATCGGCTCGGCGTCCGCATCGGCTTCCGAGAAGCGCGCCGACTCGGCCTCCATGATCGCGATCTCGGTCGCCGTCTCGTCCGGGTAGTGGGTGCGGATCTGTGCGCCGAATCGGTCCTTGAGCGGGGTGATGATCCGGCCGCGGCTCGTGTAGTCCTCGGGGTTCGCGCTGGCGATGACGAAGAGGTCGAGCTCCAGGCGCACGCGGTAGCCGCGCACCTGGACGTCGCGCTCCTCCATCACGTTCAGCAGGCCGACCTGGATGCGCTCGGCCAGGTCCGGCAGCTCGTTCAGGCTGAAGATGCCCCGATGCGTCCGCGGCAGGAGCCCG
>DATAJO010000031.1:0-73416 GCA_036262075.1 Candidatus Limnocylindria bacterium
ATGGAGGGCGACGTCATCGTCATGCAGGACGTCTTCGTCTTCGAGCAGACCGACGTCGTCGACGGCAAGATCATCGGCAAGCTCAAGCCGACCGGGATCCGGCCGCACTTCGTCGAGAAGTTCGAGATCAGCGGCATCCACCTGCCGCCGAACATTTTCGGCTCGCCGTTCTAAGGGAGACGACCGACCGTGCAGGGCATGCTTCCCTTCGTCATCGCCGGCATCGCGGCTGCCGCCGTCCTGCTCATCTCCATCGGCATCTCCATGAGCGCCGGCGGAGGTGGCATCGCCGGCCGCCTCGAGCGCTACGCCGCCGGACGCGAGCCAGGGGCGGCGGAGGAACCGAGCTCGCAGCAGGGCTCGGCCGTCGTGGCCGGCCTGTCGCGCGTCATCGAGCGCCAGGATCTCGCGACGCGGCTCGCGACGGACCTCGCGCGAGCCGACCTGAAGATGCGGCCGGCCGAGTTCGTGATGCTGTGGGCCGTCACGCCGATCGTCCTCGTGGCGTTCGCCTTCGCGTTCGGCCTCGTGTTCGAGGGCCTGCGCAACCCGGTCGCGCTGGTGATCATCTTCCTTCTCGGCCTGTGGCTGCCGCGGCTGTACCTGAAGCGGCGCCAGGCGAAGCGGCTCAAGGCCTTCGGCGACCAGCTGCCCGACACGATCACGCTGCTCGCGAACTCGCTGCGCGCCGGCTCCTCGTTCCTCCAGGGCATGGAGCTCGTCACGCGCGAGGCTCGCCCGCCGATCAGCGAGGAGTTCGAGCGCGTCGTGCGGGAGATGCAGCTCGGCGTGGCCCTCCAGCCGGCGCTGAACAACCTCGTCCGCCGCGTCGCGTCCGAGGACCTCGAGCTCATGGTCACCGCCATCCAGATCCAGAGCCAGGTCGGCGGCAACCTCGCCACCGTCCTCGACGCGATCGCCCACACGATCCGGGAGCGGATCCGGATCCACGGCGAGATCCAGACGCTGACGGCGATGCAGCGCTACAGCGGCTACGTCATCACCCTGCTGCCCGTTGGCCTCGCCGGCCTGCTGTTCCTCATCAGCCCGACGTATATCTCGGTGATGCTCGAGAACCCGCCGGAGCTCCTCGGACTGCCGATGGGCGTCGTGTTCTTCGGGGTCGGCCTCCTCAGCATGGCAATCGGCTACGTCTTCATCCGCCGTATCGTCGACATCAAGGTGTAGCGCAATGCAGCCCGAGATCATCATCGCCGCCATCGCGGCCATCGCCGTCCTTCTCATCACCTACGGGATCGCCTCGCGCCCCGGTGAGGACGCCGTCCAGGCGCGCCTGTCGCAGCTCGTCGTCCAGCCCCGTTCGCTGGAGGAGATGGAGCTCGACCAGCCGTTCTTCGACCGCGTGCTGCGCCCGGTCATCCAGCGCCTGAGCCGCGTCGGTCGCCGCCAGGAGGGCGGCATGATCCAGCGCATCGACGCCAAGCTCGAGAAGGCCGGCTATCCGGGCGGCCTGCGCGGCGCCGACTGGGTCGGCGTGAAGATCCTCAGCCTCATCGCCTTCGCCGTCGTCGGCTTCCTCCTCGGCCTGCTGCTCGGTGCGGGTTCGATCGTCGTGGCCCTGCTGTTCGCCCTCTTCGGCGCCGCGATCGGCTACATCGCGCCCGAGTTCTGGCTCGGCCGCAAGATGCGGGCGCGGGCGATGGCGATGACCCTCCAGCTGCCCGATGCGCTCGACCTGCTCACGATCTCGGTCGAGGCGGGCCTCGGCTTCGACGCGGCCCTCGCCAAGGTCGTCGAGAAGATGGAGGGGCCGCTCGTCGACGAGTTCCGCACGGCGCTGGCGGAGGTGCGCATGGGCCGCGCCCGCCGCGAGGCGCTGCGGGACGTCGCGAACCGGGCGGACTCGCAGCCGGTGACGAACTTCGTCGGCGCCATCGTCCAGGCCGAGCAGCTCGGCGTGCCGATCGCCAAGGTCCTCCAGATCCAGTCCAACCAGCTCCGCATCGAGCGGCGCCAGCGCGCCGAGGAAGCGGCGGCGAAGGCCCCGGTGAAGATGCTGTTCCCGATGGTCGGCTGCATCTTCCCCACGATCTTCATCGTCATCCTCGGCCCCGCCGTCGTGACCGTCATGGGCGGCGGGTCCGGCCTCTAGGACCGATGCTGCCGCCCCAGCGGCCGGTCATCCTGCTCGTCGACGACGACCGCACGCTTCTCTCCGTCCTGTCCCGGCGCGTCAGCCGCGCCGGGTTCGAGGTCGTCACCGCGCTCTCGGGCGCGGCGGCCCTGAAGTCCCTCGAGTCGGGCTGGCCGTCGCTCCTCGTCGTCGACCTCATGATGCCGGGCATGGACGGCTTCGAGCTCTGCCGGCGGGTGAAGCACATCGCCGACCTGCCGATCATCGTCCTCTCGGCGGTCGACGCCTCCGAGGCGAAGGTGAGCGCCCTCGAGCTGTACGCCGAGGACTACGTCACCAAGCCGTTCGACCCCGACGAGCTCGTCGCCCGCATCCAGCGCGTCCTGCGCCGCGCGCCGGCGGGCCGCACGCAGATCTCGCTCGATGGCGGCGAGGTCGAGGTCGACCTCGCGACCCGCCGCGTCACGACGCCGACGGGCACCCACCAGCTCACGCCGACCGAGGCGCGGCTGCTCCAGGTCCTCGCCGCCTCGGTCGACCGCATCGTCCCGACCGACGAGCTCCTCGACCGCGTCTGGACCGATGCCGATGGCGCCGACCCGTCCTACCTGTGGGTCACCGTCCGCCGCCTCCGGCGCAAGCTCGAGGCCGATCCGGATCGGCCGCGCTACCTCCTGACCGAGCGGGGCATCGGCTACCGGCTCGCCTCGGGCACCCCCGTCGCGAACCAGGCCTAGCCGGTGGGCAACCCCGGCCTCTGGACGCGCGTCTTCGTCGGGATCCTCGCCGCCGTCCTCGTCCCGACGCTCGTCGCCGCCCTTGTCGTCACGTTGGTCGGCGGCTTCGTCGACCGGGCCGATCCGGTCCTCCTGGCGCTCGCCATCCTCGCCGCCATCGTCCTGTGGGCCGCGATCCTGGCCGTCGTCTACACCCGCATCCTGACCGACGAGCTGCGCTCGTTCCGCGATCTCGCCGAGCGCGGCGAGCGGGCCGATGCCGCCGGCGCCGCCCAGGGCAGCGCGCTCCAGCGCGTGGCCGGCGCCCTCGACGAGCGGAACCGCCAGGTCGCCACGCTGGCCGACGGAACGGGGTCGGTGCCGATCGACGACGAGCCCGGCCGCGTCGTCGATGCCCTGGTCGACCTCGTCCGATCCGTGATGGGCGACCCGACCTGGACGTTCGCCATCCTCGCCGCCGACGACGCCGTTGCCCTTCCGCCCGGCGTCTACGCCGGCGACGGTTCGGGGTCGGCCGAGCCGCTGGTTGACCTCCACCGCTGGGCATCCGTCACCCTGGCCGAGACCGAGACGCCGGCCGCGCGCCTCGAGGGCCCGTGGGGCGCGTTCATGGCGGTCGACGTCCGGGTCAGCGAGGGGCTCCATGGCGTGCTCCTCTCCCCCTGGGAGGGCCGTGCCGCCCCGGCCCAGGCCGAGCTGGCGCTGCTGACCCTCGTGGGCCAGACGGTCGGCACGGCGCTCGAGCACTCCCTGCTCTACGCGCGCGTCCGCGCCCAGGCCGATGAGCTGACGCGCCTCGCCGCCGTCCAGGCCGACTTCCTACGCGGTGTCACCCACGACCTCCAGACCCCGTTGACGAGCATCGGCGCCCTGGCGACCGAGCTGCGGGCGGCGCCCGATCTGCCGGCCAGCGCCGACGTCGACCTCGACACCATCGCCCACCAGGCCGAGCGCCTGCGCCGCATGGTCGGCCAGCTGCTCGTCGCCTCCCGCCTCGAGGCCGGCGCGTTCACCCCGCAGGTCGACGTCTTCGCCGTGCCCCTGCTCGTCGAGCGCGTCTGGGCCGCGTTGCGTGCGGATCGGCCCTTCTCGCTCCGCGTGGAGGGCGCGCCGCACCTGGCCGTCGGCGACCCCGATCGCGTCGAGCAGGTCCTGTGGGCCATCCTCGACAACGCGGTGAAGTACTCGCCCGCCGGCTCGCCGATCAGCGTGCTCGTCGACGCTTCCCACGACATACTGCGGATCGCCGTCCGGGACGAGGGCGCCGGCATGGACGAGGCCACCCAGCGCAGCGCCTTCGAGCAGTTCTTCCGCTCCGATGCCGCCCGACGCCTCGCCCCCGATGGCAGCGGCATCGGCCTCTACGCCGCGCGCGGCATCATGGAGGCGATGGGCGGCGGCATCTCCATCTCGTCGCGCCTCGGCGCTGGCACGACAATGACCCTCTCCCTCCCCGCCGAGCCCGCCGAGGCCGAGGGCCCTGAGCCCGTAGGGGGTCCCGGGTCGCTCGCGGAGCCGCCGCAACGGCGATAAGTCGGTGCCTGGCCCGCACGACGCATGCGGCGGGCGCGGTTCCACCGTTATATCGGGTGCTGGCGCGCGCGGAGGCCCCCGAATCGGCCCTTGGGGCGTCATGCCACCCGATGCATCGGTATATCGGCGCTCGAGGCGGCCCTGGTGCGGGCGGCTGACCGATGTATCGGTCAAATCGCGCGGGAGGTCGAGCTGGCGTGGCGTTTGGCCGATGTATCAGCCAGTTCCACGCACGAGGGGCCCGCAGCGGCGCGCCTCACGCTCCGGAGTGGCCGATGAATCGGTCAAGGGACACGGGAGATGGAGCTCCGGTGCAGATTGACCGATCCATCGGTTCACGGCCGAGGGCGCGCCACGCACGCGCACGCCGCGCACGCGCACGCCGCACGGACCCCCACGGCACCGCGCGGAACACGAGAAGACGCCGGGGCCGATTGCTCGACCCCGGCGTTCCGATAGCGGGAAAGGGGATACCCGCTAGCGTGTCAACCCGATGAAGTTCGTTCGCGAGTTGCAGGTCGGGTCCGTCGGCAGGCACGGCGGTCGGCCGTAGCCGGCGGGCACGCTCGGCAGTGCGTAGAACTCGACGAAGTACCCGTTCACCTTGTTCGCGTGCTGGTCGAAGTCGGTGAGCGTGAACGCCGCCAGGGTGATGATCTCGTAGGTGAGGTTGTTGCCACCGCGATCGTTGGTCTGGCCCCAGATCGGGATGAGCACGGTCGTGCCGAGCCAGCCGGTGAGGCAGCTGCGCACGTCGCTGCTGTTCATCATGCCGGTGCTGCCGTCGATCCAGACCGCGAACGTCATCGCCGGGTTGTCCGGGTTGCAGATGCTGTTCGCGAGCTCGGGAGCGTTCGGCGAGCCGCCGTCCCAGTCGAGCCAGCCGAAGTTGCCCGGGCCCTCCTCGCCGGCGGTGAGCTCGTACTCGACGCCCGGCTCGTAGTCCGAGTCGAAGGCGGCGATCGGCAGGAGGACGCCCCCGGGCACCTCGTTGAGGAGGCTCGAGGTCATCGCGGTCGCCGGCGTCTCGACGTGGAGGTGCGGGATGCCGACGGCGCGCATGAAGAACGTGTCGGTATCGGTCTCGGTCGTGACGCGGACGCCCTGGGTGTTGGCCGGAATCCCGGTCGCCGGGTCGACCGCGCCGAGGTCGATCTCGTTGCCGACGACCGCGGTGTCCGGACGGACGTAGACGGCCGTGAAGCTGCAGCCATCGGCGGCCACGCAGCCGTTCGCCTCGAGGCTGGCCTCGATGGCGTCGTACACGTCGGATCCGGTCCGGCCACCATCGAGATAGTGGTCGGCGATGACCTTCGTGCCGGCCATGGCGCTCAGGTCGGCCGCGTTCTGCATGTTCCGGCGCTCGCGATAGCCGACGCCCGTGTCGATCACGAGACCGACGAGGGCGACGAACACGAACATGCCGGCGGCCGCCATGAGGAGGATCTGGCCTCGCTCGTCACGTCGGCCCGTGATGCGCTTGAGCATGGGGATGAGTCCTTTCGTTGCGGGTCGTGGCGACCCGTTGGCCGGTGACGTGCCCATCAGTTCTGCACCACAGCTTCGGATCGGCCCTCGAGCGAGAAGGGGCCGAGGATCTGGCCGATGATCGGCGTGATCATCTCGACCTCGCTCTGGACGGTGACGACCACGATGTCCTCGACCGTGCACCCCAGGCCGGCATTGCGCGGGTTGCAGTCGACCGTGGCGACGGCATTCGGCACGCCGCTCAGGCGGTCGATGATCCAGGCCTCGACGTCGTCGCGCCGGTCCTCGTCCCAGGACCGCGCCTGGACCGATCCGTAGCGAGCGCCGTCGCGGGCCGCCTCGGCGAGCGAGTTGTTCACGTACACGGCCCGACCGAGGTCGATGAGGCCGAAGATCACGAGCAGGAAGATCGGCAGCGCGAGGGCGAACTCGACCAGCGACTGGCCGCGCGTGCGCTCCCGGCCGGAACGGCTGGATCGGCGAATGAGGCGTCGCATCACTTGTCCACCTGGATCATGGTCGTGAGGCACGGCCGGAGGGTGCCCGCCGCGATCGACTGCGTCCGGACCGTGTAGTCGTTGCTCGGCGGCCGGACGGCCGTGAAGTTGGCGGCGGTGAAGCCGGCCTGGACCCAGCGCGCCTGGGCGACGGTCACGACGTGCCCGGTCAGCGTCGGCACCGTGCAGCTCTGCACCGGCGTCGGCGTCGGCGTGCCCGACTGAGAGGCCGTCGGTGCCGGCGTCTGCGACGGCGCGAGCGTCGGGGTGGGCGATGGGCTCGGGGTCGGCACCGGGGTCGGCGACGGGGTCGGCGTCGACTGCGGCGTGCTGGCCACGGTGATCGTCGTCGTGGCGCACGCCGCGACGGTGAAGGCCGGGATGCTCTGCCAGACGATGTCCTGTCCGTTTCCCCCGATCGTCGTGATCCGCGTCCGATCGAACCCTGCCGGGCTCTCCCAGACGTCTGCCGCGTCGCGGATCTTCGTGGGCGCGAGCGTGAAGTCCGGGACGGTGCACATCCCCGCCGCCAGCGACTGAGAAGCCGATGCGGACGGGAAGGTCACCTGGCCACCGAGCTGCTCGAACGAGGTCAGCACGGTCGCCGATGCGTCGCTCGTCAGCGTGATCGTCGAGCCGACGATGCTCGAAATGAACGGCGTGACGAGCTGGAACGGGATCTGTGCGCGGACGTAGTAGACGTCGCCGTCCTCGCAGTCGTCGAGGTCCTTGCCGGTCCCGGTGAAGTCCACCGTGCCGGCGGCAAAGCACTTCGCCTCGAACGTCGTTGGCGCAATGCCATCGAGCTCGATCTCCACCCGGGCCTCGACGTTCGCCGGGTCGGCGCAGGCCGCATCGGTGTCGTCGGGACAGGTCGGCTGGCGGGCGCCGTAGAAGACGCCCTCCTTGACGGCGTTCTCGAGGTTGATGGCACCGAAGTAGGCGCGACCGAGATCGATCGCGCCGACGGTGAGAAGGAGAAGAACGGGCAGCACGATCGCCAGCTCGACGAGGCTCTGGCCCCGGCTGTACCGGCGAAGGCGCGCGGCGGCGGCGCCGAGGAGGCGGCCGCGGGGTCGGCGCGAGATCTGGGTGTTCACGCTCACGAAGGTATGGGCCGAACCTTGCGGATCGGTTTGCATCGGCCCTGGTACCGGGGGAGTACGTTCGTTCGCCGGTGCGCCCTCCCGAGCACGATTCGGCCCTTCAGGAACCGATGCGGACGCGTATCGTTCCCTCCCGTGAGCCAGCCCGTCCTCGTCCGCAACCTGACGCGCGGCACGGTCGTCGGCGACCGGATCCGCGTCGCGCGGTCGCTGGGCGAGCGCACCGTCGGCCTGCTCCGCACGCCGTCGCTCGAGCCCGGCATGGGGCTGTGGATCGAGAACGCGCCCTCGATCCACATGTTCTTCATGCGCTACCCGATCGACGCGGTGTTCGTGTCGCCCGGTGGCCGGGTCACGAAGGTCGTGCCCAACCTCAGGCCGTGGCGGGTCGTGTGGTGGGCGCGCGGCGCCCGTGACTGCCTCGAGCTCCCGGCCGGCGCCGCGGCGGCCTCGGGAACCGCCCCCGGCGACGAGCTCCAGATCGAGACGCTGACCGGCTGACGCGAGTCATCCCGGGCCGGAGCGTCGCCCAGCGCTCGGCGGCAAGGTGCCCAGCAAGGTGGGACTACTAGAGTCGGCCCCGAGTACGGAAGTACCCCCGATCGCCGCGGGCGGTCGGGCGGACGTTGTCACCGGAGCCCGATGTCGACCAAGCCGTTCCGCTCGCGTGATCGAGGCCAGGCCTTCGTCGAGTTGGCGCTGGTGCTTCCGCTCATCATCATCATGGCGCTTGCCGTGTTCGACTTCGCACGCGTGTTCACGGCTGCCATCACGATCGAGGCCGCGGCACGCGAGGCGGCCGACTACGGCGGGCTGTATCCATGGCATTGGAAGGACGCCGCGAGCGCGGCCACGACCGAGACCATGATGGAAACCCGAGCGTGCAGTGCCGCCAGCACCCTCACCGGTTACGTCGGGGACATCCCGGACTCGGATCCGGCAACGCCGGTGACCTGCACGAACCCTGAGGTGGACGTCGAGCTGATCAACGACACGGGTTTCGCGACCTGCTACGAGGTCCCACGCGACCAGGCCCCGTGTCGAGTCAAGGTGACGGTCACGTTCGACTTCACCGTGGTCACCCCGCTTCGGCTCCAGTTCGGCGACACCGAGCTCGGTCTGCCATCGGCAGTGACCATCGTCCGGGACAGCACATTCGCCGTGTCGAACTTCGAGCTCGACGTGGAGCCCTCTCCATGACGATCCGTGGCCGTCAGCGGCGGGGCCAGGCGATGGTTGAGCTGGCGCTGGCGCTGCCCATTTTCCTGGTCGTCATCCTCGGCCTGATCGAGGGCGGCAGGTACGTCTTCTACTCGGAAACCCTGAACCACGCCGCCCGTGAGGGTGCGCGCTACGCGATCATCCACGGGGAGCACGCCGAGGATGGCGTCCCAACCGGTCCGCCTCACGACCCCAGCGGCGCGGCGGTCAAGCACGCCGTGCGCGAGGCGGCGTACGGCCTCCAATCCGGCGGCGAGATCACCGTCCCCGATCCGGTCTACCAGCCGAACAGCAACCGTCGCGGCTCACTGGTGACCGTGACGCTGAGCTACACGTACACACCGATCGTTCCGATTTTCGGCCCGATCACGATCGATGCGGAGGCCAGCCTTGTCATCAACAACTGAGCCGCGCGACGAACGAGGTCAGATCCTCGTCATGGTCGCTGTCGGCCTCCTCGTGATCTTCGGCGTCGCGGCCCTCGTGTTCGACGGCGGGATGATGCTCCTCGAGAAGCGCGACCAGCAGAACGCGGCCGACGCAGCCGCCATCGCCGGCGCGCGATTCCTGCCAGTTGATCATGCTGCTGCTCGGGCCGAAGCAGAGGCCGTCGCGACGGAAAACGGATTCACGGATGGGGTCGCCGATCAATCGGTGGCCATCGAATTTCCGTCAGCCGGCCGCATCGCCGTGCGCATCGAGGACCGAACTCCGTCGTTCTTCGCCGGGATCTGGGGGCTGTTCGGCCACGACGTTGCGTCTCGCGCGGTCGCGGTGAACGAGAACCGTCCGCTCGGCCCGTTCGGAATGCTGTCTCTCGAGCCCTCGGACTGCAGCGCCCTGAGAGTCCGGGGCGGCGGGGTCATCGATTCGGCCGGCGACATCCAGGTCAATTCCACCTGCCCTTCCGACGCCATGAGCCTCGGTGGCACGGGAGAGGTCATCGTCGCGCCCAGCGTGGGGTGCAATGTCGTCGGAGGCTTCAGCAGCGGTGGATCATCGAGCTACAACTGTGCCGTCACCGAAGGTGTCGTGCCGATTCCCGACCCCTTCCTCGGTCTGAATCCCTACGAGCCCCCGATACCGACGGACTCTTCAGGGAACATCGTCTACCCGAACCCGCCAATGGTCGTCAGCGGAGGCAGCCCGTCCATTCCCAGCGGCTGCCCGGGCTCTTCGTCGCCCGCGAGTCACACAACGCCGCGACTCTGCAGATTCAACACGAATGGCGTCACGTGGCGCCTCTTCCCCGGCTATTACCCCGGCGGATTCCATTTCCAGAAGGGAACGTTCTATCTCGAGCCAGGGATCTACTACATCGGTGGCGGCGGGCTCGACATGAACTCGTCGGGTGCGGCGCTCATCTCGGTCGATCCGGGTGGGTCGACGCCAGGCGGCGGCGTGCTGCTCTACAACGGCAACCATTCCTCGGACACGGACGGCTCGGAGCTGCACCTCAACGGCTCGAGTGCCGGTATGCATCTCCTGCCGATGCAATCGGGACCGTACGCCGGCCTCGTGATCTACCAGGATGCCGCCGTATGCCACCGGGTGACGCTGAACGGCAACAACTCCGACGTCATCGTCCGCGGCACGATCTACGTCCCGTGCGGAGAAGTCCAGGCGAATGGCAACGGCGGAACGATCACGACCGACCAGATCGTCGCCGACACGTTCGACGTGCTCGGCAACGGTGGCAGCCTGCGAGTCATGTACGACAGCACGTTCCTGCCGACGCTGAGACTGGCTGGCCTGGTCGAATAGGACCCAGCCGTCAGCGATTGGCGCTGGGTCATACCTCCCGAGCGACAGCCACGCCGTACACGGCCGTCGCACCGGCGGCTCGCAGCGCAAGCGCGCATGCCTCGAGCGTGGCTGACGTGGTGATGATGTCGTCGACGAGGATGCAGTCGGCGGGCACCGGCGCAATTGCCTGAAATGCTCCACGAAGGTTCGCCAGCCGGGCGGCGCGATTAAGCCGGTGCTGCTTTTCCGTGGACCGCCGGCGTCCGAGCAACTCCGCAACAGCAAGGCCATGAGTGCGGCCCAAGGCGCGAGCGATCAACTCGGCCTGGTTGTAACCGCGCGCGCGTTGTCGCTCGCGATGAACAGGCACAGGAACGAGGATCGCCGAGTCTAGGACGGTGAGTACGCACCCAACGGCGGGCGCGGTCAGCTCCGCCACGAGCGGCGCCAAACGCCTGACGCCCTTGTACTTGAGCGCCGCCAGCGCGCTGCGAAGCGGGCCTTCGTAGGCACAAGCCGCGGCCGCGAACTCGAAGGCGTCGCCGATCACAATTCCGGCATCCGGGATCGCGAACCTGTCGCGGGAGTCGGACGCCACGCGCACACGAGAGCGGCACGTCGAGCACAGCAACGCCCCGCGTTGCTTGCAGCTCACGCACCCCGGAGGAATAACGATATCGAGCCAGCTCACGACCCACATCGTGGCCCGCGTGGCTTATCGGTGACTTACCAACCGGTTAGTGAACGCACTACTCGCACGAACGTTAGGGCGACGGTGCGGGGCGGCACCGGTCCTACCCAGTTGTAAGGTCTTTGTAAGGTTGAGATCGGTAGACTCGGCCGCGAATTCATATCCGAGCTACCGCGATGCGATTGCTGCCCGCACATCGCGACGGAGGCCCGACCCTGGGTCAGGCTCTCGTCGAACTGGCGCTCGTCGCGCCGATCCTCTGCCTCCTCATGCTCGGGGCGATCGACCTCGGCCGCGTCTGGTACTCCCAGATCACGATCGAGAACGCCGCCCGCGAGGGAGCGATGGAGGGGATGTTCCAGCCCACCTCGTTCCTCTCAGGCCAGCCGTGCACGAGCGGCAACCAGGACACGAACCGGATCATGTGCCGGGTCCTGAACGAGACGCGCGACTCCCAGGTGACCGTCGAGCCAGCCGACGTCTCGAAGAGCTGCTCGGCGGCGTGCGCACCCGGAACGACGGCCTCGCCGAACCGCATCACCGTCCGCGTCGAGGGCGAGTTCTCGCTCCTGACGCCGCTCATGTCGTTCTTCTTCGGCGGCCAGACGATCACCCTTGCCGCCGAGGCCGAGGCGAACATCGTCATGACGCCGACCGTGGGTGCCGCATCTACGCCGACTCCGACGCCGTCGCCGACACCGACGCCGGCGCCCAGCTCATCGGCGTCCGCATCGGCCTCATCCAGCGCATCGGCATCACCAACGGCAAGCCCGACCCCGACGCCGCAGCCGTGTGTGGCCCCGGTCGCAAGCTTCACGGTCTCGCCGACCAGCGGCAAGAAGAAGGTCACCACGTTCCAGTTCACGTCGACCGCGACGGGCATGTCGAACCCGGCCTGCGACCCGATCTGGTCGTGGAGCTTCGGCGACGGGAGCGGTGCGTCGTCGCTACCGAATCCAAGCTACCTCTACGACAAGAAGGGCCCGTACACGGTCACGCTGGTCGTTTCGAACTCGATGGGCCAGTCGACAGCGACCAGGAGCATCGATGTCTCGAACTGACCGTCGGCCTCGCTGGCGCAGTCGATCCGACCACCCGCGTGGCCAGGCGATGGTCGAGTTCGCCTTCGCGTTCGTCATCTTCTTCGGCCTGCTGATGGGCATCCTCGACCTCGGCCGTGCGGTGTACCAGTGGAATGGCGTGTCGCAGGCGGCGCGCGAGATCGCGCGGGCCACGAGCGTCCATCCCGGCGTGCCGCTCGGCACGAGTGACGAGACCGCCGACGTGGTCGACGGCCAGCAGGACATCTTCCCGGACATGCGCGTGCCCGAGTTCGAATGTCGCGACCTGAGCGGCGCCGATGCGACGACGCCGACCGGCGCCTGCCTGCCCGGCAACTTCGTCAACGTTCGGGTCACCGCCGACTTCGAGCCGGTCACGCCGATCTTCAACCTCATCCCGCTGACGCTCACGTCGAGCAGCAGCGTCCAGATCCCGTGAGGAGCTTCCCGATGCGTACTGCCCGCACTGCACTCATCTCCCGCTCGGGGAAGGACGAGCGGGGCCAGATCCTCGTCATCTTCGCCGCGGCGCTCGTCATCCTCGTCGTCATGGTCGGGCTGGTGCTCGACGGCGGCTCGGCCTTCGCGCAGCGGCGCGAGCAGCAGAACGCGGCCGACATCGCCGCGCTGGCCGCCGCGAACGTCTATCTCCTCACCGCGGACCAGAACGCGTCCACCAGCGCGGCGCGCGCCGTGGCGGCGGAGAACGGCTGGACCCACGGCACCGGTGGCGTAGACGTCGACGTCTCGTACGACTTCTCGAACGGCGTCGAGGTGACGGTCGACGTCGACGCGCCGCACGACAACCATTTCGGCCGCGTCATCGGCATGAACCAGTGGCAGGTCGGAACGACGGCCAGTGCACTGAGCGGCTTCCCCGACACGGCCGAGGCGGCCGGGCCGATGATCTTCAGCATCGCCGCGTTCGACGCCAGCGGCCAGCCGCTGCCGCAGTACTCGAACCCGAACAGCCCGTTCCACTTCGGCGAGACGAACGGCGACGTGCCGACAGGCCCCGGCGACCTGGCCTGGACGAACTACGGCACCGGGAACGTCAACACGAACGAGGTGCGCCAGATCATCCAGGGCAACCTCGTCATCAACAAGACGATCCAGTTCGGCGAGTACATCGGCCAGCACAACAACGGCAACCACACCGCGCTGTTCAGCGAGGTCGACGACTACCTCTCGGGCACCGACGTCCCGGTCCCGATCGTCGACAGCAACGGCAACTTCATGGGCTGGGCGACGTTGCACATCGTGTCCGCCGAGGGCGGCAGCGCCAAGGACGTCGTCGGCTACTTCAAGACGAACTTCGTCAGCCAGCGGCTCACGGTCGGCGGCTGCTCGATCAACGACTGCCCCCGCTTCCTCGGGACGTACACGCTGAAGCTCACGAACTAGGGGTCCGTTGGGGACCCGGCGCGGGCGGTGGTACCGTAGGGGCCACCGTCGCAGCGCAGGGGACGCATCGGATCGTGAAGACGAAGCTGACCGCCCGGAACCTGGATCTCAATGATCGGCTGAGAGGACAGGTGGAGCGCAAGCTCAGGCGGTTGGATCGGATCACGCATCCCGAGGCGGAAGCGGAGGTCGAGCTCATCGCGAACGCGTCCCGCGCGGCCGATGCGGCGCACGTCGCCGAGGTCACCCTCGACAACAACGGCACGATCCTGCGATCGAGCGCGGCCGGCCCGACGCCGATCGCGGCACTCGACTTCGCGCTCGACAAGCTCGAGCGCCAGATCGTCCGCGAGAAGGAGAAGCCGCGCAGCGTCCGCGAGCGGCGCGCCGACGAGGCGCTCGAGGTCCTGTCGCGCGAGGCGGTGAAGTCGGTGAGCGACGAGCCGGACACCGGCGACGGCACCGAGGAGCCCACGAACGGCCCGCGGGTCGTGAAGATCAAGCGCTTCGACATGGCGCCGATGTTCGAGGAGGACGCGATCGCCCAGATGGAGGAGCTCGGGCACGCGTTCTTCGTGTTCCTCGACGCCGAGACCGACTCGATCTCGGTCGTCTATCGGCGGCGCGACGGGACGTACGGGCTCATCCAGCCGGTCGTCGACAAGGCCGGGGTCGCGCGCTGAGCGCGTCGCCGCCGGGCGCCCTCAGAGGATGGCCGGCAGGAGCAGCAGCGCGGCCACGATCGCGATCAGCGCGACGAAATAGGCGGCCAGCAGCAGCGACGCAAGGTCGGACTCGCCCGGATCCGGATCCGGTTCCGGCTCCGTCGGCTCCGCGGACTGTGACTCCGCGGGCTGTGACGCCGCGGATTGTGACTCCGCGGGCTGTGACTCCGCGGGCGTGTCCTGGTCCTCGGCGTCCATGACGCGGACCGTAGCACGGCGCGAGCCGCGTCGACGCCTCTCCTGGCCGCCCGATGCGCCGCGGGTCGGGCTCCACCTCGGCCTCGCGCGCGGCCTCATGGGCGCCGCTCGCCGATCGCGCCAGATCGGCGCTCGCGCGCTCCAGATCTTCAGCGACAACCCGACCGCCTGGCGACGCAAGCCCGAACCACCGCCCGATGCACCGGCGTTCATCGACTACTCCGCCCGCGAGGGGATCGAGGTCGTCTCGATCCACGCCTCGTACCTCGTCAACCTCGCCGGCTCGCACGAGCCGTTCGCCTCGCAATCCCGCGCCGGGCTCATCGTCGAGATGCAGCGAGCGCCGCAGTACGGCGCGACGATCGTGAACACGCACATCGGCTCGCACCGCGGGACCGGGCGGGCCGCCGGCCTGGCGCGGATCGTCGAGAACGTGCGCGCCATCCTCGCCGAGTCGCCACCCGGCGTGCGGCTCGTCCTCGAAAACTCGGCCGGGGGCGGCGACCTCCTCGGCTCGCGCGTCGAGGAGCTGGCGCAGATCCTCGAGGGCGTCGTCTCGGCTGCCGGAGCCGATGCGTCCGTCGAGCGCTTCGGCTTCACGCTCGACACCGCCCACGCCTGGGGCGCCGGCTACGACCTCTCCTCGGCCGATGCGGTGGCCGACCTCCTCGATCGGTTCGACGAGCTCATCGGCCTCGAGCGGCTGGCGATGGTCCACCTCAACGACACGCGCTCCGAGCTCGGCTCGCGCACCGATCGGCACGAGCACGTCGGCGCCGGACGGATCGGTCCCGAGGGCCTGGGCGCGCTCCTCCGCGATCCGCGCCTTGCCGGCGTGCCGTTCATCATGGAGACCCCGGGCGCCGACGAGGGCTGGGACGCCGTCAACCTGCGCCGCGCCTACCAGCTCTGGTCGGGAGCCGATACCCTGCCGATCCTGCCGCCGAAGGCCTTCAGGACGAACCGCCGCTCGACCCGAACCGCACCGAAGCCGCCCGGGTGATGTCACGCACGCCCGAAGCTTGGCGCGTCCGCCGAGCCACCTCCGCCGATGGCCCCGCGATCATCGACGTCGCCGCGGCCGGCTGGCGCGACACGTACGCCGGCCTGCTGCGACCCGATACGATCGAGACGTTCATCGAGCGCGCCTACGCGCCGGATCGGATCGAGGCGCGCATCGCCAACGACCAGTTCTACGTCGCGGAGCGTGCCGGCCGCGGGATCGTGGCCGCCTTCGCCGATGCGGTCGAGCACGACGACCGCCTCGAGCTGGCCGCGATCTACGCGCTCCCCGAGCACCGTGGCCGCGGAGCCGGGACCGCGCTGCTCGAGGTCCTCATCGGCCTCTTCGCCGACCGACCGATCTCGGCGGACGTCCTCATCGGCAATCGCAAGGGCGAAACCTTCTACGAGCGCCGCGGATTCGTCCCGCGCGAGCGCCTCGACGCCACGCTCTTCGGGGAGCCGGTCGTGGAGCGCCGATGGTGGCGGGGCGTGAGGGGCGTGAGGGGCGTGAGGGGCGTGAGGGGCGCCTCAGCCTGACGGATCGGGCTCTCGCTGTGGCGAGAGGAATGCACCGGAGGGTCCGCTGGCGTTGCGTTTGCGCGCTGTGGCGAGCACCGGCACGCACGAACGGCACGCCGGGGGGCGGTTCACGCTCATCGGTGCTCGCTGCAGTCGACAAACGGCACGCGGATCGGGCTTCCGGTGAAAAACGCTCGCTGCAGCCGATGGAGCCGCGCGCCACGTGCCAGCTCGCGGGGGCTCTGGGCGCCTCAGCTTGACTGTCCCCGTCCCGTCCCGTCCCGTCCCGTCCTGGCTGTCCGTTCTCGCTGTGGCGAGAGGAATGCACTGGAGGGTCCGCTGGCGTTGCGTTTGCGCGCTGTGGCGAGCACCGGCACGCAGGAATGGCACGCCGCGGCGCGGTTCACGCTCACCGGTGCTCGCTGCAGTCGACAAACGACACGCGGATCGGGCTTCCCGTGAAAAACTCTCGCTGCAGCGCGAACGGCTCGAGGCCACCGAGTGCCGCCGGTGAATCCGCGCGCCCGAGCGCGACTACCGCCGTCCTGGGTGGCGTCAGCCGGCTCTGACGCCCCCGGAGCCGATGCGCCGAGCGTGAATCGGGCCCCCGCGGCCCTCACAGGGCGGAACGACGGCACCGAACCGCCACGGAACGCGCCTAGCGGTGGTTCGCGAAGCCGTTGGGTGCGGAGGGCGAGCCGTTGCCGGAGGACCGGATGCGGCGCTGGCGGACCGTGATGTAGGCCTGCATGAGCTCGCGGACATCGGCCTCGGTGAGGGAGTCGTCGCCACGCAGCGCGTACTCGACGCGGGTCGTGGGCAGGACGGTGCGGGCGTTGAGGGAGGCGAAGTAGGCGGGTCCCTCGGCCTCGTCGTGGATCTCGCGAAGGCCCCGGGCAAGCTTGGTGGCAGTGCCGAGCGACGGCATGCGGTCGCCCTTGATCAGCCGGCTGATCGTGGAATGGTCCACGCCCGACTGGAGCGCCAGCTGCCGCTGGCTCATCTTCTTCTCCTTCAGCTGGCTCCGAAGCCAGGCGTTGAAGGATCGAGGCGTCTGCAGCGTCATCTGCGACCTGTGTGAGCCGGAGGCCATCGGCGTGGAGGCGCCGGTGGTGCGTCCGAGCAACCGCAGCATCCCAGTGCGTCGGAGTCGCCTCAATAGGAGGAAGGTACCGCGAGTGCGGGCCCCCGCCGCCCTGGTGCTACCTGATCCGCGCGGCGTTACCCGGGGCAGCCGCGGATGACGTCACGTTTCGGGGACAGGAGCATGGCCGGTGCCATGCGCACGCCTGATCTTGCGGCTGAACGCGTAGAGGATGCCGCCGAGGAGGATGACGGTGACGATGCTCATCGCCCGGTCGACGAGCGCGACGGCCGCGGCCGGCTCCTGCGTCACCCCGTACAGCGCCAGCACGCCGATGATCCCGGCCTCGACGAAGCCGAATCCGGCCGGCGTGAGCGGGATCGCGGTGAGCAGCGCGGCCGCGAGGGCCACGAAGACCGATGCGCTGATCCCGAGCCCGACCTCCGGCAGCGCCAGCGCCTTGATGACGAAATAGAGCCGGGCGCCCTCGAGCAGCCAGATGACGACGGTGAGCCCGAGGATGATCGGCAGGCTCCGCGCCCCGAGCGCGCCGGTGCTGCCCTCGTGGAAGCGCGCCCAGTATTCGGCAACGCGGGCCGGCAGCCATCGGTCCAGCCGCGCGCCGGCGAACCGCAGCACGATGAGCATGATCGTCAGGCCGATGGCGACGGCGAAGCCGAAGGCGAAGATGAGGTCGATCTCCGGTCTCGATCGGCCGCGGAACGACCAGAAGCCGGCGCTCAGGGCCAGGCCGGCGATGACGATGATGTCGGCGATGCGCTCGATGAAGACCGTGCCCACGGTCCGCGACAGCGAGGCGCCGAAGTTCGCGCGCAGCAGGTAGGCCCGATACAGGTCGCCCAGCTTCGCCGGCACGAGGCAGTTCACGAACCACGACAGGAACAGGATCTCGGTCGCGTCCTTCAGCGGGACGCGCGTGCCGGTCCGTCCCAGCACGTAGGCCCAGCGCAGGCCGCGCAGCGGGAACGTGGCGTAGTAGGCGAGGAACGCGAGCAGCAGGAACGCCGGGTTGGCCGAGCCGATGAGCTGGACGACCTCGCCCCAGTCGAAGTCCTCGCCGAAGACGACGCGGAACAGGAGGACGAGGAGCAGGAGCCCGAAGATCAGCGAGCCGATGGTTCGGACGTTGAGCAGGCGCCGGCGCAGCGAGACGCCGCCGTCGAGCTCGGGCTGAGGCTCAGCGCCGTCCGCTGCGCTCGCGTCCGGGAGGGCGGGCTCGTCGGCGCGCTCGTCGGTCACGCGTCCGGCTCCTTCGGCGGCAGCTCGCGGTCGGTCGGCCGCTGGACCGGCTCGCGGCGGACCTGCTCCGGCGGCTCGGGCCCGAGGATCGGCCCGGCGGCGGTCCGCTTGCCGCGCCACGCGTCGAACATGTTCTTCCAGACCGCCCATCGGGTGGTGAGGTGGATGAGGACCGTGCTCCGGCTGGCGCGCCAGTCGTTCATCGGCAGGCCGGCCTTGAGCTCCTCGGCGGTCCCGAACGGTGGGAGCGTGTTGCACGCCATCGCGATCTCGAAGCGCGAGTGGCTGTCGGAGGCGGCGATGCCCGGGATCCCGTAACGCTGCGCGAACTCGGCGGCGGCCGCGTTGTGGCGCTGGAACGTGACCCGCGAGTTGTAGACCTCGACCATGTCGATCTTGCCGACCTCGGCGAGGTTGCGGAGCGGCCCCTCCTTGATGTGCGAGCCGCGGAACGGGTCGAACGGGTGCGGGATGCTGACCAGGCCGCCCTGCCGATGGATCTCGTCCGCGGTCTCGTTCGCCGAAAGCCCGCGCGGGATCGTCTTCTCGAGGAAGAGCCCGACGACCTCGCCGTCGGAGGTGGAGACCTCCTCGCCGATGATGACGGTGAGCTTGTCGGCGAGCCCGAGCTCGGCCACCTTGTCGCGCACCGCGATCGCGCCCTCGACGTTGTTGTGGTTCGTGACCGCCACGTGGGTCAGGCCGCGCTCGATGGCGAGCCGGATGAACGGTTCCTCCTTGAGGAGGGAGTCGCGGCTGAAGCGGGTGTGGATGTGGAAATCAGCGAACGCCCGCTCGGTCGGAGGCCTGCCCGTGGCCTCTCGTTCGTCATCCAGCTGTGCGCGCGCCCCCGTCGCCGTTTCGGCGATCGTCATCGGCTGGTGCTCATCGGTCGCATCGGCTCAAATGGGCGGCTCAATGGGCGACCAGGCTCTTGCGGAACGTCCCGAAATGCTCGAGCGCCATCCCCGTGCCGACGGCGACGCTGTTGAGCGCGTTCTCCGCGACGTGGCACGGGATGCCGGTGACCTGGGTGAGGAGCTTGTCGAGGTTGCGGAGCAGGGCGCCGCCGCCGGTCATGACCATGCCCTTGTCGATGATGTCGCTGCTCAGCTCGGGTGGCGTCTGCTCGAGCACGTTGCGGACCGCGGTGATGATCCCCTGGAGCGGCTGCTCGATCGCCTCGGTGATCTCGGTGCTCGTGATCGGGATCGTGCGCGGCAGGCCGGCGATCATGTCGCGGCCCTTGACCTCCATCCGCAGCGGATCGTCGAGCGGCAGGGCAGAACCGATCTGGATCTTCACGTCCTCGGCCGTGCGGTCACCGATCATGAGGTTGTACTTGCGCCGGATGTAGTTCGCGATCGCCTCGTCGAACCGGTTCCCGCCGACGCGGAGCGAGTCACTGACGACGATGCCGCCGAGCGCGATGACCGCGATCTCGCTCGTGCCGCCGCCGATGTCGATGATCAGGTTCCCGCTCGGCCCGCTGATCGGCACGTTGGCGCCGATCGCCGCCGCCAGCGGCTCCTCGATGAGGTACGCGTCCTTCGCCCCCGCCTTCAGCGCCGCGTCCCGGACGGCCCGCTTCTCGACGCTCGTCACGCCGGAGGGGACGCTGATCATCACGTCGGGCTTGAAGATCCGCACCCGGGCGACCTTGTTGATGACGTAGCGCAGCATCGCCTCGGTGATGAGGTAGTCCGCGATGACGCCGTCACGCATCGGCCGGATGGCGCGGACGTTGCCGGGGGTGCGACCGATCATCTCGCGCGCCTCCTCGCCGACGGCGACGAGGCGGTTGTCGTCCTCGCTGATCGCGACGACGCTCGGCTCGTTGAGGACGACACCCTTGCCTTTCACGTAGACGAGGATGTTGGCCGTGCCGAGGTCGATGCCGATCTTCATCGCGTGCGCTATCGGTCCGCTTACGGGTGGGGGATCGCTGGGAGTATACCGATGCCTCCGCGCACCGGGCTCCGACCCGATGGTACGGGGGCCAGAATGGCGGCATGCCCGAAGGCGACACGATCTTCCGCACCGCCGATGTGCTGCGCGCCACCCTCGCCGGCCGCACGATCACCGCGGCCCGCGCCCAGCCGCGCCCCGGGCTGCGCCGGGTGCCGGACCTGTCGCGCCTCGTCGGCGCCACGGTGGAGCGGGTCGAGGCGCGCGGCAAGCACCTGCTCATCGGCTTCGACAACGGGCTGACCCTGCGCAGCCACCTGCGGATGAGCGGATCGTGGCATCGGTATCGGCCGGGCGAGCCCTGGCGACGCCCCAGGCTCCAGGCGAGCGCCATCCTCGAGACCGCCGAATCGGTCGCCGTCGCCTTCAACACGCCGACCGTCGAGCTCCTGACGCACGCCGACTTGCGCCGATCCCGCCCGCTGCGGACGCTCGGCCCGGACCTGCTGGCGCAGACCTTCGACGCCGATGAGGCCCTGCGCCGCCTCCACGAACGCCCGACGATGGAGCTCGGCAACGCCCTGCTCGACCAGGCCGCCGTCGCCGGCATCGGCAACGTCATCAAGAGCGAGACGCTGTTCCTCGAGGGCCTCGACCCGTGGGCGACCGTCGCCGAAACGGACGACGACCGGCTCCACGCCGCACTGTCCACCGCCCGCCGGCTGCTCCAGGCAAACGTCGGCGGTGGCGCGCGCGTGACGACCGGCCGCGCGCGCCGGGGCCAGGAGCTGTGGGTCTACGGACGCGCCGGACGACCGTGTCGCCGATGCGGCACGCTCATCCGCGTCGGACGCCAGGGCGACCTCGCGCGACTGACGTACTGGTGCCCGCGCTGCCAGCCCATCGGCTCCCGGTCACCCGACGCCGATGCGGGAGCCTGACGACCTGAGGGCGAGGAACGCGAACTAGGCCTCGATCCGGGAGATCCGTGCCCCGAGCGCGACGAGCTTGGCCTCGATGAGCTCGTAGCCGCGGTCGACGTGCTCGACACCTGAGACGACGGTCGTGCCCTGCGCGACGAGCCCGGCGAGGATGAGCGTGGCGCCGGCGCGCAGGTCGGCGATCCCGACCTCGGCGCCGTGGAGCGGCGTCGGTCCGGTGATCTTGGCGCGCCGCTCGTCGAGGAGCTCGATATTCGCCCCCATGCGCACGAGCTCGCGGGTGTAGTCGAGCCGATCCTCGAACACCGTCTCGTGGATCGTGGACACCCCCTCGGCCTGGGTGAGGAGGACGGAGAACGGCGCCTGGAAATCGGTCGCGAAGCCCGGATACGGCGCCGTCTCGACGTCACAGGCGCGGAACGGCCGGGATCCGGCACCGATCCGGAGGCCGGCGCCGTCCGCATCGGCCTCGTGCTCGACCCCGACCTGGCTGGCAGCTTCGAGAAACGCGCCGAGGTGCGCCGGGTTCACGCCGCTGAGATGGACCGTCCCACCGGTCACCGCGGCGGCGATGGCGAACGTCTCGGCCTCGAGCCGATCGCCGATGACGGTGTGCTCGGTCCCGCCCAGCCGATCGACGCCCTCGACCTCGATCCGCCGGCCCGCGCCGCGCTCGACGCGGGCGCCCATCGAGCACAGCATGGCGATGAGGTCGTCGACCTCCGGCTCGAGCGCCGCGTTGTCGATCGTCGTCGAGCCGCGCGCCATGACCGCGGCGAGGAGCGCGTTCTCGGTGCCCATGACGGTCACGTCGGGGAAGCGAATCGACCCACCGCGCAGGCCATCCGACGGTGCCGATGCGTAGTAGTAGCCGTTGCGATACACGACGGTCGCGCCGAGCGCCTCCATGGCGGCGACGTGGAAGTCGACCGGCCGCCGCCCGATGCGGTCGCCGCCCGGGTTCGGCAGGATCACGCGCCCGAATCGGGCGAGCATGGGTCCGAGGAGGATGAACGAGGCGCGCATCTTCCTCGCCGCCTCGAGCGGCACGAATGGCCACGGCGCCTCGCGCGCGCGAATCCGCAGCGAATGGCCGTTGCCCTCGCCGTTCGAGCCGTCGAGCTCGAAGCCGATGTCGCTCATCACCTCGCGCAAAATCGCCACGTCGCTGATGCGCGGCACGTTGCGAAGCACGACCGGCTCATCGGTGAGGACGGCGGCCGCCATCTCCTTGAGCACGGCGTTCTTCGCGCCGGCGATGCGCACCTCTCCGTTCAGCGGCACGCCGCCGGAGATCACGAATTTCTCCATGGACCGATCCAGTCTAGGGGCGTCGCGCCGAAGGACGCGCCGGGAGGGTGCGGGCGTTGCGCCTGATCGGATCATTCGGCCCGATTCCGCAGGTTCCGCACCAGCTCATCGGCTCAGGACGGCCAGGCTTCCTTCCACTCGTGCGGGCCCTGGTGGTGCCCGTCGCACAGCCCGAGCCGCCCGCCCATGTGCCGCGACGGCAGGTACGGCTGCATGCCCGCCTCGAAGGGCGTCGGCTGGCGGTTGCAGAGCATCATCCGGCCCTCGCGCGCCCAGGCGTAGGCATGGTCGGCCGAGCAGAACCGATACGGCCGCGTGAAGTTCACGGTCTCGCCATGGCGCGGATCGGTCGGCAGGCCGATCGGCCCCGACTCGCGCACGATCTCGATGCGCACCGGCAGCTGGGGCATGCGGGTGCCGCAGTGGTCGCAGGTCAGCACGGCATCGGCTCAGCCCAGGTAGTGGGCGCCGTCATCCTCGCGATGGTTGGCGATGAACGTCGGGTCGAGGTTCGGGTCCTCGCCGATCGGCGAGCCCCTGTGCGGCTTGAAGTCGACCGGGCAGATGAACGGGTACTCCCGCCCGATCTTCCGGAGCTCCTGCATGCGCCGATGCCCCTGCTGCTCCGGGTCGCCCTCCGGCCCGCGCAGGTGGGCACGCTCGGCGTCCTCGGCACTCATCGGCCGCTGGTTGTCTTCCCGCATGGACCGATGCTAACGCACGCAGTCGGCGTGTCCCAATCGGCGGAGGCGATCCTTCGGTGTCGCCGAGGCGCCTTCCTGCTCCCTTCTCCATAGTCCCTTCTCCCTGCTCCCTGCTCCCTGCTCCCTGCGATTTTTCGCGGGTTTGACGCCTGGTGTGGGGCTTGGGGCTACGCCTGTGCGATTTATCGGTGGATGGGGCGCCGGAGGGGGGCTCATCTGGCGCCTCCGGCTACGAGCGCACCGATATATCGAACGGGCGTAGCCCGCAGTGGCCTGTCGGGCGCGATTCCCTCGAAATATCGAACGGAGGAACGGAGGAACGGAGGAACGGAGGAACGGAGATGGCGCGCGGCACGCCTCCGCGCGCCAGTTCACCGATGGATCGGCGAGACGCGGACCGGCTCAGCCTCGGGTGCGGCGGCGGGTGGCGATGCGCTCGCGCATGAGCGCCGTCTGGAGCGCGGCGCGGACGCGGGCGATGTCGACCGGATCCTTCGCCTGCTCGAGCTCCGCCTCGGCGCGCTTGCGCGCCTCGGCCGCGCGGGCCTCGTCGATCTCGTCGGAGTGCTCGGCGAGGTCGGCCATGACGACGACCCGGTCCGGGCGCACCTCGACGAAGCCGCCGCTGATGAGCAGCGAGTGCTCGGTGCCGGCCTTCTTGATCCGCATCTCGCCGGTGCCGAGCGCCGTGATCAGGCGGGTGTGGCCCGGCAGGATGCCGAGCTCCCCGTCGATCCCGGGCACGGTGACCATGTCCACCTCATCGGTGAACGCGCGTCGCTCCGGAGAGACGATCTCCAGCTGGAGCGGCATCAGCCGAGCTTCTCCGCGTTCTCCACCACGTCCTCGATCGGTCCGGCCATGAAGAAGGCCTGCTCGGGCAGCTGGTCGTGCTTGCCCTCGAGGATCTCCTTCGCACCGCGGACCGTCTCCTTGCGCTCGACGTACTTGCCGGGCCGGCCGGTGAACTTTTCGCCGACGAAGAACGGCTGCGACATGTAGCGCTGGAGCCGCCGCGCGCGGGCGACGGTGACCTTGTCCTCCTCGGACAGCTCGTCCATGCCGAGGATGGCGATGATGTCCTGGAGGTCCTTGTAGCGCTGGAGCGTCCGCTGCACCTCGCGCGCGACCTGGAAGTGCTCCTCGCCCACGACCCGCGGGTCGAGGACGGTCGAGGTCGAGGTCAGCGGGTCGACCGCCGGGTAGATGCCGAGCTCGACGATCGAGCGCTCGAGGCGCACGGTCGAGTCGAGGTGGCCGAACGTCGTCGCCGGCGCCGGATCGGTGTAGTCGTCGGCGGGGACGAAGATGGCCTGGAGCGAGGTGATCGCGCCCTTCTTCGTCGACGTGATCCGCTCCTGGAGCGCGCCCATCTCGGTGGCCAGCGTCGGCTGGTAGCCCACCGCCGACGGCATGCGGCCGAGGAGCGCCGACACCTCGGAGCCCGCCTGGGTGAAGCGGAAGATGTTGTCGATGAAGAGGAGGATGTCGCGCCCCTCCTCGTCGCGGAAGTACTCGGCCATGGCGAGCGCCGTGAGGCCGACCCGCTGGCGGGCGCCCGGCGGCTCGTTCATCTGGCCGAAGACCATGACGGTCTTGTCGATGACGCCGGACTCGGTCATCTCGCCGATGAGGTCGTTGCCCTCGCGCGAGCGCTCACCGACGCCGGCGAACACCGAGTAGCCCGAATGCTCGGACGCGATGTTGCGGATGAGCTCCTGGATGATGACCGTCTTGCCGACGCCGGCGCCGCCGAAGACGCCGACCTTGCCGCCGCGCTTGAACGGCGCGATGAGGTCGATGACCTTGATGCCGGTCTCGAAGACCTGCGCCTCGGTCTCCATCTCCTCGAACGGGGGCGGGTCGCGGTGGATCGGCAGGTGCTTCTCGGCCTTCACCTCGCCCTTGCCGTCGATGGCGCGGCCGAGGACGTCGAACACGCGGCCGAGCGTCGGCTCACCGACCGGAACGGTGATCGGCGCGCCGGTGTCGGTCGCCTCGAGGCCGCGGGCCAGGCCGTCGGTCGTCGACATCGCCACGGTGCGGACCCAGTTGTTGCCGAGGTGCTGCTGGACCTCGCAGACGAGTGTCTCGTCGGAGTTCGGCCGCTTGATCTCGAGGGCGTGGTAGATGGACGGCAGCTCGCCGGGCGGGAACTCGACGTCGACGACGGGTCCCGTGATCTGGATCACCTTTCCGGTGGCCATGGTGACTCTGGTTCTCCTTCTCAGCCGCCGAGGGCTTCAGCCCCGGAGGCGATCTCGATCATCTCGCGGGTGATGGTGGCCTGGCGAGTCTTGTTGTAGACGAGGGTCAGGTCGTCGATGAGCTCGCCGGCATTGTCGGTCGCGTTGCGCATGGCGATCATCCGCGCGCTCTGCTCCGATGCGTTCGCCTCGAGCACGGCGCGGTACAGGTCGATCGCCACGTAGTGCGGCAGGAGCCGCCCGAGCACCGCCTCGGGCGATGGCTCGAACAGGTACTCGTCGGTCCGCTCCGCCTCCTCCGCCGACAGCTCCTCGGGAAGCTGGACCGGCAGGATGGTCAGCACCTCAGGCCGCTGGGACAGCGTCGAGATGAAGCGCGGGTAGACGATGGCGATCTGGTCGTAGCGCTCGGCGAGGTAGTCCTCGGTCACGAGGCGCGAGATCGGCGTCACGTCGCCGAACGTCGGCCGGTCGCCGAGCCGCGGGAAATGCGCGGCGATCGGAACGCCGGCGCGGCGCAGCTGGTCGCGGCCCTTGCGGCCGACGGTGATCGCCTCGACCTCGACGCGGTCGCCCGACGCCTGGCTCGACACGTAGCGCAGTGCGGCGCGCACGGTGTTCGCGTCGAGCGCGCCCGCCAGGCCACGGTCGGTGGTCATGACGATGAGCCCGATGCGGCGGATCGGCCGGCGCGCGAGGAGCGGATGGACCTCCTCGTCGAGGGATGCCGCCACGCGGGCGAGCGCCGCATGCAGCTCCTCGGCGTACGGGCGCGCGGCGAGGATCGCGTCCTGCGCGCGCTTCATCCGCGAGGCCGCCACGAGCTCCATGGCCCGCGTGATCTGGGAGATGTTGCGGATGGAGCTGATCCGCCCGCGAATCTCCTTCAGGCTCGGCATCTAGCTCGCCTTTTCCTCGTCCTCGGCCGCCGTCTCGTCGGCGGCCGCATCGGCCTCCGAGGAGCCCCCGGTGGATCCACCCGGGCCGCCCGAGGTGCCGTAGCCGCCCTGGTTGCGGTACGTCTCGACCGCGGTGCGGAGCGCCTGCTCCAACTCGTCCGAGATCGCCTTCTCCGAGGCGATGCGCGACAGGATGTCGCCCTCCGACTCGAGGAAGCGGTACCAGCCCGCCTCGAACTCGGGGATCCTGGCGGTCTCGACGTCGTCGAGGTAGCCGTTCGTGGCGACCCACAGGATCGCGACCTGCTTCTCGACCGGGAGCGGCGAGAACTGCGGCTGGCGCAGGACGGTGGTGAGCTTCTCACCGCGCGTCAGCTGGTCGCGGGTCTGCTTGTCGAGGTCGGACGCGAACTGGGCGAACGCGGCGAGCTCGCGGTACTGGGCGAGGTCCAGGCGGAGCCGGCCGGACACCTGGCGCATGGCCTTGATCTGGGCGTTGCCGCCCACGCGGCTGACGCTGATGCCGGCGTTCACCGCCGGTCGCTGGCCCTGGTTGAACAGGTCGGTCTGGAGGAAGATCTGGCCGTCGGTGATCGAGATGACGTTGGTCGGGATGTAGGCCGACACGTCACCGGCCTGCGTCTCGATGATCGGCAGGGCCGTCAGCGACCCGCCGCCGTTCTCGTCGTTCAGGCGCGCGGCGCGCTCAAGCAGACGCGAGTGGGCGTAGAAGATGTCGCCCGGGTACGCCTCGCGGCCGGGAGGACGGCGCATGAGGAGCGACACCTGGCGGTAGGCCCAGGCGTGCTTCGACAGGTCGTCGTAGATGCACAGTGCGTCGCCGCCGGACTCCATGAACTCCTCGCCCATCGCCACGCCGGCGTACGGGGCGAGGAACTGGAGCGGGGCGGGGTCGCTGGCCGCGGCCGAGACGACGATCGTCCAGTCCATGGCGCCCGCCTCCTCGAGCTGCGCCACGACCTGCGCCACCGTCGACTGCTTCTGGCCGATGGCGACGTAGATGCAGATGAGGTTCTGGCCCTTCTGGTTGATGATCGTGTCGACCGCGATCGCGGTCTTGCCGGTCTGCCGGTCGCCGATGATCAGCTCGCGCTGGCCACGGCCGATCGGGATCATCGAGTCGATGGCCTTGATGCCGGTCTGGACCGGCGTGTCGACCGGCTTGCGCACGATGACGCCGGGGGCGATGCGCTCGACCGGACGGGTCTTCGTGGCGTTGATCGGCCCCTTGCCGTCGATCGGCTCGCCGAGCGGGTTGACCACGCGGCCGATGAGCTCGTTGCCGACCGGGATCTGGACGATGCGGCCGGTCGTCTTGACCGTGTCGCCCTCCTTGATGGAGGTGTAGTCGCCGAGGATGAGCGCGCCGACCGTCTCCTCCTCGAGGTTGAACGCCATGCCCATGACGCCGTTCGGGAACTCGAGGAGCTCCTGGGCCAGGGCGCCGGACAGGCCGTAGATCTGGGCGATGCCGTCGCCCACCTCGACCACCGTCCCGACGCCGGAGACGTCGGCGGTGGTATCGAAGCCCTTGATCTCGTTCTTGATGATCGACGTGATCTCGTCGGATCGAATCGCCATCGGTTCCTTCTCTCTTCTCGGGTCGCCTAGATGGCGGTCAGTCGCGCCCGCAGCCGCTCGAGGCGGGTGCGCACGCTGGCGTCGTAGAGCACGTCGCCGATGCGGACGGTCACCCCGCCGATCAGCGACTCGTCGACCACCTCGTTGATCTCCACGCGCTTGCCGGTCACCTCGACGAGGCGCTCGACGATCGCGGCGCGCTGCTCGTCGTCGAGCGGGAGCGCGCTGCGGATCTCGGCCAGCTCGATGCCCCGGTCACGCCGGACGAGGGCCCGGAACTGCTCGACCATGCGGTCGATCGAGCGGGCGTGGCCCCGCCGGATCATGAGCAGCACGAGCCTGAGCGCCTCGTCCGAGACGTCGCCCACGACCCTCCGCAGCACGCGCTCCTTCGAGGCGTACGGGACGGCCGGATGGACCATGAGCGCCGCCAGCTCGGGCTGCTCGAGCGCAGCCTGGAGCCGCGTGAGGTCGCGCTCCCATCGGTCGAGGGTGTTCTCCTCCTTGCCGAGCTGGAACGCGGCCTCCGCGTAGCGGCGGGCGGCCGTCAGTCGTCGAGCCATCGGCTAGTTGCGCGCCTGGGGCTTGGATCCGGCCGCCGGCACCTCGGCGAGGAACTCCTCGACCAGCCGCCGCTGGGTCGCGGCGTCCATCTGGGTGCGGATGAGCCTGCCGGCCGCGGTGAGCGCCAGGTCGGCGACCTCCGCGCGGATCTCGGCCATGGCCCGCTCCTTCTCGGCCGTGATCTCCTCGCGTGCCCGCGCCAGGACCTTCTCGGCCTCGGCGCGCGCCTCGCTCAGGATCTCGTTGCGGGTGTCCTCCGCGATCTTGTTGGCGCGCGCGATCATCTCGGCCGCCTCCCTGCGGGCCTCGCTGACCGCTGCCTCGCGCTCGGCACGAGCCAGCTCGCGGTCACGCGCGGCCGCCTCCGCGTCCTCGAGCCCCTTCTGGATCTTCGCGCTGCGCTCGTCCATCCGGGCGAGCAGCGGCTTGAACATGAACCGATTGAGGAGCCACAGGAGCAGCAGGAAGTTGATGACCTGGAAGATCAGGCCAGGCAGGTTGATGTCGAACGCTCGAATGAGCGCATCCACGGTGGCGGCTCGCCTAGGTGAAGAGGATGAGCAGGCCGATGACGAGCGCGTAGATGGCCACGGCCTCCGTCAGCGCCAGGCCGAGGACGTACGGCACGAACAGCGCGCCCGACGCCTCGGGATTGCGGCCGAGGGCCTCCATCGCCTTGCTCACGCCGAGGCCGAGGCCGATGCCCGGGCCGAGGGCGCCGAGGCCGATCGCCAGTCCGGCAGCGACCTGTCGAAGTTCTTCCACTTGGTGTTGTACCTCCTGTTGCTCTCTCAGCGGGGAGAGCGTTCCCGTTCCTTGTCTTCCGATGTGATGGCGCTCGTGGTGCCGGTCGCGGGCTAGTGCGCTCCGGCGCGGAGCGCGACGTCATCGGCGTCATGCTCCGGCGCGTCATGCGCCTCGTCGTGGCCGCCGCCGTGTCCGGCGGTGGCGAGGGTGATGTAGGTGAGGGTCAGGAGCGCGAACACGAGCGCCTGGACGGCGCCGAAGATCGCCTCGAGGCCGAGGAAGATCGCCGGCACGACGGCGAACGTCAGCGCCAGCATGACGGCCAGCAGGATCTCGCCGGCGAAGACGTTGCCGAAGAGTCGCATCGACAGGCTGATGATGCGGCTGAGCTCGCTGACGATGTGGATCGGCGTCATCAGCGGCGTCATGTACGGCGGGTTGGCGATGAAGGTCTCCTTGAGGTAGCCCTTCAGCCCGTTGGCGCGGATGCCCCAGCTCACGAACAGGACGAACGCGATCAGCGCGAGGGCGAGCGTGAAGTTCAGGTCGGCCGATGCGGGCCGGATGAGCGGCACGGTGGCCTCGTGCCCGTCCTCGATCACTCGCACGCCGATGGTGCCGACGCCCGGCAGCAGGCCGACGTAGTTCGCCACGAGGACGAGCAGGAAGATCGTGAGGATCGGCGGGACGATCTGGCGCCATCGGGTCGGATGCTGCGCCTTGACGACGCCCCCGAGGAACTCGAGCGGGAACTCGAGGAAGCTCTGGAGCCGACCGGGAACGGTCGAGGCGTTGCGCGACACCCAGAACGCGAGGGACGCGAGAACCACGGTGGCGATCAGGGTCCCCACCATGCTGTTCGTCACGGCGAACGGGCCGATATGGAACAGGGTCTCGCCCTTGATCGCGACGTGGATCAGGGCCTCTTCGTGACCGCCCGCATCCTCAGGCACGCAGGATCCTCTTCGTGTCTCGTGTGTCTATCGTGGCTTCCACTCGTCCCGGGCGACTTCCCAGATCGAGTACATCGCTGCGCCGATGCCGACCACCACTCCCACGAGGGTGAAGATCGGCCCGGTGCCCAGCCACTTGTCGAGCAGGACTCCGGCCACGACGCCGATGACGACCGAAAGGCCGAGGCGCATCCCGAGGTCGAGGACCAGCCCCCAGTTAGCGGGGCGCGTCGTCCGATCCGGGCGCTCCGGTGGACCGTTCGGTTGTCGTGTGCTCATGTTCCTCCGAGGCCGTGGCCGCTTCCTCGGCGTCGCGCTCGCGCCGAATCCGGGCGACGTTTGACGCGACGAAGGCTGCGAGCCACAGGGCCGTGACGAGGGTCCCCACCGCCAAACCGATCAGGACGTACCGCGGTGCCGTGTCTGCGGTGCTATCGGCCACGAGCCCGGCGATCACGCCGCCAAGCAGCGGCAGGATCACGCGGAGGCTGACCTGGGCCAGCACCTTCCCCGGCGAGAACGCCAGGGGCTTTTCGGACATGCGGTGTTCTGCTCGACTCGGAACGGGTCGGACGCGGGGAGTATAGCCGAGGGTCGCCGATCGTGCCGCCCTCGCTGCTGGGCCTCGTCCTGCTGGGCCTCGTTCAGGCGGGGAGGTCGGCGAGGGTGCGGGTCGAGGGCAGGCCGGGGACCGGGAAGCGGTCGGTGATCGAGGCGACGCGGTCGCGGATGGACTGCTGGGCGGCCTCGTCCCCGCGGGCCGCGATGCCGTCGACGATGAGGCGGGCGATCTCGCGCATCTCGGCCTCGCGCATGCCGCGCGAGGTGACGGCCGGGGTGCCGACGCGGATGCCGGAGCCGATCATCGGCTTCTCGGGGTCGTAGGGGATGGTGTTCTTGTTCACCGTGATGCGGACCTCGCCGAGGGCTGCATCGGCCTCCTTGCCGTTCACGCCGAGCGGGCGAACGTCGACGAGCATCAGGTGGTTGTCGGTGCCGCCGGAGACGATCGAGGCGCCGGCATCGGCCAGGGCCGAGGCGAGGGCGCGGGCGTTGGCGACGGTGGCGGCCTGGTCGGCGCGGAACGCCTCGCTTTGAGCCTCCTTGAAAGAGACCGCCTTGGCGGCGATGACGTGCATGAGCGGCCCGCCCTGGATGCCGGGGAAGACGGCCTTGTCGATGGCCCTGGCGTAGGTCTCGCGGGCCAGGATCATCCCGCCGCGTGGCCCGCGCAGCGTCTTGTGGGTCGTCGTCGTCACGACCTCGCAGTACGGGACGGGCGACGGGTGGACGCCGCCGGCGACGAGCCCGGCGAAGTGGGCCATGTCGCACATCAGCAGCGCGCCGACCTCGTCGGCGATGTCACGGAAGGCGGCGAAGTCCCACAGCCGCGGGTAGGCGGTCGCGCCGGTGAGGATGAGCTTGGGCCGATGCTGCCGTGCCAGCTGCCGCACCTCGTCGAGGTCGATGCGGTGCGTCTCGCGATCGACGTGGTAGGGGACGAAGTTGTAGTACTGGCCGCTGAAGTTCACCGGCGAGCCGTGCGTCAGGTGCCCGCCCTGGTCGAGGCTGAGGCCGAGGACGGTGTCGCCGCGCGTCAGGAGCGCGTGGTAGACGGCCATGTTCGCCTGGGCGCCGGCATGGGGCTGGACGTTGACGTACTCGGCGCCGAACAGCTCCCTGGCCCGATCGCGCGCGAGGTTCTCGGCCACGTCGACGACCTCGCAGCCGCCGTAGTAGCGCCGGCCGGGATAGCCCTCGGCGTACTTCGCGGTCAGGATCGACCCCATCGCCTCGAGCACGGCCAGCGACGGGTAGTTCTCCGACGCGATGAGCTCGAGGTGCGCCCGCGTGCGCGCCTCCTCGTCGCGGATGACCTGCCAGATCTCCGGATCCTCGGTCTCGAGCGGCGCCCAGAAGTCCATGGCGTGCAGTCTAACCGGCGTCAGGCACCGATGGATGGGCCGATGCGGCCGCGCCGAGCGCGCCCGGATCGAGCGGCTGGCCATCGTGGATGGTCGCGAACGCGTCGCCGTCGAGGACGACGACCGGGATGGTGACGCCGTAGAGCTCCTCGGCGACGGCGGAGCCGATGGCGAGGATGAGGTCCGGCTCGCTCAGGACGATCGCCGCCGGCGCGCTCCCGAGCCGGGCCGCCTCGGCCAGGACCGATGCGGACGACGACGAGCCCCGCGCCCCGCGCATGACGAGCACGCGCCCGGCGACGCCGGCGCCGCGCTGCGGATGCTGCGCATCGATGATCCGGCCGCTGGCCGGGTCGATCCCGCCCCACAGGCTGAGCGGCTCGTCGAGGACGAGCGCCGTTGGCTGGTCCGAGCGAGTCACACGCCGCCCCAGGGCCGCTCGTCGCGCACGATGCGCCCGGCGACGGCGCTCTCGACGCAGTCGCGGGTCGAGGCGAGGACCGACGTCGCGCCGACGTTCCCCGGCGCGTACCAGGCCCATTTGGCCGAGTCGGTCATCACGGCGCCGTCGAGCCGGCGCACGACGGGGACGAGGTAGCTGCACGTGTCGACGAGGATCTCGGCGCCGGCGTCCCGCAGCCGCCCGGCGATGCCGCGCTCCTCGGCCGCCTCCAAAATCCCGCGCGAGGTCGAGACGACGAGCTGGACGTCGGGATGGACCCGCCGGCCGCCGAGCAGGTCGGCCACGCGCGCCATCTCGGCCAGCGAGGCGTGGGGCGTCCCGAGCGACACGCCGGCGAGGCGGTCGGACGAGGCGTGGGCGAGCGCGTCGCGCTCGGCACGAAGGTCGGCGAGGGTCACGTTCTCGACGGCGTCCGGGCCGCCGCCGCCCAGCGCCGCGTCCAGGGTCGGCGCCTCCGGCGTGGAGCCGACCACGTGGAACAGCGCCACCGCGCCGGAGGACGCGGCCGCGGCGGCGACCGCCTTGAGCCGATCCTCCGACTGCCCCGGCGGGAGCCCGTCGACGGCCGCGACGGCCGACCCGGCGCGTCGACCGAGGAGCAGGCCGAGGACGGGGAAGAGCTCGTCGGCATCGCGCAGCTCGGCGGGAACATCAGAACCCAGGCGCAGGACGAGCGTCGCGCGCCGCGCCTCGGTCGTGTGGAGGCCGGCGAGCGGGACGCGGCCGGTGACGGCGGCCGCGACGTCGAGGAAGTCGCCGTATCGGTTCGTCCGCGCCCCGAGGACCGAGTTGCAGAAGGCGATCGCGTTCGACTCGCCCCAGGCGACCTGCTCGCCCGGAGCGGGCCGGGCGACGTCGAGCTGGTACGGGGCGCAGGTGTAGGTCGGCCGCGCGCCGAGCGCGCGGTATCGGTCCATGAGCCATCGCCCGCGCTCTTTGCGCTCCGGGTCGTCGTGGACGAGCTCGGGATGGAGGAGGTCGACCGCGCCGACGTTCAGCGTCGTGGGCACGCTCACGCGGGTCCCGCCGCGGGCGAGCCGCTCGACGAAGTCGATCGACGCCTCGCCGTGGTAGAGGCAGGAGTCGACGTGCGCACCGACGATATCGACGAGGCGACGCGCGCCGGTAACCTCGGCCGCACGGACGACGAGCCGCATGGCGAACGCCGCGCCCTCCCCGCGCGCGCCGCCGAGAAGCCGGCGATCGCCGTCGGAGAGCTCGAGGGTCAGCCCCGCGCCTCCTCGGCCTCGATGCGGGCGATCTTCTCGATCCGCGGCACGTGGCGGCCGCCGGTGAACTCGCCGTCGAGGAAGGCGCGCAGGCACGCCTTCGCCACCTCGGTGCCGATGATCCGCGCGCCCATCGACAGGACGTTGGCGTCGTTGTGCTCGCGGCCCAGGCGGGCGGTCACCGGATCGGCGGCCTCGACGCAGCGGATGCCGCGGACCTTGTTCGCCACGATCGCCTCACCGGTGCCGCTGCCGCCGAGCACGACGCCGCGGTCGAAGTCACCGCGTGCCACGGCCCGCGCGACGGGGGCGATGAGGTCGGGATAGTCGACCGGGTCGGCGCTGAACGTGCCGAAGTCGCGGTACTCGATGCGCAGCTCGTCGAGCAGCACGCACAGCTCGCCCTTGAGGGCGAAGCCGGCGTGGTCGGAGCCGATCGCGACGCGCATGTGGCGCGAGTGTACCGATTGCTCAGCCGATTTCGACGGCTCCCGCGAGCTGCTCGGCCGTCACGGGCCCCTGCCGGAGGATCCGGGCGGGCGTCACGCCCAGGTCGAGCACGGTCGACGGCACGCCACCCGGGACGGGGCCGCCGTCGACGACCGCGGCGAGGCCGTCCTGGTCGGTCGCGAACGCGATCAGCACCTCGTCGGCGCCGAGCGTGTCGGGCTGGTCCGACAGGTTCGCGCTCGTCGTGAAGATCGGTCCGGCGGCACGGATGAGGTCGAGCGCCACCGGATGGTCGGGCGCGCGGAAGGCCTGGGTCGTGCCGTCGACGGCCGGCAGCACGATCGTCAGCGCCCCCGGCCAGAACCGCTCGGCGACCCGCCGGGCGCGGTCGTCCACGACGAACGCCGCCGGGTCCAGGTCCGACAGCCCGGTGACGAGGATCGGGATGCGCCGATCGAGGGGCCGATGCTTCAGCTCGAACAGCGCCGCGAGCCGCTCCGGATACGCGGCCGACACGCCCACGCCGTAGACGGTGTCGGTCGGGAACGCGACCGCGTCCCCCGCCCGCAGCAGCCCGGCGGCTCGTGCCAGCCCCTCGGGCGTCGGCGGCAGGACGTCGGTCATGCGGTCAGCCTGACAGGCCGATGCGCACGACGCGCTCGATCCCCGCGAGATCGGACGCAACGCTGACCGATGCGCCGGCCGGCGCCAGGGCGCCGATCGCCTCCGCCTGGCCGGCTCCCACCTCCAGGAGCACGGTCCCGCCCGGTGCCCCGCGGCTGGCAAGATCGGCGAGCAGGCGACGGATGACGTCGAGGCCGTCGGGTCCGCCGTCGAGCGCCGCGGCCGGCTCGTGGGCGAGGGAGCCACCGGCGGCGGCCACCTCGGCGCTCGGCACGTACGGCAGGTTGGCGACGACGACGTCCGGAAGCGGCAGGGACGCACCCGCCGGCTCGAGGAGCTCGGCGCAGGCCAGGTCGACGAGGTCGGCCACGCGATGGTGGGCGAGGTTCTCGGCCGCCAGCTCGAGCGCATCGGGCGACCGGTCGCTGGCGACGAGGCGGATGCGACGCAGCGCGAGCGCCGCGCGGAAGCGCAGGGCGAGCGCGACCGCGATCGCGCCGCTGCCGGTGCCGAGGTCCCAGGCGACGATCGGCGCGTCGTCGCGCGCCAGCCGATCCGCGAGGTCGGCGACGGCGAGGTCGACGAGGAGCTCCGTCTCCGGCCGCGGGACGAGGGCGCGCGCATCGGTGCGGATGCGGAGCGAGCGCCACTCCTTGAAGCCGCGCAGGTAGGCGATCGGCTCACCGGTCGCCCGTCGCTCGACCAGGTCGGCGAGGATCGCCGGTTCGGTGACCGGCTCCTCGGGGTGGGCGAGCAGCCACGCCCGGTCGCGGCCGGCGAGGTGCGCGACGAGCAGCTCGGCGTCGAGACGCGGCGTCGGCGAGCCGGAGGCCCGCAGGCGCGCGGCGGCCGCGGAGATCGCCACGCCCACCGACTGCACGCGGGCGACGGGGATCGGCTCAGCGGACGGCATCGGCGCCGAACTCCTCGGTCATGCGACGCTGGCGATCGGCCTCGGCGAGCGGCTCGAGGAGGCGGTCGAGGTCGCCGTCGAGCAGCCCGGGCAGGTTGTGGACCGTCAGGCCGATGCGGTGGTCGGTGACCCGGTCGTCGGGGAAGTTGTACGTCCGGATCTTCTCGGACCGCTCGCCGGTGCCGACCTGCGAGCGACGCTCCTCGCCGCGCTCGGCGGCCTGCCGCGCCTGCTCCGCCTCGAGCAGCCGCGAGCGCAGCACGCTCATCGCCTTGGCTCGGTTCTTGTGCTGGCTCTTCTCGTCCTGGATGGCGACCACCATGCCGGTCGGCAGGTGGGTGATGCGGACGGCGGAGTCCGTGGTGTTCACCGACTGTCCGCCGGGGCCCGAGGAGCGGTAGACGTCGATGCGCAGGTCCCGCTCGTCGACCTGGACGTCGACCTCCTCGGCCTCGGGCAGGACCGAGACCGTGGCCGTGGAGGTGTGGATCCGGCCCTGCGCCTCGGTCGTCGGGACGCGCTGCACGCGGTGGACGCCGGACTCGAACTTCAGCCGCGAGTAGGCGCCCTCGCCGCGGACCTCGGCGATGAGCTCCTTCAGGCCGCCGCCCTCCGACTCGGACGTGGACAGCACCTCGACCTTCCAGCGCCGCCGCTCGGCGTAGCGGGCGTACATGCGGTACAGGTCGGCGGCGAACAGGGCGGCCTCCTCGCCGCCGGCGCCGGCACGAATCTCGAGGATGATGTCGCGCTCGTCGTTCGGGTCGGGCGGCACGAGCAGGCCGCGCAGCCGGGCGTCGAGCTCCGACTCCGCGGCCTCGAGCCGGGCGATCTCCTCGGCGGCCAGCGCCCGGAGCTCCTCGTCGGGGTCGGTCGCCATCTCGCGCGCCTCGGCCAGCTGCTCCCGGACGCGGCGCCACTCGCGGCCGGCGGCGACGATCGGCTCGAGCCGCGACAGCTCGCGGCCGAGATCGGCGAGGCGGGCGGGATCGGCGGCGGCGTCGGGGCTCGACAGGAGCGTGCCGATCTCCTCGGAGCGGGCCTCGAGCTCGGCGAGCCGGTCGATCACGGCGCCACCGTCAGGGCGTCACCCCGGTGGTCGGATCGGCGACGTCGACCGTCACCGCGGCCGGCTCGGCGGCCGCGCGATCGGCGGCCAGGCACGACTCGAGCGACGCGATGCTGACCTCGAGCATCGATCGGTCCGGCGGGCGGGTCGTGAGCGACTGGAGCCACAGCCCCGGAGCGTAGAGCGCGCGGACGATCGGGTTGCCGTAGTGGCGCGCGCCGAAGCGCACGAGCTCGTAGGCGACGGCGGCGATGACCGGGACGAGGACGATCCGCGACAGGAACAGCGCCCAGAGCGGGACGCCCTCGCGCGGGATGAGGCTGAAGAAGAAGATGCTGATGACGACGACGATGAGGATGAACGTCGTGCCGCATCGGGTATGGGCGGTGCCGAAGGCGTCGACCTCCTCGGGCGTCAGCGGCCGATCGTGCTCATAGGCGCTGATCGCCTTGTGCTCGGCGCCGTGGTAGGCGAAGACGCGCCGGATGTCCTGCATGAGGCCGATGGCGGCGATGTAGCCGACGAAGATCACGAGCCGGATCCCGCCCTCGACGAGGTTGGCCAGGAAGTCGGACTGTGCCGCGTCCTCGGCGAAGGTCGACAGGAACAGCGGCAGGAGGAAGAACAGGCCGATGGCGAAGCCGATGCTGACGACCATCGTCCCGGCGATCATCCCCTTGCCGAGCTCGACGTCCTCGCCCTCGGCGGCGAGCGCCGCCGAGCGCATGAGCATGCGCGTGCCGATGACGAGCGTCTCGTACAGGACGAAGATGCCGCGCAGGAACGGGATCTTGATGAGCTTCCGCTCGGCGGACAGCGCCGCGGGGAGCGGCTCGGACATCGTCACGATGTCGCCGCTCGGCGGGCGGACGCTCATCGCCACCGTCGTGCGGCCGCGCATCATCACGCCCTCGATGAGGGCTTGGCCGCCGTAGAAGAAGTCGGGCATGCGGAACCGGCGCCGCCCGGCGGCATCGGTCACCGCGGAGATGACGAGGGGCCCGGCCGCGATGAGCAGCTCGGGGATGAGGAAGAAGAGGTGGGGCGCTGCGAGCGCCGGCCACCGGGTCAGTGGCCGGCGCATCGGCTCGGGGTCAGCGAAGCGAGCGCTCGAGGCGCTTCTGGAACCGCTCGACCTGGCCGGCGGTGTCGACGATGTTCTGCGTGCCGGTGAAGAAGGGGTGGCACTTGTTGCAGACCTCGACGCGGATCGTCTCGGCGGTCGAGCCGACGGTGAACTCGTTGCCGCAGACGCAGTGGACCTTCGCCTGATGGTACTGCGGATGGATGTCGGCCTTCATGGGGATGCTCCTGCGCGCCGAAATCGGCGTCAGGCCGTGGCGGCCTCGACGCTGACGCGCTTCTTGCTGCGGGTTTCGTGGGTGAATCGGACCTTGCCGTCGGCGGTGGCGAACAGCGTGTAGTCCTTGCCCATCCCGACGTTCGGGCCGGGATGGAACGTGCTGCCGCGCTGGCGGACGATGATCGTCCCGGACAGGACGAACTGCCCATCGCCGCGCTTGACGCCGAGGCGCTTGCCGGCGCTGTCGCGCCCGTTCTTGCTGGACGAGCCAGCCTTCTTGTGAGCCATCGCTTACTCCTCGGCCTCGGCCGTCGGCTCGGCCTTCTTCGTGGTGCGTCGCCGGGTGGTCTTCGGCTTCTCCTCGCCGGCCGATGCCTCGGCCTTCGTGTCCGCCGCCTCCGTCGCCTTCGCGCGCGAGCGGCGCGCCGGCTTCACCGGGGCCTCCTCGGTCGCGGTCGCGGCCTCGGCCTTCGCGCCCTTCGGCGCATCGGCCTGGGCGGCCTTCGCCTTGGGCTCTGCCTTCGCCTTCGGCGCTGCCTTGGCCGTGGCCTTGGGCTCTGCCTTCGGCGCATCGGCGGTGGGCGCATCGGCCGTGGCGGCCTTCGCCTTCGACGAGGACCTGCCACCGGCGCTGATCTCGTCGATCCGCACCCGGGTGAGGTGCTGCCGGTGACCGTTCTTGCGGCGGTAGTGGATCTTCTGCTTGAACTTGAAGACGATCAGCTTCGGGCCGAGCGCCCCGCCGAGGACGGTGCCGCTGACGGTGGCGCCATCGACGGTCGGCGTCCCGACCGTGACCGCCTCGCCGTCGCCGACGAGCAGGACGCGATCGAACGTGATCTGCGCACCGGCCTCGCCCGGGACGCGCTCGACGACGAGCTCCGTGCCGGCCTCGACGCGGTACTGCTTCCCGCCGCTGCTGACGACGGCGTACATACGTGCTCTCCTGGGTCTCTTGGGCTCGCGTCCCGGGCAGCCTGACGGCGCGGCGGAACGCACACGAAAACGGGCCGAGTGCTCAGCCCGCGGGACGGTGAAGTCTACCGAGCGATCGGGGGAGTGTCAACGAAGACGAGCCGCGTCCGGACCGCCTTGACGACCCGCAGCGGCAGGTCGAGCGCCCGCACGACGTCCTCCGGCCGGCCGGCGCCACTGGCGTCGAGCTTGAGCACCGTCCGGAGGCGCGCCCTGCCCGCGGCCTCGTCGACGTCGAGCACCTCGACGTCCTCGATGAGCGGCCGGAGGTCGCGGTCGGACACGTCGCTGCGCCGCTGGCTCTCACCGCGCCGCGCGAGGCCCTCGAGCTTCTCGGCCGCGAGGAGGCGGACGACCGCGCCGCGCAGCGCGTCCGAGGTCAGGCCGTCGTCGCCGGCGACCTCGATCTCGTACTCGGCGGCACGGACCTGGCTGGCCGCCGACGGGAACCCGTGCCAGACCTCCTTCGCGTCGCGCAGCTCGATGCCGTCGGGGAAATGCTCGGCGGCGGCCTGGATGCGCTCGATCGGCACGAGCTCGTCGAAGTAAGCCTCGACCACCTCGCCGCGCAGCTCGATCCCGACCGGCAGGTTGGCGGCGAGCTTGATCCGCGGCTTCGGCTTCTTGGCCTGCGTGTACGACAGCGGCAGCTCGGCGGCGCGGAACGCCTGCTCGAAGGCAGCGACGAGCTCGGCCTGGCGCACGCGCAGGGCCGGTTCGGTTCGGCTGAAGAGAAGCTGCCAGCGCTGGCGCGGCTGCCCCTCCGGCGGTCGGTCGGTCATCGGGCGTCGATCCTACCCCGATCCTTCGTGACCGACCAGCGGCGACGAGGTTCACCAACGGTCGCGGTGCACCGTCGGTCGCCGCACGCGAGTAGGATGCCGTCGCATGTCGGAGCTCCTCGCCGCCGTCCATCGCCATCGGCAGTCGCTGTTCGCGATCGGCATGATCACGCTCGTCGCGTGGCTGCTGTGGAGCGCGCGGGGGGCGCTGCCGGCGTTCTTCATCGGCCTGGCGCTCGTCTTCGTCCTCGACCCGGGCGTGACGTTCCTCCAGCGGCGCGGCATCCCGCGCTGGGCCGGCGTGATCGTGATGTACGCGGTGCTCGTCGGCGTGGTGTGGGCCCTCGTCGCCTACGCCGTGCCGCCGATCAGCGAGCAGGCGCGCGAGTTCATCCAGCAGCTTCCCCAGCTCGGCGCGTCGCTCGCCGAGTGGGAGCGCGGCCTCGAGGAGTGGTACCGCGACCTGCCGCTGCCCGCCGAGCTGCGCACGATCATCGACGAGCAGCTCGCCGCCAGCGGCCAGGCGTTCGCCGAGCTGCTGCGGGCCCTGCTGGCGCCGACGGTCACGGCGGTCCTCCGCGTGGCGACCTTCATCCTCGGCCTGGTCATCATCCCGGTCTGGCTGTTCTTCGTGCTCAAGGACCGCGAGGGCTTCTCGGGCGCGGTCCAGGGCGCGATGCCGCCGACCTGGCGCGCCGACGTCGGCAACCTCCTCGGACTGCTCGGCCGCGTCGGAGGCCGATGGGTCCGTGGCCAGCTCCTCCTCGGCGTCGCCATCTTCACCGCCACGGTGATCGGGGTCGGGATCCTCGTCCTCCTCGGCTTCGGCGAGTTCGGCCAGTTCATCCTCGTCCTGGCCCTCATCGCCGGGGTGCTCGAGTGGTTCCCGATCATCGGACCCATCGTCGCCGCCGTCCCGGCCATCCTCATCGGCCTGTCGATCAGCCTGCCGGCCGCGATCGGCGCCGCGATCCTCTACACCGTCATCCAGCAGCTCGAGAACAACCTCCTCGTGCCGAAGGTCATGGGCGACGCCGTCGAGCTCCATCCCGCCGTGCTCGTCCTGGCCCTCGTCGTGGGTGGCGCACTGTTCGGCATCGGCGGCGCCATCCTCGCCGCCCCGACCGTCGCCGCCGGCCGCGACCTCTACCGCTACGGCTTCCATCGGTTCGGCGGCCGGACCCCGTCCGAGGCGTTCGACCTCGCGCTCCATGGGGAGCTGCCGCCACCTCCGCCGCCGGAGGAGCCCCCTTCGTCCCCGGTCGAGCCGGAGCCGACGCCCGCCTGACGCTCAGAGCGTTGGCTTCCTGCTCCGCATGCGGACCGACTGGAGGATGCCCATGCCGAAGAGGAGGCTGATCATGCTCGAGCCGCCGTAGGTGACGAAGGGCAGCGGGATGCCGGTGACCGGCATGATGCCGGTGACCATCCCGACGTTCACCAGCAGCTGGAACAGGATCATCGTGGCGATGCCGGTCGCGATGAGCATGCCGAAGCCGTCGCGCGCCTGCCAGCCGATGAGGAGGACCCGCCACACGAGCAGGGCGAACAGGGCGAGCAGGGCCACGCCACCGACGAACCCGAGGTCCTCCGCGACGACGGTGAAGATGAAGTCGGTCGACTGGACCGGGATGTAGCCGCGCTGGCCCTCGGCGCCGACGGTGAGGCCGCGGCCGAGCCAGCCGCCCGAGCCCACGGCGTTGAGCGCCTGGACGAGCTGGTAGCAGGCGCCCTGCGGATCGGCGTACGGGTCGAGGAAGCAGAACAGCCGGGTGCGCTGGTAGTCGTGGAGCATCGAGACGGCCACGGGCGCCGCGGCGATGACCCCGCCGGCGAACAGGCCCATCCAGCCCAGGCTGGCGCCGGCCATGAACAGCATGCCGACGAGGATGGCGACGAACACGAGCGCCGTGCCGAGGTCCGGCTGGCGGAAGACGAGGAACGTCGGGATCGCCATGAGCGCCCCGGCCACGAGGATCGTCGCCAGCCGCCCGACCCGCTCGCGCCGGCCGGCGAGGCACGCCGCGAGCACGACGATCATCAGGACCTTGCTGACCTCGCTGAACTGGAAGTCGAGCCCGGCCACGGTGACCGACATCTGGGCGCCGAACAGGTTCTTGCCGATGAGCATGGTGAGGACGAGGAGGCCGATGACGACCAGGTAGATCGGCACGACCAGCGTCCGCAGCCAGTGGTAGTCGATGCTCGCCGCGACGAAGAAGAGCGTCAGGCCGATGGCGGCCCAGATGACCGTCTTGACCGTCTGGCTCATGCCCGCGCCATCGGTGTCGCTGTAGCCGGCCGAATAGCCCATCACCACGCCGACGGTGATGAGCAGGAGGACGTAGAGGAGCAGCTGCAGGTCGAAGTGGCGCCAGTCGCGCGCCTTCACCGACTCAACAAAGGTTGCCGTTGCGACGCCCATCGGTCAGTTCGCCGTCACGAGGCTGAAGTCGTTCGGATCCAGGCGCAGGTCCTGGTCGAGGTCGTAGTACAGCTGGAGGAAGTACTTCACGACCTCGGCCGAGACGTTGCCGGGCACGACGGCCGAGTAGTTGAAGCTCACGATGGCCAGCTCGGCATCGGTGGCGCCGGGGGCCGACGGCAGGTAGGCGACGAACCAGGAGTGGAACGGGAGCGTGCCCTCCTCGGTCAGCTCGCCGAACTCGGCGGTGCCGGTCTTGCCGGACAGGGCTCCCGGCAGGTCGAGGTCACGGATGTTGTAGGCGTGTCCCGACGTGATCACCTCGCGCGCGCCGATGCGCATCGTCTGCAGCGTCTCCGCATCCGCGTCGATGGTGTGGATGACCTCGGGCTCGTAGGCCGCGACGAGCTCGCCGTTCTCGTCGGTCTCGCCACGCACGATCATCGGCCGCATGAGATCGCCGCCGTTCGCCACCGCGGCGTAGGCGTTGAGGACCTGGAGCGGCGTGACGGCGATGACGTTCTGGCCGATGCCGGCCTGCGCGACCTCGCCGGTGAACACCCCGGCGCGGCCCTGCTGGCGCGCCCACTCGGTGCTCGCGATGATCCCCGGCTCCTCGCCCGGCAGGCGGATGCCCGATCGCGCCCCGAAGCCGAGCTCGTGCGCCCACTCGGCCAGCGGGTCGATGCCGGTGTGGATCGCCATCTGATAGAAGAACGTGTCCGAGCTCTTGGCGAACGCGGCGATCATGTCGAGCGGCCCGAACCCCTGGCGGTTCCAGTCGTACAGGCACTCTCCGGCCGGTGCGCCGGGGATCTGGTAGCACCCGTACGTCGGCCACTGTCGCCCCGGCGTCGTGACGCCCTCCTCCATGGCCGCGATCCCGGTCACCAGCTTGTAGGTCGAGCCCGGCGGGTAGATGTCGCTGATGGCGTGGTTGCGGAGCGGCCGATCGGGATCGGCGAGGTAGACCGCGAAGTCGTCGGCGCTGATGCCGCCGGCGAAGTCGTTGTTGTCGTAGGCCGGCAGCGACACCATGGCCAGGATCTCGCCGGTCTGCGGGTTCATCACCACCGTGACGCCCTGGCTGACGCCGGCCACCTCCATGCCCCAGGTCAGCGCCTGGGTCGCGAGCCGCTGGGTCTCGGCATCGATCGTCAGCATGAGGTTGCGGCCGGGCACGGGCTCGCGGATGGTGCGGACGACGCGCACCTCGCGGCCGGAGGCGTCGCGCTCGACGAGCTTTGCGCCGTACGTCCCGCGCAGCTCGGTCTCGAACGAGGCCTCGACGCCGGCCTTGCCGATCGTGTCGTTGCGCAGGTAGCCCGCATCGGCCAGCTCGATGAGCTCGTCACGGCTGATCGGTCCCGTGTAGCCGACGACGTGGGAGAGGAGCGTCCCGTCGACCCCGCCGGTCTCGTCGAGGTAGCTGCGGATCGGCTCGACCTCGACCACGATGCCCGGGAGCGAGGCCGCCTCCTCGCCGATGATCAGGGCGGCGTCGCGCTCGACGCCACGGACGATGGGCACGAGCTCGAACGGCGACCCCTGGAACGCCTCGAGCCGATCGCGCAGGGCCGACATCGGCGTGTCCGTCAGGTCGGCGACCCGCGCCAGGACCCGGAAGCGCGCCTCGTCGGGGAGGTCGGCGGGGCGGACATTCACCGTCCACGACGGCGTGTTGACAGCAATGGGCCGTCCGGCGCGGTCGAAGATCAGGCCGCGGGGAGCGAGGATCGGCACCTCGGCCGTGCGATCGGCCGCCGCCCGGCTGGCGTACTCCTCGCCGCTCACGACCTGGAGCTGGAACAGGCGGCCCGACAGGGCGACGAACAGGAGCGCCGCGGCAACGCCGAAGGCGATGAACCGCGGGCGCGAGCGCCGGAGATCGAGGCGGCCGTCGTTGAGGTCAGCCATCGGTCACCATGCCGTGGCCGTCTCGTCCGGCACGGTCCGCGCCGCGATGGCCCGTGCGGGGAGGAGGAAGATGGTCGTCGTCACCGCGTTCAGGACGGCGGCGCTGACCATGACGTCGCTCGGCCAGCCGGCCGCCGGCGCATCAGTCACGAGCTGCGACAGGGCGAGACCGACGGCATCGGCCACGATCGAGCCGAGGAAGGCCGCGGCGATCGGGAGCACCCACACCGTGCGACCGATGAGCCGCTGCGCGCCGGCAACGAGCGCCGCGACGACGAGGAGGACGAGGGGGACCGATCCGAGGGGCTCGCCGACGAGAAGGTTGACCGTCAGGCCGCCCACGAAGGCCCAGGTGATCCCCGGCAGGAAGCCCGCGAACGCCGTGACGAGGACGACGGCGACGAGCATGAGGTTCGGCCGGGCGCCGGCGATGACGATGACCGGCGCGATCGAGGCATGGACGATGCCGGCGATGATGGCGAGAAGCGGGCTGAGGTAGGTGATCGGTACGACCCTGCGAACAGCAGTGGGGAGGTGCGACGGCACCTGAAGTATACGGTCAGGCCCGTCCTCCTCAGCCGGGCCGATCGTCACGTTTCCCGTGAAACATTGGTGTGGATAACCCGCCGTCGGGCGGCTCGGATAAGCGGCCGGTAAGCGGCCGGTAAGCGCCGAAACTGGTAGAATGGGGGTGCCCATTCTGAACTCGCAGCGGAGCGCGCGTGGTCCGGGTCACGGCCTGTACGAACCAGAAGGGCGGAGTCGGCAAGACGACCACGGTCGTCAACCTGGCAGCCTACCTCGCCCTCTCCGGCACACGGACTCTCGTCATCGATCTCGACCCGCAGGGGAACGCCACGAGCGGCCTCGGAGTCGACCGACGATCCATCGAGCGATCGACGTACGACGCCCTCGTCGACCGAGCGCCGCTGGCTGACGTCATCACGCCGACGAGCGTCGAGGGACTCGACCTCGTCCCGTCGACGCCCGCGCTCTCCGGGGCCGAGATCGAGCTGGTGGGCGTCACGGCGCGCGAGCGCCGGCTGGCCGCGAGCCTGGCAGTGCTCGATGGCCGGTACGACCGCATCCTCATCGACTGCCCGCCGTCCCTCGGCCTGTTGACGGTGAACGCCTTGACCGCGGCGGACGGGGTGCTCATCCCGATCCAGACCGAGTACTACGCCCTGGAGGGCCTGAGCCAGCTGGTGAACACCATTCGACGCGTCCGGGAGGGCCTCAACCCTCGCCTCGAGATCGAGGGCGTGCTGCTCACGATGTACGACGCGCGCACGAACCTGTCGGCCCAGGTGGCCTCGGAGGTCCGTCGCCACATGAACGGCACGGTCTACCAGACGGTCGTGCCGCGCTCCGTCCGGCTCTCCGAGGCGCCGAGCCACGGCCTGCCGATCGCGCTCTACGACCCCGCCTCGCGGGGCGCGAGCGCGTATCGCGAGCTGGCCGGCGAGGTCGTCGCACGTGGGTAGCTCACCGATGCGCGGCCAGCGCGCCTTCGGCCTCGGTCGCGGCCTCGACGCGCTCATCCCCGGCTCCGGGGACGACCGGGGCGTGCTCGAGATCGCCATCGATCGGATCGAGCGCAACCCGGACCAGCCCCGCACGACGTTCGACGAGGAGCAGCTCGGCGAGCTCGCCGCCTCGATCGCGGTCCACGGGGTCATCCAGCCGCTCGTCGTACGCTCCCGTGCCGATGGCTCGTACCAGCTCATCGCCGGGGAGCGTCGGCTCCGTGCCGCACGCCTCGCCGGCCTCGCGACCGTGCCCGCCGTCGTGCGGGACGCGGCCGAGGGCGAGTCGTCGCTCGAGCTGGCGCTCATCGAGAACCTCCAGCGCGAGGACCTGAACGCGATCGAGACCGCGCTGGCGTACCGCGAGCTCATCGATCGGTTCGGGCTGACCCACGAGGCGGTCGCCCGTCAGGTCGGCAAGAGCCGCGTCGCGATCAGCAACGCGCTCCGCCTCCTCGACCTCGCGCCCGAGACGCGCCAGGCGATCGTCGAGGGACGGATCAGCGAGGGCCACGGCCGGGCCCTGGCGGCAATCACCGTGCCGGCACTCCAGCGCGCCGTGCTCCAGGTCGTCCTCGAGCGCGGCCTCAGCGTGCGACAGACCGAGGAGCTCGTCCGGCGCAAGCGGACCGAGCCGCCCGCGGCGCGCGAGCGGACGCCCCTCAGCCACGACCTCGCCGACGTCGAGGCACAGCTCCGCGGCATCCTCGCCACGAAGGTGGGAATCGTGCGGACCCGGCGTGGCGGCCGGCTCGTCATCGACTTCTACAGCGACGAGGAGCTCGACCGCCTGTATTCGATCATCACCCGTGGTGCGACCGGTGGCGCAAATGGCGTCACCACCGACGCGCCGCTCTCCGAGCACGAGGTAGCCCCCACCCCATGACCGTCGAACGCGCCACGAGGAGCCGCCGCAGCGCCTCTTCCAGCTACACCGCCGCGAACATCCAGGTCCTCGAGGGCCTGCAGGCGGTGCGGAAGCGGCCGGGCATGTACATCGGCTCGACCGATGCCCGCGGCCTCCACCAGCTCGTCTGGGAGGTCGTCGACAACAGCATCGACGAGGCGATGGCCAACCAGGCCACGCGCATCGACGTCGTCATCCACGCCGATGGCCGCTGCGAGGTCGTCGACGACGGCCGCGGCATCCCGGTCGACAAGCACGCGACCGGCAAGAGCGCCCTCGAGGTGATCATGACCGTCCTCCACGCCGGTGGGAAGTTCGGCGGTGGCGGCTACAAGGTGTCCGGCGGCCTCCACGGCGTCGGCGTGAGCGTCGTCAACGCACTCAGCTCCGAGATGCGGGTCGAGGTCCTGCGCGACGGCAAGCGCTACGTCCAGGAGTACGTCCGCGGCGTGCCGCAGGGGCCGGTCAAGCAGTCGGGCGGCGTGGCCGAGGCGAACAAGGGCCTGGATCCGGGCTGGAAGCGCCTCCACGGCACGCGCACGTTCTTCAAGCCGGACCCCGAGATCTTCGAGACGCTCGACTTCAGCTGGGAGACGATCAGCACCCGGATGCGCGAGTCGGCGTACCTGAACAAGGGCCTGTGGATCTGCCTGCGCGACCTGCGCGCCGACCGCGAGAAGAACTTCTTCTTCCAGGGCGGCGTGACGAGCTTCGTCCGCCACCTCAACCGGCGGCGCGACGTCCTCAACCCGCGGCCGATCTACGTCGAGCGGCTCGTGGACTCGACGAACGTCGAGGTCGCGCTCCAGTACAACGACGGCTTCGCCGAGACGGTGCTGGCGTTCGCGAACAATATCCACACCGTCGACGGTGGCACGCACGTCGCCGGCTTCCGCGCCGCGCTGACGAGCTCGCTGAACACGTGGGCCCGCAAGTCCGGGACGCTGTCCGAGAAGGAGGCGAACCTGTCGGGCGACGACGTCCGCGAGGGCCTCACGGCGGTCATCAGCGTCAAGCTCACCGATCCGCAGTTCGAGGGCCAGACGAAGGCCAAGCTCGGCAATGCCGACATCAAGGGCATCGTCCAGACCGTCGTGACCGAGGGCATCATCCAGCACCTCGAGGAGAACCCGGCCGATGGGCGCCGGATCATCGAGAAGTGCCTGACCGCGGCCCGCGCGCGCGAGGCCGCCCGCAAGGCGCGTGACCTCGTCATTCGCAAGGGCGCGCTCGAGGGGATGGCGCTGCCCGGCAAGCTGGCCGACTGCCAGGAGCGCGACCCGGCTCGATCGGAGCTGTACATCGTCGAGGGCGACTCGGCAGGTGGTTCGGCGAAGCAGGGACGCGATCGGCGCTTCCAGGCGGTGCTGCCGATGTTCGGCAAGATGCTGAACGTCGAGAAGGCGCGCCTCGACCGGGTGCTGTCGAGCGACAAGATCAGGCCGCTCGTCATCGCCCTCGGCGCCGGCATCGGCGAGACGTTCGACATCGCCAAGCTGCGCTATCACCGCATCTGCCTCCTGTCGGACGCCGATGTCGACGGGGCGCATATCAGCACGCTGCTGCTCACCTTCTTCTACCGGCACATGCCCGAGGTGATCGAGAACGGCTACCTCTACATCTGCCAGCCACCGCTGTACCGGATCAGCACCGGCAAGGTGACGCGCTACGCGGCCAACGAGAAGGAACGCGACGCGGCGATCAAGGAGCTCTCCCGCGACGGCAAGACGAAGAACGTCTCCGTCCAGCGCTTCAAGGGCCTGGGCGAGATGAACGCCGATCAGCTGTGGGAGACGACGATGAACCCCGACACCCGCACGCTGCTGAAGGTCGAGGTCAGCGACGCGGCGGAGGCCGACGAGGTCTTCAGCACGCTCATGGGCGAGAAGGTCGAGCCGCGGCGCGACTTCATCCGCGGCGAGGCCCGCAAGGTCCGGAACCTCGACATCTAGGCCATCAGAGATCGGAACCGATACACACGAGGCGACGAGCACGATGCCATCACGACACGCGGCCGATATCCGGCAGGTGGCCCAGAAGACCGGCCGCACGCTGGAGGAATGGTCCGAGCTCCTCGAGGCGAACGGCATCGGGGATCGCCGGGAGGCGGTGAACTTCCTGCGCGACTACCACGCCGTCAGCCACGCGTTCGCGCTCGCCATCGCCAACCACTGCCTGCGCCGGTCCGACGACGACGAGTGGAGCGAGTACGGCGGCGGCGACTACGACGAGAACGAGCCCTGGTGACGATGACCCGCGAGCGCGAGACCATCGGCACGAGCCGCGAGATCGTCGCGGCCGATGGCCGGCGCTACGCGTTCGCCGATCACAACTGCTTCGCCTGTGGGGCGGAGAACCCGATCGGCATGCACCTCCATATCGAGCTCGGCGACGCGACGGCGCGGACGCGCTGGACGGTCGGCGACGACTTCGTCGGCTGGAGCGACAAGCTCCACGGCGGGATCATCGCCACGCTCCTCGACGAGGTCATGGCCTGGGCGCCGTCGAGCTTCGACTCGTGGGCGGTCACGGCCGAGATGAGCGTGCGCTATCGGTCGCCGGCCACTCCGGGCGAGGAGCTGGTCGCCGAGGGCCGGGTCGTGGAGCGCCGGCGGCGGATCTACGCGGTGACCGGGGAGGTCCGCGGGGCGGACGGACGGCTCGTCGCCACCGGCTCCGGCCGCTACCTCGGCGCCACGCCGAGCGCCAAGGCCGAGCTGAAGGAGCGCTACGGCGTCGCTCCGGGCGTCGGCGGCGAGTAGGCGAGTAGGCGAGTAGGCTGGCCGATGATGCGACAGAACACGACAACCGCGACACGATTCGAGCCGGTCGGCGCGCAGGCGCCGCATCGGCTGGGCAACGAGGAGTAACCGATGGAGATGGAACGGCTCGGCAACGTCCGGCCGGTGGCGATCGAGGACGAGATGCGCACCGCGTACCTCGACTACGCGATGAGCGTCATCGTCGCGCGGGCGCTGCCGGACGTGCGCGACGGCCTGAAGCCGGTGCATCGGCGAATCCTCTACACGATGCACGAGATGGGGCTGCGCTCGACGTCGGCGTACCGGAAGTGCGCCGGCGTCGTGGGCGAGGCGATGGCGAAGTACCACCCGCACGGCGACCTCGCCCTGTACGAGACCCTCGTGCGCATGGCCCAGGACTTCAGCCTGCGCTACCCGCTCGTCGACGGCCAGGGCAACTTCGGCTCCGTCGACGGCGACCCGCCGGCCGCGATGCGCTACACCGAGGCGCGGATGGCGTCGATCACCGACGAGATGCTCGCCGACATCGAGAAGGAGACGGTCGACTTCGTCGACAACTACGACGGCCGCCTCCGCCAGCCGACCGTGCTGCCCTCGAAGCTGCCGAACCTCCTCGTCAACGGCTCCTCGGGCATCGCCGTCGGCATGGCGACGAACATCCCGCCGCACAACCTCGGCGAGATCGCGCAGGCCACGCGGGCGCTCATCGACAACCCGGACCTCAGCGTCGACGAGCTGTGCGAGATCGTCACCGGCCCGGACTTCCCGACCGGCGGCACGATCTTCCGCTACGAGGACCAGCGCAACTCGATCACCGGCGAGAAGGAGCGCGTCGACGCGATCCGCCACATGTACGCCACCGGGCGGGGCCGGATCATCATCCGGGGCCAGGTCGCCTTCGAGGAGATCCGCGCCGGCCGGATGGCGGTCGTCATCACCGAGCTGCCGTACCAGGTGAACAAGACGACGCTCATCGAGAAGATGGCGGAGCTCGTCGGGTCGAAGAAGATCACCGACGTCAGCGACATTCGCGACGAAAGCGACAGAGACGGCATGCGGATCGTCGTCGAGGTCAAGCGCGACGGGTCGCCGCACACCGTCATGCAGCAGCTGTTCAAGCACACCCAGCTGCAGACGAGCTTCAGCGCGAACGTCCTCGCGCTCGTCGACGGGCAGCCGCAGACGCTCGGGCTCAAGAAGATGCTCGAGCACTACATCGCCTATCGGCGCGAGGTGGTCCGGCGCCGGACCGAGTTCGACCTCGCCCGGGCGCAGGAGCGGGCGCACATCCTCGAGGGCCTGAAGATCGCCCTCGACAACCTCGACGAGGTCATCGCCACCATCCGGGCGGCCGCCGACGTCGACACCGCGCGCCAGGCGCTCATGAAGAAGTTCGGCCTCACCGAGGTACAGGCCAACGCCATCCTCGAGATGCAGCTCCGTCGCCTGGCGGCGCTCGAGCGCAAGAAGATCGAGGACGAGTACAAGGCCATCATCCAGCTCATCTCCGAGCTCGAGGACCTGCTCGCCAACCCGCGGAAGATCCTCCAGGTCATCAAGGACGAGCTGTCCGACCTCGAGAAGCGCTACGGCGACGAGCGCAAGACGCGCATCCAGGCCGATGCGAACCGCGAGCTGACCGCCGAGGACCTCGTCGCCTCCGAGGACGTCGTCGTCACGCTCAGCCAGCGCGGCTACATCAAGCGCCAGCCGATCTCGACGTTCCGCTCGCAGCGCCGCGGTGGCCGGGGCAAGCTCGCCATGCTGACGCGCGAGGAGGACGCCGTCCGCCATCTTCTCGTGGCCAACACCCACGACAACATCCTGTTCTTCACGAACCGCGGTCGGGTGTTCATCACCAAGGTCCACACGCTGCCCGATGCGTCGCGCCAGGCGAAGGGCCTGCCGATCATCAACCTGCCCGGCGTCCAGGTCGAGCAGCGCGAGTACGTCAGCGCGATCATCAGCCTGCCGCAGTTCGAGCCCGGCAACTACCTCGTCATGGCCACGCGGCACGGGAAGATCAAGAAGACGTCCCTCGCCGAGTACGCGAAGATCCGGGCCAACGGACTCATCGCCATCAACCTCCTCGACGGCGACGAGCTCCAGTGGGTGGGCCTGTCCGACGGCCAGAGCGACATCATCGTCGCCACCAAGAAGGGACAGGCCGCGCGCTTCCACGAGTCCGAGGTCCGGCCGATGGGCCGCGACACGCAGGGCGTGACCGCCATCAGGCTCAAGTCGGGCGACGAGGTCATCGGCATGGAGGTCGTCCAGAACCGCGAGGACGAGCTGCTCGTCATCACCGAGCAGGGCTACGGCAAGCGGACCGAGGTCGAGGACTTCCCGGTCAAGCACCGCGCCACCGGCGGCGTCATCGCCAACTCGCTCAACAAGGAGACGGGTGACGTCGCGGCGGTGCGGCTCGTCGGCCGCGAGGACGAGCAGCTCATGCTCATCACCGAGCTCGGCACGATCCTCCGCACCGAGGTCGGCGGCATCAACCGCTACCGGCGCGCGTCGCGCGGCGTGACGGTCATGAAGCCGGCCGAGGGCGACCGCATCGTCTCGATCACCACCTTCGTCGACAACCGCACCCCCGAGCAGGCCGAGGAAGCCCCGTAGCGGCCACCGCCGGTGCCGGCGCGCAGCGCGGGCCGGCATGACGAGGCGAGCGGTCCGGTAGAATCGGTGGGCAGGACCCAGCGCCGCAGAGGACGACGCCGTGTACGCCGACGAGTTCAGTATCTACGCCGGCAACGCCAACCGCCCGCTCGCCGAGCGCATCTGCCGCTACCTCGGAACCGAGATCGGCGCGGTCGAGGTCTTCCAGTTCGCGAACGAGAACATCTTCGTCCGCATCCTCGACAACGTTCGGGAGCAGGACGTCTTCCTCGTCCAGCCCACGAGCCGCCCGGTGAACGACTCGATCATGGAGCTGCTGATCATGATCGACGCGTTCAAGCGCGCATCGGCAGGACGGATCACCGCCGTCATCCCGTACTACTCCTACGGCCGATCCGACAAGAAGGACCAGCCCCGGGTGCCGATCACAGCGCGCCTCGTGGCCGACATGCTGACCGTGGCGGGCGCCGACCGCGTCCTGACCATGGACCTCCACCAGGGCCAGATCCAGGGCTTCTTCAGCATCCCGGTCGACGAGCTGACCGCGGTCAACGTCCTCGCCGCGTACGTCAAGGAGAAGCAGCTCGAGGATCTCGTCGTGGTCACCGACCTCGGCTTCGCGAAGCGCGCCCGCGCGTTCGCCGAGCTGCTCAACGTCCCGCTCGCCATCGTCGAGAAGCGGCGCGTCGGGAACGCCGACCGCGCCGACGTCATGAACGTCATCGGCGAGGTGCGCGGTAAGCGGTGCATCGTCGTCGACGACGAGTTCAACACCGCCGGCACGCTGATCGAGACCGTCGAGGCGCTCCAGCGCCAGGACGTGAGCGAGATCTACGCCGCCGCCAGCCACGGCATCTTCTCGCCGCCGGCCCTCGAGCGGATCGCGGCCAGCTCGCTGAAGGAGGTCATCGTCACCGACACGATCCCGCTGCCGCCGGACGCCGACGACCCGCGCATCACCGTCCTGTCGGTGGCGCCGCTGTTCGGCGAGGCGATCCGCCGCATCCATCGCGGCGAGAGCGTCGGCGCGCTGTTCAGCTCGGAGACGGCGATGATCGAGGAGCTGACGTTCTGGGACGAGGGCGGGGAGTCGGGATCGGAGCCGGAGGTCGAGCGCGAGCCCTTTCGAGTGAGCGCCGGCTGAGCGTCGGGCCGGCCCCGGAGATCTCCTTCCAGCGCCTCGACCACCACGCGGGCAGCAGGCCCGCGCGCCTCACCGCGGCGAGCATGCGCCTGATGTCGTCGTACGCGCCGTCGTCCACCGGCACGAAATGGCGGATGCCGCACGCGGCCAGCACGTGCCGGCCGACGTCGTCGGCGTGGAGCGTCAGGAGGACGTCCAGGACCGCGCGGCGGTCGGCGAGCCCCAGGCGTCGGGTGGAGACGACGACCGGCTGGATCGTCGACGGGCCGAGGATGGCGATCGTCCGCAGCCGCCGGCGGAGGTCCGGACGCCAGCGACGCCACAGGTCGAGCACCTGGCTGTCGATCGCCGCCCAGTCGGCTCGCCCGTCGAGCACGAGGTGGGCGGCATCTTCGTGGAAGCCCGCCTCGACCCATGCGCCGATGAACGACGCGTCCAGCCCGAGCGCGGCGAGATGGTGGAGCGCGACCACGAAGCCCGAATGGCTGTACGGCTCGTTGTAGGCCCAGCGCGACCCGGCGAGGTCGCGGAAGGACCGATACGGCGCATCGGCCCTGACGACGACCTCCGAGAAGTAGACCGGCTCCGCGCGGTAGCGGCGCCCGGCGAGGACCGGCGCGGCGACCGGCGCCATCGCCATGCGATCGGCGAGGAGCAGGTACGGGATGCTGCACACGAAGCAGACGTGGTCGACGTCGGCCACGCAGCGCCGGTAGTCGGCCGCCACGACGAGCTCGGCCGGCCGGCCCAGCCGCTCACCGATGCGTCGCGCGGCGAGCGCGTAGGCGGGGAGGACGGCCGGTGCCAGGTGGCTGGCGACGCGGAGGGGTCGCGGGGCGCGCGCGGACGGCATCGGCGCTTCCCTCGGCTCGGACGGGGCGTGCACGCGCAGCATGGGCACCCGGAGCCGATGGGGTCAAGGGGATTCACGCTGGATCGGGGCTATACTCCAGAATCCCGATGCTGAAGTTCCTCTCCCGCTTCACGGACTCGAACGAGCGTGAAGTGCGCGCCATGTGGCCGCTCGTCGAGCGCATCAACGCGCTCGAGCCCGAGATGCAGGCCCTCACCGACGCCGAGCTCGCCCAGCGCACCGACATCTTCCGGGCGCGGCTGCGTGAGCGGATCGGCGACCTCATGCTGCCCATCGAGCAGCGCCTGGCCGCCGATCCGGAGGCCGACGCCGAGGACACGATCCTCACCGGCGGCGACGCGAACCGGATGGCGGAGGACCTGAAGGAGCGGCGCAAACGGGAGCGCAAGGAGATCGACGCGGCGCTCGAGGAGCTGCTGCCCGAGGCCTTCGCCGCCGTCCGCGAGGCGATGGTCCGCGCCCTCGGCAAGCGCCATTACGACGTCCAGCTCATCGGCGGCATCGTGCTCCACCGCGGGGCCATCGCCGAGATGAAGACCGGCGAGGGCAAGACGTTCGTCGGTCCGCTGGCCGCCTACCTCAACGGCCTCGTCGGCCGCGGCGTGCACGTCGTGACCGTCAACGACTACCTGGCCAAGCGCGACGCGCAGTGGATCGGCGCCGTCTTCCATCGGCTCGGGATGAGCGTCGGCTCGATCCAGCACGCCGGGGCGTTCATCTACGACCCGGACTTCCCGGCCACCGACGAGAAGATGCGCGACCTGCGGCCCGTATCGCGGCGCGAGGCGTACGGGGCGGACGTCACGTACGGCACGAACAACGAGCTCGGATTCGACTTCCTGCGCGACAACCTCGTCAGCGACCTCGCCAACCGGGTCCAACGCGGGCACTACTACGCGATCGTCGACGAGGTCGACAACATCCTCATCGACGAGGCGCGGACCCCGCTCATCATCTCGGGCCAGGCCGAGGAGTCGGCCGACAAGTACCAGCAGTTCGCCCGCCTCGTCCCGCGACTCACGGCCGAGGAGGACTACATCGTCGACGCGAAGCACAAGCAGGTCGCGATCACCGAGGTCGGCGTCGACAAGATGGAGAAGTGGCTCGGCGTCGAGAACATGTTCGCCGACGACTTCAGCCTGGCCCGCCACCTCGAGCAGGCCCTCAAGGCCCAGGTCCTCTACCAGCGCGACCGCGACTACGTCGTCAAGGACGGCGAGATCGTCATCGTCGACGAGTTCACCGGGCGCCTCATGCCCGGTCGCCGATGGTCGGAGGGCCTCCACCAGGCCGTCGAGGCCAAGGAGGGCGTGGCGATCCGGCACGAGCAGCGCACGCTCGCCACCGTCACGTTCCAGAACTACTTCCGCATGTACGACAAGCTCGCCGGCATGACGGGCACGGCCGAGACCGAGGCGGAGGAGTTCAGCAAGATCTACGACCTCGAGGTCGTGGTCATCCCCACCAACCGGGAGATGGTCCGCGCCGACTACGCCGACCTCATCTACGCCACGCACCAGGCGAAGTGGGACGCGGTCGTCGACGAGATCGTGGAGGAGCACGAGAAGGGCCGCCCGGTCCTCGTCGGCACGATCAGCGTCGAGATCAGCGAGATGCTGTCCGAGATGCTGAAGCGGCGCGGCATCAAGCACAACGTGCTCAACGCCAAGCTCCACGAGAAGGAGGCCGAGATCGTCGCCCAGGCGGGCCGATCCGGCGCGGTGACGATCGCGACGAACATGGCGGGCCGCGGCACGGACATCGTCCTCGGCGGCAACCCGGAGGTCATGGCCTCCGAGCTGCTCCACAAGCAGGGCACGAACGTCCTCGAGGCCTCGCCGGAGCAGTACGCGGCGGCGCTCGCCGAGGCGGAGCGCATCTGCGCCGATGACAAGCAGCGCGTCCTCGAGGCCGGCGGCCTGCACATCATCGGCACCGAGCGCCACGACGCGCGGCGCATCGACAACCAGCTGCGCGGCCGCGCCGGCCGGCAGGGTGACCCGGGCTCCTCGCGGTTCTACCTGAGCCTCGAGGACGACCTCATGAAGCGCTTCGCGAGCGATCGCGTGCAGGGCCTCATGCGGACCCTCGGCTTCTCCGATGACACGGCCCTCGAGTCGAAGATGGTGAGCCGCACGATCGAGAACGCCCAGACCCGGGTCGAGGGCTACAACTTCGACATGCGCAAGCACGTCGTCCAGTACGACGACGTCATCAACCGCCAGCGCGAGACGATCTACCGCGAGCGCGATCGGATCCTGCGCTCCAAGGACCTCGGGCCGACGATCCTGGCCATGCTCGAGGACGAGGTCGCCGGCCTCGTGGCCGAGCACACCGGCGCCGAGCACCACACCGAATGGAACCTCGACGGCCTGAAGGCGCAGCTCGGCCAGATGATTCCGGCCCTCACCCCGGCCGAGCTGGACTGGATGGACGAGGCGAACGACCCCGAGACGCTCACCGAGCGGCTCGTCGACCTCGTGCACCAGAAGTACGAGGCGAAGCGGGCCGAGACCGGCGAGGAGGGCATTCGCGTCCTCGAGCGGCTCGTCCTGCTCCGCGTCATCGACTCGCTGTGGGTCGAGCACCTCACCGCCGTCGACGACATGCGACGCGGCATCGGCCTGCGGGCGTATTCGCAGCGCGACCCGCTGAACGAGTTCAAGATCGAGGCGTACCGGATGTTCGACGAGCTGAAGTCGACGATCCGCCACGACGTGACCCACACCGTGTTCCGGGTCACCGTCCAGCGCCACGAGCATGCCCAGCCGCGGCCGGTGGCCCGCAACGTGACCGAGGGCCGCGCGGCGGTGGCCGGCACGGCGACGAGCGCCGGCGGCGTCACCGCGACCGCGGTCGCCGGCGGCGGGAACGGGAACGGAGCCGGCCAGGCGGCGACGCGGCAGGGGCCGAAGATCGGCCGCAACGACCCGTGCTGGTGCGGCTCCGGGAAGAAGTACAAGAAGTGCCACGGGGCGTGACGGGCCAGGACGCGCCCGCGGCGATCACGCCCATCCGCATCACCCACCGCGTGGCGGTGGGCCCGGAGGACGCCTTCTCCACGTTCGTCGACCGCCTCCAGGCGTGGTGGCCGCCGAGTGCGACGTGGTCGGGAGACGTCCTCGAGACCGTCGCCATCGAGCCCCGGCTCGGCGGCTTCTGCCACGAGCGTGGGCCGCACGGGCTGCGGCTCGACTGGGGCCGGGTCGTGGCCTGGGAGCCGCCGCATCGGCTCGCCTTCAGCTGGCAGATCGCCTTCGACCGCACGCCGGAGCCGAACCCGGCGCGGGCGAGCCAGGTCGAGCTCACGTTCGCGCCGGACGGCGACGGGACGCGGGTGACGCTCACCCACGCCGGCTTCGAGCGCCACGGCGCCGACGGTCAGGCGTACCGCGACGCGATGGCGTCCGACGCCGGCTGGCCGACGATCCTCGGGCGCTACCGCGCCGCGATCGCTCGGCGCGAGGAGGCCCCATGGGAGGGCCTCAGCACCTAGCCCGTTGGCATGCCCCGGCATGCATCGGCACCCCAGGACGAAGGTGCGGGGTTGCGATATCCGCGTCGGCGATTACGATGGGTGCGACCAACGATCGCTGGGCACCGCGAGGCCGGGTGATCTCCGCTAGGTGGAGGGAATCGTTGAAGCAGCTGACAGCCACGCCCCGGGTATCCGTTCCCCTCCCCGTCAGCTCAACAGCCCACCTCCCACCCGTCACCCGATTTCGCGACCCCGACACCCCCTACGAAGACCTGATCATGTGCGAGCGTGACTGCATGCGCTGCAGCTACGCGGCGACGCTCGACTGTGACGGCAACTGCGGTGTCTGTCCGCGCCAGAATTACTGCCCGTGCGTGAACCCGGCCAAGGTCCGCACGAAGCAGAACCGGATGGCGGAGATGGGCGAGCTGCCGATGGTGGCAACCCTGGGACGCAACTAGGATCCGTGGACGCGATCAGGGACGAGGCGCTGCGGCTCGCGCGCCTCGTGGACGACACGTCGGTGCGCCTTTGACCTCGGCGCGAAGGAGTCCGAGCTCGCCGAGCTGACCGAACGCTCGGCCGATCCCAACCTCTGGAACGACCCGGCGGCGGCGCAGCAGATCATGCGTCGCGCCGAGGAGCTGCGCGCCGAGATCGACACCTGGCGCACGCTCGGCGAGCGCGCCCGCGGCCTGGCCGACATGGCCGAGCTGGCCGCAGCCGACCCCGAGGAGGGCGCCGCCCTCCAGCCCGATCTCGAGCGCGACCTCGCCGCCCTCCAGGCCGACTGGGGCCGGATGGAGCAGCAGCTCCTGCTGTCCGAGCCGTACGACGAGCGCGGCGCGATCGTCTCGATCCATGCCGGCGCCGGCGGCACCGAGTCACAGGACTGGGCCGAGATGCTGCTGCGGATGTACCTGCGCTGGGCCGAGCGATCGCGCTTCAAGACCGAGATCCTGGAGGCGACCGAGGGCGAGGAGGCCGGCCTGAAGTCGGTGAGCTTCAGCGTCGACGGCCGCTGGGCCTACGGGCGGCTGCGGAGCGAGCGCGGGGTGCATCGGCTGGTGCGGATCAGCCCGTACGACTCGCAGAAGCGGCGGCACACGAGCTTCGCCCTGGTCGAGGTGATGCCCGAGGTCACCGAGGACGCGACGATCGAGATCGACGAGAAGGACCTGCGCGTCGACACGTACCGCTCGAGCGGCGCCGGTGGCCAGCACGTCAACAAGACCGACTCGGCGGTGCGCATCACCCACCTGCCGACCGGCATCGTCGTGGCGGTCCAGTCCGAGCGCAGCCAGCACCAGAACCGCGACCGGGCGATGAGCGTGCTGCGCGCGAAGCTCGTCGAGCGCCAGGAGCAGGAGCGCGAGGCCGAGCGAGCCCGGCTGCGGGGCGAGCACGTCGAGGCCGGGTGGGGGAACCAGATCCGCTCGTACGTCCTCCAGCCGTACACGATGGTCAAGGACCTGCGCACCGGGGTCGAGACCTCGAACCCGGCCGCCGTGCTCGACGGGGAGCTGGACCAGTTCATCGAGGGCTACCTGCGCTGGCGGATCGGGCAGGACGACGGGGACGGCACGGGGCCGGCTGCCTAGGCGCGCGGGCCACGGCGGCAGCCGCGGCATCGGCGGCATCGGCGGCGAGATCGGCGGTACCATCGCGCGGAGCCGATGACATCCCTGCTGCGCCGCCGGGCGCGACCCGAGACCACCGACGCCCCCGTCATCAGCATGGTCGACGTCGGGATGACGTACCCGAACGGCAAGGTGGCGCTCGCCGACGTGAACGTCCGCATCCCGGCGGGCGACTTCGTCTTCCTCGTCGGGCCGTCGGGCGCGGGCAAGAGCACGTTCATCCGGCTCCTCATCCGCGAGCAGCTGCCGACGAGCGGCGTGATCCAGGTCGCGGGGCGCAACCTCCTGCGCATGCGACGCGGGCAGGTGCCGGCGCTCCGCCGGCGCATCGGCATCGTGTTCCAGGACTTCCGGCTGCTGCCGAGCAAGACGGTGGCCGAGAACGTGGCCTTCGCGCTCGAGGTGACCGGCACGCCGGGATCCGTCATCCGGCAGCGGGTGCCGACGCTGCTGTCGCTGGTCGGGCTTCACGACCACGCCCATCACCTGCCGACGCAGCTGTCCGGCGGCGAGCAGCAGCGCACGGCGATCGCCCGGGCGCTCGTCCACGACCCCGCGATCCTCATCGCCGACGAGCCGACCGGCAACCTCGACCCGGTGACGAGCTGGGAGATCATCCAGCTCCTCATCCAGATCAACCAGCTCGGCACGACCGTGCTCATGGCGACCCACAACCAGGAGATCGTGAACGCGATGCGGCGCCGCGTCCTCGCGCTCGAGAACGGCCATCTCATCCGCGACGAGGCGGCGGCCGCCTACGAGCGGGAGTACTGACCGATGTCGTTCCTGCGCTTCGTCGGCTTCAGCATCGTCCGGGCCTGGCAGGGCTTCTGGCGCAACGCGATGATGAGCCTGGCCGCCACGGCGACCGTCATCCTCATGCTCGTCCTGCTCTCGGCGCTGTTCATCGTCATCACGGGGCTGAACTCGGGGCTCGAGTTCATCGAGAGCAAGGTCGCCGTCACCGCGCGCCTGCGCGACGACCTGCCGCTGGCCGCGCTCACGCGGCTCATGGACGAGGTCGAGGAGATGCCCGGCGTCGCATCGGTAGACTACGTGCCGCCCGAGGAGGCGATGCGGCGCCTCGAGGAGAGCTACCGCGAGATCGGCCGCGAGCTCGACCTCGGCGACCCGGACTCGAACATCACGCTCTTCGCCAGCCTCGAGATCAGCCTGACCGATCCTGACGCCTCGTCCGACGTCACGGCCAGGCTGTCGAACGATCCGGACGTCGAGCGGGTGCTCACCAAGCAGGCCGAGTACGACACGCTGCTCGGGGTCATCAACGCGATCCGCACGGTCGGCCTCGTCATCGTCGTGCTCGTCGGGCTCGTGGTGCTGTTCATGATCATCAACACGATCCGGATCGCGGTCTACAGCCGCGCCAACGAGATCGAGATCATGCGGCTCGTCGGCGCGTCCGACTCGTTCATCCGCTGGCCGTTCCTCCTCGAGGGAATCCTGTGCGGCCTCATCGGCTCGATCGTGACCATCCTCCTCGTCGCCGGCATCTGGGACCCGATCCAGCCGGCGATGGTCAGCATCTTCCAGATGCCGACCGCGGTGAGCAGCCGGTTCCTCACCACGCTGTCGCTGCTGCTGCTCGCCGCGGGCCTCGGGATCGGGGCGATCGGCTCGTGGATCAGCGTGCGCTCGTACCTCGCCGCGGCACGCTGAGTGCCCGCGTGACGTCCTGCGTATCGAAACCGTAATCGCGCGCTTACCGGCGATCGACGCCGCGTTGCTAGAGTTCGTGCCCACATGATCGACGAGACCCCCTCCTCGGGCGCACCGGCGCCCCCGTCGCCGGCGCCCGCCCCGCCGCCCGATGCGCCGCGCGGCGCGACCGTGCCGTGGCTGGTGAGCATCGCGCTCGCCGCGGTCGTGGGCGCGCTCCTGTTCCTCGGCGGCTACCTCGCCGCGGGCGGCTCGTCGAGCGGCTGCACCGCCCCGGACGACGCGTTCCGCGCCTTCTGCGAGGCGTACAACCGGCTCCAGGACGAGTACGTCGACGACCTCGATCCCGAGCGGCTGGCCGAGGGGGCGATCCGCGGCATGTTCGAGTACGGCGTCGAGGACCCGTACTCCGGCTACATGCCGCCCGAGGCGTTCCAGCAGGCGCTCGGCGACCTGTCCGGATCGTTCAGCGGCATCGGCGCCGAGATGGCGGTGAAGAACGTCCAGGACCCCGGCAACCTCGAGGCCTGCGAGTCGTTCGGCGACGCCTGCCGGCTCGTCGTCGTGGCACCACTCGACGGGTCACCGGCCGAGGCGGCCGGCATCCAGGCCGGCGACCTCGTGCTGGCCGTCGACGGCGAGAGCGTCGACGGCACGACGATGGACGACCAGATCGGCAAGATCCGCGGCGACCCGGGCACCCAGGTGACGCTCACCATCCAGCGCGACGAGGGCGAGCCGTTCGACGTCTCGATCACCCGCGCCGAGATCGAGCTCCAGGAGGTCGAAACCCGGCTCATCGACGGGCATATCGGCTATATCGCGCTCAACCAGTTCTCGGCCCCGGCCAGCGAGCAGTTCCGGGAGGGTCTGGTGGAGCTCCTCGACCAGGGCGCCGACCAGATCGTGTTCGACCTGCGCGACAACCCCGGCGGGTACATCGAGTCGGCGCAGCAGATCGCCAGCGAGTTCATCGCCGACGGCGTGATCTTCATCCAGGAGTCGGCCGGCGACGAGGTCAAGACGTACGAGGCCACCGGCGACGGCGTGGCCACCGATCCCGACCTGCCGCTCGTCGTCCTCATCAACCAGGGCTCGGCATCGGCGTCCGAGATCGTGGCGGCCGCGCTCAAGGAGTCGGGCCGCGCCACGCTCGTCGGCGAGCCGACGTTCGGCAAGAACACCGTGCAGGTCTGGAGCCGCCTCGAGAACGACGGCGGCGTGCGCATCACCATCAGCCGATGGTTCACCCCCGAGCACCACAGCGTCGCGCCCGATGGCGTCCAGCCCGATATCCCGGTGGCGCGGACCGCGGAGACGCAGCCCGACGAGGACCCGGTGCTCGAGGCGGCGCTCGACTTCCTGGCCGATGAGCCGGTGGCCGACGACGCCTCCGGCTGGCTGCCCGATGCGCCCGCGGCGGCGAGCCTCCAACCCGAGCTGATCGTCGGCATTGCCGCCCTCCGACCCGTCTGCTAGCATCGTCGCCAACGAAAGGAGGTGGTGTGCAGGTGAGTAGTTCCAAGCACGCCACCACCGAGGCGGTGCGCTAACACAGCTTCAGGTGGTGTAGCGACGGAATCGAGCCGGCCGAGAGGTCGGCTCGTTCCATGTCCGCCGATCATTCCCGCACCGCCCACACGGGCCAAGGACCGATGCCCGACGAGACGATCGCCGTCAACCGGCGCGCGCGCCACGACTACGCCATCGAGGACACGCTCGAGGCGGGGATCGTGCTGACCGGGACGGAGATCAAGTCGATCCGGGCCCACAAGGTGAACATCGCCGAGGCGTACGTGCGCATCGAGCGCGGCGAGGCGTGGCTCATCGGGGCCCACATCGCCGAGTACGAGCAGGGCAACCGCTACAACCACGCGCCGGCGCGGACTCGCAAGCTCCTCCTCCATCGCGACCAGATCGCCGAGCTCGCCGGCCTCCAGTCGGCGAAGGGCCTGACCGTCGTGCCGCTGCGGCTCTACCTGCGACGGGGGAGGGCCAAGCTCGAGATCGGCATCGGACGCGGCAAGAAGGCCCACGACAAGCGCCGATCGATCGCCGAGCGCGACATGCGCCGCGAGCTCGAGCGCGAGATGAAGGCCACGGGACGGATCAAGCTCTAGCGAGCGCCACGCCCATGGCGGCGGCCACGTGTGGCCCATCCAGCATGGGGCCGAGAAGGGTCGCCGACGCCTGGGTGTGCTGCCACGGCAGGCCGAGGAATCCGAGGCCCGGCACCTCGGTCACGCCGCGCCGATGCCGCGGAAACCCGAGCTCGTCGAAGATCGGCAGGTCGATCCAGCTGAAGTCGAGGCGGTACCCGGTCGCCCAGATCACCGTGGAGATGCCGGCGTCGCGGAGGTCCAGCCGGTCGATCTGCGGCGGGTCGAACCGGGTCGCCACGGCGTCGTCAGGAGGCGCGTCGATGCCGGCTGCGGCGATGAAGCGCTCGATCAGCTGCTGCGGGCCGGCGCCGAAGTAGGCGTCCGCGTGGTCGAGGTTGTGAGCGAGGTCTCCGGCGATCCGCAGCGTGTGGCCGCTGGCGCCCTCGACTCGCCCCGCCAGCGTCATCCCGTCGGCCGCCAACCGGCGCAGATCGACGGTATGGCCACCACCGTGGCCCGAGAGGTGCGGGTTCGGCGCCAGGCGTGCGCGGGGATCGGGGAGGACGTCGACCGTCGGCAGCCCGAGGCCGAACTCGGGTCCGTGAATCGCGATATCCGCCAACCAGCGGAAGATGTCGCGGCCGCGGTAGCGGCGGGGAATGCGGCCCGCGCCGCCGACGGAAAGGACGACATCGCGGCCCGCCTCCACGAGCTCCTCGGCGATCTGCACGCCGGACTGCCCGCTGCCGACGACCAGCGTGCCGCCGGCCGGCAACGACGACGGATGGCGGTAGTCGTGCGAGTGCAGCTGCGTGACGTCGGCTGGCAGGGTCGACGCGAGCGCCGGGAGGCGTGGGACGTGGTAGCCGCCGGTCGCCACCACCACCCGCTCGGCCCGCACCGCTCGGTCGCCGGTCTCGATCTCGAAGCCCCCGTCGCTTGCCAGGCCCAGCCTCGTTACCTCGACACCGAGCGCGACCGGCGCGTCGATCGCATCGCCATAGGCCGCAACGCGCGCGGCGATCTCATCACGGCCCATGAAGCCGTCGGGCTCGGCGCCGTCGTACGGCTGACCGGGAAGCGATGCCACCCAGTTGGGCGTCACCAGGCGGAAGGCGTCCCAGCGATCCTGCCAGCCGCCCCCAAGGGTGGTCCGTCGCTCGAGGACGACGTGATCCCGGCCGGCGCGGCTCAGCAGCTGGCTCATGACCAGGCCCGCCTGGCCAGCGCCGACCACGACGGTATCAGTCCGGGCTGGAAGGCTCATTCGACGCATGTGATCTCGACCTCCGAAGATGCTCGCCGCCGAACCTACCGTTCGGCATCGGCGCGCGGGTAGTTCGATCTCAGAACCGCCGCTGCCACGCATCGCGGTGGGAGAATGGACCCGATGGGATCCAGCGCCAGTACCGACTACTGCGCCTTCACCAAGGCCGTGGAGCACCTGGGTGACCGGTGGAGCTTCCTCATCGTGCGCGAGCTGGCCATGTTCGGAACGCAGGGCTTCAACACCCTGGCGACCGGCCTGCCCGGCCGGGTCTCTCGCTCGGTCCTGGCCGCAAAGCTGCGCAAGCTCGAGGAGCTGGGGTTGGTGGCCCGCATCCCGTCGGCCACCGCTCGATCGGCGCCGTACAGCCTGACGCCGGCCGGGGAGCAGCTCGTGCCCACGCTTCAGTCTCTGTGGCAGTGGGCCAGGAAGTGGGTGCCCGAGGACGCGGCCATGGCTCAGCGCGACCCCAGCGTCATCGTGTGGTGGCTCACCCGCCGTGTCGATCGCCGGCGAGCGCCGGCGCACCAGGTCGCAATCGAGGTCTCCATGCCGGCCGGCAACCCCTCGCGGTTCTGGATCCTCCTCGCCAGAGAGGCGGAGCCGACGCTGTGCGTCGACGACCCGATGCTGGGGCAGGACCGATACGTGTACATCGAGGCCGATCCGGTCCGGCTGCTCCCCGTGGCCCGCGGCGAACGCGCCTGGGCCGACGCGCTCGCGGACGCATCGGTCCATGCTTCCGGCGAGCCTGCCCTCGTCCACGAGCTGCCCGACTGGTTCCTGCCCGCCCTGAGCTGAGCGCTCCCGGATTCGAACGGGTGTTCACATCGGCGCATCGGTCTGATAGACTGAGCGTCCAGGTTCGTGGGGATGTCAGGTTTCGACAGGGCCCGTGAACCGGGAATCGCAGGCCGAGGTTGCTCGCAGGCCTCGTTAAACCGCGAGCGAAACGTAACTGGCAACCGTCAGTACGCTCTCGCTGCTTAGTCAGTGAGCACCGACGCGGCCCCACCTCCCCGGGCCGCGAAGGTGTCATCAGGGGAGGTGCGGCGTCACCGACTCCGGTGAGTGGCGTCAAAGAGCCGAGAGGCACCACCGGATAGCCGGTCCGACACCCCGCCGGTCGGGGGCCGGGCAATGGCGAAACCCCAAGTAGGCCGGAAATGCCTGTAGGAAGTTCTCGGGGAACGTGTTCTGGACGGGGAGTTCGATTCTCCCCCATCTCCACCACTCCCTTCCTTGCCGCGGATCGCGTGCGTCGGCATGCAGCCCGGCCCCGATCTCCTTGACCCCCTGTGCTACGGTCGCGCCTGCGGACGGGAGGGCCGCAGCACGCACAGCGGAGGGTCGAGGTTTCATGGATCTATCCAAGCTCAACCAGAACGAGAAGTGGGCCGTGTACGGCGCCATCGCGTCCGTGGTCGGACCGATTCTCGCCGCCGCCGGCTTCGGCTTCGGCGTCGGCATCTTCACGCTGCTCCTTGCCCTGGCCATGCTCGCGATCGTCTTCATGCCGCAGTGGTCGCCCCAGACCACGCTTCCGGGATCCAAGGGCAGCCTGATGCTCGTCGTCGGTGGCATCGCGGCGGTGAGCGCCGCAGCGTCGCTGCTCAGTGGGCTCAACATTCTCTCGGTCTTCGGCTCGAACGTCGTCTTCGTGCTCGGCTGGCTGATCGGCATCGCCGGCGGCCTGCTCATGGGCTACGCCGCCTGGCAGGAGTTCCAGGCCGAGGGCGGCAAGTTCGAGATCGGCGCCCCGGCCGGAAATGCCGCGTCATCGTCGGCGAGCGCGCCGTCGTCCAGCGAATCCTCCGCACCGCCCCCGCCCGCGCCGGCCGCGTCGGCCAGCGAGGCTCCCGCCCAGAGCCCGTCGGCGTCCGACCCGGCTGCATCGGCCGATACCGACGAGAACCCGCCCGCCTGAGGTTCCCTGCCGGTTCATCGGCTTCACACCTGGCGGCGCCGGAGACCGGCGCCGCCTTTTCGTTTGCCGCTCGACCGTCAGCCTTCGAGGAGCTCGGCCGCCCGCCGACTGAGGTGGCCGCCGGGATCCGCACCGGCGGGGGAGGCGACGGACAGGCGCTCGATGACCGCATCGGCCCCGAGGCCGTCGTCGATCGCGTCCACCGCGAGCATCAGCGCGGCATGCGCCGCCATGGTCGTCGCGCCCTCGGCGGCGTGGCGCACGAGCGCCCCGATATCGGCGTGGGTCGCGGCCAGCTCCTCGGGCGGCTCGGCCAGGTCGTCCTCGAAATAGGCGAGCGCGAGGGCAACGACGTCGTCCACGCAGGCCGCGTCGCGCGCCGTGCCGTTGTCGGTGCCGACGACGAGGGCGTAGCCGTCGTCGAGCGTGGGGGCGAACCCGACCCACGGGCCGCCGGGATGGAGGCGGCCGACGGCGCACGCCGGCGCGTCCACGATCCGCACCTCCCGACCGCCCGATCCGCGGGCGGCCGCTAGCCCTTGACCTGGCTCGCCGGCAGGACGACGATCCGCCGGTTCGGCTCGACCCCGACGGACTGCGTCCGCACCCTCGGGTTGTTGACGAGCGCCAGGTGCACGACGCGGCGCTCGACGGCGGGCATGGCCTCGAGCTGGATGATCTTGCCGGTCTGGATCACGCGCTTCGCCGCACGCTCGGCGACGTCGCGCAGCTGCTCCTCGCGCCGCCCGCGGTAGTTCTCGACGTCGACCGAGATGCGATGGTGCTGGCCCTCGCGCCGTCCGACGATGAGGTTGACGATGTGCTGGAGGCTGGCGAGCTTCTCGCCGCGACGCCCGATGAGGGCACCGAGGTCGTCGCCCTTCACGTTCAGCCGCGCCGTCTCCCCGCCGACGGCGATCTCGACCGTGGCGTTGAGGCCCATGAGCCGCACCATCTCGGCCAGCACCTCGCCCGCCGTCTCGACGGTGGCGCGCTCCTCGTCGCTCAGTTCCTCGAGCGGCTTGCCCGGGACGAACGGGACGGGCTCGCGCATCCGGTCCCCCCGATCGGCGCGAGGCGGGCGGTCGGCCCGCTCGCCGCGCCCGCCGCGGGATCCGCGTGACTCGCGCACCCCGGCGTACTCGCGCTCGGCGCCGTTCCGGCCGCGGCCCCGGCCGCCACGCGTGCGGCCGCCGCGCGACGGACGCGCGGCCTCGGCCCGCTCGAGATCGGCCAGCTGCTCGCTCGGCTCATCCTCGAAGGCGACGGTCTCCATGGTCTCGACGCCGGCATCGGCCTCGGCATCGGCCTCGGCCTCGGTGGCCATCGGCTCCGCGCCGGATGGCTCCTGCGTCGCCTTGGGCTCGGGCTTGCGCTCCGGCTCATCGGCCGGGCTCTCGACGCGCACCGTCTCTGCCGAGTCGATCGCGGACTTCGGCGCCGCGAGGATGCGCGCCTCCTCCCCGCCGACGCCGAGCATGCCGCGCTTGCCCTGGGACAGGATCTCGATGTCGAGGTCGCCGAGGTCCGCGCTGAATTCCTTCATCGCGGCCCGGATCGCCTCTTCCACGTTCTTTCCGCTGAACTCTCGGAAGGTCATCGCTTTCGGCCTCTGCGCTTGTTGCCTCCCTGCCGACGGTTGCCGGGGCGCGACTGGCCGCGCCCACCGGACGTGGCGGGGGCTGGGGTGGAAGTGGGAGCGGGGTCATCGGAGCGCGCGTCGTCGTCGCGCGGCGAGCGCTGGAGCGCAGCGCCTCGCCCGCTTCCCGCGGGTGCCGGCGCCCAGCGTGGCTGCCAGCCGAAGAGCGGGAAGAGGTTCCCCCATCCCATGATGAGGTACTGCTGTACCACGAGGTACGCGGTGTACACGATCCAGTACAGGATCAGACCGCTCGGGAAGATGCCGCCCCAGATGAGCGTGAGCAACGGGAACGTGTAGGTCATCGTGCTCGTCATCCCGGAGGTTGGATCGTCCGGGTTGGGGGTCGGGCTCGTCATGCGGACCTGCACGAACTGCAGGATGGCGGCGATGACGGCCAGGAGCGACAGTGAGAACCCGATCGCGGGGATCGGGAACGCAAACACGTGGTCGACCCGGGCGAGGTCGAGGTTCAACAGCCACGAGACGTGGGTGTTCACGTGCGACTCGAGCTTGAGGGGCTCGATGAGCTGGCAGTTGAGCGGCAGGAACTGCGGCAGCTGCGCGTACTCGGGGAGGTTGCAGGCGCCGTCGAAGGCCACCTGGTAGGCATTCGGCTCGCCGGCGATGGGCGAGACGACGTTCGCCGCCTGGAGGGCCTCGAAGGCCTCCTTGTTGCCGTCGTTGACGACGAAGCCCTGCACCACGCCGGAGGCGCGGATGAGGGCCTGGTAGAGGGCGAACAGGATCGGGAGCTGGACGACGACCGGCAGGCAGCCGGCCGCCGGGTTGACGCCGTGCTCCCGGTACAGCGCCATGGTCTCCTCGGAGACCTTCTGGCGGTTGCCCTTGTGCTTCCGCTGCACCTCGCGGATGAGCGGCTGCATCCGCTGCATCTCCTTCTGCGAGCGGATCTGGCGCACGAAGAGCGGCGCGAGGATCGTGCGGATGATGATCGTGAAGACGATGATCGCCAGCGCGAAATCGAAGATCGGGAGCTCGTAGAGGAAGATGAGCAGGTTGAAGAGGGGAAGGAAGAAGACGTCCCAGGGCGGCGTGAAATGCTCGATGCCGAAGAAGCCCTGGGCGAAGATCGGTGTCAACTCAGCACGTCTCTAGCGGACGGGGTCGTACCCGCCGGGGTGGAATGGGTTGCAGCGGCCGATGCGCTTCGCGCCCATCCAGGAACCCCTGAGAAGCCCGTAGCGCTCGATCGCCTGGTACGTGTACGCGGAGCACGTCGGCGAGTAGCGGCAGCTGGGCGGCATCCAGGCGGTCAGCTTCTGGTAGGCGGTGATCAGTCCCAACCCGATGGTCTTCATTCCTGTCCGATGTCCGACCGGCGAAGGAGCGCGTCGATCGCTGCTCCCAGCTCGGCATGGCTCGCCGTCGCCGCGGCCGGTCGCGCGATGAGGAGGAGGTCCCACCCGGGACCGATCCGCTCCAGCCGCGCCCGCACCAGCTCGCGCAGTCGACGTCGCACCCGATTTCGTTGAACGGCGCCTCCGAGCGTCCGTGGCGTCGACAGCCCGACCCGCGTCTCGGCCCGTCCGGTCCTCAACGCTCGGAGGACGAGAAGCGGGCTCGACCGCGTGATGCCGTCCCGTCCGACGGCCTCGAAGTCGGCCCGGCGCCGGAGCATCGGCAGCGCAGGCATCGATCGAGCCGGTTCGACGGTCAGGCGCTGAGCTGCTTGCGCCCCTTGGCCCGGCGACGAGCCAGCACGCGGCGTCCGCCCTTGGTGGCCATCCGGGCCCGGAAGCCGTGCTCGCGCTTCCGCGCGCGCTTCTTGGGCTGATACGTCCTCTTCATGAGTGCGTGCCGGTTCCTCGTTCAACGTTCACGACGCGGGCGATAAACACACGAACGGCTGGCCTTCCGCCAGCCTGCGCGCGCGATTCGGTTACCCGCCTCGCTCTGGCGCGGATTCTAGTCGCGCGCCGCTGCCTCGGTCAAACGCCGGAGCGGCCGTTTCGGGGCTGGTTCGCGCGGAGGTTCGCGCGGACTCGCGCCAGGTCGAGCGTTCTTCACCGGAAGCGCTCGTGGCGTGTCGTTTGTCGACTGGGGCGAGCGCTGGTGAGCGTGAGCGGCGCATCGGCGTGCCGTTCGTGCGTGCCGGTGCTCGCTGTAGCGCGCAAACGCCACGTGGATCGGCCTTCCGGTGAAATCCTCTCGCCACGGCGAGCATCGACGGGCTGGTGCGTGCCGGTTCGCGCTCCAACGAGAGCTATTCACCGGAAGCGCTCGTGGCGTGTCGTGTGTCGACTGCAGCGAGAGCCGATGAGCGTGAGCGGCGCGTCGGCGTGCGGATCGTGCGTGCGGGTGCTCGCCACAGCGCGCAAACGCAGCGCGCCCAGGCCCTCGCGTGCATTCCTCTCGCCACAGCGAGAACCGTTCACGACCGAACGAGGACGAGCGAAGATCCGGCAGGGGACCGCACGGACGAGGCCCACCCGCGTCGCCGGGCCACGGGCGTGGAGGGTCGTCCGGCGCGTCGCGCGGGGTGGCGAATCGGGGGCGCGGGGGGCGGTCCGGGACCGTTGGATGGGGCGGACATGACGGTCGTCCCGATTCATTGCCCCGCCGATTCGGCCGCTGCTATAGTGGCCCGACCCCCGGCCCGGACCGCCCGACACACCGTCCCGTCTCGGCCCGGAGGACGGACCTCATTCGACCTTTTTGACGCCCCGCGTACCGGTTCGGAGATCCTCGATTGATGGATGCGAAGCAGGTGTGGCGCGCCGCCCTCGGCGAGCTGCAGGTGTCTCTCTCTCCCGCCAACTTCGAGACCTGGCTGAAGGACACCGACCTCGTCGAGATCGACGACAACCGCTATCGCATCAGCGCTCCGAATGGCTTCGCACGGGACTGGCTCGACAACCGCTATCGGCCCCTGATCAGCCAGACGCTGGCCCGCGTCGTGGGCGGCAGCGTGCAGGTCGAGTTCGTCGTCGCCGATGCCTCCGGCCCGGTCCCGGAGCAGGTCGACGAGGAGGCGCAGGTCCAGATGCCGCCGCTCTCGGCCGGCGGCAACGCGATCAACCTCAACACGCGCTACACGTTCAGCAACTTCATCGTCGGATCGGCCAATCGGCTCGCGCACGCCGCGGCGCTGAGCGTCGCCGAGCGGCCCGGGCACGCCTATAACCCGCTGTTCCTGTACGGCGGCGTGGGCCTCGGCAAGACCCACCTCATGCACGCCATCGGCAACGCGGTGGCCGCCAAGTTCCCGCGCAAGCGGATCCTGTACGCGACGAGCGAGAAGTTCACGAACGACTTCATCAACTCGATCCGCGAGCAGAAGATGGAGGACTTCCGGACCCGCTACCGGCGGATCGACGTCCTCCTCATCGACGACATCCAGTTCATCGCCGAGCGCGAGCGGACCCAGGAGGAGTTCTTCCACACCTTCAACGCCATCCACGAGGCCGGCAAGCAGGTCGTCCTCAGCTCGGATCGGCCGCCGAAGGCGATCACCACGCTCGAGGAGCGCCTCCGCAGCCGGTTCGAGTGGGGCCTCATCGCCGACCTCACGCCGCCGGACCTCGAGACCCGCATCGCGATCCTGCGCTCGAAGGCCGAGGACCAGCTCCATCTCATCCCGTCCGAGGTCATCGAGTTCATCGCCCGCAAGGTGGTGAGCAACGTCCGCGAGCTCGAGGGCGCCCTGAACCGGGTCGTCGCCTACGCGAGCATGAGCGGGATGCCGATCAATATCGAGCTCGCCAGCGCGGTGCTGTCGAACGTCATGTACAACCCGCGCAAGAAGTCGATCACGCCCCAGAAGATCGTGCGCGCCGTGGCCGACTACTACGGCGTCAACCTCGACCAGCTGCGCTCCTCGAAGCGCGACCGGGCCATCGTCGTGCCGCGCCAGATCGCGATGTTCCTCATCCGCGAGGAGACCGATATCAGCCTGCTCCGCATCGGCGCCGAGCTCGGCGGACGCGACCATTCCACCGTCCTCCACGCCTGCGACAAGATCGCCCGTGAGCTGAACGAGAACGACGAGATGCGCCGCGAGATCAGCGCGGTGCGGGAGATGATCTACTCCGAGTGAGCGCGACCGCGGATCCGCGCGACATCGGGCCGATCGGTGACCCGACGCACCATCCGCGGTGGATAACCCCGCCGATCTCGTGGATATCTCGGTCCGGCTGTGGACAATGGTCACACCGCTCCGTTGCCATCGGTACCCTCTGTCCACCGATCCGGGCGATCCATCCGCCGCCTCTCCCCGGCGACCGGCCGTCGAGTCCACCGCCGGAGCCGGGTTGTCCGCAGGGGGTCGCACGCTCGGGCCGAGCGTGGCGGTGCCAGGTCGTCCACACCGTCCACACGCCTACGAAGGGACGACGACTGATGAGTATTCTTCTCTTTGGACCGATAGAGCGTCAGACACGCGCCCAGGCAAGCGCACAACGCTCGGATGGCCTGGACGCGGATTTAGGGTGAGGTCGGCATGAACGTCTCGGTGATGCAGGAGAACCTGGCGCGCGGCCTTCAGACCGTGAGCCGCGCGGTGAGCAGCCGGGCGACCCTGCCCGTGCTCGCCAACGTGCTGCTCAAGACGGAGAGCTCGGGGCTCAAGCTGACCGCCACCAACCTCGAGATCGGCATCAACTGCTGGGTGCCCGGCAAGGTCGACGAGGAGGGCGAGATCACCGTCCCGGCCCGCCTGCTCACCGATCTCGTCGCCTCGCTGCCGAACCAGCGCATCGACCTCGTCCTGTCGCCGAAGGATCGGACCCTGAAGCTGACCTGTGGCTCGAACCGCTCGAGCATCAAGGGCATCGAGGCCGACGAGTTCCCGGTCGTGGCCGCCATCGGCGAGTCGCCGGCCACGAGCGTCGACGCCCGTGTGCTCCGCGAGGCCCTCGGCGAGGTCGTGTTCGCCGCGGCGACCGACGAGAGCCGCCCGATCCTCACCGGCGTGCTGACCAAGATGAGCGGCGACACGATGACGCTTGCCGCGGCCGACAACTACCGCATCGCCGTGCGCCACCTGAAGCTCGACCGCCCGGTGAGCCCGGACGTCACGATCGTCGTGCCCGGCCGCTCGTACGCCGAGCTCATGCGCGTCCTGCCCGACGCCGAGGCGCCGATCGAGATCACCGTCACGCCGAACAAGAGCCAGGTCCTGTTCCACGTCGAGGGCATCGACCTCGTCAGCCGGCTCATCGAGGGCCAGTTCCCGAACTACGAGCCGGTCATCCCGACCTCGCACACCTCGCGCGCCGTCGTCGACCGCGAGGCGTTCCTGGCCGGAACGCGGCGGGCGAGCATCTTCGCCCGCGACAGCGCGAACATCGTGAAGATCGAGCTCGGCGGCGAGGACTCGGAGGCGGGTGGCGTGTCGATCACCGCGCACGCCGCCGACGTCGGCGAGAACGCCGACACGGTCGAGGCCACGGTCGAGGGCTCGCCGACCTCGATCGCGTTCAACGCCCGCTACCTCATCGACGTCCTGGGCAACCTCAACGCCGACGAGGTCGCCCTCGAGCTTTCCGGCCCGCTCGCGCCGGGCGTCATCCGCGGCATCGGCAAGGACGACTACGTCCACGTCA
>DATAJO010000032.1:0-110843 GCA_036262075.1 Candidatus Limnocylindria bacterium
TCGCGAGCGCACGTGGGCGCGCCACGCCGCCATCGCGCGCGCCGTGGGCGCGGGCCTCGAGGCCCTCGGCCTGAGGCTCGTCGCCAGGCCTGAGCACCGATCGGCGACCGTCACCGCGGCCTGGCTGCCCGAGGGCATCGAGTGGGGCCCGTTTAACGCCGCCCTGCGGGCGCGCGGCCTCGTCGTCGCCGGCGGCCAGGGCAAGTGGACCGGCCGCATCTTCAGGTTCGGGCACATGGGCGACGTCGGCATCGACGAGATGGCCGAGGCGCTCGAGATCATGGGCGGGGTGCTCCCCGAGTTCGGACACCCGGCCGATGCGGCCGAGGCCGTCCGCATCGCGCACGAGACGTTCGCCGCGGCCGGCGCCGCGACCGCCGGCGCGGGCTGAGGTGGGCCGCCTGCGGCTCGTCCTCGTCCGTCACGGGATCACCGACTGGAACCGCGAGGGGCGGTTCCAGGGCCATCTCGATCCCCCGCTCTCCGACGTCGGGCGGCGCGAGGCGGCGCTCGTCGCCCGGCGCGTCGCCGCCGACCCCGACCTGCGCCCGGGGCGGATCCTGAGCTCGACCCTGGCCCGCGCGTTCGAGACGGCGACGGCCATCGGCGACGCCTGCGGCGTGCCGGTCGAGGGCGACGCGCGGCTCATCGAGATCGGCCAGGGCGAGTGGGAGGGCCGCACCCACGACGAGATCGCCCGCACCGACGCCGCGCGCTACGAGGTGTGGCGCACGACCGACGGCCTGCCGCCCGGCGGCGAGACAATCGAGTCGACCCTCGAGCGACTCGGCGCCGCGGTGGCGGACCTCGGTGACGACCCGGGCAGCGACGAAACGGTCGTGATCGTCAGCCACGGCGGCACGATCCGGGTCCTGGCCCGCCTGCTCCTCGAGCTCTCGCCGCGCCGATCGTGGGCGCTCGACGTCGACAACGCCTCGGTCTGCGTCCTCGACCGCCTCGACGGGACGTGGCGGGTCGAGCGCTGGAACGATACCCACCACCTCCTCGGGCGCGCGCCGCTGCACGTCGAGGAGGGCGCCGAGGGCCGTCCCCTGGCCCTGTGACCCGCGGCGCCGGCCGCGCGGCTAGCGTTCCGGGCGGCCGATCGCGCGGCGGAACGAGCGCCGGATGGCGAGGCCGATGAGCGGCAGGCGCAGCTTCGCCGACGCGCGGTCGAGCGCGTGGGCGGCGAAGGCGGTCATCGAACGGCCGGAGTACGCCTGCCACACCTTGCCGTTCGCCACCTCGCGGATCGGCTGGCGATGCTCGGGCAGCTGCTCCTCGAGCCAGGCCGCGTACTCGTAGATCGTCTCGGACGGCCGTGGGCCGATGCCCGCGCGCTCGGCGGCCAGCGTCAATTGCTGCCAGGCGCGCTCGCCGGGCGGCAGGAGCCGCCATCGGCGCTGGAGACGCTGGAGGCGCCACCACAGCAGCCCGAGGCCGACGAGCACGATGACCCCGACGATGAGCGCGTTCCGGGTGCGGCTGGCGTTGGCCGCGTCGGCCAGCTCGGGGTTGTCGGGGTCGATGGCGCCCGGGGCGATGACCGGCGAGTGCAGGGCCTCGACGCCACCCGGCGGCACCGGCAGCGGGATGTCCTCCTCGAGCCAGCGGCTGACCGGCAGCTGCTGGCGCCCGACGGACGCGTCGGGGTCGCCCGACGAGCGGAACACGCCGGGGATCGAGCGGGTCGACTCGAAGATCTCCCAGCCGTAGCCGGGGAAGTAGATCTCGACCCAGGCGTGGGCGTTCGCCTCGCGCACGAGCCACAGGCCGTCACCGGCGGCCTCGCCCGGTGCGAAGCCGACCGCCACGCGCGCCGGGATGCCGAGCGAGCGGGCCATGAGGGCCATCGAGCTGGCGAAGTACTGGCAGTAGCCGGTGCGGTACTTGTCGCCCTCGGCGAACAGGAACGTGTCGACGAGGTCGGCGCCGTCGGGGACGGTCGGCCCGACGGTCGAGTACGTGAACTCCGCGCTGCGCAGGAAATCGGCGAGGGCGTTCGCCTGCTCGAACGGCGTCTCGGCGCCCTCGGTCACCTCGCGCGCGAGCGCGGCGACGCGCTCGGTGACGCCGGTGTCGTCGAGGTAGAGCGCCGTGATCTCCGCCGGGTAGTCCGTCCCGGCCGAGGCGAGATCGGCCCGGGTGGCCTCCGAGATGGCGGTGATCAGCTCGTATGCCTCGCCCGAGCCGATGGGCGCATCGGCCTCGAGGCTGCCGAGGAGCGGGTAGCCGTCCGGCTCCATGACGTTGGCGCCGATGAACAGCCGCAGCGGTGAGCCGCCGGAGAACAGGTTGCGGCCGACCGTCTGGCGCATCTCGATGCCGATGCTCTCGAGGCGCAGCGCCTCCTCGACGAGCGGCCACTCGGTCGTCGCGCCGGAGAACAGCGGCGTCCCGGCCGGGACCGAGCGGCGCGGCCCCTCGGTCTGGACCCAGCCGCGGCCGGTGTACTCGTCGTACGTCCGCGTGCGGAGGTAGAGCGGGCGTTCGGCGGCGAGGACGAGGACCTCGGCGTCGTTGCTGACCCACTCCCCGGTGACCGTGAAGGCGGGGCCGAACGTGCTGCCGGTGATCCGCGACTGCGGGTTCGTCAGGCTGCCGAAGACGCCCTCGAACTGGTCGCGCACATCGGTCCACACGCCGTCGAGGCTGCTCCACGCCCCCGTGAGCGGCGTCGCCACCGCCACCGAGGTGAGGATCCAGGCCAGGGCCACCGTGCCGGCGCCGAACAGGATCCCCGACCGCATGATCGAGGCGGTGACCTCGACGTTCTCGTTCACCCGGCGCCGCTGCCAGCCGTCCTGGCGCGCCACGAGCGACGAGTGGAGCCACAGCAGGAGCGCGGCGACGACGAACAGGACGAGGTGACCGAGGAGCGGCGTGAGCGTGGCCGACACGTTGGCGACCATGAGCGCGCCGAGCAGGAGGATCGCGTCGAGGACGCGGTGGTAGCGGTACACGACGTACGAGGCGGTGAAGGCCGTGCCCCACAGGAGCGCGCCGAGGCCGAGGGCGTACGGCGACATCTCGGACGGGTAGCCGGTGTCGAGGACGGTGACCGTCCAGCCGATGAGGTCCTGGCGCAGCGCAACGAGCCGACCCAGGTCGTCGAGCGTGCCGTGGTACTCGCCACCGATCGTCCAGATCAGGAACGCCGCGCCGAGCGCCGCGCCGAGCGGGAGGGTGAACACGATCGACGTGCGCAGCAGGCCGACGAGGGCGCCACAGCCGATGGCGAACAGGCCGATGGGGACGACGAAGTCGAGCCGGTCGAGCCACGCCGCGCCCTGGATCGACCAGGCCAGGGCGAGGACCATGACGGCGAGCAGTGAGACGCCCTGCCAGCCGGCGCGCGGGGGACGCAGGCGCTCGCGGATCTCAGGCACGGACCTTGCCTCGCATGCCTCGCGCGCCGATGGCCTCGGCGATGTCGTCGCCGTGGCGCACGATGCGGTGGGCGATGTCGTATTCGGCCAGGGCATGGCGCACCGCCGCCAGCTCGGCGCGGGCGTGCTCGTCGGGCTCGACGCCGATGAACGAGGCGCGGTCGAGGACGATCGCCAGGGCCGCCACGCCGCGCCGCCGGAGCGTCGACGTGGCGCGGACCCAGGCCCGGTCGGTCGAGCCGGTGACGACGCACAGCGTCATGCCGCGCCGCAGCTGCGGCAGGGTCGCGGCCAGCACCTCGGCCAGCGGGGTCGTGCCGTCGGCCTGGACGTTGGCCAGGAGGTGGAGCAGCTTCTGCTCGACCCGCTGGCCGCGGTCGGGCTGGTGCACCTGGACGCGGCGCGCCGAGGCGGTCATCGCCACCGATCGGTTGTCGGCCAGCGTGCGCAGCGCGACCGACGCGGCGATCGTGACCGCCGTCTCGACCGACGCCTCCGGCCCGAGGCCGGCGTGCACGCCGCGATCGAGGTCGAGCACGATCCACAGGTCGGCCGCCTGCTCGAGGTCGAGCTCCTTCACGTGGAGCTCGCCGTGGCGGACGCTCGACAGCCAGTGGATGCGGTTGATGGCGTCGCCGTGGACGTAGGGCCGGATGCTGCTCACCAGCGGCGCCGCGGCCGCCTCGTGGCGCCGGCGGGCGGGCGTGGTGCCGTCGATCGGCGAGGGCGGCAGGCGCCAGTGCGGGAGCGGCACGACCTTCGGGAACACGACGACGCTCGTCGGCTGCCCGACGACCATGTCGGTGCTGAACAGGCCGAACGGGTCGCCGGTCCGCAGGTGGAGGGCGCCGAGCCGGTAGCTGCCGCGCCGCGTGGCGGTGACCTTGGCCAGCCACTGCCGCGTGCTGCGCGCCCGGATGCCGACGACGCGGCCGGGCAGCCCGGCGGCCATCGACGACTCGTTCCAGCACTCGATCCAGGGCTTCGGGAAGCGGTCGTGGTTCTCGACCCGGTACACCGCCTGGAGCACCTCGCCGACGTGGGTCCGCGGGTTCACGACGCGGTAGTCGGCGCGCACGCCCTTCAGGCCGCGGCGCGCGTAGATCCAGGCGCCGACGCCGAGGGCGAGCGTCAGGTAGGTCAGGAAGAAGAGGACCTCGAGGCCGGTGCTGAACGCGGCGACGACGAGGACGGTGACGAGGAAGAGGAGCCGGAGGTGCCGGCTCAGGATGCCCATGGTCCCGCTTACGAGACGCGCGCCCGGCCGGTGTCGGCGGCCGCGGCCGCATCGGCGACCGGCACCGCCTGGAGGATCTCGCGCACGATCTGCTCGGGATCGACCTCGCGCAGCGAGGCCTGGCTCTTCACGATCAGCCGATGCGCCAGCACCGCGACGGCGAGCGACTTCACGTCGTCGGGGATGACGTAGTCGCGCCCCTCGAGGGCGGCGAAGGCCTGGGCCGCGCGGTACAGGTTGAGCGAGCCGCGCGGCGACGCGCCGAGGTAGACGTCGGGATGGTCACGCGTGGCATGGACGAGGCGGACGATGTACTCGGCCACGGCCTGGTCGACGTAGACCTCCTTGATGGCGGCCTGCATCTCGCGCAGCTCCTCGACGCCGAGGACCTGCTGGACCTCGGTCAGCGGGTGACGACGCTTCTGCTCGTCGAGGATGACGATCTCCTCCATCGGCTTCGGGTAGCCGAGCCGCAGGCGGAGCATGAAGCGGTCGAGCTGGGCCTCGGGCAGGGCGAACGTGCCCTCGTACTCGATCGGGTTCTGGGTGGCGATGACGAGGAACGGCGTCGGCATCGGATGGGTCACGCCGTCGATCGTGGCCTGGCGCTCCTCCATGCACTCGAGCAGCGCGCTCTGCGTCTTCGGGGTGGCGCGGTTGATCTCGTCGGCCAGGACGACCTGGGCCATGATCGGCCCCGGGCGGAACTCGAACTCGGTCGTCTTCTGGTTGTAGATCGACAGGCCGGTGACGTCGGATGGCAGCAGGTCTGGCGTGAACTGGATCCGACGGAACGAGCAGCCGATGCTCTGGCTGATCGCCTTCGCCAGCATCGTCTTGCCGACGCCCGGCACGTCCTCGATGAGGATGTGACCCTCGCACAGGAGGGCCACGAGAGCCATGCGGACCTCCATGTGCTTCCCGACGATGACGCGCTCGACACTGGCGACGATCCGCTCGGCGGGCTGCTGGACGTTCTTCACGTTGTCCTGTTCTCCCCTGCTCGGTGCCAGGGCACCGCGTTCGGGGCCCGATCGTTCACCACAGAATACCCCCGCACGTTACGCCCGGGTTCACCGTGGCCCTGGGACGCGCGGCGCGGCGCGCGTGTTCCACGCCGCGTGCCGCCGCCCCTCAGCCGCCCCTCGGCTCCCCTCAGCCGCCGCCGCCCGACAGGCGCAGCCACTCGGCCATGACCCGGCCGCCGATCGGCGCCGCGCCGGTGGCGCCCGACCCGCCGCTCTCCACGAGGACGGCGACGGCGATCTCCGGCGTCGCACCGTCCTGGGCCGGCGCGAAGCCGATGAACCAGGAGTGCGGCGCCTGCTCCCCGCCGAGCTGGGCGGTGCCGGTCTTGCCCGCCGAGCGCGCGTCGGTCAGGCCGTACAGGGTCACGTCGGCCTCCCCGGCAAAGAGGCGGCCGAGCTCCCCGTTCACCGCGTCGACCATCGCCGAGCGCACCTGGCCGGCCGTCTCGCTGCTCATCACCCGCGTCCCGCCGCCCGACGACAGCGTCTCGAGCACCGTCTCGGACGGCGTGGCGCCGTCGGCGGTGTGCTCGCGGACGTCGCGCACCACGTACGGCGAGGGCATAACCCCGTCGCCGGCCACCGCCGCCGCGACGAGCGCCATCTGGACCGGGGTCACGAACGTCGAGCCCTGGCCGAACGCCGCGCTGGCGAGCTCCGGGCGCCCGCTGAACGGGCCGCAGTCGCCGTCCTCGGCCGCGGTGATGTAGCTGGGCGCCACGTTGAGCGATCGGCTCGGCGGGCCGATGCCCAGGCCGTCGCAGAAGCCGAGCCGCCGCGCGGCCTCGAGGAAGCGCTCCTCGCCGAGCTCGAGCCCGACGTGGGCGAAGTAGATGTTGCTCGAGACCTGGAGCGCCTCGGACAGCCGCCACAGGCCGGGCTGGATGCCACCGAGATCGTGCTCCCGGATCGTGAAGCCATCGACGACGAAGCCCTCGGTCTCCTGGCGCGGCTGGTCGGGGAACGTCGTCTCCGGCGTGATCACGCCGGCCTCGAGGGCCGCGATGGCGGTGACGACCTTCATGATCGACCCGGGCGTGTACTGGCCCTGTCGGGCGCGCGCGATGAGCGGCTGGGCCGGGTCGTCGCGCAGGGCGTCCATCGTCGGCTGGGCGACGTTCGGGTCGCCGGAGATCGGCGTCGCGTCGAACGTCGGCGACGAGACCATGGCCAGGATCGCGCCGGTGGCCGGGTCGATCGCCACCACCGCGCCCGGGTTCGTGCCGAGCTGGGCCTGGGCGAAGTCCTGGAGCCGCCGGTCGATCGTGAGCGTCAGGTCGCGCGGCTGCGGCTGGCGGTCCAGGACGTCGTTCACGAGGTCGCGCAGCGGGTTCGGATCGGCCTGGCCGACGAGGAGGTCCTCGAAGGCGCGCTCGATGCCGGTCGTCCCGAAGCGCAGGCTGGCGTAGCCGATGACGTGGGTGAAGGCCGGATCGGCGTACGTGCGGGTCGAGATGCCGTCGATCACCTGCGAGCTGGCGAGCACCTGCCCGGTGGCGTCGAAGATCGTGCCGCGCAGCAGGCTGCGCCGAGCGGCGATGACCTCGGGGTTGTCGGGCCGCACGGCGAGGGCGGGCGCCTGGATGACCTGCCACCACACGAGGCTGCCGGACACGACGGCGAACGACAGGAGGAGGTAGACCGCCAGGCGCCGGACGTTCGTCGCGATCATCGGGCCGTCGCCTCCGGCGGCTCGATCGGCTCGACGGCCCCGGCGCTGCGGTGGCTGATCGCGAGCAGCAGGCCGATCATGATGAAGCTGGCGAGGATGCTCGATCCGCCGTAGCTGACGAACGGCAGCGTGATGCCGGTGAGCGGGATGAGCTTCGTGTTGCCGGCGATGATGATCAGCGTCTGGAGGCCGAGGCTGACCGTCAGGCCGGTGGCGAGGAGGCCGCCGAAGTCATCGCGCGCCAGCGCGGCGATGCGCAGGCCGCGGAAGACCATGACGCACGCGAAGCCGAGGAGGGCGAACGCCCCGAGCAGGCCCAGCTCCTCGGCGATCGCGGTGAAGATGAAGTCGCTCTCGATGTACGGGATCGTCGTCGAGCCGCCGAGCGTGACGAGCCCCTGCCCGAGCCCCTCGCCGAACACGCCGCCGCGGCCGAAGGCGTAGATGGCGCGCACCGGCTGGAAGCCGGCGCCGAGCGGATCGGCGAACGGGTCGAGCCAGACGTCGACCCGGGTCTGGACGTGCGGGAAGAGCTGGTAGGCCACGAACGAGCCGGCCACGAACAGGATCAGGCCGATGAGCACGTAGGAGCGCCGCCCGGTCGCCACGAACAGCATCGTCAGGAACGTGCCGAAGAACAGGAGCGCGGTGCCCAGGTCGTTGAGGCGGGCCACGATGAGCATGACCGCGCCGAACAGCACGAGCATCGGCAGGAAGTACGGCAACGGCGGGATGGAGAGGAAGCCGATGCGCATGCGCGCGCTGGTCAGCAGCGTCCGGGTCTCGGCCAGGTAGCCGGCGAGGAAGATGGCGAGCACGATCTTCAGGAACTCGCCCGGCTGCACGCTCACCGGGCCGAGGTTGATCCACAGCCGCGCGCCGTTCACCTCGTAGCCGAACAGGAGCGTCGCGGCGAGGAGGAGGATGCCGATCGCCGCCCACGAGTACTTGTAGTGGCGCAGGATGCCGTCGTCGCGCAGGCCGATGGCGATGACGAGCATCGCCACGAGCCCGATCCCGAACCACAGCACCTGGGTCTCGGCCATGCCGAGCTCGAGCCCGAGGGCGCGCGTGCCGGCGAGGTCCTGCGGCAGCCGGTTGAGCATGATGATGCCCATCCCGCCCATGGACGCCACCGCCGGCAGGAGCAGCTGATCGCCTCGATGGCGGAATGCGACGAGCACGAGGTGGGCGCCGACGACGAGCCCCACGTAGATCAGCGCCAGGCTGATGTCGCCCGGCTCCCACGTCGCCGTCTGCGCGATATGCGTGACGATGAAGCCGAGCGGGACGAGCAGGACGAGCGGGAGGAGCAGGCGCAGCTCCGCTCCCCGCCAGGTGAGCCGCATCAGGGGCGTGGCACCGCTGCAGTCGCGCTCATCGGTCGAGCCGCATCCTGACCCGGCCGATGGTGATCTCGTCGCCGAACGACAGCGCCACCGGCCGGTCGATGCGATGGCCGTTCACGTACGTGCCATTCGTGCTGCCCTGGTCCTCGATGAACCAGCTCCGGCCGCGGAACGTGAGCATGGCGTGGTTGGCGCTCACGAAGTCGTCCTCGACGTAGATCGTGTTGTTCACGTTGCGGCCGATGGAGTTGATCGGCCCGAGGGCGATCGTCGAGCCCTCCGGCGGCTCGTTCTCGGGCGACTCGAGGACCTGGAGGCGGCCGATCCCCGAGCGCGAGGCGAGCTGTGCCTCCTCGGCGTTGCGCAGGTCCCGCAGCAGCGACCCCGCGAAACGGAGCAGGACGAGGTAGAGCAGCCCGACGAAGCCGAGCTGGAGGACGAGGAGCATGACGCGAAGGATGTCGCCGGTCACGACCGCACCTGGAACTCGATCTCCGTGTCGCCGATACGGATGACGTCGCCCGGGCCGAGCGCCACCTGGCTCACCGGTTGGCCGTTCACCGTCGAGCCGTTGCGGCTGCCGAGGTCGGTGAAGCTGTACGCGCCGTGCTGGAGCTTGAGCTGGCAGTGGTGGCGGCTGACCATCGGGTCGTCGACGATGACGTCGTTGTCGCTGGCCCGCCCGATGCCGATCACCGGCGCGCCGAGGTCGAACTGGACCGGCCGGCTGCCGCGCGTGCTGACGAGGAGGTACGCGCGCCGCGCCGATTCGGGCGCTCCGGCACCGGCCGCACCCGGCGCCTCGAAGACCATCGTGTCATTGCTGGCCGGCATCGGCGTGGCCTCGCGCATCCGGTCGCCGCGCTCGTCGACGACGTTGGCCGCCACCCGGATCTCGCCACGCCGGACGGAATCGTCCGCGACGATCCGCACGCGGGGCCGCGCCACGAGCGTGTAGCGCTCGTGGCGAGCACGCGCCAGCACGCCGTGCGCGAGATCGTCCTCGAGCGCGCTGCGGTACGAGGCGAATGCGGCGTAGTCGCCTGGATGAAGGTGGAGGTCGTACTGGTTCGGCACGATCACGCCGGCGTCGCCGTACGTCTTGTTCGTGTCCATTGCGCGCTCGATGCGCTTCGCGAGGCTGACGGGCTGGATGGAGGCCCCCAGTCGTCCCGCCGGCGCCTCCAGGAAGCGCTCGAGGAACGACTCCACGCGCGAGAGGATGCCCATGCTGGGCGCGATGCTAGCACGCGGGGTACGAACGGCCGTTCTCCGCGGGGTACCAATGCGCCGATAGGGTCCGGCTGGACTCGCTGGCTATACTCCTCCCCCCGGCCGCCCGGCTGCTGGCGGAGCGAGGAGAGAGATCACCATTGGTTGAAACGCTCACCGAGTCCTTCTGCGAACGCTGCGGGACGCGCTACGAGTTTCGTGCGCCGACTCGCCTGAACCCGCTGCGCAAGACGCGCGGGCTCTTCGGTGGGCTGAAGAATTACCTCACCAGCCAGGACGCCCTCTCCGACGCGTTGGGCGACGCGATGCGCTCCGAGGAGGAGCAGCTCGCCGCGGCCCAGCTCGACGCCTTCCACCAGACGTTCAACTTCTGCATCAGCTGCCGGCAGTACACCTGCGTCAGCTGCTGGAACGACCCCGAAGGCCGATGCCGCAGCTGCGCCCCCATCGCCGGCACCGACGACCTCACCGATCGCCTCCTCGCGGCCCAGCCCGGCGCCGCCGCCATTGCCGAGCCCTCCGCGGAGCCGATGCTCGAGAGCGACGAGCTCAGCCGCCGCCTCGGCATGGACGCCTGGCCGCAGGCCGATCGCACCGCCCATCAGCCCGCGACGAACGGACATGCCCCGCACGAGTGGCCCGAGGCCGAGGCCCTCACGCCACCCCCTGCCGACGCCGAAGCCGATGCCTGGGTCGAGCCCGAGCCCGAGCCGATGATGGCCGAGGTCGAGCCGGAGCCCGAGCCGGAGCCGATGGTGGCCGAGGTCGAAGCCGAGCCCGAGCCGGAGCCCGTTGTCGCCGAAGTTGAGCCCGAGCCCGAGCCGATGGTCGCCGAGGTCGAGCCCGAGCCGGAGCCGGTTGTCGCCGAAGTTGAGCCCGAGCCCGAGCCGCTCCGCGTCGTCGCCTGGGAGCCGGACTCCGCCGACTCGGTCGTCGAGCCGGAGCCGATGGTGGCCGAGGTCGAGCCCGAGCCGGAGCCGATCCTCGCCGAGGCCCAGCCCGAGCCCGAGCCCGAGCCGATGGTGGCCCAGCCCGAGCCCGAGCCCGAGCCCGAGCCGATGGTCGCCGAGGCAGAGCCGGAGCCCGAGCCGGTGGCCGACGAGCCGCCCCCGATGCGCGTTGGGCCGATCAGCGAGACGATCCTCCGCTTCCCGCAGCGTCCGATCGCGCCTCCCGTCGAGGAGCAGCAGCCGTCCGAGCCGGAGAGCCCCGAGGTGGCGGCGCGTCGCGCGCAGCTCGACCTGCTCGGGCTCGGCGATCCGGGCGAGGGCCCGGTCGGGCCGGAGCGCCCCGCCGTCCTTCCCTACCGGTCGCGCGGCGCGACGCCGACGCCGGTCGAGCTCGCGATGCGGGCCGGCGGGACGAACTTCTGGGAGGCATCGGCGCGGGAGGTTGCCGGCGCCGCCGCGCAGATCGGCGTCCAGAACTGCGGAGAGTGCGGCCTGTCGCTGTCGGCGACCGCCCGGTTCTGCCGCCGCTGCGGCACGCGCCAGGCGCGCTCGGCCTGAGCGTCACGCCGCGCGCGTCGCGCACGGCCCGGGAACCCTGGAGATCAGGCGGCGGACTCGCCGCCCTTGCCCGTGCCGGATGACGTCGTCGATCCCTTGGCGCTCGAGCCCGAATCGGTTGACGTCGTCTTCGCGGTATCGGCCTTCGAGGAGGCGCCGTCGGAGGAGGCCGACGTGCTGCCGCGCGAATCGGTGGAGTAGAAGCCGGAGCCCTTGAAGATGATGCCCGCCGGGTAGAGCACCCGGCGCAGGGACCCGCCACAGCGCTCGCAGACCGACGGCCCGTCGTCGGTCATGGCATGGATGACTTCGATCACGTGGCCGCAGGAGCGGCACTGGTAGTCATAGGTCGGCACGGCGCCGGCATCATGGCAAAGCCGGGGCCGGCCTGCAACGAGCCGGCGCGATCGGCGGGGCGGACGGAGGTCCTAGGCTTCGGTCGCCCGCTGGGCGAGGCGCGTCCACCAGCTGCGGCTGCGGCGCGGCGCCTCGGCCTCGGCCGGATCCGCGTTCGTGATCAGCCGGGCCACGGCGTGGAGGTCGTCGGAGATCTTCTCGCGCGGGAACTTCGTGACGATCGGGCGCCCCTCGTTCGAGGCGATGACCGACTTCGGGCCGTTGCTGACGATCGTGGCGGAGATCGGCAGGCCGAGTGTCGACGCCATGTCCTGCATGCGAATGCCGTGGTTGGCGCGGTTGACGACGACCTTGACGACGTTGCCGAGGCCGAGCTCGCGCGCCAGGTCGAGGAACTGGGCGCTGTTCTTCACGGCGCCGACCTCGGGCGTGACCACGAGGAGGATCTCGTTCGCGACGGCGAGCATCGCCATCGTGCGGTCGTCGTAGCCGGGGTGGTTGTCGACGATGACGAACGAGTGATGCGTGCGCGCCCACTTCAGCGCGGCGATGAGCAGCTCGACGCTGACGTGCTCCGAATCGGCCGGATCCGAGCCCCAGGTCAGGACGCGGACGCCGGTCTCGGGGTGGACGGCGACGAGGTGCTCGAAGGCCGCATCGGTCCATTCCGCCGGCGGCGTGCCCGAGAGGTCGACGAGGCCGAGCTTGTACGGCACGTCGAGGACGGAGGTGACGTTGCCGACGCCGACGTCGGCGTCGAACAGGATGACCTCGGAGCGGGTCTGCTGGCGGAGGGCGACCGCGACGTTGACGGAGACGGTGGTCTTCCCGACCCCGCCCTTCGGCGCGAAGACGCTGACGACGTGGCCCTCGCCGATCGGCGTGACGGCGGACGCGCTGTCGCCCTCGGCCGCCCAGGCGCCGGACTCGGTCGGGATCGTGCGGCCGGCACGGATGAGGGAGGCCTGGAGCCGATAGACGAGCGCGTCGCCGTTGAGCGGCTTCAGCGCGATCTCGTCGCCCGCGCCACCGACGCCCGCAGGCAGCTCGGTGCTCTCGCCGACGAGGAGGATGGAGCGGATCCCGGCATCGCGGATGGCGGGATAGAAGGACTCGAGCATCTCGGGGCCGAGGTCGCAGTCGATGACCGCCAGGTCAGCCGATTCCGGCGCCGGCGTGTCGATCGGCAGGGTCTCGAAGCCCGCGCGCGCCAGCGCATCGGCGTACTGCTCGGGGTCGCTCCCGATGGCGAGCAGGATCCTGGGTCGCTCCATTGCCCTTCCTTCGCGGTGGAATGCGGGTGGTTCCGGTGCTGAACGGCACCAGTCTCCCGGCCGGGAAGGGGCGGGACAATGGGACTCGGATGCGGAGCGGGGCAGGCCGAAAGTACCAGTGGCCTAACGAACGGCGAGACGTGCGTTACGAGCCGCGCACCATCCGCATGCCGCACTTCGGGCAGTAGAACGCACTCGCGCTGCCCGCCTCGAATCCGCAGTGGGCGCAGACCAGCCCGGAGCGGGCGCCGATGCTCGGCAGGCGCGCCGACTCGGCCTCGCCGAGGCTGAAGCCCGACGCGACGACCTGCTGGTACAGCGCGCTCAGCAGCTTCTGCCCGTGGCGCTCGGTGTCGCCGCGCTGGCCCTTGCCGCCCCAGCCGACGACGGCGCGGACGATGAGCTCGCCGGACAGCTCGTCCCAGTGCGTGGCCAGGCCGCCCACGATGGCGTTGTACTCGGGGTAGCCGCTCGTGTCGGTGTCGCCGTGGAGCAGGCCGGCGTGGAACGTGTCGACCGTCATGTCGATCGCATCGGTCATCTCGAGCACGTACAGCGCGTGCCGCCCGATGGGGCTCACGTCGCGCCGCGCGAGAACCCACTGCTGGAGCTCGGCGAAGCGCTCGACCGATGGCGAGGCGTCGGCGTACTCGATCGGCAGCGGCTCGATCGTCTCGACCGACGTCTGGCTGATCGGCTCGACGATGCCCGGGATGGCCGCCGCCACGCGCGGGTCGGCCGGCAGGCGCAGCCCGTCGCTGCTTCGCGCCAGGTAGGCGAGCCGGAGCAGGTACTCCTGTGCCGTGACCTCCTCCTGGACCGGGATCGGCGGCGGGGGTGCGGCAGGCTCGGGCTTCTTGCGCCGAAGGAAGGACATCGGGCTCCTCGATGATGTGGTGCGCGGGCGCGCCGATTCTACCAGCGGGCCCGTTCCCTCCCGCCATCCCCCGTTCGGCCCATCCGAACGGCCCGGACTACCGCTCCGCGGCGAGCTGGCGGCGCTCCTCCTCGAGGTCGGCGAGGCGCCGGCGCTCGCGCTCGACGACGGCGGCCGGCGCGCGCTCCACGAAGCTCGGGTTGGCGAGCAGGTCGCGGACGCGCTGGATGTTCCGGTCGAGCTCGGCGAGCTGGGCCTCGCGCCGGGTGCGGGCGGCCTCGGCGGCGGCCGCGTCGACGCCCAGCCAGGCGGCGCCGAGCGGGCTGGCGGCGACGAGCTCGGGCCGATTCCCGTCGGCGCCGAGCTGGATCGGCCGAACGCGCGCGAGCGCGGCGATGTACGGCTCGACGGACCGGATCGTCGTCTCGGCGTCCGCGTCGGCGGGCTCGACGACGAGCGGGACCCACGCTCCGGCGGCGACGCCCGCCTCGGTCCGCAGGTTGCGCGCGCCGCGCACGAGCGCCGAGAGGCCCTCGAACGTGGCCTCGGCCTCCTCGTCGACGGGCGCCGGCGAGGGCCAGGCGGCGCAGACGAGGAGCGGCTCGTCGTTGACGAGGGTCGGGTCCACGTCGTGGAGCGCGGACCAGATCTCCTCGGTCACGAACGGCAGGAGCGGATGGAGCAGGCGCAGGAGCGTCGCGAGCGTCTCGGCCGTCGCGCGCCAGGTCGCCGCCCGGTCCGCGTCGCTGGCGTCCTCGCGGCGCAGCTCGACCTTCGCCATCTCGAGGAACCAGTCGCAGTAGTCCGACCAGGCGACCTCGTACACCGTGGCCGTGTAGCCGGCGATGTCGAGCGCCTCGAGCTGGTGGGTCGCCTCCTCGGTCGCCCGGCCGAGTCGGGAGCGAATCCAGCGCGCCGCGATCGACTCGGCCGCGGGCGCGGCCGCGACCTCCGGCTGCGCGCCCAGGACGAAGCGTGCGGCGTTCCACAGCTTGTTCGTGAAGTTCCGGCCGGTGACGAGCTTCGACTCCGTCAGGCGCTGGTCGACGCCGGGCGCATTGCCGGAGACGAGGGCGACGCGCAGCGCATCGGCTCCGATGTCCTCGACCATCTCGAGCGGGTCGACGACGTTGCCCTTCGTCTTGCTCATCTTCGAGCCGGTCGGGTCGCGCACGATGCCGTGCAGGTAGACGGTGTGGAACGGCTCGACGTCCGTGAAGTACAGCCCGAGCATCATCATCCGGGCGACCCAGAAGAAGAGGATCTCGTAGGCCGTCTCCATGACCTGGGTCGGGTAGAAGCGCTCGTAGTCCGGCGTGGGGTCCGGCCAGCCGAGCGTCGAGAACGGCCACAGCCCCGAGCTGAACCAGGTGTCGAAGATATCGGTCTCCTGGCGCAGCTCCGATGCCGGCCGCCCGCACACGACGCACGCCTCGGGGCCCTGCGCGGCATCCGAGACGGTGATGTGGTCGTCGGGGCAGTACCAGGCCGGGATGCGGTGGCCCCACCACAGCTGACGGCTGACGGCCCAGTCGTGGATGTTCTCCATCCAGTGGGCGTAGACCTTCTCGAAGTGGCTCGGGATGATCCGCGTCCGGCCCTCGCGCACGCTGGCCAGCGCGCGCTCGGCGAGCGGCTTGACGTCGATGAACCACTGGACGCTGAGCCGCGGCTCGGAGACGGTCCCGCAGCGGTCGCAGCGGCCGATGACCATCTCGTGCGGCTTCTCACCCTCGAGGTCGCCCTGCGCGGCCAGGGCCTCGACGACCTTGGGACGCGCCTCGAAGCGATCGAGCCCGGCGAACGGCCCCGCGGCCTCGGTGAGCGTCCCGTCCTCGTCGATGACGGTGATCATCGGCAGGCCGTGGCGCTTCCCGACCTCGTAGTCGTCGAAGTCGTGGGCCGGCGTGATCTTCACCGCCCCGGTGCCGAAGTCGCGCTCGACGTGCTCGTCGGCGATGATCGGCAGCCGACGGCCGAGGAACGGCAGGACCGCCTCCCGCCCGACGAGCGCGGCGTAGCGCTCGTCCTCGGGATGGACCGCGACCGCGGTGTCGCCGAACAGCGTCTCCGGACGGGTCGTGGCGACGGTGATCCAGGCGTTCGGATCCGGCGCGCCGTTCTCATCGGCGAGGTGGTAGCGGATGCTCCACAGCGTGCCCGTCTCCTCGTGCTTGACGTTCTCGAGGTCGCTGATCGTCGTCCGGCAGCGCGGGCACCAGTTGACGAGCGCCTCGCCCCGGTAGGCCAGGCCGTCGTCGTACAGGCGCTTGAAGGCGACGCGCACCGCCCGCGCGCTGCCCTCGTCCATCGTGAAGCGCAGGCGGCTCCAGTCGAGGCTGGCGCCGAGCCGCCGATGCTGACGCGCGATCGTCTCGCGCGTCTCGTCCATGAACTGCCACATGCGCTCGAGGTAGCGCTCGCGGCCCAGGCTCTGGCGGCTCTCCCCCTCCTGGGCGAGGATCCGGTCGAGGACGAACTGCGCGGCGATGCTGGCGTGGTCGACGCCGGGCAGCCACAGCGTGTCGTCGCCCTTCATGCGGTGGTAGCGGATGAGGATGTCCTCGACGAAGGCCGTCAGCGCGTGGCCGAGGTGGAGCGCGCCGGTGACGTTCGGCGGCGGCTGGATGATCACGAACGGCTCGGCGCCCTCCGGTCGCTCATCGGCGGGGCGGAAGGCATCGGCGGCCATCCAGCGCTCGTAGATGGCAGGCTCGACCTCGGCGGCGGCGTAGCGCGGTGGCAGCTCACGTCGCGTCGTCGTCATCGGTCCAGCTCCTCGTCAGGTCGTCGGCAAACAGAAACCCGCTCGTCGAAGGACGAACGGGCCGTGGTACCACCTTCGTTCGCGGCTCCGCGCGCTGCGGCGCCGCCTCGATCTCGCGCTATCGGGCGAACCCGTCCGGCTCGCGTGCGACCTTCTCCCTCTCGTGTCCGGTCGGGCTCGCAGCCGATGGCCCGTCCTCTCTGGAGGCCGATGGAGGGGTACTCCTCACGGTCAGTGCCGTGCCGCAGAGTCTAGCACCGTGACGCGAATGCGCCCCGGCCGGTGGCCGGGGCGCTGCGCTCGGAACGGGGGTCCGGATCTCAGCGCGCGCGCTCGAGCGTGACGTGGAGCGCACCGGAGGCCTGCGGTTCGACCCTGGCGGCGTCGCCCTCCATCTTCACGATCGCCGCGGCGATATCGAAGCCGGGGGCGTGCGTGGCGCGGAAGACGAACTCGCCGCTCTGACCGAGGCTGAGCGAGACGCCGTCGACACCCTCGACGTTCGAGAGCGCCTGGCGGAAGCCGGTGATGGCGCCGAAGCTGCCCAGGCCGCGAACCACGACCTCGGTCGTCAGCGGCTCGGCCGACGCGCCGGCCGGCGTGGCCGGGGCGGTCTCGGTGGCCGTGGCCGTCGCGGCCGGGGTGGTCGAGGCGGCCGCATCGGCGCGAAGGGCGGCGAGGCGCTGGGCGAGCGACTCGGGGGCGGCGGGTTCCGCCGGCTCCGAGCCGTTCTGATCGGCCGGGGGGATGAGCTCGGCCATCGCGGCCGGCAGCGTGCCGGCTTCCGCGGTCGGCTCCGCGGCAGGCTTCTCGACGGCGGGGGCGTCGGTGGCGACCGCGTCGGTGGCGACCGCGTCGGTGGCAGCAGGCGCATCGGCCACGCTCGACGGCGGCGCGGGAGCGGCCTCCGGTGCCGGCGCCAGGGATTCGAAGCTCGGCGGCGGCGGCATCTTCTTCGCCGCGGCGGCGAAGGCGGCCGGGTCGGTGATCTCGGCGAGCTGGGCGTGGTACGCGTCGAGCTCGCGCTCGTACTCGGCGAGGCGCGCACGGACGGCGGTGGCGGCAGCTTCGGCGCGCGTGCCCTCGGCCGCGAGCTGCTCCTCGAGCTGGCTGCGGCGCGCGGCGACGCGCTGCTCGGCCTCGAGCCGGATGCGCTCCGCCTCGGCCTTGGCCCACTCGCCGACCGCGGTCACGTCGGCATCGGCCTTCGCGTTGAGCTCGGCACGGCGGCGCTCGCTATCGGACTCGAGCTCCTTGACCCGGGCCTCGGCGCGCGCCTTGGTCTCGGCGGTCGTCGTTCGGCGCGCCTCGTCGGCGACGCCGCGCATGGCGGCCACGAGGTCGCGCAGGAAGCCGCCCTCGGACTCGGCATCCGTGGCCGGTTCGGCCTCGGCGGGAGCGGCGGTGGTGGTGGCCTTCGGCGCAGCAGCGGCGGTCTCGGCCGACGCGCCAGCAGGCTCGGTGGCGGCGGTCGCCTCGGCGGCGGCCGGCGCGGCATCGGCCGCGGGATCGGTGGGTTCGGCGGCCGGGCTGGTGCCGTTCGCCGCCCCGGGCGCGGGGGCCGCTTCAGCCGTGGTCGCGCCCTCGGCGGTCGTCGGCGCAGCGGCATCGGTCGCAGGCGTCTCGGGCGCCGCGGGCTCGGCCGCCGGGACCGCCTGGTCGGCGGCCGGCGCGGCCGGGTCGGTCGGAGCCTGGGACACGTCGCTCTTCGCGGGCTCGTCCTCCTCGGACGTCCACGGGAGCCGGAATCCGGGTCGACGGTTCTGGGTCATCGGTCTGGCGGTCCATCCCTTGCCGGTCAGCGGGCCACAGATGGGGTTGCTGCCGCGCACCATCCTACCCAACCCCGCACCGACCGCTCCCCACCTGAAGTACTCCCCCGGTTCGGGACCGCGGTACCGCCCGGTCGGTTGCTACCATGCCGCCCATGCCCGACCTCTCCAACCTTCCCGACTGGGTCGAGCTGACCCTTCGGGTGCTGCTCATCGCGGTCGTGGCAGCGGTGGCGGTGTTCCTCCTGCGGCAGGCGGTGCGCGTCGGGGTGCGCGGCCTCGTCGAGCGGCGCGCGGAGTCGGACGCGGAGACGGTGCCGCCGGTCGAGCTCGAGCGGCGCGTGAACACCATCGCCCGCCTCATCGTCAAGGTCGGCGGCACGGTCATCGTCGTCATCGCCGTGCTCATGGCGCTCCGCGAGTTCGGCGTCGACGTCGGCCCGGCGATCGCGGGCCTCGGCGTGGCGGGCATCGCCGTCGGCTTCGGGGCCCAGACGCTCATCCGCGACTGGCTGGCCGGCATCTTCATCGTGCTCGAGAACCAGTACAACGAGGGCGACGTCGTGCGCATCGCCGGCGTCGACGGGGTGGTCGAGGACCTCAGCCTGCGACGCACGACCCTGCGCGACCTGGACGGCACGGTCCACACCGTCCCCAACGGTGCGATCGTGGTGGCCTCGAACCTCACCCGCCTGTGGGCGCGCGTGAACCTCGACGTGGCGGTCGCCTACGACACCGAAATCGACGCCGCGACCGCGGTCATCAACCGGGTCGGCGAGGAGCTCCACGCCGATCCCGAGTGGGGCCCGCGCATGCTCGAGCCGCCGAAGGTCGTGCGCGTGGCCGGCGTCGGCGACTCGCAGGTCACGCTCAAGGTCCTCGGCCAGGTCAAGCCCGCGGAGCAGTGGGCGGTCGCGGGCGAGCTGCGCAAGCGCATCCTGGCGGCGTTCTCGAAGGCCGGGATCAAGATCCCGTTCCCGCACCGGGTCGTCGTCCGCCAGGGGTCGGGCGCGGGAGCCGATGCGGACGCGGACGCGGATGCCGCTGCCGCGGCGGTCGACGAGGATCCGACCGGAGAGGGCTAGGCCGACTCCTCCTCGGGCTCCTCGTCGCGCGAGGACGAGCGTGCGCGGCCGCGGCGGCGCGGCTCGACGTCCTCGTTCTCGGTGACGAGCATCGGCGGCTGGCCGCGCTCGATCGTCTCGGCGGTGATGACGACCTTCTTCACGTCGGTCCGCTCGGGGATGTCGTACATGACGTCGAGGAGCGCCTCCTCGACGATCGTGCGCAGGGCGCGCGCGCCGGTCTTGCGGGCGATGGCCAGCTTGGCCGTCGCCTCGAGCGCATCGGGCGTGAAGACGAGCTCGACGTCGTCGAGCGACAGGAACTTCGTGAACTGCCGGGTGACCGCGTTCTTCGGCTCGGTCAGGACCTTGACGAGGTCCTCGCGCGCCAGCGCGGCGAGCGACACGACGACCGGCAGGCGGCCGACGAACTCGGGGATCAGGCCGTACTTCAGCAGGTCCTCGGGCATGAGCTTGTCGAACAGCGCCTGGCGCCGCTCGTCCTTCGACTGCTGCGCCTGCGACCCGAAGCCGATGCCGCGCTTGCCGACCCGCTCCTCGATGATCTTCTCGAGGCCTTCGAACGCCCCGCCGCAGACGAACAGGATGTTCGTCGTGTCGATCTGGATGAAGTCCTGGTGCGGGTGCTTGCGGCCGCCCTGCGGCGGCACGTTGGCGACGGTGCCCTCGAGGATCTTCAGGAGCGCCTGCTGCACGCCCTCACCCGACACGTCGCGCGTGATCGACGGGTTGTCCGTCTTGCGCGCGATCTTGTCGATCTCGTCGATGTAGATGATCCCGCGCTGGGCGCGCTGCACGTCGAAATCGGCGGCCTGGATGAGGCGCAGCAGGATGTTCTCGACGTCCTCGCCGACGTAGCCGGCCTCGGTCAGCGAGGTCGCATCGGCGATGCAGAACGGCACGTCGAGGATCTTCGCCAGCGTCTGGGCCAGCAGCGTCTTGCCCGAGCCGGTCGGGCCGACGAGGAGGACGTTGGACTTGCCGAGCTCGACCTCGTCGACCGTGTGGCCGGCGTTGACCCGCTTGTAGTGGTTGTAGACCGCCACGGACAGGACCTTCTTCGCCTGCTCCTGGCTGATGACGTACGTGTCGAGCTGGTCCTTGATCTTCCGGGGGCTGGGGAGGGGCTGGGCCTGCTGCTTCGCGCCGCTGCGCGGCGACTCGAGCATCTCCTCCTCGATGATCTCCTGGCAGAGGTTGATGCACTCGTCGCAGATATAGACGCCCTGGCCCGCAATGAGCTTGCGGACCTGCTCCTGCGACTTGCCGCAGAAGGAACAGCGGTACGGGACCTTGCTCTTCGTGGTCATGCGCGACCTAGGGTAGCACGGGGTTGGAACCGCACCGGCATCCCCCGATCGTCGCCCGGACGTCGTAGCCTCCGCCCATGGAGGTCGTCAGGTTCGGTCGGGCGGAGACCGCGCTCGGGCCGATGTGGCTGGCCGAGACCGATGCCGGCGTGGCGGCATCCAGCCGGTCGCGCACGCTCGAGGCGTTCCTGGCGGCGCTGCGGCGCCGCTTCCCGGGCGCCCGGCTCGAGGCCGATGCGCTCGACGGCTCGTGGGTCGACGCCGCCACGAGCGGCGGCCGGCTGCCGCCGGTCGACCTGCGCGGCATCGCCGGGTTCGACCGCGCGGTATACGAGGCGGTGCGCCGCATTCCGGCCGGCGAGACGCTGACGTACGGCGACGTGGCCGCGCTCGTCGGCTCGCCGCGCGCCGCTCGCGCGGTCGGCACGGCCATGGGCCGCTGCCCGCTGTTCCCGGCGGTGCCGTGCCATCGGGTCGTGCGCGCCTCGGACGGGTGGTCGGGCTGGGGTGGCGATCCCGCGCTCAAGCGGCGGCTGCTGAGCGCCGAACGCCGCGGAGGAACGACCTAGGGATGGCACTCCGTCTCGGTGTCCGAGCCACGACCGAGCTCGGGCAGCCGATCGGTGATGTCGGTCAGGTCGTACGGATGCTCGCGGTCGCGGTGGATGACGCTGCGGTCGGGCAGGAGCGGCAGCCCGGCGTCGAAATAGAGGTCGAACACGAGGCGGAAGGAGTTCACCGACGACATCCCGTCGTACAGGCAGCTCGTGTCCTCGATGCCGGGCAGGTAGTAGGCACTGAATATCGAGAACGCCTGGTCGAGGTGGGCGTCGGTCGCCGCCGTCCAGTCGATATTCGGGCCGACCTGCCGGATGCCCTCCGGCCGCGGCCCGTGGTCGGGCGAGATGATGATGATCGGATCGGTCTCCGGCGGTCCCGCCAGCAGGCCCTCGATGAGCCGCCGCATCTCGCGGTCGACGTAGGCCCACTGGGCGCGGTGCTGCTCGAGCGGCGTCCGCTCCGCATCGGCCTCGGCGCTGACGTACTGGCCGTTCTCGTCGACGATCCACGGCTCGTGCGGCAGGAAGCTGTGCATGAACACGAACTTCGGCCCCGGCAGCTCGCTGAGCTCGGGCAGCGTCTCGTGCTGCCAGACCGCCGCGTCGTAGATGCGCCGCCGGTCGGTGAGGTCGTCCTCGAAGCCCGCCAGCCGCGCGACCGAGGGCAGGATCGTCGACTCGGTCAGCACGCCCATGAAGTCCGACGTCTGCGCGAACTGCGGGTTGACGTCGGCGATCGGGCTCCGCGCGGTGAGGTAGTACTGGTTGCCGAGCAGGACGTAGCGGTACCCGCGCTCGCGGAGGAACTGCGCCACCGCGTTCGTCTTCACCATCTCCTCGAGCGGGCCGTGGTGGGGGTTGTCCGGCCCGTAGCGCTCGGCGACCTCGTCGAGGTACGTCATGTTGAGCGACGACGACAGCGACAGCGGCGTGCGCGCGTAGTTCGAGCGCGTCTCGCGCAGGACGTCGAAGCCGGCGGACTCGAGCCAGTCGGTCAGGCCGCCGTCCGGCACGTCGAGGTACTGCTCGAGGCTCCGCGGCGAGCCGTAGCCGTCGAGGATGAAGTAGTAGATGTCGCGCTGCGGCGCCGATGGATCGCCCGATCCGGCGGTCGGGCTCGGCAGGTCGATGCCCTGGCCGCCCACGATCGTCGGCGGATTGGTGACGAGCGTGGCGCCGACGCCAACCAGGGTGAAGGCCACGAGCAGCCCCGACCCGACGTTCAGCCAGCCGGTCACCCGGCGCAGGTCGGAGCGCCACAGCGCCACGGCCCCGATCCCCACGAGCGCCAGGACGATCCAGCCGACGAGCAGCGGCGTCCCGCTCAGGCCGGTCGGCTCGAGCGCGGTGGCGACGTGCCCGTACATGAGCACCCCGACCGCCACGATCGACACCACCAGGGCCGCCCGCCGCGCGGCGACACCGACGAGGACGAGGACGGCGAACAGCGCCAGCGCGGCGCCGATCGAGACGCCCAGCGGAATCAGCGCCTCGCGGACATCGACCTCGCCGACGTTGATCGAGACGAGGTAGAGGATCGGGTAGGCGGCGATGAGGACGTGGTGCAGCGGCCAGGACAGCCAGTCCCGGGAGAATGCCCTCCGCTCCCCTCCTCGCTCGGTGCCCTCCGCGCCCGGGCGCACGTCGTCGTCGCCGCTACTTCTTCGGGGCCTTGTCCGCCTCCGCCGCCTGCTCGGCGTTCGGCACCTCGCCACCGGCGGCATGGGCCATCGAGATCAGCGACTCGGTGTTCCCCACGAAGACCTCGTCGATGAGGCCGTAGGCCTTCGCGTCCTCGGCCGACATGAAGTAGTCGCGCTCCGAGTCGCGCTTCACCTTGTCGACCGGCTGGCCGGTGTGCTGGGCGAGGATGTGCATGAGCCGATCGGTGAGGTGGAGCACCTCCCGCATCTGGATCTCGACGTCCGGCGTGTTGCCGCGGAACCCGGACGAGCCCTGGTGGATCATGATCCGCGAGTTCGGCAGCGCGTAGCGCTTGCCGGTCGCGCCGGCCGCCAGGAGCACGGCGCCCATCGATGCCGCCTGGCCGATGCAGATCGTCGACACCGGGGCGCGCAGGTACTGCATCGTGTCGTAGATCGCCATGCCGCTCGTCACCACCCCGCCGGGCGAGTTGATGTAGAGCTGGATGTCCTTCTCCGGGTCCTCGGACTCGAGGAACAGGAGCTGGGCGATGATGAGGTTCGCGACGTGATCCTCGATCGCATCTCCCAGGAAGATGATGCGGTCCTTGAGGAGTCGCGAGTAGATGTCGAACGCGCGCTCACCGCGGGCGCTCGACTCGATGACCATTGGGACGAGCATTGGTTATGCGGTCTCCTCGGACTGCTCGGTCGTCGTTGGTTCGGTTTCGCCGCTCTCGGTCGCGGGCTCGGTGGCAGGCTCGGCCTCGGGGGCTGCCTCCGGCCCTGCCTCGGGCTCGGTTGACGCCGATGCCTCGGCGGTCGCTTCGACCGCATCGGCTTCATCGGCTTCATTCGCCGTTTCGGCCGATCCGAGCGCTCGATCGATGAGCGTGTCGACGAGTGTACGGTTGCGGATCGTCATCCGCAGGTAGCTCCGACCGCGCCGCGAGGTCAGGTACTCGCGCAGCTTCGGATCGTCGCCGTAGCGGGCGAGCTGGTCCTCGATCTCGGCGTCGATCTCCTCGTCGCTCGCGTCGATGCCCTCCTTCTCGGCGATCGCCGACAGGACGAGCAGGGTCTTCACGCGCCGCTGCGCCGGCTCGCGAAGCTCGGCGGTGAGCTCCTCCGGCGACTGCTTGGACAGCGCCAGGTACTGATCGAGGCCGATGCGCTGCTGTGCCAGCCGCGCCTGGAGCTCGTCGCGCATGATCTCGATCTCGTTGGCGACCATGACCTCGGGCAGCTCGACCGTGGCGTTGCTGACGGCGAAGTCGATGATCCGGTCGCCGAACGCGTGGCGCGCCTCGGCCTCGGCCCGCTTCTCCATCGCATCGCGGATCTCGGCGCGCAGCTCGTCGACGGTCTTGACGTCGCCGACCGACTGCGCGAACTCGTCGCTCACCTCGGGCAGGACCTTCTCGCGCAGGTCGAGCAGCTCGACCTCGAAATGCGCCTGCTTGCCGCGCAGCTCCTCGACGCGGTAGTCGTCGGGGAAGGTGATGTCGAAGCCCTTCGTGGCCCCGATCTCGAGGCCGATGAGCTGCTCCTCCCAGCCGGGGATCATCCGGTCCTCGCCGATGACCACCGGCAGCCGATCCGCCGACCCGCCCTCGAACGGCTCACCGTCGATCGTGCCGGTGAACTTCACGCTGGCGATGTCGCCCTGCTGGGCCGCGCGATCATCGATCGGCCGCAGGGTCGCCTGCTGCTCGCGCAGCTCCGCGATGACCTGCTCGACCTGCTCGTCGGTGATCTCGGGCTGCTCGAGCGTGAAGGGGTAGTCGGTGTACGCGCCGAGCTGCACCTCGGGCCGGACCGGGACGGTCGCCGTGAACGTCACCGTCTGCCCCTCGATCACCGCGGAGGGATCGATGTCGACGCTCGGCTGGTCGATGGGGACGACGTCGGTCTGGTTCAGGGCCGCCTCGTACGCGTCCCCGACGAGATGGTCGATCGCCTCGGCCAGGACGCTCCCCCGCCCGACGAAGCGGTCGATGACGTGGCGCGGCGCCTTGCCCGGCCGGAACCCGGGCACCTTCGTCCGTTCCGCCACGTGGCGGTAGGCGGTCGAGAAGGCGTGAGCGACCTCCTCGGGCGGCACCTCGATCTCGAGGACCATCTTCGACCCGGGCTCGGGTCGCGTCGATACGGTGACCATGCAGCTCCTGTGCGTCGGCGCCTCCTGGCGGCGCGTGTCGGCGATTTGTCGTGCGGTGCGGTGGTCGGTGGTGGGCGAGGCGAGATTCGAACTCGCACGTCTTGCGACACCGGCTCCTAAGGCCGGCGCGTCTGCCGTTCCGCCACTCGCCCCGCTCGCGGAATCGTACCGCGATCGGCGCTCCCGAGGAGCGGGCGCGGCCGCCGGCCGCCGGAGGAACGCGACCGACCCTGGCCGCTACCCCGCGGCCTGCGGCGGCCGGTAGCTGTAGCCGTGCGTGGCGATGCGCTCGGCGGTCTCGCCGTAGACGTCGGCGCGCGGCGGGGTGATCGTGCGCAGGCCGTCGACGAGGCGGTTGTACATCGAGAACGCCGACGCGATGCAGACGGCCAGCTGGACGTCGCCATCGGACGCGCCGGCCGACGTGGCCGCCTCGACGTCCGCGGCCGTCAGCTCGAGCGGGTTGCGCCGGACGACGGACGCGATGTGAAGCAAAGCCCGCATCTTCGGGTCGAACGGGCTCAGGTCGCCGACGAGGAGGTTCCCGATCAGCGGCTTGCGGGCCGCGTCGCCGTCGCGCGCGAGGAGCTCCGTCGCAAAGGCCGCGTGGGAATCCATGCAGAAGAAGCAGTCGTTCCCCGCCGACGTCGCCGCGGCGATCATCTCGCGCTCGGCCCGGCGCAGCGTGGCGCCCGGGAAGTCGTTGACGAGCAGCGCATCGGCCAGGCCGCGGAGGTGGACGCCGATGTCGGGCGTCAGCGCCATCGCGGCGCCGATGCCCGGGATCTCGGGCACGCCGGGAACGATCGGCGGCTGGCTGGCTCGGGCGAGGCGCTCGTCGTCGCGGGTCATGACTCGGGTCTCCTGGCGGGCGGGCGGAACGGCCGATGTCGGCGAATTCGGTGGGTATCCTACGCGGCGACGATGGCAACGGGCCGATGACCGCGCGCACGCTGACGATCCGGGGCGAGGCGTATCCGCTCGTCCTGCCCAACCTGCGCGACCCGCGGCTCCACGTCGCGGCGGTGATCATCTCGATCCACGTCCTCGGCCAGGTCGTGCTCGGCTTCCGGGTCAGCGTGCCGCAGATCCTGGCCGCGATCCTGACCTGCTGGATCCTCGAGGTCGCGATCACGTTCCGCCAGGCACGCGCCTTCGTGTGGCCCGCGAGCGCGATGCTCACCGGCAGCGGCGTGGCGCTCATCCTCCGCGTCGTCGGCACGCCCGAGCACGACCCGTGGAGCTTCCACGCCTGGTACGTCTTCGCCGCCGTCGCGGGGCTGTCGCTGCTGACGAAGTACGTCATCCGCTACCGCGGCACGCACGTCTTCAACCCGTCGAACATCGGGCTCGTCGTCGCGTTCCTGCTGCTCGGGCCGTCGCGTGTCGAGCCGCTCGACTTCTGGTGGGCGCCGCCCCTCGAGCCGCCGATGATCCTGGCCTACGCGATCATCCTCGTCGGCGGCCTGCTCGTCACCCGCCGCCTCGCCCTCCTCGGGCTGGCGGCGAGCTTCTGGATCACGCTGGCCATCGGGCTCGGCATCCTCGCCGCCTCGGGCCACTGCATGACCGCGAACTGGGCGTTCAGCCCGGTCTGCGGCCTCGACTTCTGGCGCGTCGTCGTCACCTCGCCCGAGGTGCTCATCTTCCTGTTCTTCATGATCACCGACCCGAAGACCGTGCCGACCGGGCAGGTGGGGCGGCTGGTGTTCGGCGTCCTCGTCGGCGTGACGTCCACGCTCCTCATCGCGCCGCAAACCGATGAGTGGGGCGCCAAGGTCGGCCTGCTGTCGGGCCTGGTGGTGGTCTGCATGGCGAAGCCGATCGTCGATCGGCTCGTGCCCGAGCCGAGGTCGGCCGCCGACCGCATCGGCGCCTATCTCCGGCGCCTGGTGGGCGTTGGTAGCCGGTCATTCGCGCCGCGGGTCTTGGTGAGCGCGGTGCTCGTTGCCGCTGTCGTCGGTGGGGTCGTGCTGGCCGGGACGCCGGCCCGCGGGATCGCGCTGGCCAACATGGACGAGGTGCTGAACGACGTCCCGACCTCGATCGACCCGGGTACCCTGCCGCCGATCACCGTCGACGCCGGCGTCCGCGACTACGACCACGAGCTTGCCGGCGGCGAGATGGACGGCGTGCTCGCCACGCTGGCACGCAACCTCGAGATCGAGAACCAGGCCCTCCTCCAGCGCGACCCGGCGCTGCTCGAGGCGGTCGACCACGGCGACCGGCTGGTCGAGATGCAGGAGCGGCTGGCCGAGGCCGAGGTGAGCGGCGAGACGGTCCTCACCCACTACGACTTCGACGCCATCGAGGTGAGCCTAATCGTGCCGTTCGGCGCGCAGACCGGGATGAGCCTCGGGCTGAGCGGGACGGGCACGATGACCGTGGAGACGCGCGACGCCGACGGCAACGTCGTCAGCCGCACCGACGAGCCGTTCGAGCTGACGTTCGCCATGCGTCGCGCCCTCGGCGACCGCTGGATGAACGTCGGGGTCCTGCCGCCGCAGGGCTGACCGGGCGGGAGCGGCCTACGGGACGCGCGCCGAGCTCATCCCCGAGTACTCGTCGCGCGCGATCGATGCGCGGCCGGCGGGCGAGACGACCCGACCGCCCTTCGATCGATCGTCCGGCTCTGCCGCGCCGCCCACCGTCCCGACCGCGTCGAGCGCCGCGATTCCCGACGGCGGCTCCCCGGACAGGAAGCGCTCGACGGCCTTGCGCGCGAGGGCGGCGGTGAGGATCGCGGCCGCGGCCTCGAACGCGTTCCACGCCGCCCGCTGCGGTCCGGGCGGCCCCTCGGCGATCTGCGCCGCGAGCTTCTTGCTGATCTTCCCGTGCTTGCGCGGGTTGTGGCGCCAGCGCTGCAGCTCGGCGGCGAGGACCTCACGCGCCTCGCCGGCCCGCGGTCCGACGGCGCCGGCCATGTGGTCGACCCAGGACTGCATCGGCTTCGGCAGTGCGTCGTACGCCTTCTCCGGATCGGTCCGGAACAGGCGACGCCGGACGAGCTTCGCGACCCGCACCGGGCCGCCCGCCAGGAGGAACACGGCGCCGGCCCCCAGGCCGATGAACAGCGCGGGGTTCTCCGCGAACCGCTTGCGGAGGTCGAGCGCCTCGCGCAGCTCGTCGGAGGTGCGCTCGAGATCGGCCTTCTGGGCGGCGATCGCCGCCCGCGTGAAGGTCAGCTTCTCCTCAGCACTCGGCTCTTCAGCCACGCCACGTCCTCCTTGACCGATGCGATGGTCCGCTCAGGCGGCCCAATGTGAATCCTGCGGACGCCCCGAACGGCAACCAATGGGATGAGTGCGACTTGCACGAGGAGCACGAACAGTGCCGTCAGCCACGCCGCCTGGAAGCCCAGGAACGACGGCACCAGGAAGAGGGCAACCAACAGCAGGAAGACGAGGACAAGCACCGCACGGAAGAATCCTGGAATCGCGCCGAGCAACTTCCCGAGACCGAGTGGGACGTACAGCAGGAGCAGGATGACGATTACTGCCGCCATGACGATGACGACGGCGAGGTCAGGGATCGCCTCGAAGAGCGCGGCCACGGCAAGGATGATCGCGACGTCGAGCGTGATGAGGCACATCAATGCGATCGCGACGGCGACCCCGATGAGCGAGGCGCCGATCTTCGCCTCATCGGTCATCTCCTTGAGTTCAGCTTTCGCCTGCTCCACCTCGAGCTTGGCGAGGCTGACCGTCCCCGCGACGAGGCGGCGAACGAGCGTGAACGCGTTCTCGCGACGCGGAGCAGGACCGCTGGTCATGGCACCTCCGACAGGAAACGGTCGGCGCACCCCGAGGTGCGCCGAGACCGGAATTCTAGCAACGAGCAAGGCGGGTGCCACGCGCGCCGGCCTGACCTCCGGTATCCTTCCGCGCCGATGGCCAAGCGACGAACCTCCGGAGTCCAGCGGCGCGAGCGCGCCAGCAGCGAAGCACTGAACCGACGGCTCAACGAGCCGGCCGGCGGCATGACGCTGCCCGACTGGCGGCTGCTCGCGATCGGCGCGGTGCTGCTGGTCGGCGTCCTGCTCATCGTGCTCGTCCTCATCCTCGGCTCGGGTCCGAACCCGAACGCCGGCGTGCGCCAGCCCGACGACGGCACGACGCACGTCGCCGTCGGCACGGTCTGCCGGTCGCCGTCGCAGCCCTGCGGGCCGAACCCGTACTCGTCGACCCCGGGGACGTCCGGCCCGCACTGGGATCCGAGCGGCATCGCCGACTGGGGCGTCTACACGGAGCCGAGGAACGAGACGCAGCTCATCCACAACCTCGAGCACGGCGGGATCGTGATCTGGTACGACCCGGATCGGGCCTCCGACGAGGACGTCGCCACGCTCACCGACTTCGTCCAGCGCCAGGTGCGCCAGGGCATCGGCGGCCGATACAAGTGGATCCTCACCCCGTGGGACGGCACCGACGAGCTCCCCTCCCCGATCGTCGCGACCGCGTGGACCTGGATCCTGGAGCTCGACTCGGCCGATACGGGCGCCATCGAGGCCTTCGCCGGCGAGCACTACGGCATCGCGCCCGAGCCGAACGGCGGCCCCGGCCCGCCGGCTGGCTGATCCGGCGCCGGCCGAGTTTGACCCTCGCCGGGTTCACCCTCGCCGGAGTTTGACCCTCGCCGGGTCCCTGCGGCATCATTTCCGCGGGCGCCTAGCTCAACGGCAGAGCAAGTGACTCTTAATCACTAGGTTCAGGGTTCGAATCCCTGGGCGCTCACCACCACCGTCATGTGCGCGGGGCGGACCGATGCGTGTCGGTCCGCTTCTTCGTTTCTCGGCCCCGTTTCGGCGCGGCGTTGCGGCTGCCGGCCGCGGCGTTGCCCGTGGAGGAGCAAGGCCCCAGGACCGCCCCGGAACGCCGATCGGACCGCTGCTAGACTGGCCCGACACCCCGAGGCCCTGCGCCGAGGGGCCGCCCACCGAACGCCCTCATCGGTTCAGCGCGAGGTGCGACCTTGGCCGACGTTCCCATCCAGCGGCATACGCTCGACAACGGGCTGCGCGTCGTGCTCAGCCGCGACCCGCGCGCGCCGCTCGTGGCGGTGAACCTGTGGTACGACGTCGGCTCGAAGCACGAGAAGGCGGGCAAGACCGGCTTCGCGCACCTGTTCGAGCACATGATGTTCCAGGGCTCGGCGAACGTGGAGAAGGGGCAGCACTTCAGCCTCGTCCAGGCTGCCGGCGGCACCCTGAACGCGAGCACCTGGCTGGACCGGACGAACTACTTCGAGACGCTCCCCGGTCACGAGCTCGAGCTCGCGCTGTGGCTCGAGGCGGAGCGGATGGCGAACCTCCTGCCGGCGATGACCCAGGAGAAGCTCGACAACCAGCGCGACGTCGTGAAGAACGAGCGCCGCTGGAGCGTCGACAACCAGCCGTACGGCGACTGGGACGAGCGGATGCAGGCGGCCGTCTACCCGCCGGGGCATCCGTACCACCACCCGACCATCGGCTCGATGGAGGACCTGACCGCCGCCTCGCTCGACGACGTGCGCGAGTTCTTCGCGACCTGGTACGCGCCGAACAACGCGGTCCTGACCGTCGCGGGCGACTTCGAGGCCGATGCCGCCCTGCGCATGATCGAGAAGCACTTCGGCCCCATCCCGCCCAACCGGGACCTGCCCGAGCGACCCGACATGTCGGTCGAGCCGATCATCGGGCGCGAGATCCGCGAGGTCGTCCCGGACCGCGTGCCGCTTCCCCGGCTCTACCTGGCGCATCGGATCCCGCCGTTCGGGACCGATGCATTCGACGCGGCCGACGTCGCCGCCGACATCCTCGCCTCGGGCCGCGCGTCGCGCCTCTACGCCTCGCTCGTCCGCAGGCAGCGGCTCGCGCAGGACGTCACCGCCTTCGTGTTCCCGATCGTCGGTGGCGCCTCGATGTTCGCCCTGTGGGCCACCGCCCGCCCCGGCGTCGAGCCGGCGGACCTCGAGGCCGCGCTCCAGGCCGAGCTCGATCGGCTCACCACGGAAGGCCCCACCGATGCCGATCTCGAGCGCGTGCGGAACCTCCACGCCAGCCGCACGGCGTCGTCGCTGGAACGGATCAGCGAGCGGGCCGATCGGCTGAGCATGTACACCTGCCTGTTCGACGCGCCGGAGCGCATCAACGAGGAGCACGCGCGCTACGCCGCCGTCGACGCGCGGCGGGTGCAGGACGCGATGACGGCATGGATCCACGCCGACAACCGAGTCGCGCTCCAGTACGTGCCCGCCGAGCCGATGACGCCGGCGGAGCAGGAGGCGGCCGCGGCCGCATCGGAGCAGGCCGAGGTCGAGGCGGCGGAGGCGAGCGCATGATCGCCGAGCGACCGCCGGCGGGAGCGCCGCGCCCGTATCGGTTCCCGGACTTCGTCCGTCATCGGCTGCCGAACGGCCTCGGCGTCTGGTTCGTGCCGCTGCCGGACCGCGAGCTCGTATCGGTCCACCTTCTGACCGATGCCGGCGCCGCGTCCGAGGACGAGCCGAAGGGCGGCGAGGCGGCGCTGACCGCACAGCTGCTCGTCACCGGCACGCGCGACCTCGATGCCGCCGCGTTCGCCGAGACGACCGAGCGGCTCGGGATCGACGTCGGGTCGGAGTCGACCTGGGACTCGGCGCGCGCCGGGTTCGCGGCCCTCGGCCAGCACCTCGACGCCGGGCTCGATCTCCTGGCCGACATGGTCCTCGCCCCGCGCCTCGACGAGGGCGAGTTCGAGCGGCTCAAGGCCGAGCGCCTGAACGACATCCTCCAGGCCCGCGCCGAGCCGGGCCGGCTGGCCGACGAGCGGTTCCTGGGCGAGCTGTACGCGTCCGACGTCCCGTACGGGCGACTGTCGGCCGGCCGGCCCGAGACCCTCGAGCCGCTGACCGTCGACGACGTGCGGGCCTTCCACGCCTCGCGCTACGCGCCGAACGTGGCCGACATCATCGTCGCCGGCGCGTTCGACCCCGATGCCGCCCTCGCCACGATCGAGCGGCTGCTCGGCGGCTGGAGCGGCGACGGCCCGGGGCATCGGCCGATCACCCCCGAGGCCCGCGGCGGCCGGCGCGTCGTGCTCGTCGACCGGCCGGGATCGGTGCAGTCGGAGATCCGGGTCGGGCATCTCGGCATCGACCGCTTCGACCCGCGCTACTTCCCGGCCATGGTCACCGCCGCCCTCCTCGGCGGCGTGTTCGGGTCGCGCCTGAACCGCCGGCTGCGCGAGGAGCTCGGCTACACGTACGGCGCGCGCGCCTCGTTCGACCCGCGCCGCGCCGCCGGCCCGTTCAGCGCCAACGCCGCGGTCCAGACCGAGGTCACCGCCGATGCCGTCCGTGAGCTGCTCGCCGTCATCGAGGGCCTGCGCGAGGCCGAGCCGCCGGAGACCGAGCTGGCCGAGGTGCGCGACTTCCTCGTCGGCGTCTTCCCGCTCCGCTTCGAGACGACCGGCGGGATCGCCTCGGCCATCGAGCCGCTCGCCGTCTACGACCTGCCCGACGAGTGGTGGCACGCGTACCGCTCGAACCTCGAGGCGGTCACCACGGCCGACGTGCTGTCGACCGCGCGCGACCTCATCCGTCCCGAGGAGGCGCTCATCCTCGTCGTCGGCGACGCCTCCAGGGTCCGCGCCGATCTCGAGGCGCTCAGCCTCGGCCCGCTCGAGGTGAGCTAGCCCCCGCTCAGCGGTGGCGGCGCGCCAGCTCCGCCTGCACGGCGTCGAGCGAGAGGCCGCGCGCCTCGAGCAGCACGAGCGCGTGGTAGAGGACGTCGGCCGCCTCGGCGATGACCTCCTCGTCGGTGCCGGCCAGGGCGGCCGCCGAGAGCTCCCCCGCCTCCTCCGTCACCTTCTCGGCCGGCCGCCGCGGGCCGCCGGCGAGCAGGCGCGCCGTGTACGACTCGGACGGATCGGCGGATCGGCGCTCGCGGATGACGCGCGCCAGCGCGGCCAGGTCGAAGCCGGCGTCCGCATCGGCGGGTGCATCGGCTCCGTCGAAGCAGGAGCGCGAGCCGGTGTGGCAGGCCGGGCCGGCGGGACGGACGCGGTAGTGGATCGCATCGGCGTCGCAGTCGACCGCCATGCCGACGACGGCCATCGTGTTGCCGCTCGTGGCGCCCTTGCGCCACAGCTCGTCGCGGGAGCGCGACCAGAAGTGGGCCTCGCCGGTGCGCTCGGTCGCGGCGACGGCCTCGGCGTTCGCCCAGGCCAGGGTCAGGAGCGCGCCGTCCGACGCATCGGTGACGACGACCGGCAGCAGCTCGCCGCGCGACCAGTCCGGCCGGCGGTCGCTCAGCCAAGCCATGCCGCGACCTCCTCGACGCCGATCGGCGCGCTCGGCGGGCGCACGCTGATGCCGCGGGCCGCCAGCTCCTCCTTGAGCGGGCCGATCGACAGCAGGCCGAAATGGAGCGTCGACGCCAGCAGGGCAGCCGATGCGCCGGCGGTGAGCACCTCGGCCACGTCGGCCACCGATCCCCCGCCGCCGGAGGCGATGACCGGCACCCGCACGGCCTCGGCCACGGCCCCGGTGAGGGCGAGGTCGTAACCCGAGCGCGTCCCGTCACGGTCGATCGAGGTGAGCAGGACCTCGCCGGCGCCGCGCTCGACGGCCTCGCGGGCCCAGGCGACGGCATCGCGGCCGGTCTCCTCGGTGGCGGCCACGCCACGCACCCGCCAGCCGCCCCCCGGCGCGGCGTACGCGTCGATGGCGATGACGACCGACTGCGAGCCGAGCCGATGCGCCAGGCGGCCGATGAGCCGGGGATCGCTGAGCGCGGCGGAGTTCACGGCCACCTTGTCGGCGCCCGCGTCGAGCAGTACGGCGGCGTCCTCCTCCGACGCGACGCCCCCGCCGACGCCGAGCGGCACGTCGAGCGCGGCCGCGGCGCGCGAGATGAGGTCGACGAGCGTCCGCCTCCGGTCCTTCGTGGCGCCGATGTCGAGGATCGTGATCTCGTCCGCCCCCTCGGCGGCGTAGCGGGCGGCGAGCTCGACCGGGTCGCCGGCGTCGACGAGGTCGACGAAGCGCGTGCCCTTCACCACCCGCCCGTCGGTCACGTCGAGGCAGGCGACGATCCGCTTGCGGAGCGTCATGCCAGCGCCTCGATCGCGCGGCGCGGGTCGACGGCCCCGGTCAGCAGCGCCAGGCCGACGACCGCCCCATCCACCCCGAGTCGCCGCAGCGCCCGCAGGTCGTCGAGCGAGCCGATGCCCCCGGCGGCGATGAGCGTCGCCTGCGGGAAGGCCGAGCGCAGGCGCGTCAGCGTCTCGAGCCCCGGACCGGCGAGCGTGCCGTCGCGCGAGGTCTCGGTGATCGTCACGCGGGCGGCGCCGGCCCCGAGCAGCCGGCCGATGAGCTCCTCGACGTCCGCATCGGCCGTGCGTGACCAGCCGTCGATGGCGGGACGCCCGTCGCGGAGGTCGACCGACACGCCGACGCGCCCCGGATGGCGCTCGGCCGCCCGGGCGAGCAGGGAGGGATCCTCGATCGCCGCGGTGCCCATGAGGACCTCGTCGACGACCTCGAGCGCCGCGGTGACGTCGGCCTCGGTGCGCAGGCCGCCGCCGAGCTCGACGACGACCGACGGGTCCACGGCGCGCGCGGCGCGGACGACCTCGGCCGCGAGCGCGAGCTCGCGTGGCGCGCCGGCGCGGGCGCCCTCGAGGTCGACGACGTGGAGCCGCCGGCAGCCGGCACGCACGAAGCGCCGGGCGAGGTCGGAGGCGGTCTCGTCGGCCACGATCCGGCGCTCGTAGTCGCCCTGGACGAGCCGCACGGCGCCGCCGGCGAGGAGGTCGATGGCGCAGACGAGCTCCATCAGCGCACCCCGGCCGGGACCCCGTCGAGGCGACCGCTGGCGAACGCGGCGAGCAGCGCCCGACCCGCGGCGCTCGACTTCTCGGGATGGAACTGCGTGCCGGTGATCGCGCCAATCCGCAGGAGCGACGGGAACGTGAAGCCGTCGACCGTCGTGCGGCCGGCGACCGCGGCCGGGTCCGCATCGGTCCAGTAGCCGTGGACGAAATACGCGTCGAAGGCGCCGCCGCCCGCCAGGCGGACCTCGTTCCAGCCGATGTGCGGCACCTGGCGCGGACCGCCGGACTCGGGCGACGGGAAGGCACGGCATCGGCCGGCGATGAGCGCCAGGCCGGGCGCCTCGCCCTCGTCGGAGCCCTCGAGCAGGAGCTGCGCCCCGAGGCACACCCCGAGCAGCGGCCTGCCGGCCGCTCCCCAGGCGCGAATCGGCTCCCACATCCGGCGCTCGGTCAGCGCCTCCACGGCCGACGGCGCGGCGCCGACCCCGGGCACGACCACCCGCTCGGCGGCGGCCAGCCCCTCCGGCGTGGCGACGAGGGACGCATCGGCCCCGACGGCCTCGAGCGCGCGGAGGACGGAGCGCGTGTTTCCGGCGCCGTAGTCGACGACGGCGATCGTCACCGGAGCGTCCCCTTGCTGCTCGGCACGGCATCGGTCCCGGCGAGGCGCGGATCGGGCTCCCACGCCTGCCGCAGGGCGCGCGCCAGCGACTTCATGCCGCCCTCGGCGAGGTGATGGGTCGAGCGAGCCTTGCGGACCTCGAGATGGACCGATGCGCGCGCTTCGCGCGCGAGCGTCTCGACGAAATGCGGCCACAGCTCGAGCCAGGCGTTCGCCGCCGTCAGTGGGTCCGGCACCGGCTCGACGTCGGCGTACGAGCGGCCACCGAGATCGACCGCGCACAGGGCCAGCGCCTCGTCCATCGGCAGCCGAATGTCGCCGTAGCGACGGATGCCGATGCGCTCGCCGAGCGCCTCGTCGATCGCGCGGCCGAGGACGAGCGCGGTGTCCTCGACGGTGTGGTGCTCGTCGATGTGCGTGTCGCCGGACGCGCGGACCTCGAGGTCGACGAGCGCGTGGCGCGCGAACAGGGTCAGGAGGTGCTCGAGGAAGCCGATCGGCGTCTCGATATCGGCCTGTCCGGTGCCGTCGAGGTCGATCCGGACGCGAACCTGGGTCTCGGCCGTGGTGCGCTCGACCGTGGCCGTGCGGGACGTCATGCGAGCACCTCCTTCAGTGCGGCGAGCAGCCGCTCTTCTTCCCCGTCGAGCCGCGCCGTGACGCGCAGCCAGCCGGCCATCGGGCCGGCGTCGTAGCGACGCACCGCCACGCCGCGAGCGAGGAGCTGCTCGTCGACGTCGGCCGCATCGCGGCCGGCGGGCCGGAAGGCGACCGAGTTCGTCCGCGACGGCAGCACCTCGGCATCGGTCGCGCGCAGCGCATCGGCCAGGCGGTTGCGGGCCTCGATGATGCGCAGCCGTCGCTCCCGGGCCGCATCCTCGTCGCCGAGGGCGGCGAGGGCCAGCGCCTCCGAGGTGGCAGCCATCGACAGCGGCAGCCGGATGGCGTCGAATCGATCGGCGAGGCCGTCGGGCACGACGAGGTAGCCGACCCGGGCGCTCGCCATGGCGTACGCCTTCGAGAACGAGCGCAGGACGAGCACGTTCGGCAGCTCGCGCTGGAGCTGGATGGCCGACGTCGAGAACGGCGGCACGCCGGCCTCGTCCTCGACGAAGTCGAGGTACACCTCGTCGACCACGACGAGCGCCGGCAGGCCATCGGCGATGGCGCGGATCTCGTCGACCGGCGTCACGTCGCCGGTCGGGTTGTTCGGGGTGCAGATCCAGACCAGCCGCGCCGCCTCGCGCTCGGCGGCCTCCCGGATCTCGTCCGGGCCCAGGCGGCAGGCGAGGTCGCGCCGCGGCAGCGCCACGATCCGCGCGCCGGTGAGCTTGGCCTCGACGGCGAACATCGCGAACGTCGGGGTCGGGATGACGACCGCGTCGCCCTCGCCGAGGGTGGCGGTGCTCACCAGCCGGATGAGCTCGTCGGCGCCCGCACCGGGCACGATCTGCCTCGGATCGACGCCCAGGCGCTCCGCCAGCGCCGACCGCAGCGTGACGTAGGCGAGGTCGCCGTACTCCGGGATCCGGTTCGGCGGGAAGCCGTTGAGTGCTTTGGCTGCGCCCGGGAGCGCACCACCGCCGAGGGTGTTCATGTCGGCCCGCACGACCTGCTCGACGCCGATGCCGGCGCGCGCGGCCAGCTCCTCGTCCGACGGCTCGGCCGGGTAGGCCTCGACCGGCTTGGGCCGGCGCAGGAGGTCGACCGGGTCGTCCGGCTCCTGGGTCGCTGCCGTTGCGCGGTCCGCGCGAGCGGTGACGCTGGCACCATGCGCGGCAAGCCCTTCGGCCGCGGCGATGGCCGCGACCGTCGGTGCGATGCCGGCGACGCCGGCCGGCGTGAGGCGCTGCACCTCGGTCCAGCGGCCGAACGTCTCGACGCCGACCCCGCTCCAGGCGCGCGCGGCACCGCCGGTCGGCAGGACGTGGTTCGTGCCGCTCGCGTAGTCGCCGGCGGCGATCGGCGACCACGGGCCGATGAACACGGCGCCGGCATTCCGAACGCGCTCCGCCAGCGCGTCGGCATCGGCGCACTGGAGGCTGACGTGCTCGGCCGCGATGGCGTCGACCACGGCCAGGCCCTCCTCCGGGCCGCGCACCAGGACCGCGCGGCCGTGCTGCCGGAGGGTCGCCATGGCGCGCTCGCCGGTGGCGAGGGTCGCGGCGGCCGTCGGGAGCGCGGTGTCGACGGCGTCGAGGAAGGCGGCGTCCGGTGAGACGACGATGGAGACCGAGTCGGGGCCGTGCTCGGCCTGGGCCAGGAGGTCGAGCGCGACGAGCTGGGGGTCGGCGGTCGCATCGGCGAGGACGACGGCTTCCGATGGTCCCGCCGGGAGGTCGATGGCGACCCGGTCGGCGACGAGCCGCTTCGCGGCGGTGACGTAGGCGTTGCCCGCGCCGAGGATCTTGTCGACGGCCGGGACCGATGCGGTGCCGAAGGCGAGGGCGGCGATCGCCTGTGCCCCGCCCGCGCGCAGGATGCGGGTCACGCCCGCAATGCGCGCCGCGACGAGGATCGACGACGCGACGCTGCCGTCCGGCCCCGGCGGCGTGACGACGATGACGTCGTCGACCCCGGCGAGCGCGGCCGGGATGCCGACCATGAGGACCGACGACGCGTACGCGGCCCGACCGCCGGGAACGTAGGCCCCGACGCGCTCGAGCGGGCGCCAGCGGCGCCAGGCCGTGATGCCAGGCGCGGTCCGGACGCGCCGATCCTGGCGCAGCGCGTCGCGCTGGTCGGCGTGGTAGCGGCGGATGGCGCGGGCGGCGGCCTCGAGCGCGTCCTCCAGGGCCGGGGCGACGGTGGCATCGGCGATGGCATCGGCCTCGAGCCAGGGCGAGGCGAGGTCCGCCCTGTCGAAGCGTGCCGTCAGCTCGCGGAGGGCGGCGTCGCCGCGGGTCCGGACGTCGGCCACGATGGCCGCCACGTCCGCGTCGGGAGCCGAGGGACGGAGCGCGGCCAGCCAGTCGCGACGCGCGTCGGCGTCGAGTGCGGACCAGTCGATCCGCGGCAGCGTGTCGCTCATCGCATGACCTTCTCGATCGGGACGACGAGGATGTCGCGGGCGCCGGCGGCCTTCAGGGCCGGCACGATGCGCCACAGCTGGCTGCGCTCGACGACCGAGTGGATCGCGATCTGGGTCGGGTCGGCCAGCGGCATGACCGTCGGGCCGCTGAGCCCGGGGATGATCGAGCGGATCCGATCGAGCGCCGCGGCCGGCGCGTTCATCATCATGTACTCGCGTCCGCGGGCGTCGAGGACGCTGCGGAGCATGTCGACGAGGGCACCGATGCGCTCGTCGGCCTCGGCGGTCCCGTCGCGCGCGACGAGCACCGCCTCCGAGGCAAGCAGCGTGGCGATCGGCTTCAGGCCGTTCATGCGCAGCGTGGAGCCGGAGGCGACGAGGTCGACGACCGCGTCGGCCACGCCGAGCTGCGGGGTGACCTCGACGGCGCCGCGCACCTCGACGACCTGGGCCGCGACGCCGCAGCCCTCGAGGTAGGCACCGGTCACGCGCGGGAACGAGGTCGCGATGCGGCGGCCCCGGAGCGCCTCGACCGTCTGCGCGTCGCCGTCGCGCGGCACGGCCAGCACGAGCGAGCACGCGCCGAAGCCGAGCGGCAGGATCGTGCGCAGCTCGCCGCCGTGCTCGGCGATGAGATCGGCGCCGGACAGCCCGAGCTCGACGAGCCCATCGGCGACGTACTCGGCTATGTCCTCGGTGCGCACGAACAGGAGCTCGAGGTCCGCGTTGGCGACCGACGCGCTCAGCCGGCGTTCGGACAGCTCGAACTCGAGGCCCGCCGCGCGAAGCAGCTCGACGGCCGGCTCGGCCAGCCGCCCCTTGTTCGGCACGGCCAGGCGCAGCGCGCCGTTCGTCGTTCCGTTGGCGGTCACGGCTGGCGCTTCTTGGCGGTGCGGCGTCGGCGCTCCATGACGAGCCGATACCCGTCGCGGCCGTAGCGCAGCCACTGGTTCACACGGCTGATCGTCGCGCTCGACGCCCCGGTGCGGGCGCTGATGTCCTGGTAGCTGACGCCCTCGTCGAGGAGCCGCGCCACTTCCCAGCGCTCGGCGAACGAGCGCAGCTCGTTCACCGTGCACAGGTCGCGCAGGAACCGAAGCGCCTCGTCCTCGTCGCGCAGCGACGCGACGGCATCGGCGAGATCACGGGTCGCATCGGTCATCCAGCGATCCTCGCCGGTTTGAGCCGATTGATCGCGGGCCTCGTAGGTCACACTCTGCTCTGGCATTGCTTTAGCACGCTAAAGCAATAGCCCAGCAGTGTCAACCTCCGGTGCCGCGGAGGCCCCGTCAGGCGGTAGAGCCGTCCTCCACGACGGGCGCGGCACGCGGCCAGCGCAGCGTGAACACGGCACCCGGGCGGCGCTGCTCGAGCTGCACCGAGCCGCCCATCGCGTTCATCGTGGCGTTCACGAGGTAGAGGCCGAGCCCGAGGCCACGGCTTCCCCCGACCCGGTCGTGGAACAGGACGTCGGCCACCTCGTCGGCGATGCCCGGACCCTCGTCCCGGACGCGGAGGGCGACCGGGTCGCCATCGGTGACCTCGACGTGGATGGGCGTGCCCGGATTCGCGTAGCGATCGGCGTTGGTGAGCAGGTTCGTGATCGCCTGCTCGGTGAGCGGACGGTCGCCGATGACCCGGATGCGGGAGGAAATCGAGACCTCGACGTCGCGCTCGCTCCCCCGCGCCCGCAACCGCTCGATGGCGGAGGCGATGGCCGGTGCCAGGTCGAACGGCTCGCGCAGGGCCTCGACCCGGCCACTGTCGGCGCGCGAGTAGAGCTCGAGCCGCTCGAGGATGCCGATGGCGGCATCGACCGACTCGTGTGCGCGCTGCGCGTGGCCGGCGGCGCGCGACGGAAGGTCCGGATCGCGCTGCGCGAGCTCGATGCGCGCCTTGGCCACGGCCAGCGGGTTGCGCAGCTCGTGCGCGACGAAGGCGGCGAAGCGCGACAGCCGGCGGCGCATGTCCTCTTCCTTGCCGACGTCGCGCAGCAGGAGCACGGCGCCGCCACCGGGGATCGGCGTGCCCTCGACGTCGACGAGGACGTCGCGCCCGGAGAGCGGCACGCGCAGGATGAGCCGGAGGCGGATCGGCCCCGCCTGGGCCAGGCGCTGGGGCCACTCGGCCGGATCGAGGGGCCGGTTCCGCTCGTCACGGGGCTCGGCGAACCGGCCCCATTCGTCGATCGGCCGCTCGACGAAGGCCCGACCGAAGAGCCGCAGCGCGGCGCGGTTGCCGTAGGTGCCGCGCAGCTCGGGGTCGTACACGATGAGCGGCTCGGGAATCGCCTCGGCCACCTCCTCGAGCCGCGCCCGCTCGCGCTCGACCTCGACGAGGGCCACGTCGAGCTCGTGCCGCGTGCGCTCGAGCCGGATCCGCTCGGCCTTGGCCGCCTCCTCGGCCGCATGACTCGCGGCGAGCGCCTCGCTCGCCATCTGGCGCGCCACCTCCCCGCGGCGCACGAGGAGCACGATGAGCGGCGACCCGAAGACGAGCGCCAGGAGCCGCACGAGGTCGGTCGGGTCGTACTGCTCGCGGGCCACCGGCAGTGCGGCGTCGACGAGCATGACGGTCGATCCCGCGACGTACGCCCACAGGGCCGCCTTCGCGCCGAGGAGCAGGCCGACGAGCGCGATCGACAGCACGAGCAGGACGGTGAACGGGATCCGGTCGCCCGTCGGATCGGCGATGGCGATGCCGAGGGCGCACATCCCGCCGCCGACGATGGCGCCGAGGATGGCCGGGACATCGGGAATGATCAGGCGACGCATCGACCCTCCCTCGCAGCTCGACTACTCACACGGCCACCGGTGGCGACCGTCGCCGGGCACGCGCCAGGCGCTCGCGGGCGGCCGAGATGCGGCGCCACGGCGTGGCGACGCGTCGCGGGTCGAGCGCCTCGGGATGCTCACCGCGCGCGATCTCGGCCAGCAGCGCGGAGGCCCGGTCGAGCTGGCCGCCCTCGGTGAGGAGCTGGACGAGGCTGAACCATCGGCCCGGCTCGGTGATCGGCTCCTGCATCGCGCGCTCGAGGAGCTCGGCGGCACGTTCCTCGTTCCCGGCCCGCCGGTGGGCGGCGATCGCCGCCCGGTAGTCGGTGTACGAGGGCGGCATGCCGATCGACTCGAGGAAGTTGAGGAGCAGCTCGGCGTTCTCGGCACGCTCCTGGACGTGCCCGCGGCGGACGTGCGCGTCGCGGAATTCGCCGAGCAGGACGCGCGATTCGCGCTCGGCCCATCGGCGCTGTGGGGAGCCCTCCGGGAAGCGTCGTGCCAGGTCGCCGAGGACCATCGCGCCACGCAGCTCCTCGCCGGCGGCGATGTACGCGTCGCGCAGGCCGAGCTCGACGATCTCCGCCAGCGGCGGCCCGAGCTCGAGCATCCGCTCCAGCGCCCCGAGCCAGTCGTCGATCCGGCCCCGCTCGGCGTAGTGGCGGGCGGCGTAGCGGAGCCAGTAGCGCTCGTTGTGCGTGCGCCAATCCTCGCCGGCGATGTGGTGCTCGACGATCCATCGGTCCTGGGCGGTCGGCCCGGCCATGAACACCTCGGCCGGGACGCGGAAGCCCGCCACCGAGCGCCATTGCGGCTGGTGCCAGGGGCTCGGGGGCGGAGGCCCCAGCGGACCGCGGCGATGCCGGGGGCGCGGCCGCCGCATCGGCTCGCCATCCTCCAGCGGCCAGTCGAGCAGCTCGGCCGTGCCGGTCTCGAGGGCGTGGTCGTAGTGGAGCCGCCGGACCGGGTCGCGGAGCTCGGCCCAGGCGCGGTTGAGGAGCGACGTCCGTCGGGTCGCGACCTCCGACGAGGGGGCACGGTCGGGGTGGTGACGCAGGACCGACTCACGAAACGCGGCCCGGAGCTCCTCGGCCGTCGCCGACGGCGACGCCCCGAGCACCTCGTAGTAGTCACGCGCCTCGTCGTGCACCTCGCTGCGGGCGGACATTCGTCCGAGTCTAGCGTCACCGGTTCCCGTCCCGACGGCATTGGGTATGCTGCGCGGCATGCCTGCCACGCCCAGCCCCGGGCAGGCCCGGGCCGGTCATCTCCTCATCATCGGCGGCGCCGAGGACAAGCTGCGCCAGCGGCAGATCCTGACGCGCTTCGCGACGCTCGCCGGCGGGACCGATGCGCGCGTGGTCGTCATCTCGACCGCGTCGTCGCTCGGCGACGAGGCGACCGAGCTCTACCTGTCCCTCTTCCGCCAGCTCGGCATCACCGACGTGCGCGGCATGCGCCCGCTCGTCCGCGACGACGCGAACGACAAGCGCCTGGTGAGCATGGTCTCCGACGCGACCGCGATCTTCCTGACCGGCGGCAACCAGCTGCGACTGTCGAGCGTGATCGGCGGCACGGCCCTGGGCCGCGCCATCGCCGAGCGCCACCGGCACGGGGCGATCGTCGCCGGCACGAGCGCGGGGGCATCGGCCATTGCCAGCCACATGGTCGCCTTCGGCACGAGCGGTGCCACCCCGAAGCAGCGCATGACCCAGATGAGCGCCGGGCTCGGGCTGCTGCCCGGCGTGCTCATCGACCAGCATTTCGAGCAGCGCAACCGGTTCGGCCGCCTCCTCGCCCTCGTCGCGCAGTCGCCGGCGCTGCTCGGCATCGGCATCGACGAGGACACCGCCGCGCTCGTCAGCCCGAAGGGCGTCCTGGAGGTGCTCGGCAAGGGATCGGTCACCATCCTCGACCCGGCCTATATCCAGACCGATGCGTATGAGGTCAAGCGCCACCGGCCGATCATGGTCTCCGGCGTCGTCCTCCACTCGCTGCCGTCCGGCTACCGCTTCGACCTCAAGCGCCGCAAGCTCATGGCGCCCTTGCGCCCGGTGTCGGCGACCGACCGCGAGCTGGCGAGCCTCCAGGCCGCGACGGCGAACACGCGGCGGCTCATCCGGCGCATCGCCGCCGAGGGGGCCGATGACACCGCGCCCGAGCGCTCGCGTCGCCGCGCGATGCGGGCCAGGCGCATGGAGGAGGCGAGCGAGTGACGGCCACGATCCCGCCCCGACGACGCAAGAAGGACGCGTCTCCGCCTCCGGAGCCTGCCTCGACCGCCCGCCGTCGCCGGTCCGGGATCCCCGATGCGCCGCCCGGCGCCGTTCCCAAGCCCGAGCTGAGGATCGTCGAGACCCGGGTCTACCGCGGCCCGAACTACTGGAACTACGACCCGGCCATCAAGCTCATCGTCGACCTCGGCGTCCTCGAGCACTTCCCGTCGAACACGATCCCCGGCTTCACCACCGCCCTGCTCGAGATGCTGCCCGGCGTCGGCCAGCACTCGTGCGGCACGGGTCGCGTCGCCGGCTTCACCGATCGGCTGAACGAGGGCACCTGGCTCGGGCACGTCGCCGAGCACGTCGCCCTCCAGCTCCAGCGCGAGGCCGGCACCGAGGTCGGCCGCGGCAAGACCCGATCGACCGGCGAGCCGGGCCGCTACCACGTCGTCTACTCGTACGCCGAGGAGACGGTCGGCGTCGCGGCGGGCAGGCTCGCCGTCCGGCTCGTCAACCACCTCGTCCGGGCCGAGGACGGCTTCGACTTCGCCGCCGAGCTCGAGCAGCTCATCCTCCTCGCCGAGCGTGCGGCCTTCGGCCCCTCGACGCAGGCCATCCTCGACGAGGCCTCGCTGCGCGACATCCCCTGGATCCGCCTCAACGAGCAGTCGCTCGTCCAGCTCGGGCACGGGATCTACCAGAAGCGGATCCGGGCCACGATGACGTCGCAGACCTCGTCGCTCGGTGTCGACATCGCCGGCGACAAGAAGCTCACCAACCGGATCCTCGCCGCGACCGGCGTGCCCGTGCCCCGCTCGGAGATGGTCCGCTCCGAGGACGCGGCGGTGGCGGCCGCGAGGCGCATCGGCTTCCCGGTGGCGATGAAACCGCTCGACGGCAACCACGGCCGGGGGGTCATGCTCAACCTCGCCGACGAGGACGCGGTCCGCGCCGCCTACCCGCTGTCGCGCGAGCAGACGCGGAGCGGGGTCGTGGTCGTCGAATCGTTCCTCACCGGCAACGACTACCGCTGCCTCGTCATCGGCGGCGTGCTGCGCGCGGTCGCCCAGCGCGTGCCGGCCCACATCGACGGCGACGGCACGCTGAGCGTGGCGCAGCTGGTCGAGAAGACGAACGCCGACCCGCGCCGCGGCATCGGCCACGAGAAGGTCCTGACCCGCATCAGGATCGATGACGAGTCGATCGCCTACGCCCGCGAGCAGGGCTTCGAGCTGTCCGACGTCCCGCCGCGTGGCCAGCGGGTCTACCTCAAGCGCACCGGCAACATGTCGACCGGCGGCATCAGCATCGACCGCACCGAGGAGATCCATCCCGACAACGCCGAGATCGTCGAGCTCGCCGCGCGAGCGGTGGGGCTCGACATCGCCGGCATCGACCTCATCTGCCCCGACGTCAGCCTGCCGATCCGCGAGACCGGCGGCGGCATCGTCGAGGTCAACGCCGCGCCCGGCTTCCGGATGCACACCAACCCGACCGAGGGCGAGGCGCAGTACGTCGCCAAACCGGTCATCGACATGCTCTTCCCGCCCGGCGCGCCGTCCCGGATCCCGATCGTCGCCGTTACCGGCTCGAACGGGAAGACGACGACCGCCCGGATGATCGCCCACATCATGAAGGGCATGGGCCGCAAGGTCGGCCTGACGTCGACCGACGGGATCTACGTCGACGGCAGGATCGTCCGCAAGGCCGATGCGTCCGGGCCGAAATCGGCGTCGATGGTGCTCCAGAACCCGACCGTCGACTTCGCCGTCTTCGAGGTCGCCCGCGGCGGCATCCTGCGCGAGGGCCTCGGCTACCAGCGCAACGACGTGGCCGTCGTGCTCAACGTCACCGGCGACCACCTCGGCCTCGGCGGCATCACCTCGATCAAGCAGCTGGCCGAGGTGAAGCGGGTCATCGTCGAGGCCGTGCCGCGCGACGGGGTCGCGGTCCTCAACGCCGATGACCCGTACGTCGCCGCCATGGCGCGCCACTGCTCCGGATCGGTCATCTACTTCAGCATGGACCCCGATCACGAGCGGCTGAAGTTCCAGGCCGGCCGCGGCCGCCGCGCCGTGACCGTCGAGCAGGGGCGCAACGGCGAGAAGATCGTGCTGCGCCACGGCCGCAAGTCGATGGACCTCGTGTGGACCCACCTCATCCCGGCCACGTTCGAGGGCCGCGCACGGATGAACGTCCAGAACGCCCTTGCCGCCGCGGCCGCCGCGTGGGCCGCCGGCGCGCACCTCCACGACATCCGGCAGGGGCTGCGGACGTTCACGACCTCGTATTTCATGGCCCCGGGCCGGCTCAACATGTTCGAGCTCGACGGCTATCGCGTCGTCGTCGACTACGCGCACAACCCGCCGGCCATGCAGGCGCTCGGCGAGTTCGTCGAGCGGCTGTCGGAGCCGACCCCCGGCGGCGCGCGCGCATCGGTCACCGGGCGACGAATCGGCGTCGTGGCCACGGCCGGCGACCGGCGCGACGAGGACATCCGCGAGCTCGGACGCATCGCGGCGCGCTATTTCGACGAGATCATCATCCGCGAGGACGAGAACAACCGCGGCCGGCCACGGGGCGACACCGCGGCGCTCATCGCCGCGGGCATCTCCTCCGCCGCCGATGGCGAGCGGCGCGTCGGGCAGGTGACGACCATCCTCGACGAGCTCGAGGCGACGCGCGCGGCGCTCGACATGGCCACCGACGGCGACGTCGTCGTCGTATGCGTCGACCACGCCAACCAGGTCTGGAAAGAGCTCCAGCGGCGCCAGCACGGCGGCGCCTCCGAGTCGTCCGACGGCCTGCGCGCGGTCGTCGGCGTGCTGGACGCCGATGACGAGGTGGACCTGGACCTCTAGACGCGCAGGTGCTTCCGGAGCCGGTCGATGCCGACCGGCCGGAACCGGTTGTCCGCCAGCCAGGCGAACAGCTCGCTGCGCTCGACGTGGGCCATGACGACGACCACGTCCCCGCGCCTCGCGCGTCCGAGCAGCAGCTGGAGCGCGGCCATCTCGTTCGGGGCCGCGACGATCTCGTCGAGGTAGCCGCCCTCGACCGCGCCGGCCCGCAGGATGTCGTTCATCTCCTCGCGGTCGCGGCCGCGGAGGTAGTGGACCTTCTCGGCGATGACGAGGTCGTCGACGCCGCCGGCCACGCGTCCCAGGCCGTGGAGGATCGCATCGGTTCGGTCCCCGGCCGTGCCGAGGGCGAGGCGTACCCGGCGGTTCCCGGCGAGTGACCGCGCGACCTCGAGCAGGCCGGTCATGCCGGCCTCGTTATGGGCGAAGTCGATGCACACGAACACGCCGCCCTTCGAGAAGAGGTTGAGGCGACCCGGGTTCGAGGCCGCATCCTGGGCGAACGTGCGCAGGCCGTCGGCGATGGCGTCGAGCTCGAGGCCGATGGCGTCGCAGGCCGCGGCCGCCGCCAGCGCGTTGGCGATGTTGTAGCGCGACAGGCCGGCGAAGGTCACCGGCAGAGCCGCCACCTCGGCCACGCGCCGCGGCCGGCGGCCGGCCGCGCGCAGGACGATCCAGCCGCGCTCGACGAGCGCCGCGCGGCCGCCGGCGTCGAGCGTTTCCTCGATCGCTGCCGAGCGACCGCCGAGCGTGAACGCGTAGAGGTTGGCGCGCGTCGACCGGCGCATGTCCCACACCCGCGGGTCGTCGGCGTTGAGCACGGCCCAGCCGTCGGGCTTCGTGATCCGCACGATCGCGCCCTTGACCTCGGCCAGCTCGTCGAGGGTGTCGATGCCCTGCAGCCCGAGGTGGTCGGCGCTGACGTTCGTCACCACCGACACGTCGTTGGCGGCATAGCCGATGCCGCGCAGGAGGATCCCGCCGCGCGCGGTCTCGAGCACGGCGAGGTCGACCCCCGGCTCGGCGAGGATGCGCGACGCGCCGCCATAGCCGGTCCAGTCCCCCGCCTCGACGCAGCGCCCGTCGACGAAGATGCCGTCCGAGTTCGTCATGCCGACCCGCCGCCCGGCGGACGCGGCGACGTGGGCGATGAGCCGGGTCGTCGTCGACTTCCCGTTCGTGCCGGTGATGGCGATGATCGGGATCCGTGGCCGCGGCATGTGCGCCAGCGGCCCGAGCGCCACCGCCCGCAGCCCGGCGAGCTCGCGTCCATCGGTCGACCGGCCGAGCGCGATCCGCGCCGATGCCGCGCCGATGGCCTGCGCGATCGTCCGGCGCCGCCACGGGAAGGCGATCGCCGTGCGGGTCCGATCGGCGGAGTGGCGCGTCACGATCCGCGGCTCGGGAAGGTCGAGCGCGCCGTGCAGCCGGCGGACGGCCAGCGCCGCCGACGCGGCGACCGCCGCCGCGGCGCCGGGCGCATCGGCCGTGAACTCCAGCTTGATGGCCGGGCGGTTGGCGAAGCGGTTCGGCCCGTCGAGGACGCGGAGCTCGAGCAGCTCCACGTCGGAGCCGTTGCCGCCGGGCCCGCGATCCCCGTCGCCTGGCATGGCCGTGAGTATATTGGCCGCCATGTCCCCCACCGCCGATTCCGCCACGCTGCTTCGCATCGTCGAGGCGCGGCTTCCGACGTTCCTCGCCGAGCTCGAGTCGCTCGTGAACGTCGACTGCGGCTCGTACACGCCGGCCGGCGTCAACCGCGTCGCCGATCACGTGGCATCGGCCCTCGCCGCGCGCGGGGCCGAGGTCACGCGCGTGCCGCACGAGCCGGCCGAGGGCCGACCGCAGCTCGGCGACCTCGTCATCGGCCGTCTCGAAGGCGACGGGAGCGGTCCGGCGATCCTGCTCATCGGCCACATGGACACCGTCTTCGACCCCGGCACCGCCGCCGCGCGCCCGTTCCGGGTCGAGGGCGACCGCGCCTTCGGTCCCGGCGTGACCGATATGAAGGCGGGGCTCCTGGCGGGGCTCCACGCCATCGGCGCCCTCCACGAGGCCGGCGTGCGGCCGCGCATCACGTTCGTCGCCAACCCCGACGAGGAGATCGGCTCGCCGTTCAGCACCCCGTTCATCCGCGAGCTGGCGCCGAAGCACGACGCGGTGCTCGTCCTCGAGTGCGCGCGCGCCAACGGCGACATCGTCAGCGCCCGCAAGGGCATCGCCGACTACCACGTCACGTTCACCGGCCGCGCGGCACACGCCGGCGTCGAGCCCGAGAAGGGCCGATCGGCGATCCTCGCCGCCGCCCACGCGACCGTCGACCTCCACGAGCTGAACGGCCGCTGGCCGACCGTCACCGTCAACGTCGGCGTCCTCCACGGCGGCACGCGCCCGAACGTCGTGGCCGAGCGCTGCGAGATGCAGGTCGACCTGCGCGCCGCGACGGCCGGCGCGTTCGAGGAGGCGGCCGCCGCCGTCGAGCGCATCGTCGAGCACCCCCGCGTGCCGGACGTCCGCGGCGAGCACCGGCGGACCGCCGGCCACCCGCCCATGGAGCGCACCGAGGCCTCGGCGCGGCTCGTCCAGCTGGCGAAGACGATCGCCGGCGAGCTCGGCTTCAGCGTGAACGACGCGGCGACCGGCGGCGCGTCGGACGCGAACACGACCGCGGCGCTCGGCATCCCCACCCTCGACGGGCTCGGCCCGGTCGGCGGCGACGACCACTCGGCCGACGAGTGGCTCGACGTGACCTCGATCGCGCCGCGCACCGCGATGCTCGCCGCGCTCATCGCCCGCATCGGCTCCTGACGCGCCAACGCCTATGCGCATATGCAGCCGGAGGCCGATGGGCGCGGCCTCGGGCTACAATGGCACCCCGTGACCGATGCCTTCCGCCATCGCACCACGCTCCAGGTCCGCTTCCGTGACACCGATGCCTTCGGGCACGTGAACAACGCGGTCTTCTTCTCCTATGCCGAGCTGGCGCGGGTGCGATACCTCATCGACGTCCTCGAGCCCGACGAGCCGTTCGAGCGCATGCCGCTCATCCTCGCCCGGGTCGAGTGCGACTTCCGTTCGCCGATCCTGTTCGGCCAGGAGGTCGGGGTCGAGACGCGGGTCGAGCGCATCGGCCGCAGCAGCATCGCGATGCGCCATCGGATGACCGCGACGCCCGACGACCGCGTCGTCGGGGACGTCGACAGCGTGCTCGTCACGTACGACTACGCCGCCGCTCGTCCCATGCCCGTGCCGGAGGACTGGCGCGAGCGCATCGGCCGCTATGAGGGAACGACGTTCACCACCGATCCCGCCCGGCCGGTCACGGCCGCGGCGGGCTGAGCGCAGGAGACGCATGGCCGACCAGCAGCAGTTCGACCTCCTCATCCTCGGCGGCGGCATGAGCTACGTCGGCGCGATCCGCGCCGCCCAGCTCGGCCTGTCCGTCGGCCTCGTCGAGCGCGACAAGCTCGGCGGCACGTGCCTCAACCGCGGGTGCATCCCTTCCAAGGCGCTGCTCGAGACGGCAGATCTGCTCCACCGCGTGAGCGAGCAGGGCGCCGAGTTCGGCCTCGCCGGGCACGACGGCATCTCGCTCGACTACGAGGCGCTCGGCAAGCGGCGCGACATGGTCATCGACAAGCACGTGTCCGGCGTCGAGTTCCTCATGAAGAAGAACAAGGTCACCGTGCTGCGCGGCAACGGGGTCCTGACCGGGCCGACCAGCGTGCGCGTGTCGGGCGGCGAGTCCGGCGACGTCGAGGCCGGCGCCAGGCACCTCATCCTCGCCACCGGCTCCGCGCCGCGCTCGCTGCCCGGCCTCGAGCCCGATGGGAAGCTGGTCATCACCTCCGACGAGGCGCTGGCCCGCAACGACGTGCCGAAGCGAGTCGCGATCGTCGGGGCCGGCGCCATCGGCGTCGAGTGGGCGAGCATGTACCGCGACTTCGGCGCCGAGGTGACGCTGGTGGAGTACGCCGACCGGGTCGTGCCGCTCGAGGACCCGGACATCGGCAAGGAGCTGAACCGCGTGTTCCGCAAGCGCGGCATCGCCGTCCACGTCGGCTCGACCATCGATCCCGAGTCGCTCGAGAAGGGCGAGGACGAGGTCAGCTTCACGATCGCCACGAAGGACGGCGCGAAGCGGACCGACCTCACCGCCGACATCATCCTCGTCGCCGTCGGGCGGCGGCCGCTGACCGAGAACATCGGCCTCGAGGGCATCCAGGGCGTCGAGGTCGAGCGCGGCTACGTCACGGTCGACGAGTTCATGCGCACCGGGGCGCCGGGGCTGTACGCCATCGGCGACATCGTCCCGGGCTTCGCGCTCGCGCACGTCGCCAGCCACGAGGCGGTCGTGGCGGTCGAGCACCTCGCCGGCCACGACCCGGAGCCGGTCCGCATGGAGCTCATGCCGCGCGTGACGTTCTGCCGGCCGCAGATCTCCTCGGTCGGCCTGACCGAGGAGGAGGCGCGCGCCAAAGGCTACGAGGTGAAGACCGGCTCGTTCCCGTTCCGGGCGCTCGGCAAGGCGACGATCGTGGGCGAGGTCGACGGCTTCGCCAAGATGGTCGCCGATGCGGCCACCGGCCGCCTGCTCGGGACCCATATCATCGGTGCGCACGCCGGCGACCTCATCGCGGAGCCGACGTTCGCGCAGCTCGTGGAGGGCACGGCGGCCGAGGTGGCGATGAACGTCCACGCGCATCCGACGCTGCCCGAGGTCCTGCCGGAGGCGGCGCTGGCCGTCGACGGCGCCGCGATCCACGTCTGACCGACGCTAGAGGGAGGAGGGGACCGATGGCAACCACACCCACACGGCTCCGCCACGAGGACCTCGGCCTCAGCGCCGACGAGGTCCTCGACATGTACCGCCACATGCTCCTCGCGCGCGGGGTGGACGAGCGGATGTGGCTCATGCAGCGGGCCGGCAAGATCGCCTTCATCATCTCCGGGCAGGGCCACGAGGGCGCCCAGGTGGCGACCGCCTGGCCGATGCGCAGGGGCACCGACTGGATGGCGCCGTTCTATCGGTCCATCGCCAGCACGATCACCTTCGGGATGAGCGCCGAGGACATCATCACCGCCCACCTCGCCAAGCGCGACGACGTGAGCTCCGGCGGGCGGCAGATGCCCGGCCACTACGGCGGCGCGCCGTACAACATCGTGAGCCTCAGCTCGCCGGTCGGGACGCAGGTCCTCCACGCCGTCGGCATCGCGATGGGCGCCTGGGTCCGCGGCGACGACGTGGTGACGATGACCCAGTTCGGCGAGGGCACCTCGAACCAGGGCGAGATCCACGAGGCCATGAACTTCGCCGGCGTCCACCGGCTGCCGGTCATCTTCGTGTGCGAGAACAACGGCTACGCGATCAGCGTGCCGCTCGACCGCCAGGTGGCGGGCGGCTCGGTCGCCGCGCGTGCGGCCGGCTACGGCATGCCGGGCGTCGTCGTCGACGGCGCCGACGTGCTCGGCTGCTACGCGGCCGCCAAGGAGGCCCACGACCGCGCCCGCCGGGGCGAGGGGCCGACGCTCATCGAGGCCCGCGTCGTGCGCCTCACGTCGCACTCCTCCGACGACGACCAGCGCCGCTACCGCGACCCGGCCGAGGTTGGGCGCCTCAAGGAGCTCGACCCGATCCCGCAGTTCGCGAACGAGCTGCGCGCCGCCGGCGTCCTGACCGACGAGATCGACGAGCGCATCAGGGCCGAGGTCAAGGCCGAGGTCAACGAGGCGACCCGCCGCGCCGAGGCACGACCCGACCCGGTCACCGACGACGCCCACGAGCGCGTCTACGCGGACCCGGTCCCCGGCGGCGGCACGCCGGTGCCGCTCGAGCCGATCCCCGGCGAGGAGGCGCACTGATGGCCGAGATGAACATCCTCGAGGCCGTCCGATCGGCCATGGACGAGGAGATGGAGCGCGACGACCGCGTCATGGTCATGGGCGAGGACGTCGGCAGGAAGGGCGGCGTCTTCGGCGCCACCGAGGGGCTGTACGCGAAATACGGCGAGCGCCGCGTCCTCGACACGCCGCTGACCGAGGGGATGATCGCCGGCGCCGCGATGGGCGCCGCCGTCTACGGCCTGCGCCCGATCGCCGAGATGCAGTTCGCCGACTTCGTCTACCCCGCCTTCAACCAGATCGTGTCGGAGATCAGCCGGCTCCACTACCGATCGAACGGCACGTTCACCGCGCCGATGGTCATCCGCATGCCGTACGGCGGCGGCGTCCACGGCGCGCTCTATCACTCGCAGTCGAACGAGGCGTACTTCACCTCGACCGTCGGCCTCAAGGTCGTCGCCCCCGGCACGCCGGCCGACGCCAGGGGCCTGCTGAAGGCGTCGATCCGCGACCCCGACCCGGTCCTGTTCTTCGAGCACAAGAAGACGTATCGGCTCTTCAAGGCCGAGGTCCCCGATGGCGACACGGTCGTCCCCATCGGCAGGGCAAGCGTCGCCCGCGAGGGCAAGCACCTGTCGATCTTCTGCTACGGCTTCATGCGCATCTGCGCGCTCGAGGCCGCCGAGACGCTGGCCCGCGAGGATGGCGTCGAGGCCGAGGTCGTCGACCTGCGCACCCTGCGTCCGCTCGACCTCGACACGGTCCTCGGATCGGTCGAGAAGACCGGCAAGGCCCTCGTCGTCCACGAGGCGAACCGCTTCGGCGGATTCGGCGCCGAGGTCGCGGCCACGATCGCGGAGAAGGCGTTCGAGTACCTCGACGGTCCGGTCACCCGGCTCGCCGGACCCGAGGTCCCCGCCGTCCCGTTCCACCACACCCTCGAGGACTGGTTCATGGTCAGCCCGGCGCGCATCGTGCACGAGGCACGCAAGCTGGCGGCCTACTGAGCCGATCCCCCTCCGGAGCGGGCGAGGGTAAGATCACCGGACACACGAGGAAGGCCTGCACATACCGATGGCAACGACGATCAAGATGCCCCAGCTGGGCGAGTCGGTCACCGAGGGAACGATCGAGCGCTGGCTGGTCAAGGAAGGTGACACCGTCGAGCAGTACGACCCGCTGTTCGAGGTCGTCACCGACAAGGTGAACGCCGAGGTGCCCGCCGAGGTCGCCGGCACGGTGTCGAAGATCCTGGTCGGCGACGGCGAGACGGTCGCCGTCGGGACGCCCGTTGCCGAGATCGAGACCGATGGCGCCGGCGCAGCCGCCGCCCCATCCGAGGGACAGGCCGATGCGGCCGCCGCACCCGCCGCGGAGGCTCCGCCCGCCGCGGCACCGGCTGCCGAGGCACCCGCCGCCGAGGCCCAGCCCGAGCCGGCCCAGCCGGAGCTGCCCGCCGATGCCGGCCCGGCCGCCGTCGAGCAGCAGGAGCAGGCCCCTGCCGCCGCCGAGGCACCCGCCGCCGCCCAGCCCGCCGCGGCGCCGCAGGCACAGGCACCCGCCCAGGCCCCGGTGGCCCAGGCCACCGCACCGGCCACGCCGAGCGCCGAGGAGGGCGGCGCGAACGGCTCCGCGGCCCGCATGACGCCCGCCGTCCGCCGCCTCGTGCGCGAGCACGGCATCGACGTCAACCAGGTCCCGGGCACCGGCGCCGGCGGTCGGATCACGCGCGACGACGTCCTCGCCTTCATCCAGGGTGGCGGCAGCGCGGCGCCGAGCGCCCAGCCCGCAGCCCCCGCCGCCGAGCCCGCGCAGCCGGCTCCGCCCGCGCAGTCCGCGGCGGCTCCCCCGCCGGCACAGCCCGCGGCGGCCGCGGCCCCCACGCCGGCGCCCACGCCGGTCCCGGCGCCGGCCGGCGGCGACACCGAGGTGCCGCTGTCGCAGATGCGCAAGGGCATCGCCAGGAAGATGACCACGGTCAAGACGACCGTCCCGCACGCCTACACGGTCGTCGAGGTCGACATGACGAACGTCGTCCGCTGGCGCGAGGGGAACAACGCGGCCTTCAAGGCCCGAGAGGGCGCGTCGCTGTCGTACGTCGCCGTCGTCGTCAAGGCCGTGACCGAGACGCTCCGCAAGCACCCGACGCTGAACAGCCAGTTCGCCGAGGACAAGATCATCCTCAAGCAGGCGATGAACATCGGCATCGCGGTGGCGGTCGACAACGGCCTCATCGTGCCGGTCATCCACAACGCCGATCAGCTGTCGATCAGCGGCGTGAACGCGAAGATCCGCGACCTGAGCGCGCGGGCCCACAGCGGCAAGCTCCGGCTCGACGAGCTCCAGGGCGGCACGTTCACGGTGAACAACACCGGCTGGTTCGGATCGGTGACGAGCATGCCGATCATCAACGCGCCCGAGGTGGCGATCCTCTCGATGGAGGCGATCGTCAAGCGGCCGCGCGTCATCGAGGTCGACGGCGACGACGTCATCGCCATCCGGCACATGATGAACATGACCTGCTCGTTCGACCATCGCGTCCTCGACGGCGCGCAGGTCGGCTCCTTCATGGCCGACGTGCGCAAGGTCCTCGAGGACTGGGACCAGGACACGCCGATCAGCTGATCGGCTGCTCCTCGCCGCGCAGCCGGCGGATCGCCGGCATCCACGCCAGGGCACCGATGCCCTGGAGCGCCACGAAGGCCACGACGAGCATGCCCGGGACGCCGAACAGCAGGCCGGGCAGGATCCAGACGTCGATCGACGCCACCAGGCCGAGCGCGCCGAGCTCGATCGGCACGGGCGCCGCCGCCTGACCGTCGTCGCCGACGGGCGGCTCGGCGAGCAGCCGGCCCGTGCCCGGGGGATCTCCGGGGGTCCCACCTTCCGCCTGGCCGCCCGACGCCGGCGGCCGATCGTCCGGCGTGCTCGGCGTCGCCGATGGGCTCGGCCGCGGGCTCGCGGTGGAGCCGTCCTCGGACGACGATGACGGCTCGGGCGTCGTCGTCGGCGTCGACCGTGGCGTGTCCGCCGGCGCCGGCGTGGGCCGGGGCGTCGATCGCGGGGTGGGCAGCAGCGTCGGGAGCGGCGGCAGCGTCGGGAGGGGCGACAGCGTGGGCAGTGGCGGCGGCGTCGGCAGGGGTGGCGGCGTCGGGGCGGGCGTGGGCGTCACCGCGGGACCGACGACGAGGACGACCGGTGGCACGCTGAGCAGCGAGCCGGCTCCGTTGCAGTTCCCATCGGCGTACGCGTTCGACGCCCACGTCAGCGAGCCGGGCGCGCTCGCCGTCGCGGAGATCGTGAAGTCGACGTAGTGACCGATCGAGCGCAGCCGATCCCCGCCGCTCGTCGGTAGGACCCGGACGGTGTTGCCTGAGACCTGCCGGGTCCAGCTGTCACCGGCGTTCGACCCGACCACGGCGGCGCCGTGGACGGTGAATGCCTCGGGCACGGTCACGACCACGCAGCGGATCTCGCCGAGCAGCGTCAGGGTCGCTCGCAGCTGGAACGTCGTCTGCGCGCCGGTCTGCACGGTCAGCGGCGAGGCGGTCAGGGTCCAGAGCACGGCCGCGCGCGCCGGGACGGCCGGCCCGAACGCCAGCGCCAGCGCGGCAACCCCGAGGACGAGGCGGGACAGGCGGCGCATCGTCAGGCCACCCGCAGTGGCTGCCACACGTCGGACACCTCGTTCGGCATCGGCGCGTCCGGGTCGCGCTCGATTCCGCTCGCGAACGTCTCGACGAGCTCCGGCTGGAGCTGGCTGCCCGCGGCCCCGCGCAACCGCCGCAGCGCCTCCTCGACCGACAGCGCCCGGCGGTACGGGCGGGTCGTCGTCATCGCGCTGAACGTGTCGGCCACGGCGATGATGCGCGCGATGAGCGGGATGTCCTCCCCGGCCAGGCGGTCGAGGTAGCCGCCGCCGTCCCAGCGCTCGTGATGGTGGCGCACGGCAGCACGCACGTCCTCGAGATGCGGGATGCCGTTGAGGATCGCCTCACCGAGCGCGACGTGCTGGTTGAAGACCTTGATCTCCGCCTCCGTCAGGCTCGACGGCTTGCGGAGCAGCCGATCCGGGATGCCGATCTTGCCGATGTCGTGGAGCAGTCCGCCGAGCCGGATCGGCTCGAGCAGGTGACCGTCGAGCCCGAGGCGCCGGCCGAGGTAGACCGCGTAGCGCGCGACGTCCTCCGAATGCCGCTTCGTGTATCGGTCCTTGGTGTCGACCGCCAGGACGAGGCCCTGGAGGACGTCGAAGCTGCCCGCATGGCCGAGCTTCTCCTCGCCGATGCGGGCCACGACGGCCACGTCGCCACCGCTCGATCCCGCCTCGGCCAGCGCGACGCTGGCCTCGGCCAGCAGCGGCGTGACCGACGTGGCGTGCGACGGAACCGCCGCGATCCCTATGCTCACCGTGACCGGCAACGGCTCCGCGCCCTCCACCCGAACGGCGATGGCGCGGATGGCGGCCTGGAGGTCGGCGAGCGCCTCGAAGCACGCGGCGGCATCGAGGCCCGGCCGGATGACGATGAACTCGTCCGGCCCGTAGCGACCGGCGACGCCGTCCGGCCCGGCCGCATCGGTCACGATCTCGGCCACCCGGAGGAGCACGACGTCGCCGGCGTCGTGCCCGTGGGTGTCGTTGAACAGGCGGAAGCCGTCGACGTCGACGAGGGCCACGGCGACCGGCCTGCCCGCCCAGTCGCCCTCCAGCCGCTCGGTGAGCAGCGCGACCGACGATCCGTGGTTGAGGAGGCCGGTCAGCGCGTCGCGGCGGGCGGCCTCGGCCAGCTGGCGGCCCTGGCGCACGAGGCGGACATGGGCGGCCCGGAACACGAGCACGAGGACGGTGGCCAGCGCCAGGGCGGCCGCGACGGTGATGACGACGACGTCACGCCGCGCGGCGTCGAGCCCGGCGAGGAGCGGAGCCGAGGGGCGCTGGATGACCACGGCGCCGACGACGTCCCCCGCCTCCGTCTTCAGGGGCAGGTAGGCGAGGAGCGCCGCACCGACGAGCTCGGCGCTCGGGTCGCCGGCGAGCGCCTCGGCAAGGCGCGTGGCCGTCTGCGCGTCCGCGCCCGCGCCGGTCGTGAGGAGCGCGCCATCGGCGGTGTGGATCTCGATGGCCTCGATGCCGTCGTCATCGGCGAGCGATTCGAGCGCGGCGTCGAGCTCGGCGCGGCGCGCCGGGGTCATCGGCTCGGTCAGGTCGGCGAGGAGCAGGTTCTCGTTCGCGAACAGGTCGACCAACGACCGGTCCCGGCCGACGACGGCGTTGAGCGTCGTCCGCGCCAGGTGGTCGGAGGTGACGGCCACGAGGGCGCTGGCGGTGATGCCGACGAGCACGAGGAAGATGCCGAACACCAGCACCAGCAGGCGCGGCGCACGGCTCGCGCGGATCGTCGACCAGCGAGCGTGACGCATCGGGCCCGAACGTACGTCCGCGGGGCCCGAACGGGAATAGCCCGATGGGGCGGTTCGTACCACCTCGCCGAGCGCGGTTGCACGCGGCGTGGTGCCGATCGGCAACCGACCGCATTCGGTGGGACCCACCCCGTACCACGGTACCGGCGGCGCAGCGTGGCACGCTCGGCGCGCCTAGACTCCGACCACGGTGAACGATCCCGCTCCCCCGTCGTCGAGCCCGCCCGATCGCCGAGCCGTCGACGCCCTCGACGCCGCCGACCCGCTCGCGCCGTTCCGCGACCGCTTCGTCGTCGCCGATCCGGGTCGGATCTACCTCGACGGCAACTCGCTCGGGCGGCTGTCGGTCGACGTCCGCGACGCGCTGGTGGCCGCGGCCGACGACTGGGGCGCGCGGGTCGTCGAGGGCTGGCCGGACTGGATCGAGCTGCCGGCCCGCGTCGGCGACCGGCTGGCGGCGGTGGCGCTCGGGGCCCGGCCGGGCGAGGTGCTCGTCGCCGACTCGGTGACGGTCAACCTCTACAAGCTGGCCCACGCCGCCGCCGACCGGCGCGCCGGCCCGATCGTCACCGACGCCGGCAACTTCCCGACCGATCGCTACGTGCTCGAGGGCGTCGCGCGGCAGCGGGGACGCGCGTACGTCGAGGCGCCGACGGTCGAGGCGGCCGTCGAGGCGGCCGCGGGCGGCATCCTCGTCCTGTCCCTCGTCGACTATCGGACCGGCACGCTCCTCGACCTCGAGGCCGTCACCCGCGCGACCGATGCGCTCGTCATCTGGGACCTGTGCCACGCCGCCGGCGCGGTGGAGGTCGACCTCGCCGCGGCGGAGCTCGCGGTCGGCTGCACGTACAAGTACCTCAACGCCGGCCCCGGCGCGCCGGCCTTCCTCTACGCGCGGCGCGACCTCCAGCCGAGCCTGGGCTCGCCGATCCACGGCTGGTTCGGCCGCCGCGACCAGTTCGGCATGGGTCCGGGCTACGACCCGGCCGACGGGATCGAGCGCTTCCTTGCCGGCACGCCCTCGATCCTCGGCATCCGGGCGCTCGACGCCAGCCTGGGGATCATCGAGGAGGCCGGCATCGGCGAGATCGCGGCCAGGGCCCGCAGCCTGACCGACCTGTGCATCCGCCTGGCCGATGCGTGGCTGGCGCCGCACGGCGTCGAGGTCCTCACGCCGCGCGACCCCTCGCGGCGCGGGGCGCACGTCGCGCTCCGCCACCCCGACGCCTGGCCGATCGCCCGCGCCCTCATCGAGCGCGCCGGCGTCGTCCCCGACTTCCGCCCGCCGGACGTCCTGCGCCTCGGCTTCTCGCCGCTGACCACGTCGTTCGCCGACGTCTGGGACGGGCTGGATCGGCTCCGCGGCCTGCTCGAGGACGGCGCATACCACGAGGTGGACACCGCGGCGCGCCGGGTGACCTAGGCGGCGGGGCGCCGCTGCGTAGCGGCCATGCGGTCCATCGGCGCATCCTGCGACCCTTCGCTAGACTTCCCGCATGGCCCTCGACGACCCGCGACCCGACTTCACGACGCTCGGCGAGTTGAGCGTGGTGAGCAACCCGGTCGGCGGCCACGCGACGCCGTCCGAGGTGATGTATCCGGGCGGTCCGCAGACCGATGGCGGCCTCCTCGCGCCCGGCGACCCGATCCCGGAGAACGCCGGGCCCGGTGGCCGGCGACCCGAGTGGCTGAAGGTCCGCATCGGCGTTGGCAGCGTGTACGCCGACACGAAGAAGGTCATCCGCGGCGAGGCGCTGAACACGGTGTGCGAGGAGGCCCGCTGCCCGAACATCGGCGAGTGCTGGGCCCTGGGCACGGCGACGTTCATGATCCTCGGCAGCGTCTGCACCCGGAACTGCGGGTTCTGCGCCATCGACACCGGCCGTCCGCCGATCACCGACTGGGACGAGCCGCGGCGCGTGGCCGAGGCGACCCGGATCATGAGCCTCAAGCACGTCGTGATCACGATGGTCGCCCGTGACGACCTGGCCGATGGCGGGGCGCTCATGGTCGCGAACACGATCCGGGCCATCCGCGACGACAACCCGGGCACGAGCATCGAGGTCCTCATCAGCGACCTCAACGGTCGCGACACCGACATCCGCACCGTGGTCGAGGCGCGGCCCGACATCCTCAACCACAACGTCGAGACGGTGCCGCGCCTCCAGCGGCCGGTCCGCCGCCGCGCCCGCTGGGATCGCTCGGTCCACGTCCTGACCCACGGCCGCGCGGTCGCGCGCGAGATCGGCTTCGACGCCATCGTCACGAAGACCGGCATCATGCTCGGCCTCGGCGAGACCTGGGACGAGATCATCGAGGCGATGTCGCTCCTGCGCGAGGCCGATGTCGACGTCCTGACCATCGGCCAGTACCTGCGCCCCTCACGCAAGCACCTGCCGCTGGTGAAGTACTACACGCCGGCCGAGTTCATGAGCCTGCGGCGCATCGGCCTCGAGATGGGCTTCAGGCACGTCCAGTCCGGGCCGCTCGTGCGCTCCAGCTACCACGCCGCCGAGCAGGTCCCGGGTCGCGCCACCGCCGAAGCGGTCTAGACGCCGGCCGATCGGTCCAGTGCGACGCATCGACGACCGCGAGCGCCGGGCCCGGCTGGCGCGCCGGCATCGGCTCCATCCCGACCACCGCGCGGCACGCATCGACGACGCCGTGCGCTCGATGACCGCGCTCCACGCCACCGAGCCGCCGACGCCGTACCTCTCGCTCTTCGCGCGCATGGACGACGTGCGCCAGGCCGACGTCGACGCGGCGCTGTACGAGGAGCGCCGCCTCGTGAAGCAGCTCGGCATGCGGCGGACGCTGTTCGTCGTGACGCTCGACCTCCTCCCCGCCCTGTGGGGCAGCGCCGCCCGACGGGTTGCGGACGCCGAATGGCGCCGGCTGTCGCGTGCCGTGATGGCCTCGGGCGTCGCCGCCGACGGGGACGGCTGGCTCGCCGAGGTGCGCTGCGCCGCGCTGGAAGCCCTGGCCGACGGCCCGTTGTCGACCAGCCAGCTCCGCGACCGCGTGCCGGCGCTCGCCGGGCGCATCACGCTGTCGGCCTCGAGCCGCTGGGGCGGCCCGGTGTCGGTGGCGCCGCTCGTCGTCACCCTGCTCGGCGCGCGTGGCGACATCGTGCGTGGCCGCAACGACGGGGAGTGGCGCGTGTCGCGGCCGACGTGGCAGCTCGCCGCGTCGTGGCTGCCGCGGCCGCTCACGCCGGGCGACGCTCGCGAGAGCTACGCCGAGCTCGTGCGCAGCTGGCTGCGGACGTTCGGGCCGGGCACGCTGCGCGACATCGTCTGGTGGCTGGGGAGCACGGTCGGCGACGTGCGACGCGCCCTGGCCGATATCGGCGCCGTCGAGGTCGGGCTCGAGTCGGGCACCGGCTGGGTCCTGCCCGACGACCTCGAGCCGGTCGACGACGTCGAGCCCTGGGCCGCCCTGCTGCCGATCCTCGACCCGACGGTCATGGGCTGGAAGGAGCGCGACTTCTACCTCGGCCCGCACGCCGATCGGCTGTTCGACACCGCCGGCAATGCCGGGACGACGGCCTGGTGGGACGGGCGGGTGGTCGGCGCCTGGGTCCAGGACGAGGACGGCGCCGTCGAGCTGCGGCTGATCGAGGACGTCGGGGCCGATGGCGTGGCCGCCTTCGAGCGCGAGGCCGAGCGCCTCACCCGCTGGCTCGACGGCCAGCGCGTGTTCAGCGTCTACACCTCGCCGCAGATGAAGGACCGATGACGACCGACTCCCCGTTCCGCGATATCTCCGTCCCGCCCCGACCGGCGGCCCCGGCGCGCCGGCGACGACCGGACCGGGACGCGCCGCACCGGCCGGCGAGCGACGAGCACCCACTCCTCGCCGCGCACGGCGGCCTGCTCACCGTCGAGCACCTCGGGACGGTGCCGTACGTGCCGACCTGGGAGCTCCAGGACGAGATCGCGGCCCAGCGGCGCGAGCGGCGCATCGGCGACCGGCTGCTGCTCCTCGAGCACTTCCCCGTCTACACCATCGGCCGCGGCGGCGACGAGTCGAACCTGCTTGCCACCTCGGATCGGTTGCGGGAGCTTGGCGCCGAGTTCGTCCGCATCGACCGCGGCGGTGACATCACGTTCCACGGCCCGGGGCAGCTCGTCGCCTACCCGATCGTCGAGCTCAAGGACCCGCTCGACCTGCGGCGCTACGTCCGCACCCTCGAGGCGGCGATCGTCGACACCGCGGCGCGCTTCGGCGTGCGGGGCGATCGGCTGGCCGGCCATCCGGGCATCTGGGTCGAGGGCGACCGCAAGCTGGCGGCGATCGGCGTCCGGGTGAAGCGCGGTGTGACGACCCACGGTCTGGCCCTCAACGTGAACGTTGACCTGGGCTGGTTCGACGAGATGATCCCGTGCGGCATCCCCGACAAGGGCGTCACCACGCTCGCTCGCGAGACCGGCGCCACGGTGCCGATGGACGACGTGGCCGACGAGCTTGCCCGCCAGCTCGCCCGGCACTTCGGCCTGCGCCTGGCGGACGGACAGCCGGGCGTCATCGGTCCGGCCGGTGGCCGCGAGCAGTAGGGGCGATCGCTCCGAGCTGGACGGGGCGATCGCCGTCCCGTTCCCGCTCCGCGGGGAGTGGCGCGCGCCGACGACCCCGGCGCGGATGATCCCGAGCCACGGGACGGACCTGCTCGCCCAGCGCTATGCGTTCGATCTGCTCCAGGTCGACAAACGCGAGAGCATCCATCCGGCCAGCAAGCTGCGGATGTACCTGCTCGGCGTGCCGACCCGCGAGTGCTACGCCTGGGGCCAGCCGGTCCACGCCGTGCTCGACGGCGAGGTCGTCGTCGCGTCGGACGGCGCGCCCGAGCCGGGCTACCTCCACGTCGTCCGCGGGCTGGCGGGCGTGCTGTGGACGGCGTTCACGTTCGATCCGGCGAAGGGCTTCGGCTCGGTCGCCGGCAACCACGTGATCATCGGCCACGGTGCGACCTACTCGGCCTACGTCCACCTCGCGCCCGGATCTGTGGTGGTGCGATCCGGGCAAGCGGTGCGGGCCGGGGACGTCATCGGCCGCGTCGGCCATACGGGCAACTCGACCTCGCCGCACCTCCACTTCCAGCTCATGGACGGCCCGGATCCGATGACCGCCGCGGGACTGCCCTGCGCCTTCAGCGACGTCGAGGTGAAGCGCGGCGGCCGATGGGTGCACGAGGCGCGCGCCATCCCCGACCGCTCCGAGCCGATCCGGAGCATCGGCTGATGGGCGACGAGACGGTCGTCGAGCGCTCCGGCGTCCCGGCCCCCGACCCCGACCACGGGATCCGGATCGAAGCCGGCTCGTTCGGGCCGTGGGAGACGAACGCCTACCTCGTGTGGGACGGGCGCTCGCCCGAGGCGCTCGTCCTCGACCCCGGGATGGGCGCCGCGGCGCCGCTCCTCGAGCGCGTGGCGGCAAACGGGCTCCGCGTCCACGTCATCGCCAACTCCCACGGCCATATCGACCACATCTTCGACAACGCGCCGGTCATGCGCGCCACCGAAGCGCCGCTGGCGATCCACCCCGACGACGCGTACCGGCTCGATGGGACGAACTCGTACGGCTTCGAGCTCGAGGCCGTGACGGCGACACGCGACCTGCGCGAGGGCGAGCGGGTCGAGATCGGCGAGCTGGCCTGGGAGGTGCTCCACACGCCCGGCCACACCGAGGGCTCGGTCTGCCTCTACGAGCGCCAGCTCGCGATCCTGCTCTCCGGCGACCTCCTGTTCGCCGGCTCGTACGGCCGGACCGATCTGGCCGGCGGCAACGACGAGCAGATGGTCGAGTCGCTCACGCGCGTCGCGCGCGACCTGCCCGAGCACGTCCGCGTCCTGCCCGGCCACGGCGCCGAGACGACGATCGGGCGCGAGCTGCCGTGGCTGCGCCGGATCGCGGCGGCCGGACGCCTCCTCATCCCCGGCTGACCCGCTCGCATCCGCTCGCGTCCTTCGTCGCACCGGACGGCTGACCCCTTCCGGCGGCCCGTAGGATGGGGCCCGTGGAGGCCCTCGCCGTCGAGCTGACCCGGGACGATCCGGAGGCGTACATCGCCCGCGACCGGCGTCGGGCGCTCGCGGCGCACGAGCCGATGCCGGACCGGGTGACCGGCGCGGCACTGTTCGCCGATATCTCGGGCTTCACGCCGCTGACCGAGGCGCTCGCGGCCGAGCTCGGACCGCAGCGCGGACCGGAGGAGCTCACCGCGCATCTCGGACGGGTGTTCCACGCCGTCATCGAGGAGCTCGACCGCCGGGGCGGCGACGTCATCTACTTCTCCGGCGACGCGATCACCTGCTGGCTCGATCGCGACGACGGATCGCGCGCTGTGGCGGCGGCGGTCGCCATGCACGAGGCGATGGGACGCATCGGCCGGATCTCGACCCCCGGCGGCACGACGGTCGAGGTCGCCCTGAAGGTGGCCGTGGCAGTCGGCAATGCGCGGCGCTTCGTCGTCGGCGACCCGCAGATCCAGCTCATTGACGTCCTCGCCGGCTCGCTCATCGACCGCCTGGCCGAGGCCGAGCACCTCGCCGAGACGGGCGAGATCGTGCTCGACGCCTCGGCGATCGAGGCGCTCGGCCAGCGCGTGGCGCTCGGCGCGCGACGGACCGATGCCGAGACCGGTCGCACGTTCGCGGTCGCCACCGGGCTCGACGTCGAGGTGCCGACGATCGAGGTCGTCGAGCCGGAGCGGCTCGACGAGGGCCTCGTGCGGCCCTGGATCCTGCCGGCCGTCTACGAGCGCATGCGCGCCGGGCGCGGCGAGCTGCTCGCCGAGCTTCGACCTGCCTATCCCCTCTTCCTGCGCTTCGGTGGCATCGACTTCGACGAGGATCCGGATGCCATCGAGGCGCTCGACGCGCTCGTGCGGGCCGCCCAGCGGATCATGTCCGGCTACGGCGGGAACCTCCTCCAGCTCACGCTCGGCGACAAGGGCGCCTACCTGTACGGCGTGTTCGGCTCGCCGATCGCCCACGAGGACGACGCGGCACGCGCCGCGGCCGCGGCGCTCGAGCTGCGCGAGCTGCCCCGCACGACGCGGGCGCGCGACATCCAGATCGGCCTCACCCGCGGCCGGCTGCGGAGCGGCACCTACGGCCACGCCATGCGCCGCACGTTCGTCTGCCTCGGCGACTCGGTGAACCTCGCGGCGCGGCTCATGGCCAAGGCCCCGCCGGGCCGCATCTACGTCGACGACCGCGTTCGCACCGATGCCGGCGACGCGTACATCTGGGAGCAGCTGCCCGACCTCGAGGTGAAGGGCAAGAAGGGCGCGGTCACCGCGCATGCCCTGAACGGCTCGCTCGAGCGAGCCTCGCGCCGCAAGACGCGCTACGAGCTCGAGCTCGTCGGCCGCCGATCCGAGCTCGACCGGCTGGAGGCGGCGCTCGAGCGCGCGACCGGCGGCGACGGCCGGGTGGTGGGCATCGCCGCCGAGGCCGGCATGGGCAAGTCGCGGCTCATCGCCGAGTTCGTGCGCATCGCGCGCCGCCGCGGCCTGTTCGCGGCCGTCGGCGAGTGCCAGTCGTTCGGCACGAACGCGAGCTACTTCGTGTGGCGCGAGATCTGGCATCGGCTCCTCGACCTCGACGAGGCCGATGCGCCCGACCGCCGTCGCGAGGGGCTCGAGGCGGCCATCTCGGCCATCGACCCGGCCCTGCTGCCGCGCGCGCCGCTCCTCGGCCCGGTCATCGGCCTCGACATCGGTGACACCGAGCTCACCGCCTCGTTCGACGCGAAGCTGCGCAAGGCCTCGCTCGAGGACCTCCTCGCCACCCTGCTGGCCGCACGGGCGAGCCGCGAGCCGATCGTCGTCGTCCTCGAGGACTGCCACTGGATCGACGCGCTGTCGCGTGACCTGCTCGGCGCGCTGGCCCGCACCGCGACCGGGCTGCCCGTCCTGTTCGTGGTCGCCTACCGGCCCGAGGCCACGCCGGGCGGCGGGCTCGGCATCGAGAAGGTCCCCGGCTTCGAGGAGCTGGCGCTCGACCGGCTGGGCGAGGCCGATGCCGCCGCGCTCGTCCGCGCCAAGCTGGCCCAGGTGCTCGGCGCATCGGCTCCCGCCGACGTCGAGGACGACCTCGTGCGCCTCGTCCACGAGCGGAGCGAGGGCAACCCGCTGTACGTCGAGGAGCTCGTCACCTACCTCGCCGGGCGGGGCGTCGACCTCACCGATGCGGACGCGATCCGCGCCCTCGAGCTGCCGGACAGCCTCCACAGCCTCGTCCTGTCGCGCATCGACGCCCTCGACGAGGCGCCGCGGCGGACGCTGAAGATCGCATCGGTCATCGGCCGCGTGTTCGAGGCGCCCGTCCTCGCCGGGGCGTACCCCGACCTCGGCGAGCTGCCGGCCGTGGTCGAGACCCTCGACCACCTGCGCACGACCGACCTCGTGCGCATCGACCGCGAGCAGGACCAGGCCTACCTGTTCAAGCACGCGGCCACCCAGGAGGTCGCCTACGGCAGCATCCCGTTCGCGATCCGCGCCCGGCTTCACGCCCGCATCGGCGGCTACCTCGAGGAGGCCGATCCGGGCGGCGTCGAGCAGCGGCTCGACATCCTGGCCCACCACTTCTGGCTGAGCGACGACGAGGAGCGCAGGCGCACCTACCTCGGCCGCGCCGCCGATGCCGCCCGCGCGCGCTACGCGAACGCGGCCGCGGTCGACTACCTCACCCGGCTCGTGCCGCTCCTCACCGGCTCCGAGCGCGTCGAGGCGCTCCTCAAGCTCGCCAAGGTCCAGGAGTTCATCGGCGACTGGGCCCCGGCCGAGGCGACCGCGCGCGAGGCGCTCGACGAGGCGGTGGCGGCCGGCGACGTCGCCTCGCAGGGCTGGGCCGAGGTGTCGCTGGCCGAGACGAGCCGCAAGGGCGGCCGCTTCGACGAGGCCGAGGAGCACCTGGCCCGGGCGCGCGAGCGCTTCACCGCCGCCGGCGTGGACGAGGGCACCGGCCAGGTGCTCCACCTCGCCGGCACCGTCGCCGCGCAGCGCGGCGACTACGCCGCGGCCCGCGAGCGGTACACCGAGAGCCTCGCCATCCGCGAGCGGATCGACGACCGCGCCGCGCTCGGCGGCCTGTACTCGAACCTCGCCGTCGTGGCGGAGTACGAGGGCGACCTCGAGACCGCCCGCTCGCATAACGAGCGCGCGCTCGCCCTCCGGCGCGAGGTCGGCGACCGCTGGGCCATCGGCGTCAGCGAGAACAACCTCGGCATGATCGCGCTCCAGGCGAACGAGCACGAGGCCGCGCGCCGCCACTTCGAGGAGTCGATGCGCCTCAACCGCGAGGTCGGCGACGCCTGGATGGTGGCCATCGGCCACAACAACCTCGGCAACGCCACCCGCGAGCTCGGCGACCTCGACGCGGCCCGCCAGCACTACGCCGCGGCGCTCGCCGCGTATCGCGAGTACGACGATCGCTGGGCGCTCGCCTTCCTGCTCGAGGACATGGGCATCCTCGCCGCCCGCGCCGGCGACCCGATCGCGGCCCACGAGGCGCTCGGCGTGGCGGACCGGATGCGCGACGAGATCGAGTCGCCCCGCGCGCCGGCGCTCGAGGAGCAGCTCGAGACGGCATTGCGCGACGCCCACCGGGCCGTCGGCGCGGAGGCGGCCGACGAGGCTCGAGCGCGCGGCCGCGCCCTCGACGCGGCGGCGATCCAGGAGCTCGGGCGGCGCATCTGCGGATAGCCATCTGCGGCCGATGCGCGGCGACCGCCATCGGCGACCGGTACGAACGGATGCCTCCCCGCACCGGAAATGGCGGTTCCCCCTTGCACCAGCCCTCGAGCGACCCGTAAGGTTCGACGAGCGGTCGCGTGCCCACCAGGCGACCAACCCGAGCGAGGAATCACGTGACCCGGCGTCCCGAGCCTTTCGCGTCAACCGTGCCCACCCGTCAGCCGTCCGCGCCGGCTCGAGGTCTCGTCCTCGTCCTGTCGCTCCTGTTCGCGATCGGCGGGCTCGTCACCGCACCGCCGACCCCGGCCCGAGCCGCCGCGACCGAGTGGCTCGGGCAGAAGGGCAGCATCGCCGACGGCTCGGGCGGAGCGACGGCCGGCGAGCTCCACGCCGCCGGCGGCAGCGCAAGCAATGACGCCCAGTTCACGTACATCAAGACCGTCGACGCCGCCGACGGCGAGACCGGCACGTGGAGCTTCTCCACGGTGGCCGATGCGAACGGCACCATCAGCCTGCCGTGGCGCTGGACCGGCCTGCACGCCTGGTTCAACGTCACCGCCCGCCTCGACGCGGTCGTCGTCCGTGGCGGATCGGTCGTGTCGTCCACGACCCTCGTCAACGCCGGTCCGGCAAGCTGCTGCACCGCGCCATCGAACGGGTTCGACTACTCGGGCACGGTGAATTTCCCGGTCCAGCTCGGCGACCGATACGGCTTCGTCATCGGGGGCTCGAACGGCGACCTGAACGACTTCCTGCGCGGCGAGCTCACCGTCGGCCAGGTGCCGGAGTCGTGCGCCGACGCCCAGGCGCTGTACGGCTCGTTCGGCGACACCGACGGCCAGTACGTCATCCACCCCGCAGGCGGCAACCGCTTCGTCGTCTGGTGCGCTGACATGGCCACGCCGGGCGAGGGCGCCGACTACCTCGAGGTCCGCAGCGGCCCGAGCCAGAACTACGGCCAGTACGCGGCCGGCGGGGCCGCCACCGGGACGACGGTCACGACGCACTTCACCAAGATCCGGCTCGACCCGGCCACGCTGAGCGTCGACGTCAACGACACGACCTTCGCGTCGTCGGCCGGATCGCTGACGCACCCGGATCTCGGGCTTGGCAACCCGACCGTCATCGAGATGCCGTACGCGACCGCGATGGGCTGCGACGGCACGGCCAACGGCACGGCGAACATCGACCTCCAGGGCACGCCGTTCGCCGTCACAGACTCCTTCCAACAGGACGACCTCGGCATCGGCGGGGCGACGCTCTCGGCATTCGACCAGGTCGTCGACCTCACCGGCGGCGGTGGATGTGGATGGACCCAGCCGACCGGGGGCCTGTTCAATCCGTTCAACCCCGATGCCCAGCTCCCCAACTTCAGCCTGGACCTGCGCTACCTCGTTGAGCCGCCGGCACCCTCGCTCGACAGGCCGGTGCTGTTCGCCTCGATCGCGCGCTCGGCGACGACGGCCGACCTCTATGCGCGGATCGGTGGCGCGGATGCGATCGCGGTGACCGTCGACGTCCACGCCGCGGCGTCCTGCACGAACGGCACGCTCGATGGCGGCTCGCTCGTGACCTCGGCAGTGGCCACGACCGATGCCGACGGGTACGTCCGCTTCGAAGCGGTCCCCGGCATCTCGTCCGGCCAGTTCGTGACGATCACCGTCACCGACCCGGTCGGCTCGGTGGCCTCCGTGCCGTCGGCCTGCATCCGGACCACGGCGGACAACGGCGCCTGGCCGACCGCCCTGCCGCTCCAGTTCGCCTCGCCGGCGACGGTCCAGGACGTGATCGAGAGCGACGGCCGGGCGCGCTGGTACCGCTTCCCGGTCCTCCCCGACCAGCGCTTCACGGTCGCCCTCACCGGCCTCTCCGCCGATTACGACCTCGCGGTGTTCCGCGACATCGGCGCCGAGTTCGGCTCGCAGCTCGTGCCGACGACGTCCGACGAGCTGCGCCAGCTGTCCGCCGAGTTCGCGCCGAGCGTCTTCTCGCCGAGCGTCTTCAGTCCATCGGTCTTCAGCCCGAGCGTGTTCAGCCCGGACGCGTACGCGCCGAGCGTCTTCAGCCCATCGGTCTTCTCGCCGTCGGTGTTCAGTCCGTCGGTGTTCAGCCCGAGCGTGTTCTCGCCGTCGGTGTTCAGCCCGAGCGTCTTCTCCCCGAGCGTCTTCAGCCCATCGGTCTTCAGCCCGAGCGTCTTCTCGCCGAGCGTCTTCAGCCCATCGGTCTTCAGCCCGTCGGTGTTCAGCCCGGACGAGGTGGCGCGCGCGTTCTCGAGCGCGCAGACGCGGAGCATCATCGGCGTCTCCGCCACGCCCGGGACCGGCTCGGAGACGGTCGTCGTCAACTCGTGGAACGAGAGCGGCGAGTTCTACGTGCGCGTCGCCGGCCGTGGTGGCGCCTTCGACCCGAGCAACCTGTTCACGCTGACGGTCACCCCGTCGGACAGCTCGTGCACCGGCGTGACCGACACGACCCTCGCGCCTCGCCCGCCCGCCGCCCAAGCGGGCGAGGTGGCGACGGTCATCGTGACCGACTCCTCGCGCCTGCCGCTGGGTGACGGCAGTGACGGCACGCTGGCCGATCGGCTCGCGGATCTCGCCGGCCGGCCCGAGGTGGATGGCGTGATCGTCGATCTCGCGACCGACACGCGCGTCCAGCAGCTGCGCGGCCAAGCCGATGCCGCCGCGAACCGCGGCTGCCCGTACGCCCAGAACCTCGTGGCGCAGGAGGTCACGTCGATCATCGACTCGTACCGCACCCGGGCGGCGAACCCGACGGCGGCGACCGAGGCGCTGCGCTACGTGACGATCGTCGGCGACGACGCGGTCGTGCCGTTCTACCGCTACCCCGACCAGAGCCTCCTGGGCCAGGAGTCGGGCTACGAGCCGCCGGTCCGCAGCGACTCGATCTCCGAGGCCAGCCTGCGCAAGGACTACGTCCTCGGCCAGGACGCCTACGGCGCCGGCATCGAGGTCAACATCCGCACCACGGCCTTCCCGATCCCCGACCTCGCGGTCGGGCGCCTGGTCGAGACCCCGGACGAGATCACCGGCCTGATCGAAGCCTACATCGCGGCCGATGGCGTCATCACCCCGGGCTCCAGCCTCGTCACCGGCTACGACTTCCTGACCGATGCGGCCGATGCGGTCGGCGAGCAGCTCGAGCTCGGCGGCACCGACGTCGACGAGCTCATCAGCGATGCGGACGTCTCGCCCGACCAGGTCCGGCAGCCCGGCATGACGGACCCGCGCCGCTGGTCGTGGACCGCCGATGACCTGCGGACGGCGCTGCTCGAGTCCGGCCGCCACGACCTCGTGTTCCTCGCCGGCCACTTCAGCGCGCAGAGCGCCCTCGCCGCCGACTACCAGACCCAGCTCGTGACCCGGGAGCTCGTCGCCTCGGACGTCGACCTCGAGAACGCCATCGTCATCAGCGCCGGCTGCCACGCCGGCTACAACCTCGTCGACGCCGAGGGCGTGCCCGAGGTCACCGAGCCGCTCGACTGGGCGCAGGCCTTCGCGCAGAAGCGCGCGCTCCTCGTCGCCGGCACCGGCTACCAGTACGGCGACACCGACTTCCTCGAGTACAGCGAGCGGCTGTACCGCGACCTCGCCGAGGAGCTGCGTGCCGGACCGGCGGGCTCGAGCGTGTCGATCGGCGAGGCCCTGGCCGCCGCCAAGCGGACGTACATCTCGACCACCCCGGACCTGCGCGGCATCCACGAGAAGGCCGTCCTCGAGGCCACGCTCTTCGGCCTGCCGATGTTCGGCGTCGTCATGCCGGACGGCCGTGGCGCCGCTCCGAGCGCCGGCGGCAGCGTAACCCCGACGCCCGTCGGAACCGGTCCGGCGGCGCAGCTCGGCCTCGCGACCCATGACCTGTCGGTCGCCACGCTGGCGACGCCGCAGAGCTCGATCCTCGACGTCGTCGGGCCGACCGGCGTGACCGGCACCGTCACCGCCACGTGGCTCGAGGGCCCCGACGGCGTCGTCACCAACCCGGCCGAGCCGGCGATCCCGAAGCACGTCGTGGACGTCACTGCCACGAGCGACGAGCTCGTCCTGCGCGGCGTCGGGTGGCGCGGCGGGAGCTTCAGCGACACGGCTGACGTCCTGCCGCTCACCGGCGCGCCGACGACCGAGCTGCGCGGCGTCCACGCGCCGTTCGTGTCGCCGGTCTTCTACCCGATGCGGATGTGGACGCCGAACCACTTCGGCCAGCTCGGCGGCGACGGCGGCACGAGCCTCATCGTCACCCCGGTCCAGCACCGCAGCGACCCGGCGCACGCCCAGCGCTCGATCCGGCGTGCCTTCGACGATCTCGACCTCCGCCTGTTCTACGCCGATGCCGGCATCCTGCTCCACGACCCCGAGCTCGCGGCCGCCTCGCTCGCCGACGCGCCGACGATCGTCGACGTCCGTGCCACGCCCGACGGCGCGGACCTCGTGTTCAGCGCGCGGGTCATCGGCGATCCGTCGGCCGCGATCCACGAGGTGTGGATCGTCTGGACCGGCGGCTCGGGGGCCTGGGCGCCGCTCGACCTCGAGCAGTGCGTGTCGCCGCTGCCGGCCGCGTGCGCCGGCGTCGAGGACTCGCGACTGTGGACCGCCCGCATGACCGGCGGCCCGGCCACGGTCCAGTACGTCGTCCAGGCGGCGAACGGCACCGGCCTCGTCAGCTTCGACGACAACCGCGGCGAGTACTACCTCGCCTCGACCACCGAGCTCCCGGCGGCCGTCGCCACCGCGCTGACCCTCGTCTCGCCGCCGACGAGCGGCACGTACGGCCAGACGGTCAACGTCACCGCCGAGCTGACGGCCGGTGCCGCGGCCGCGGCCGGCAAGTCGGTCGTCATCCAGGTCGGCGGCGCGGCCGCGATGGGCGTCACCGGCAGCGACGGACGGGTGACGCTGCCGATCGCGCTCAACACCACCCCGGGCGCGACGACGGTCACCGCCTCGTTCGGCGGCGACGCGACGCACCTGCCGTCATCCGCATCGGCGGCGTTCTCGATCGCGAAGGCGCCGACGGCCCTGGGCCCCATCCCGAGCTTCGTCACCGTCGACGGCGAGCAGCGCGGCACGCTGACGACCCTGACCGCCACGCTCGGCACGCGCGTCCAGCCGATCCAGAACCGGACGGTCACCGTCACCGTCGACGGGCCGGTGGACCGCACGCTGTCGCTCATCACCGACCACCTCGGGCGGGTCCGGCTGCCGCTCGACCTGCCGGCCGGTCCGTACAGCGTGACCGCCAGCTTCGCCGGCGACGAGACGTACCTGCCTGCCTCGCGGAGCGGGACGAGCACGATCGTGCACTTCAGCTTCCGCTCGCCGATCAACCCGAAGCCCACGGTGAACGTGGCGAAGGCCGGCAGCACCGTGCCGGTGAAGTTCTCGATCGACGGCAGCTTCGGCCTCGGCATCCTCGACGGGTCACCGCGGCTCGTGCGCTACAGCTGCGAGACGGGCGTGCCGCAGGACGAGGTCGAGCAGACGACGACGGCGAACAACGGGCTGACGTTCAACGGCGGGATCTATCAGTACAACTGGAAGTCGTCGAAGAGCACGACCGGCTGCTTCCGCTTCGAGCTCAAGCTCACCGACGGCAGCCTCCACGTGGTCCTCATCCGCCTGCGCTGAGCGCCCGACCCGGGCTCCGTGGCGCGGCCGTCCGGAGGGCGGCACGGCATCGGTCGTGCGGATACGATCGGCGACACAAGGAGGACCGATATCCGATGGCCAACCTGCGCATCACCCGCCTCGGCCACGGCGGCGTGCTCTACCGATCTCCCGAGGACGCCTGGGTGTGGGTCGACCGCTGGACCGGGGCACCGAACTACGCCGACGACTTCCGGACGCCGGAGAACGTCAGCGTCGTCGCGCCGACCCACGGGCATTTCGACCACGTCGGTGACGACTTCGCCGACGTGCGCGAGCTCGTCGGGTTCGAGGGCGCCGTCGTCGTGGGCAGCCACGAGATGAGCGTCCTGCTCGCCGGCATGGGCATCGAGGCCATCGGCATGAACAAGGGCGGCCGGTTCGAGGCCGCCGGCATCGGCTTCACCATGGTCGCCGCCGAGCACTCGGGCGGCGCGACGCTCAGCGCCGCCGACGGCGGCCAGGTCACCCGCGAGGTCGGCTGCTGGGGCTGGATCCTCGAGTTCGAGGACGGCACCACGGTCTACCACGCCGGCGACACCGACGTGTTCGGCGACATGAAGCTCATCGGCGAGCGATTCCACCCGGAGATCGCCGTCCTGCCGATCGGCGGGCACTACACGATGGGCCCCGACGGCGCGGCCCTCGCCGCCGAGATGGTCGGCGCGTCGATGGTCATCCCCGTCCACTACGCCACGTTCCCGGCCCTCGCCGGCACCCCGGAGGAGCTCGCCGAGGGCACCTCGGCCGAGGTCATCGAGCTCGAGCCCGGGGAGACGTACGAGCACGAGCCCTAGCCCGGGTTAGCTGCGGACCATTGGGCTGATGGCACAGGCGTGCCGAGAGATCTGGTCTCACTGTCGGCATCTCGTTGACATTCCCCGAGGGGCTACCATGGTCCCGAGCGTGTAGACAGGCATCCGAGGGCTCATGTTCTGGGACGATCTCGTTAGGCGCTGGCGGCGCGAGCACCGCGCAGTCGATCCGCGCGATCTCAGCGCGATAGGCGGTCACGTTGCCGTCCTGCCTGCTCGCCAGCGACGGCGCTCATGGCTTCCGTGGTTGCTCATCGCCCTTACAATCATCGGCGCTGCGGCCTTCGCCACCACGAGTGGTTCGCCCGCCGAGGCGACGCGATCACTCCTGGTCTGAGATACCGGGGGGGAGTAGGCGGAGTGACAGCGGAGGGAGCCGATGTTGCGATCAGAAAGCTGGCCGAGTTGGGGCGTCGGGGTCGTCTTCGGCGCGGCTGCCGGCTTCATGATCATCGTGGGCGGCGCACCATTCCTGGCACTGAGCCTGGCGTTCCTTGCCCTCGCCTTCGTCGCTGCCCGCAGCCTAATGTTCCGGTGCGTCGTCTGACGCCAAGGTCCTACACACCCGTCCCATCAGTCGGATAGTCCGCAGCTAGCCCGGGTCAGCGCCCTGGCGTCGGCGTCGGTCGCAAGGACAGGGCTGCGTTGCCCCTCAGTCGCGGAGATAGGCGAGGTCGAGCGGCCGGGGCGCGAAGCCGAAGGCGCGCTCGAACGCGTCGAGATCGGTGAAGTTCGGCCGCGACAGCGACGCGATCTGGTCGTGGCTGACCGGGAAGATCGGCAGGACGCGATCGGTGACGACCGTCAGCGCCGAGAGGAGCGCGACCGGCATCGGCAGCGCGATACGACGCATGCCCGTGGCGGCCATCACCCGGTCGACGATCTGGCGGTACGTCACCCACTCGGGGCCGCCGAGCTCGAGCACGTGGTGCACGTGGCGGTCATCGGTGACGGCCTGGACCACGGCCCGCGCGAGGTCGTCGACCGCCAGCGGCTGGAAGCGGGTGTCCCCGCGTCCCGGGATGGCCACCACGCCCGGCGACCACCACTTCAGCGTCGTGCGCACGAGCCGGAAGAACCCGTCGCCGGGGCCGAACAGGAGCGACGGGCGCAGCACGACCCAGTCGAGCGATGATCGACGCACCGCCTCCTCGCCGAGCCATTTCGAGCGCAGGTAGCGCAGCTTCGGATCGTCGGCGACGCCCAGGGCCGAGAGGTGGACGAGGCGCCGGATGCCCGCCTTCTCGGCCGCGGCGACGACCCGCCGCGTCCCGCGCACGTTGACCGCATCGAGGCGCCGGCCCTTCTGCTCGCGCGGGATGGCGACGAGGTGGACGACCGCATCGGCCTCGCGCAGGGCCTCGTCGAGGCCGCGGCCGGTCTCGACGTCGGCCGCCCGCACGGTCACCTCCTCGCCCCATTCGGGCAGGCGGCGACCGGTGCGCGAGATCGCGATGGGCCGATGCCCGGCCGCGAGCAGCTCGCGCACGACCGCGCGACCCACGAAGCCCGTGGCGCCCGCCACCGCGACCCGGCGCGGCTCCTGCATCGGCTGCTCTGTCACGGCGCGATCATCGACTGATTACATGCTACTGTCAACTCGCACGTTTCCAGCCCGGCCGGTCTGCTAGGGTCGGGCCGATGCCCTCCGTCACCGCCCCCCGCGGCATGGTCGCCACGCCGCACCCGCTCGCAACCCGGGCCGGCGTCGAGGCGCTCCGCGCCGGCGGCACGGCCGTGGACGCCGCGATCGCGGCCAACGCGATGCTTGCCGTCGTCTACTGCAACGCCTGCGGCCTCGGCGGCGACGCCTTCGCCCTGGTCTGGGATCCCGGCGAGCGCCGGCTCCACGGCTTCAACGGCAGCGGCCGATCCCCCGCCGCGCTGACACCCGACATCGTGCGCGCCGCCGGCCACGACACGATGCCGCAGCGCGGCCCGTTCACGATCAACGTGCCCGGCGCGGTCGACGCCTGGGACCAGTTGGTGGAGCGCTTCGGGCGGCGGTCGCTGGCCGATGCGATCGCGCCCGCGGCGGACGCCGCGGAGCACGGCTACCCGCTGACCTCGATCACCTCGCGCTCGATCCACGCCTCGCTGCCGATGTTCGACGCCGATGCGCAGGCCGTCTTCGGCTCCGCCGGCGGACCGGGTGACACGTTCCGCCAGCCGCTCCTCGCCGCGACCCTGCGCGCGATCGCCGACGGCGGTCGCGACGCCTACTACGCCGGACCGATCGGCGCCGAGATCGCACGCGCCGTCCAGGCAGCCGGCGGCGTGCTGTCCGCCGACGACCTCGCCGCCCACCGCGGCGACTGGGTCGCGCCGATCTCGACCGCGTACGCCGATGCCGAGGTCGCCACGATCCCGCCGAACTCGCAGGGCATCACCGCTCTCATGGCGCTCAATGTGCTCTCGACGCTCGACTGGCCGATGGGCTCGCCGCTGTCCGCGGAGCGCGTCCACGCCCAGGTCGAGGCGATCAAGGTCGCCTGGTCGGAGCGCGACCGATGCGTCGCCGATCCGGATCGCGGACTGTGTGATCCGGCTGAGCTCCTGTCCGCGGAGCATGCCCGCTGGCTGGCCTCGCGGCTCGATCCGCATCGGTCCCGGACGGTCGTGCCGACCAACCCGCCCGGCGGCGGCACGGTCTACCTGTGCGCCGCCGATGCCGACGGCATGCTCGTCAGCCTCATCGAGTCCAACTACATGGGCTTCGGCTCCGGGATCATGGGCGGCTCGACCGGGATCATGCTCCAGAACCGCGGCGCCTATTTCTCGCTGGATCCCGGGCATCCGAACGTCCTGGCGCCGCGCGCCCGAACGCTGCACACCCTCATGCCGGGCATGCTGCTGCGCGATGGCATCGCCGAGGTCGCGTTCGGCGCGATGGGTGGCGACGGCCAGCCGCAGACGATGGTCCAGCTCGTGACCGGCCTGCTGGACGACGGCCTCGACCCGCAGGCGCTCATCGACCGACCGCGCTGGGTCGTCCAGACCGATGGACCATCCACGCCCCTCCGCCGCCTCTCGATCGAGTCCGACGGCGTCGACGCCGCCACGGCCGATGCGCTTCGCTCGCTCGGCCACGACGTCGAGCTCGTCGAGCCGAGGACGCCGCTCACGGGCTGGGCGCAGATGATCCGCCGCCTGCCCGACGGAAGCTACCTCGGCGGCGCCGATCCGCGCGCCGACTCCCTCGCGGCCGGCCTCTAGCTCGTTCCGTGGGCGGCCGCCGGCTGCTGCGGGTGCGATAGCGGCGTCGCCCGGCCCATCAGGAGAGGCCGGAGAGGTCGCGGTCCTCCATCTCCCAGGCGTGGTCCATGACGTGGTAGGCGGTGTGGCGCAGGAGGAGAGGGACGGTCCAGTTCCGGCCGCCAACCCTGGTGCCATCAGCGTTGTATCGGCGCAGGGCGGCGACGAAGTCGTCGCGGCGGGCGCGGACGAGGGCGGGTGCCTCGAGCGTCTCGATCGGCGCCTGGACGCCGACCCGCTGCCAGAGGTCGCCGACCTCGTTGCCGATCGTGTGGCGCACGATCTGGTCGCGGCTCCGACCGCCGCCGCGCGGGCCCAGCCGGAGCTCGGCCGAGACCCGGCCGACGACGGCGTCGAAGTAGCGCCACGTCGCCTCGAGCAGGGCGAGCCTGCGGTCGATCTCGGCGTCGGGCATGCGGTCGTACTCGGTGGATGACGGCGCGAACGAGATGCCCCAGAAGTCGGTCGAGCCGACGCCGACATGGTCCTCGATCACCTCGAGCGGGCCGGCGGCATCGAACTCCGCCTCCAGCCCGGCGAGGGCGGCGATCGGGCGGTATCGGTCCCGGTAGGCGTCGAGCGTCTCGATGGCGACGTCGGGGGTCCTCGCGCCACGGCTCCAGCCGGGCCAGTCGATCGCGAAGGCGGCGACCTTCTTTCCCTTCGGGCCGCGCTGGACGACGCTGCGAACGGTCATGCGGCACAGCCTAGCGCCGGGTTCATGACACTCTTTGCCATGAAAGTCCGCGACGATCGACCGATGAGAACCGGCGACCGCATCGGTCTAGAATGACGACCCCCATGAACAGCCCCGAGTCTCTCGTCCATGCCCGCGGCCTGACGAAGCGCTACGCGAACGGCTTCACCGCCGTCGACGGCGTCGATTTCGACGTGCGTCCCGGCAAGGCGTTCGGCTTCCTCGGCCCGAATGGCGCGGGCAAGACGAGCACGATGCGGATGATCGCCTGCTCCTCGCCGGTCACCGAGGGCGAGCTGCGCGTCATCGGCATGGATCCCCGCACCCAGGCGCGCGAGATCAAGGCGCGCCTCGGCGTCGTGCCGCAGATCGACAACCTCGACACCGAGCTCACGGTGCGCGAGAACCTCGAGATGTACGCGCGCTATTTCGACATCCCGCGCGAGGTCTCCCGCAAGCGGACCGATGAGCTGCTCGAATTCGTCCAGCTCTCCGAGCGCGCCAGGGACCAGGTCGAGCCCCTCTCCGGCGGCATGAAGCGTCGCCTGACGATCGCCCGCGCCCTGATCAACGAGCCGGACCTCGTCATCCTCGACGAGCCGACGACGGGCCTCGACCCGCAGGCGCGGCACCTCCTCTGGGAGCGCCTCTACCAGCTGAAGCGGCGCGGCGCGACGCTGATCATCACGACCCACTACATGGACGAGGCCGAGCAGCTGTGCGACCACCTCGTCGTCATGGACAAGGCGAAGATCGTGGCCGAGGGGTCACCGCGCCAGCTCATCGACCAGCACTCCACCAAGGAGGTGCTCGAGCTGCGCCTGACCGATGCCGTCCGCGGCTCCCTGAACGGCAAGCTCGACGGCCTGGCCGATCGCGTCGAGGAGCTCCCGGATCGGCTCCTGCTCTACACCGCCGACGGCGAGCGCACGCTCGACCAGGTCCACGAGCGGAACATCCCCGTCGAGCAGGCCCTCGTGCGCCGATCGAGCCTGGAGGACGTCTTCCTCCGGCTCACCGGCCGGTCGCTGATCGAGTAAAGGCCAACAGCCGATGACCGTCCTCGCCGCCTCGGGCCGCGTCTGGCAGCGCAACTGGCTCGTCTACCGCCGCCTCTGGCACCGCAGCATCGCGTTCGGCTTCCTCCAGCCGATCCTGTTCCTGACCGCCATGGGCATCGGCGTCGGCGCGCTCCTGTCGACGCGCGACACGTCGGCCTTCGGCGGCGTGCCGTACCTCCATTGGCTCGGCCCGGGGCTGCTGGCCGCATCGGCGATGCAGACGGCGACGTTCGAGTCGACCTACCCGATCATGAACAAGATCATGTGGGGCCGGAACTACGAGGCCATGCTCTCGACCCCGCTGACGACGCGGACGCTCGTCCTCGGCGAGCTCGCCTGGGTCGCGTTCCGGATCGGGACGCTGGCCGCGGTGTTCATCCTCGCGCTGCTCGTGTTCGGCATCGTGCGCACGCCGCTCGCGCTCCTCGCGATCCCGGTGGCGATGCTCGTCGGCACGGCGTTCAGCACCTGCCTCTACGCGTTCACCACCACGCAGCGCAACGACGTCGGCTTCAGCGCGATCTTCCGCTTCGTCATCAACCCGCTGTTCCTGTTCAGCGGCACGTTCTTCCCGCTCACCCAGCTCCCCGACCAGATCGAGTGGGTGGCGTGGCTGACGCCGCTGTTCCACGGCGTCGAGCTCATCCGCGGGCTCATCCTCGACCAGCTGAACTGGGCGGCCGCGCCGATCCACCTCGGCTACCTGCTCGCGATGCTGGCCATCGGCGTGTTCGCGTCCGATCGGCTCCTCGAGCGCCGGATGGCGGGCTGAGGGAGGTGGACCGATGACCGCGATCGCTCGTCCCGACGCCTCCGTCCGCCGTCCGACCGGCGGTCCCGGGCCGCTCGCCTCCGCCTGGGCCACGGTGTGGCGCGCCCGGCGCATGGTCGAGCGCAACATCCTCGTCTACCGGCACCAGTGGATCATCATCGTGTCGGGTGCCTTCGAGCCGATCTTCTATCTGCTCGGCCTCGGCCTCGGGCTGGGCGCGCTCATCGACACCGTGCCGCTCGCCGACGGGCGGAGCGTTCCGTACGCGGCGTTCGTCGCGCCGGCCCTCGTCGCCACGGCGGCGATGAACGGCGCCGTGTTCGAGACGATCTTCAACGTGTTCTTCAAGCTGAACTACGCGAAGACGTACGACGGCGTGCTCGCCACGCCGATCGGCATCAATGAGATCGCCATCGGCGAGATGCTGTGGGCCCTCATGCGCGCCGCGCTCTACGCGGTGGCGATGTTCGTGATCATGGTCGCGATGGGGCTCGTCCTGTCACCGCTCGGTTTGCTCATCGTGCCGACCGCGCTCCTCGTGGCAGCCGCGTTCGCCGCCGCCGGCCTGGCGGGCACCTCGTACCTGCGCACGGTGAACGACTTCGACATCCCGCTGGGCCTGATCGTGATGCCGATGTTCCTGTTCAGCGGCACGTTCTTCCCGATCGAGAACGTCCTGCCCGGCTGGCTGGTGACGATCATCTCGTTCACGCCGCTCTACCACGGCATCGAGCTACTGCGTGGCCTGTCGACGGGGATCGTCGGGCTCGAGCACCTCGTCTCGTTCGCCTACCTCGTCGCCTTCTTCGCGATCTGCATGACGATCGCCATCCGCAGGATGGGACGGAAGCTGATCAAGTAGCGAGTCAGCCGGCGGTGCCGCGCTCCCGGACCAGGGCTATCCGCGCGCCTCGTCGTGGGGTGCCGTCGCCCCGCGGCCGACGAGGATCGGCCAGGCGCCGCGCAGGTAAGCGAGCCCGGACACGACGCCGAGCGCGGTTCCCGCCACGAGGATCCAGAAGCCGATCGGCTCGAGCCCGGACGTGCCGGCCATCGGCCCACCGGTGGCCGCATCGGAGGCGAGGAGCAGGACGAACAGCCCGAGGTTGATGGCCAGCGTCTTCGCCTTGCCGAGCGCACGGGCGCTGATGACGACGTCCTCGGCGGCGGCCAGCTGGCGCACCGCCTGGACCACGAACTCGCGCACCAGGATCGTGGCCGCGATCCACGCCGGGACGAGGTCGACCTGGACCATGGCGATGATCACGCCGGCCACGAGGACCTTGTCGGCGGCGAGGTCCATGAACACGCCGAAGGGCGTCACCTGGTCGCGTCGGCGGGCGATCCAGCCGTCGGCGATGTCGCTCAGGGCGGCCAGGAGATAGAGCACGGCGGCCGCGAGGTCGGTCCCGGCGCCGTCGACGAGCAGGAGCACCATGACGATCGGCGTCGCCGCCACGCGGGCGATGCCGAGGAGGTTCGGCAGCGTCGTCAGGCGCGCCGCGCCGCGCTCAGCCACTTCCCAGCCTCCGCTCGGTGCCCGACGCCAGGCGCTGGATGTTGTCGAGGTGGGCATACGTGACGACGGCGTCGATGAGCGCGGCGGCGACGAGCGCCTCGAGCCCGACCCAGCCGGCCACGAACAGCACGGCGGCCGTCAGGGTCGCCGCCGAAGCGCCGATGAGCGACCCGAGCGACACGTAGCGCGTCACGGCCACGACGACGAGCATGACCGCGGTGGCCACGAGCACGGCGATCGGCACGAGCACGAGCAGCGCTCCCCCGCCGGTCGCCACGCCTCGACCGCCGGTGAAGCCAATGAACACCGACCGCACGTGGCCGAGGGTGGCCGCCACGCCACCGAGCGCCGCGCCCCAGGCCGGTGCCGCTCCGCCGTTTCCGGCGATCCAGGCGCCGATGATCGCGGCCGCCGCGCCCTTCGCCACGTCGAGGACGAGGACGGCGGCCGCCGGCCCGATGCCGAGCGTGCGGAGCGCGTTCGTCGCCCCCGTCCGACCGGACCCGCCGGTCCGTGGGTCGACCCCGCGGATGCGGCCGACGAGGACACCGGACGGGATCGCGCCGAGGAGATAGCCGACAACGGCCGCGGCCGCCAGGGCGATCGGCTCCACGAAGGGCGGCCCTACGACGGCGCCGAGGGTGAGCGGCGCTGGAGCAGCCGGAAGCCGACGAGGAGCCCGAGCACGACGACGGTCACCGCGATGCCGACGTAGAAGGCGAACGGCATCTGCGGCCACTGGAGGCTGAAGCCGATGAGGCCGATGACGGCGGCGATGAGGATCGAGCGCACCCAGAAGCCGAGGGTGAGCTCGCCCGGCGATCCCCGGTTCGACCGCACGCGAGCGCGTCGGGCGGCCTGCCGCTCGGCCCGTGCCCGCGCGGCGGGCGGCAGCGCGGGCGTGCGGTCCTGGTTCTTCATCATGCGCTGATACGCGCGCCGTTCTTCGCGTGACATCGGTTCGCAGTCTACAGGCGCTCACGCACGCGGATCGACGCGCCGCGGAGGGGGCCGGCGCTTGCCGGACGAGCCCATCCCCGTGGCCGTCTCGTCGTCCACCTTGAGCTGCACCGGATCGGTGCCGAACAGCAGGTTGAGCAGCCAGTCGAGCGCGACGCGCGCCTTGCCGCCCATGCCCGGCACGCGGCTCCAGTAGTAGCCGCGCCACATGAACCAGGCGATCCAGCCGCGCACCTTGATGCCGAACACGACGCCGACGCCGGTGTGATGGCCGATGCTGGCCAGCGTGCCGATGGTGCGGTACTCGAACGGCTCGATCCCGTCGGGCCGGCGATCGATGTCGGCCAGGATGTTGCGCGCCAGGCGCTTCGCCTCGCGGACCGCGTTCTGGGCCGTCGGAGCGTAGTAGCCGTCGCCGTTCGCCCGCGGGATGAGCGCGCAGTCGCCGAGCGCCCACACGCCCGGCCGGCTCGTCGCCATGGTCGGCTTCGTCACCACCCGGCCAGCGCGGTCGACCTCGAGGCCGGACTCGCGGAGCACCGGCGCTGGCTGGACGCCACCGGTCCAGATCACCGTGCGGGCCGGGATGAACTCGCCGTCCTGGCCGATCTCGACGCCACCCTTGCCCACCGCCTTCATCGCCGTGCCGAGGTGGAGCTGGTAGCCGCGCTTCCGGAGGTTCTTCGCCGCGTACTCGGCCATGTCCTCCGGCATCTCCGGCAGCAGCCGGTCCTTCAGCTCGACGATGTGGAAGCGGAGCTCGTCCTCGTCGATCTTGCGGTAGTAGCGGCGGCGCACGCGACGCACGAAGTCCTCGATCTCCCCGGCGGTCTCGACCCCGCTGAACCCGCCGCCACCGACGACGAACGTGAGCTGGGCCTGCCGCTCGGCCGGATCGGTCTCGAGGTCGGCGCGCTCGAGCATCTCGATCGCGCGGTTGCGGAGGGCGAACGCATCGGCCAGCGTCTTCATGCCGACCGCGTACTCGCGGATGCCTTCGATCCCGAACGTGGCCGTCTCGCCGCCGAGCGCCACGACCAGGCTGTCGTAGTGGAGCCGATGGAGGTCGCCGTCGCCGCCCATGACGGTCACGACCTTGGCGTCGAGGTCCATGCCCTCGACCCTGGCGGTCACCGCCCAGCTCGACGGCCGGCGCAGCTGAGCGCGGAGGGCGGTCACGCAGTGGCGCGCCTCGAGCTGCCCGGAGCAGACCTCGGGCAGGAGCGGTGTGAAGACGGTGAAGTTCTCGCGGCTGACGAGCCAGACCTCCACGTCGTCGCGGCGCCGCGTCAGCTTCTCGAGGTGGCGCGCGGTCTCGACGCCGGCGAACCCGCCGCCGAGGATGAGGACGCGATGCGGCCAGGGCGGTTCGGAGCGGTAGATCGTCCGCATGGATCACCCCATCATTGCATGCGCCCGGCCATCGTCAGGTCTTCGCCTCGAGAATGGCGAGCGCGTTGCCGCCCGGATCGACGATCCAGGCGATGCGTGCGAAGCCGACGTCGGCGATACCGTCCTCCGTCTTCAGCCCCGGCATGTCGTACTCCTCGATCTTCACGCCCCGCCGCCGCAGCTCCTCCACCTCGGCCCGGAGGTCGGTGACGGCCCAGCCAGCCTGGGTCTGCGTATCGGCCGTGCCGGTGCTGCTGAGGTTCACGTTGAAGCGCGTGTTGCCGCTCCGGAAGTCGATCGACGCCTCGGACTCGCTGATGATCTCGAGGCCGAGGAGGTCGTGATAGAACGCCCTCGACGCGGCGAGGTCGGTGGACAGCAGGACCGGGTAGATCGGATGGTCGCCGAGCATGGCTGCCTCCTGTGTCGAAGCCGACGGAGAGCCGGATGGCCGCCGTCCGCATCGGTCTGTACGATAGGGATGATATGGAGCAGCCGATCCGCGAACTTTTCGACCAGTTCAAGCAGCAGCTGCCGGACATCGATCCGGTCGAGACCCAGGAATGGCTCGACTCGCTCGACGAAGTCGTCGAGAAGGCTGGCAAGGATCGCGCCCGGTACCTCCTCTACAAGCTTCTCAAGCGCGCGCGCATGCGCCAGATCGGCCTGCCGAGCCTGACGCAGACGCGCTACATCAACACGATCAGCCCCGAGCAGGAGCCGTACTTCCCCGGCGACGAGCAGATGGAGCTGCGCATCCGGCGCATGATCCGCTGGAACGCGCTCGCCATGGTCCTGCGCGCGAACACGAAGTACGAGGGCATCGGCGGCCACCTGTCGACGTACGCCAGCGCCGCGAGCCTGTACGAGGTCGGCTTCAACCACTTCTTCCGCGGTGGCGGCGAGAGCGGCATCGGCGGCGACCAGGTCTTCTTCCAGGGCCACGCGGCCCCGGGCATCTACGCCCGGGCGTTCCTCGAGGGCCGCCTGACCGAGGAGCGGCTCGACCACTTCCGGCGCGAGGCGCTCCGCCCGGGCATCGGCCTGTCGAGCTACCCGCACCCGCGGCTCATGCCCGACTTCTGGCAGTTCCCGACGGTGAGCATGGGCCTCGGCCCGCTGGCCGCCATCTACCAGGCGCGCTTCAACCGCTACCTCGCCGCGCGCGGCATGGCGGACACGTCGGGCTCCCGGGTGTGGGCCTTCCTCGGCGACGGCGAGATGGACGAGCCCGAGTCGGTCGGCGCCCTCAGCCTCGCGGCGCGCGAGGGCCTCGACAACCTGACCTTCGTCATCAACTGCAACCTGCAGCGCCTCGACGGCCCGGTGCGCGGCAACGGCAAGATCATCCAGGAGCTCGAGGCCGTCTTCCGCGGCGCCGGCTGGAACGTCATCAAGGTCATCTGGGCGCGCGAGTGGGACGACCTCCTCGCCCGCGACAAGGACGGCGTCCTGGTCAACAAGATGACCGAGACGCTCGACGGCGACTACCAGCGCCTGGCCGTGAGCGACGGCGCGTACATCCGCGAGCACTTCTTCGGCCCCGACCCACGGCTGCGGGCGCTCGTCGAGCACCTGTCGGACGACGAGCTCGCCAAGCTGCGCCGTGGCGGCCACGACTACCGCAAGGTCTTCGCCGCCTACGCGGCGGCGGCGGCCCACAAGGGCGCGCCGACGGTCATCCTCGCCAAGACGGTGAAGGGCTGGACGCTCGGCCCCGGCATCGAGGGCCGCAACGTCACCCACCAGGCCAAGAAGCTCACCGCCGATGAGCTGAAGATCTTCCGCGACCGCCTCGAGCTGGACATCCCCGACGACAAGCTCAAGGAGGCGCCGTACTACCATCCCGGCCCCGACGCGCCGGAGATCCAGTACATGCTCGAGCGCCGACGCCAGCTTGGCGGCTCGCTGCCGCGCCGGGTCGTCATCCCGAAGCCGCTGCCGCAGCCGAAGGACACCGTCTTCAGCGAGTTCTTCGCCGGCTCGGACCGGCCGGCGTCGACGACGATGGCCTTCAGCCGCCTCGTCCGGAACCTCGTGCGCGACCCCGACATCGGCCGGCGCATCGTGCCGATCATCCCGGACGAGGCGCGCACGTTCGGCATGGATCCGCTCTTCAAGGAGGTCGGGATCTACAACCCGCTCGGCCAGAAGTACACGCCGGTCGACAAGGAGCTGCTGCTCAGCTACCTCGAGAAGTCCGACGGCCAGCTTCTCGAGGAGGGCATCACCGAGGCCGGCGCGATGGGCTCGTTCCAGGCCGCCGGCACGTCGTACGCGACGTGGGCGGAGCCGATGGTGCCGTTCTACACGTTCTATTCGATGTTCGGCATGCAGCGCACCGGCGACCAGGTCTGGGCCTTCGGCGACGCGCGCGGGCGCGGCTTCATGATGGGCGCCACCGCCGGCCGCACGACGCTCACCGGCGAGGGGCTCCAGCACGACGATGGGCACTCGCACGTGCTCGCCTCGACGGTCCCGAACATCCTCGCCTACGACCCCGCCTTCGCCTACGAGCTGGCGATCATCGTGCGCGAGGGCGTCGACCGCATGTACGGCGAGCGCGGCGAGGATGTCTTCTACTACATCACCCTCTACAACGAGAACTGGGCACAGCCGGCGAAGGCCGATGGCGTCGAGGAGGGCGTTCTCCGCGGGCTCTACCGCTTCAAGCCCGCCGAGGCTGGCTCACGTCGGGTGCAGATCCTCGCCTCCGGGCCGATCCTGCTCCAGGCGCTCGAGGCCCAGCGCGTGCTCGCCGAGAAGTACGACGTCGCCGCCGATATCTGGAGCGCGACCTCGTTCCAGCAGCTGCGCAACGAGGCGCTCGACGTCGAGCGCTGGAACCGGCTCCACCCCGATGCCGAGCCTCGTGTCCCGTACGTCCGTCAGTGCCTCGACCCGACCGAGGGGCCGATCATCGCCGCCACCGACTACATGAAGGCGGTGCCGGACATGATCGCGCGCTGGGTGGATCGGCCGTTCAACATCCTCGGCACCGATGGCTTCGGCCGCTCCGACACGCGCGACGCGCTGCGCATGCACTTCGAGGTCAACGCGCCGCACATCACCTACGCCGCGCTCCACGGCCTGTGCCTCGACGGCAAGTCGACCCCGGACGAGCTGAAGCACGCCATCGCCGACCTCAGCATCGACCCCGAGCGCCCGAACCCGCAGTACGCCTGAGTCCTGCGTCGCTCGCGGCGTTCTCGTCGGGGGGGCCGGCGGCGGCCGATGGGCCCACGCATCGGTCCCCGCTCGGTCCACGCTCAGCGCGGCTGTGGAGTCGGTCCGAATCGGCGTCGGAGCTCGCTACCGCCAATCCGGCGAGCGCTTGACCAGCTCCCGCACCGGACGTTGACAACCGCGCTCGTTCAGCCGCTGGTCGTGAGGCGCGGCGTGCCGCAGGCGGCGCAGTAGGCATCCTCGCGGTCGACGACGATGCGGCACGACCTGCATCGCGGCGGCGCGAGCTCGAGGAGCAGGGTGCGCACGCCGGCGCGCACCGCGAGGAGGTAGCGCTCCCAGGACGACCGACGACGGTCGGCGGCCACTCTGGGCGCCCCGAGGACGGTGGGTCGCGGGATGCCCCGAGCATCGGCGGCCGATCGGGCCTGCCCGGCAAGGAACCGCCAGCGCTCGCGGTCGTAGACCTCCCGGCGGGCGGGATCGGTCATCACCTCGCGCACCGCGTTGACCACCTGCATCTCCTGGGTGGCACGCATCGATTGGTTCCGATCGGGGTGGAAGGTCCGCGCCAGGCGCCGGCAGGCGTTGGCGATCTCATCGATCGATGCCGACGGGGGGACCCCGAGGAGGCGATACACATCCCGCTCGGGCGAATACGGGAGGAGGCGCGGGTACATGGCTGCGCGCGCATGGTAGCGCGGTGCGCGGATGCGCCGCTCGCCGATTGCGCATCTCCAAATTACGTAAGTGCTCTTTCTATTTGTGGATATGGACTTGACAATCCGGCGGCCATGGTTCTAGGATGCGCAGCATCAGCACCGATTCGCCGCACGGAGCGGATCGGCGGACCAGGAGGACAGCCCAGTGTTCGAGCGTCGCCTCTTCTATCTCCAGACCGTCATCGACGCGGCGCCTCGATCGGTCGCCACGGCGTCGACGCCGGCCAGCACCACCACCGGCCAGGGGCAGCGCGTGTTCCGCCTGCCAAGCGTCCATCGCCGGCCCACCACCACCGCGGCCCGCGGGGCACGCTGACCGATGGTTCACGACGTCATCGCCACCTGCCCCGTCTGCGCGGGCGAGCTGACGATCACCCGCCTCCACTGCCGCAGCTGCGGGACGGCGCTCGAGGGGGAGTTCGGAGTCGGCCGCTTCGGCCGCCTCGATCGCGAGCAGATGCGGATCCTCGAGAGCTTCCTCCGCTCGCGCGGCAACCTGAAGGAGATGGAGCGCGAGCTCGGGATCAGCTACCCCACCGTCCGCGGTCGGGTGGACGGGCTCGTTCGCGCCCTCGGCCTGGCCGATGGCGACGAGGGATCCGATGCGGCGGAGGTCGAGTTCGAAGCCGAGGACGCGGCGGTCGCTGCCGAGGACGCGGCGATCGCTGCCGAGGACGTGGCCGCCCGGCGACGCGAGATCCTCGAGCGCCTTGCGCGCAAGGAGATCGGCGCCGACGAAGCCGCAGAGGCGCTGCGTGACCTCGGCCGGATGAGCTGACATGCCGACCTACGTTCGCACCCAGGAGATCGCCCACGACATCGGTCCCGATGGGCGGTTCTCGCTGCGAGTCACCAGCCCCGACGTCGAGCTGCGTGCCACCGATGCGACGACCGCCACCGTCCGCGTCCAGTTCGAGATCCGGGCGCCCAGCGACGCCGATGCCGACCAGGCCTTCGAGCGCCTCCGCTTCGACGTCCACCAGGCGGACGGCCTGCTCGAGGTTGGCGAGCCGCGCCAGGGCGAGCGGGTGTCCGGCATGGTGGCCCGCATCCTCGGCATGCGCGGCGACCGCCTCGACGTGTCGGTCAGCGCGGAGGTGCCCGCCGGCGCGACGCTCGTCTACCAGGGCGTCAGCTCGGACCTCACCGCCTCGGGCTTCACCGGCGAGCAGCAGTACCGGACGGTGTCGGGCGACCTCGTGCTGGATCGCGTCGCCGGCGCGGTGCGCGTCAACGGCGTGTCGAGTGACGTCTCGATCCGCGCCGATGCACCCACCCGGCTCGAGGCGAACACCGTCAGCGGCGACCTGTCGGCCGCGGCACCCCGGCTCGAGGGCGTGCGCGTCGTCACCGTCAGCGGCGACGTCGAGCTCGACGGCCAGCTGGCACCGGGCGCCGCGCACCGCATCGAGACGGTGAGCGGCGACCTCAGCCTCGGCATCGCCGGTGGGCTGGCGCTCGAGGTGCGCGGGCTGTCGACCGAGGCGAGCGTCGCGCTCCCCCACCGCACCGAGGGCAGCCGCGATCGGCGGCGCTTCGTGATCGGCGATGGCGGGGCCGAGCTCCTGTTCAGCTCGATGTCCGGCGACGTCGTCGTCCACGCGAGCCGCCGATTCGGCGCGCCTGCGACGCCGCCGACCCCTCCCGCGCCGCCGCGACCGCCGGTCCCGGCCGCCCCGCCGAAGCCCGCCGCGGTCGACGAGGCGACCCAGCTCGCCATCCTCCGCGCGTTGGAGCGCGGCGACATCGACGTCGACGAGGCCGCGCGACGGCTGGCCGGTGAGGCGCCCGATGCCTGACGAGCTCGAGACCGTCCTCCGCCTCGTGGCCGACGGCCGGCTGACGCCGGAGGAGGCCGCTCCGATCATCGAGGCCCTGACCCGCGCGCAGGGCGCCGACCGGCGCCGCGACCCGTTCGACGCGGGCTTCGACACGCTCGGCTCGGCGATGGACGAGGCGTTCGCCGACCTCGGCGACATCGGCGACCTCGACGAGCGGATCGTGCGACGCGTCAGACGCCGGGTCGAGAAGGCGAACCGCCGCCTGGAGGAGGCCCGCGAGCGAGCCGCCGCCGCTCGGGAACGGGCGATGCGCGGGTCGGGACGCGGGGCACGTCATCTCCGCATCCGCGTCACCGAGCACGGCCGCCAGGTCGTCAACCTGCGCATCCCGATCGGCCTCGTCGACACGGCACTGCGCTTCGTGCCGGGCATCGCCGGCGACCAGGCCGAGCGCATTCGCGACTCCGTTCGCGCCGGCGTGATCGGCCCCATCCTCGACGTCGAGGACCCGGACGGTGAGGGCGGCGTCCTCATCAGCGTCGAATAGGGGGGCGAAGCCATGACGACCGCCGCGATCGAGGCCGCCGGCCTCACCAAGGACTTCGAGAAGGGCCGCCGCACGATCTGGCAGCGCCTGCGACGCGAGCCGGACCGGCGCGAGACGTTCCGGGCGGTCGACGGGATCGATCTGCGCATCGAGCGCGGCGAGATCTTCGGCCTGCTCGGGCCGAATGGCGCCGGCAAGACGACGACGATGCGGATGCTCGCTACGCTCCTCGAGCCGAGCGCCGGGCGGGCGACGGTCCTCGGCCATGACGTCGTCACCGCCGCGCGCGCCATCCGGCGACGGATGGGCGCCGTCCTGTCCGGCGAGCGGAGCCTGTACTGGAAGCTCACCGCGCGCGAAAACCTCGAGTACTTCGCCGCCCTGTACCACGTTCCCCCCGGCGAGACGCGCGCGCGGATCGACGCCGTCCTCGATGCCGTGACCCTGACCGAGCGCGCCGACGACTACGTCGAGAAGTTCAGCACCGGCATGCGGCAGCGGCTCGTCCTGGCCCGCGCGCTCCTGCCCGCGCCGGAGCTTCTGCTCCTCGACGAGCCGACGGTCGGCCTGGACCCGCAGGCCGCGAGAGACCTCCGCGAGCGGGTCCTCGCCCTCCGCGCCGAGGGACGCACCGTGGTGCTGACCACGCACTACATGGAGGAGGCGGACCAGCTGTGCGACCGCATCGCGATCGTCGACCACGGGCGGATCGTGGCGCTCGACACGCCTGAGCGGCTGAAGCGCGGCATCGAGGCCACCGAGGTCGTTCGCATCGAGCTCGGGGCGCCGGAGCACGCCGATCCCCGGCTCCTCGCCCGCATCGGCAACGCGGGCAGCGTGACCCGGACCGAGCGCAGCGACGGGAGCCTCCACGTCACCGTCCATTCGCGCGCCGCGCGTGACCTCGTGCCGGTCGTCATCGACGCGGCGCGCACGAACGACGCGGAGGTCCGCAACATCCAGGTCCTGCCGGTGTCGCTCGAGGACGTCTTCATCGCGCTCACCGGGCGGGCGCTGCGCGAATGAGCCGCGCCGACCTCGCCGCCGATGCGCGCGCCTTCGGCGCCGCGGTCCGCAAGGAATGGCGCACGCTGCGCCGCTACCGCGGCTCGTTCCTGAGCTTCGTGTTCTGGCCGATCGTCCTGCCGCTGGCCTACGTCTTCCAGGCCGAGGCCTTCGCCGGCGGACGGGCCGATACGACCGCCGCCTTCGCCGAGCGCACCGGCACGAACGAGGTCGCGGGCTTCCTGTTCGTCGGCTGGGCGACGTACATGTGGCTCAGCACGATCCTGTGGGGCGCGGGCACGAGCCTTCGCACCGAGCAGGTGCGTGGGACGCTCGAGGCGGTGTTCATGACGCCGGCGTCGCGCCTCGTCGTCCTGTTCGGGCCGGCGGCCAGCCAGCTCGTGTGGGCGGTGTGGATCTTCCTCGTCGTCGGGCTCGCGCTGTGGATCGGCTTCGGCGTGACGCTCGGCCCGGCCGAGATCCTGCGCGGCTTCCTCGTGCTCCTCGTCGCGATCCCGGCGCTCTACGCCATCGGCGCCCTGTTCGCCGCCATCGTCCTGCGCTTCGGCGAGGTGCACGCCCTCGTGCAGGGCGTGCGCGGCCTGTTCACCGCGGTGTGCGGCATGAGCTTCCCGATCATCGTCCTGCCCGACTGGGCGCAGACCGTGGCGCTGTCGCTGCCGCCGACGTACCTCATCGGCTCCATGCGATCCGTGCTCCTCGCCGGTGCCGAGATCGGCCGCATCGTGGGCGACCTCGCCATCCTGGCCGGCATGGGCGCCGTCCTGAGCGTGCTCGCCGTCGCCGCGTTCCGCAGCACCGAGCGCCACGCCCGTCGCGGCGGGCGCCTGGCGCAGTACTGATGGGCGCCTGGACCGCCGAGCTGCGCGGGGAGGGGCGCGCGGCGCTGGCCATCGCCCGCAAGGAGCTGCGGGTCTTCGCGCGCTATCGGCTCAACGCGGTCAACCAGGTCCTCCAGCCGCTGTACCAGACGCTCATCCCCGGCGTGCTGCTGGGGGCGACGTTCGCGATCGGCGGGCAGGCCGTCGGCCTGGCCGAGACGGCCGGCACGAGCGACGTCGTCGGCTACCTGTTCCTCGGCATGCTCGCCCTCAACCTCGCCTCGGTCGGCTTCTGGTCGGTGGCCTTCGCGATCAAGATGGAGCTCGACGCCGGGACGCTCGAGCCCGCCTGGCTGACGCCGACCCGACGCGAGACGTACGTCGTCGGGCTGACCCTGTCGGGCCTCGTCGTCGCAACTGCCGCCACGGCGGTCCTCATCGGCGTCGGCGTCTGGCTGTTCGGGGCCGAGATCGCGCCGCGCCTGCTCATCGGCCTGCCGGTCATCGCGCTGACCTCAGCCGGCATCCTCGGCATCGGCTACCTCGTCGGGGCGATCGTGCTGCGCATGAAGGAGGGCAATTTCTTCGTCGACGCCGCCGACTTCCTGTTCGTGGCCCTGTCGGGCGCCGCGTTCCCGATCATCGTCCTGCCCGACCTCGTGCGACCGCTCGCGTACCTGCTGCCGACGACCCACGCCCTCGACATCGTGCGCGTCGCGGCGCTCGGGACGAGGCCCCTGCTGCCGGCGCCGCTCGCCTGGCTGGCGCTCGCGGGTACCAGCCTCGCGTTCCTCGCCCTGGGCCGATGGGCATGGCTCCGCACGGAGCATCGGCTGCGCGTGCGCGGAACCCTCGGCCAGCACTGACCCTCGCCGTCCGTCGGACGGCGCATTCGTCCGGTACCGAAAGGTGTACCGTTGCGCGCCGTGACTCGAACGCCGGAGCCGCCGGAGGGCGGCCGGGTCGATCCTCACCTCGAGGTCAGGCAGCGCCGCGTCGGCCGCCGGCCGGGCGACGCATACGTTCGGATCGTTCGGCCCTTCGAGGAGCACTTCCAGCGTGGCGAGCACGGCGAGGCGCTCGTCGCCACCGAGCGGACCGTCCTCCAGCGACCCGGATGGACGCGACCGCTGCGCGCGCTGCGCACCCGGCTCATCGGCCGCCCGATCAGCACCGAGCAGGAGGGGCACGAGCGGCTGACGAAGGTCAAGGCCCTCGCGATCTTCTCGAGCGACAACATCAGCTCGTCCGCGTACGGGCCCGAGGAGATCATGCGGGTCCTCGCGGTCGCGGGGACCGGGGCGCTGACGCTGACGCTGCCGCTCGCGGCGCTCATCACCGTGATGCTCGCCGTGGTCACGATCTCGTACCGCCAGACGATCCGCGCCTACCCGCAGGGCGCCAGCGCCTACATCGTGGCGAGCGACAACCTCGGCCCGACCCTCGGCATCCTCGCGGCCGCGGCGCTGCTCATCGGGTATGTCGTGACCGTCGCCGTGTCGGTGTCGGCCGGCGTCGCGGCACTGACCTCGATCGTGCCGGAGCTCCTCGAGTACCGCGTGCTCATCGGCGTCGGGGTCGTGGCGCTGCTCATGCTCGGCAACCTGCGCGGCATCCGCGAGTCGGGAACGATCTTCATGATCCCGACCTACGCCTACATCGTCGTCCTGCTCTCGATCATCGGCTACGGGGTGGTGCGCACGGTGACCGGCAGCGTCCCGCCCTTCGAGGCGCCGGCGTCATGGGCCGCGGTCACCGAGGGCAGCCAGGCGCTGGGGCTGTTCCTCATCCTCCGCGCCTTCAGCCAGGGCGCGGTGGCGCTCACCGGCGTCGAGGCGATCTCCGATGGCGTGCCCGCCTTCAAGCCGCCCGAGTGGCAGAACGCGCGCACCACGCTCACCTGGGCCGCGGTCGTGTTCGCGACCCTGTTCCTCGGGATCGCCTACCTCGTCACGACGCTCCGCATCGTGCCCGACCCGAACGAGGAGCAGACGGTCCTCAGCCTCCTCGTCCGTCACCTGACCGGCGACGGGGCGGTGCTCGTCATCGCCCAGATCGCGACGGTCCTCATCCTCATCCTCGCCGCCAACACGAGCTTCGCCGATTTCCCGCGCCTGTCGTCGTTCCTGGCGCGTGACTCGTACCTGCCGCGCCAGTTCGCCTTCCGCGGCGAGCGCCTGGCGTTCACCACCGGCATCGTCGCCCTGTCGGCCATGGCCGCCGGCCTGATCTGGGGCTTCGGCGCGAAGGTGTCGGCCCTCATCCCGCTCTACACGCTCGGCGTGTTCGTCGCCTTCACGCTGTCGCAGACCGGGATGCTGGTCCGATGGTGGCACCGGCGCGAGCCGGGCTGGCGGAACGGCCTGCTCATCAACGGGCTCGGCGCGGCCACGACGGCGGTCGTCACGGTCGTGGTGGGGACGAGCAACTTCTTCAACGGCGCGTGGCTCGTCATCGTCCTCGTCCCGCTCCTCATGCTCCTCCTGTTCGGCATCCGCAGCCACTACGTGCGGCTCGAGGCCGCGCTGCGGCTGGATCGGATCCCCGAGGCCAAGGAGGTCGCCGCCAAGCCGATCGTCATCGTGCCGATCGCCCGCCTCGACCGTCCGGCGCTCCAGGCGATCGCGTTCGCCAACTCGATCAGCGACGAGGCGGTGGCGGTCCACATCACGAACGACCCCGAGACGGCGGCCAGGATCCGGGAACGGTGGCCGTCATGGGCGTCGTCGACCGAGCTCGTCATCGTCGAGTCGCCGTACCGCGCCCTCATCGGCCCCCTGCTGGCGTACATGGACGCCCTCCAGAACCAGGCGCCGGACCGGCCGATCCTCGTCGTGCTCAACGAGGTCGTGCCACGCCACTGGTGGGAGAACCTGCTCCACAACCAGACGGCGCTGCGGCTCAAGCTCCGGCTGTTCGTGCGGCGCAACACGATCGTCGCCGACGTGCCCTACCACCCCCCGGACGAGTCGCCGTAGCCTCAGCCGCCCTCGGAACGGCGAGCGCCGTGCGCGATCCGGCGGTGGTAGCCGGTGCGATGCCGGACGGTGTAGTGGATGGCCTGCATCCGGATCAGGCCGTCACGGATGACGAAGGCATCGGCGCCATCCTCGACCTGCACGTCGGAGCCCATGGCGCGCGTGTCGCCGGCCAGGGCGCGACGGAGGTGATCGTCGAAGACCTCCGCCGCGCTCCGGATCGTGGTTGCCGATCCAACCGGATCGGTCATGGCGTCACGCCCGGGCCGATGCGATGCGGACCGCGAACTCGGCGAGGCTCTTGGCCAGGCCGTCGGCGCTGGCCTTGATCTCCTTCTTCATCGCCATCGCCGCGTCGCGCAGCTCGGTCTCCTTGCGGTCGCGGGCGATCTTCACCATCGCGTCCGCCGAGTCCTGCTGCTTGCGCTTGAGGTTGAGGAGCACGGCGTGCGCCTCGTACGCCTCGCTCTCCTCCGTCCCGGCCTTCTGCGACGTCTCGTCGGCGAGCGAGCCGAGCGCCTCGGCGACCTCCTCGCGCTTGCCGGCGGCGCCGTACGGCTTGCCGAGCTTCTCGAGCTTGGCGAGGTGCTTCTGGTCGACCCGGAGGTCGGACGTGATGAGCTTCTGCGCCTCGGGCATCGGATGGCTGGTGCTCAGTCGCTTGCCGGACTCGACGATCGACTGCTGGATGGCGATCGCCTCGTCGAACTCGTGCTTGATGAACTCGGTGCCTGCGGGCATGACGGGCCTCCCCTTGTTGTGTTTCGGCGAGCCCATACGCAACTCGTGTGCCATCGCCCTTGGAGGCAACGCGGTCGGCGCGCCTACGCGTCGGGCCGGAGCCGGAGACCGCGCAGGAGCTGGGCGTTGATGGCCACGACGATGGTCGACACGCTCATGACGAGCGCGCCGACGCTCATCGGCAGGACGACGCCCCACGGGGCCAGCACGCCGGCCGCGACCGGGATGGCGAGGGCGTTGTAGCCGGTGGCCCAGGCGAGGTTCTGGAGCATCTTGCGGTACGTCGCCCGCGACAGCTCGATGGCCCCGACCACGTCGCGCGGGTCGTCGCGGACGAGCACGATCCCCGCCGACTCGACGGCCACGTCGGTCCCGGCGCCGATGGCGATGCCGACGTCCGCCTGCGCCAGCGCCGGCGCGTCGTTCACGCCGTCGCCGACCATCGCGACCCGGACGCCGCCCGCCTGGAAGCGCCGGACCGCATCGGCCTTGTCCGCGGGCAGGACCTGGGCAGCGACCTCGTCGATGCCGAGGCGCCGGGCCACCGAGCGCGCCACCGCCTCCGCGTCGCCGGTGATCATCGCCACGCGCAGCCCCATCTCGTGGAGGCGCCGCACCGCCTGGACCGATTCGGGCCGGATCTCGTCCTCGGCCGCGACGGCCCCCAGCACGCGGGTGCCCTCGACGAGGTAGAGCACGGTGCGGCCCTCGGCGCTCCACGCCTCCGCCTCTTGCGCGACGTTGGGCGGAACCTCGGCGCCGGACTCCTCGAGCAACCGCGGGCCGCCCATGGCGAGGGCGCGTCCGTCGACCGTGGCGCGCACCCCGCGCCCAGGAAGCGCCTCGAAGCCCGTGGCTCGCGCCGGCGTCACGCCCCGCGCCTGCGCGCCGCGCACGATCGCCCGCGCCAGCGGGTGCTCGGAGTCGGCCTCCACCCCGGCGGCGAGCGCGAGGAGCTCGCCCTCCTCGGTGTCCGGAGCCGCGGACACCGCCGCGAGCGCCGGCTCGCCGCGCGTCAGCGTGCCGGTCTTGTCGAAGATGACCACCTGGAGCTCGCGCGCCCGCTCGAGCGCCAGCCGGTCCTTCACGAGCAGGCCGTTGCGGGCGCCGAGGGTCGTGCTGATCGCCACGACGAGGGGGATGGCGAGGCCGAGGGCGTGCGGACAGGCGATGACGAGGACGGTCGCCGTGCGGATGAGCCCCTGCTCGAGGTCGCCGAGCGCCGACCAGGCGATGAGCGTCAGCACGCCGGCGACGAGCGCCACGTAGAAGAGGATCGCGGCGGCCCGATCGGCGAGGACCTGCGCCCGTGACTGCGAGGCCTGGGCCTCGGCCACGAGCCGCATGATCCCGGACAGGGCGGTCTGCTCACCGACCGCCGTGACGCGGACCCGCAGGCTGCCGCCGGCCGCCACCGTGCCCGCCACCACCGTGGCTCCCGGCTCCTTCGTCACCGGCCGCGACTCGCCGGTGATCATCGACTCGTCGACGTCGGCGGTGCCCTCGACGACCGTTCCGTCGGCCGGCACGCGCCGGCCGGGCCGGACGAGGACGACGTCGCCGACGTTCAGGTCACCGATCGGCACCGTCTCGATCTCCCCACCGGGGCCGATGCGCTCCGCGCTGTCCGGCAGGAGCGCGGCGAGCGCCGACAGCGCGCCCTGGGCCTGGGCGATCGAGCGCATCTCGAGCCAATGGCCGAGGCTCATGACGGTGATGAGCGTCGCCAGCTCCCACCACACGTCGACCTCGAACAGCCCGAGCGTCGCCGCCCACGACGCGACGAAGGCGACCACGATCGCGAGGCTGATGAGCGTCATCATCCCCGGCTGCCGATCGCCGAGCTCGGTGCGTGCCCCGACGAGGAAGACGCGGCCGCCGTAGCCGAAGATCACCGTCCCGAGCACCGGCGGAATCCACTCGGAGCCCGGGAACTGCGGCGCCGCGTAGCCGAGCCAGTGCTGGACCTCGGGGCTCCAGATGACGACCGGGATCGTCAGGACCAAGAGGATCCAGAACTGCCTGCGGAAGGCGTCGGGGTCATGGCCGGCATGCTTGCCGTGCCCGGTGCCGCCGTGGGCGTCGTGGCCGCCGTGCGCGTCGTGAGCCGCAGGCGCCGCCACGCCGCCGTGCTCCCCGTGCTCGTCGTGGGTGCCGTGTCCGGCGGGCGGTTCCGAGGCCTCGCGCGTGTGCGTGTGATCGTGCTGCGTGCTGGAAATGGTACAGCCCCGCCCTTGAGGCGCATGAGCGCGACAGAATCGGCCGAGCAGTACGATTTTCGTCGGAGCCGTACCCCTAACGGGCTATAGTTAGCCCTAACGCGCCCTGCATACCGTCGAGTCGACACCGGCTCTCGAAGGAGCCGATACCGAGCGAGGTCGTGACATATGCATCGGAGGGTTCGGGGGGGAGCAGCGGGCGTCCGAGTCCCGGTTTCCGGGTCAGACGGGCAGTCGATGGTCGAGTTCGCCCTCGTCCTGCCGATCTTCCTGGTGCTCGTCATCGGCCTCATGGAGTTTTCCGTCGCCTTCAACGCGCTGCTCGGCATCAACTTCGCGAGCCGCGACGCGGCGCTCCTCGCCGCCGAGGCGGCGAGTGACACGGGCAGCGACTGCGTGATCCTCCAGAGCATCGAGAGGGACGTGGACGCGCCGGCCAACCGGTCGCGCATCCAGGAGGTCGTCGTCTACTGGGCGACCGATACGGGCGGCGTCCAGCCCGGAAACCCGGTCAACGTCTATCGTCGCACCGGCTCGACGACCTGCTCGCTGCCCGACGGCGCGACGATCACCGTCCCCTACAGCCTCGTCGGCGCGGCCGGCTATCCGGAGGACATGCGCTGCGATGTCCTCGCCGGATGCGGCGGCGGGCACGACACCGTGGACACCATCGGCGTGTCGATCAGCTATCGCCACACCTGGGTGACGCCGCTGGCCAACATCGTCACCCTAGGCGGCAGCGGGTTCGAGTTCACCCACTCGAACGCGATGCGCATGGAGCCGTCGCTGTGATCCGCCGATGGATCCGTCGAGGCGCCAGCACCGACCGCGGCGGCGCGGAGCGCGGCCAGGCGATGGTCGAGATGGCGGCGATCCTCCCGATCCTCCTGCTGCTGACCCTGGGCACGCTCGAGTTCGGGTTCGCCTTCGACCATCGGCTCACGCTCGAGTACGCGACGCGCGAGGGCGCGCGCACCGGCGCCGCCCTCTCGAACGGCGACGGAGACACGGCGGTATGCGCCACGATCGACGCGCAGATCGTCGCGGCCGTCCAGCGCGTCCTGAAGAGCCCCGGCTCCGACGTCGACATCAGCGACGTGCCCGAGATCCTCATCTATCGTGCCGGGGCCGATGGCGAGATGCTCGGCACGCCGAACCGGTGGACATACTCGGCGGGCGGTGGCCCGGTCGTCGACGGCGTGCCGATCGACTACGTCAACGCCTCGACCGCCTGGCCGGCCTGCTCGCGGGTGTCCGCACCGAACCCCGACTCGCTCGGCGTGAGCCTGTCCTACCGATACGTGCTCCGGACGCCGCTGTCGATCTTCCTGGGCTTCGTCGAGATCCCCATGAGCGACCGCACCGTCATGGCGCTGTCCCCGACGGACTACTGAGATGACGAACGAACCGATGCTGCCCTCAGCTTCGCGAGAACCGACGACCAGGGCCCCCCGCGGGCAGATCCTCGTCCTGTTCGCGATGCTCCTCACCATTCTCATCGGCTTCTCGGCCGTGGTGGTGGACGTGGCGTGGATCTGGACGAACCAGCTGCGCGTTCAGCGCGCCGCCGATGCGGCGGCGCTGGCCGGCGTCGTGCACCTGCCCGGCCAGGTCTCGCTCGCCCGCGCCGATGCGCTGGCCGAGTCGCGCAAGAACGGCTACCGCAACGGGGTCGAGGGCGTCGTCGTCACGCCGCAGCAGGACCCGGACAACCCGCGACGGATGCTCGTCACCGTCCAGGCTCCGGTGCACACGTTCTTCATGGGCCTGTTCGGCTGGGACGAGGTCACGGTCACGCGGACGGCGCGCGCCGACTTCGTCCTCCCCGTGCCGATGGGGTCGCCGCTCAACTACTACGGCGTCGGCGACTACCGGGTCGTGGTGCCGGGTGCGACCGGCAGCACGAGCGCATTCACCCCGACGGCGCTCACCAACGGCTCCGGCCAGCCGAATGCCTGGGACCAGAACGCGGTGAGCCGGGTGAGCAGCGACCAGGCGAATCCGACGAGCTCGCAGTACGCGCACGACAACGACGGCGACGAGCAGGGCTATCGCGGCTTCGGCATCACGGGCGTGCCGACCGGATCCACGATCACGGGCATCACCGTGCGCGTCGACGTCCAGGGTTCGGACAGCTCGGGGTGCGAGATCGGGGTGGCCCTGTCGTGGAACAACGGCAGCAGCTGGACGACCCAGGAGACGGCCCCCCTCACCGGCTCGTGGCAGCTGCGGACCATCGGGGGAACGTCCGAGACGTGGGGCCGGTCCTGGACCACCACCGAGCTGGCGAGCCTGGCGGTGCGGGTGAGCGATGAGGACCCCGGAGGTCAGTGTGACAACGGAAACCAGACCCGCCTCGACTACCTCACCGTCACGGTCCACTACGCCACGGAGGCAACCGTCCAGACCAGCCAGGTGACGGGGCCGAGCGGCGCGCCGCTCTGCGGCGCCGCGAACTGCTCACAGGGGTTCTGGGGTGCGATCGAGGGCCAGGGCAGCAACCGCTCGACCGGCGACGCGTACGCCACCGGCTACAACGGCTCGCCGACCCGCAACGACGACTACGAGCCGGGCGGGTACGACTACACCATCGAGGTGCCGTCGGGGGGATCGGTGTACATCTTCGATCCGACGTTCTGCGCGATGGGCAACAGCACGAACGGATCAGGCCATCTCGGGTCGGGGGACCATTGGCTCGGCGCGGCGACGTCCGTGTCGACCTACTTCCTGCTGTGGGACACGAACGGCACGCCGCTTCGCGGCGACGACAGCCTCGTCACGTCATCGGGCTCGCTCTTCGCCGACGAGTACCAGGCCGATCTCACATCGCTCATGCCGGGATCGAACGGCTTCAGCGACGGCACCGAGCCGACGAACCCCGCGAACTGCGCGGCCGGCGCGATCAGCAACCCCGGCATCGGCGGCTACTACCACAATCGGTGGTGGCAGCTGGCGAGCGGGCTGGGCGCCGGTGACTATCGGCTCCAGGTCACGACGACCGATCCCTCGAACCCGAACCGAAACTGGGACGAGACGTTCGAGAACATGTGGTCGATCCTCGTCGAGGGCAGCGGCGACCCGCGCATCTACGGCTCGGGACGGATGGTGTCGTACGCGAACGTCGAGGCCGGCCAGCAGACGTTCTACCTGGCCCAGATCGATCGGCAGCAGGGTGCCGGCAAGACGGTCGAGATCCGGCTGTTCGACCCCGGCGACGTCGGGCAGAAGGCCTGGATGCAGATTCTCAGCCCCGACGGGAACTCGTACGACCCGGTCACGTTCAGCTACAGCGCCGATAACGGCCGCTCCGGCGCGAACGTGACCTGCATCCAGACCTACGGCGGCAGCGGCCCGTCGGCACCCGCCGGCTGTCCGAACGAGACGAGCGGCGGGACGTTCTACCAGAACTCGTGGATCACGATCCACGTGCCGCTCGACGCTTCGTATGGGTCGAGTGGCCTGACGCCGCCGGGCGAGGTCGACGAGGGCTGGTGGAAGATCCGCTACACGGTGAACAGCGGCAACGACACGACGACGTGGGAAGTCAGCATCCGCGGAAACCCGGTGCGGCTCGTCGTCCCCTGACGTCTGTCATGCGTGGCAACGGGATGACCCAGCCGCACTCGCTGCTCGAATCGACCTAGGGTTTCGTCCCCTTGCCGTTGTTCCGGCCCTGACCCTGGCCCTGGTTGCCCGGGTTGCCCTCGTTGCCCTGCCCCTGCCCCTGTCCCTGGTTGCCCTGGTTGCCGCTGCCGTTGCCGTTGCCCGGGTTGCCCTGTCCCTGGTTGCCCTGGTTGCCGCTGCCGTTGCCGTTGCCCGGGTTGCCCTGGCCCTGGTTCCCCTGGTTCCCCTGGTTGCCCTGGTTGCTGTTGCTGCCGCCGCTGCCGTTGCCGTTGCCTTGGTTGCTGCTGCCGTTACCCTGGCCATGGTTCGAGTTGCCCGTCCCGGACTCGCCCGACGGCTCTCCCTTGCCAGGCTTCTCGTCCCCGGAGGGGGTCTCCGAGCTTGCCGGCGCCGGCGTGGTCGTTGGCGTGACCGGCCTCTCGCCGCCGTCGCCCGAACCTCCGCCGGCGGCATCGCGCTTCGCGAGCTGCTGCGCCATGATCTGGAAGGTCTGGAGGTGCCCCTGCTCGGATGCGGGCGCGGCGGAGCGTGCGTCGTCGATTGCCGCCAGCATCGCGCCGGTGGCGCCACCGAGCGTCGCGCCGCGCGCCAGGATGCTGCCCCCCGTGGCGGTGATCTCGGCACACAGGCCACGCACCGACGGCCAATCCCCCGCCGCGGCCTCCAGCCGCAGCTCTTCGATCCGCTCGCCGAGCAGAGCGAGCTCGACCTCGTCCCGCCGGTCGGTCGAGGCCATCGCCAGCTCCACCTGCTCGACGGCGCGCTTCAGGCCATAGAGGGGATCCCCGGGCAGCGAGCCCTCCGATGCCGCGACGGCGCCTGCCGCACCCGACACCGTCATGAGCGCGACCGACCCAGCCACGGCGAGCCGCCCGAGGCGCGAGCGGCGCGCGCGCCCGGGTTCCGCCGGTAGGGCATCGGCCAGCTGGGCGTGGAACTGGGCCAGGACGCGGGCGCGCAGCGCATCGGCGAACTCGGGACGCGCCGACAGGCTGTCGGGCAGCGGCTCGAGGCGCTCGAGGATGCGGTCGACGGCGGCCGCATCGGCCACACGGTCGTCGATCGGGGTGGGGCGCCGGACGGGCAGCCGGTCGCGGGGTCCCTGCTTCATCGGTCCTGTCGTGTGCGTATGTGGCGTCGTATCGCGGACAGCGCGCGGAACGTCAAGCCTCTAATAGTCCCGGCCTGCCGCCCCATGACCCGCGCCGCCTCCTCGGCGGACATCCCCGCTCCGTACCGCAGTGCCAGCGCGTGCCGCTGGTCGGGCGTCAGCTGGGCGAAGGCCGCGGCGACCTCCTGGCGTTCGACGCCGGCGATGACCAGCTCCTCCGGCAGCGGCGGAAGATCGGCCTCCCGCTGTTCCAGCGCAGCGGCGCGGCGACGACGACGCTCCTGGTCGAGGACGACGGCGCGCGCCAGCCGGAAGACCTGGGTGGCGAACGGCGTCGCGCCGCGACGGTAGGTCGGCATGGTCACGATGAGCCGCTCGAAGATGAGCTGGCAGGCGTCCTCGGCATCCTCGCGCGTCGGCACCTGGACGGCCACGTACCGATACACCGCGGGCAGAAAGGCGTTGAACAGCTCCTCGAAGGCCTCGCTGTCGCCGGCAGCGGCGGCCTCCGCGCGCTCATCGACCCACGGCTCCTCGCGGAACTCGGCATGGACGCCGATCTCCCTCAGGTCGACCCCGGGGACGGCGAGGCGGAACCTTCGGGCATTCATGCGTTCGCGCGAGGCACCAGCTACTCGTCTCGGTTCGTTCGCCGGAGTCTACCGAATCGCCAGTTGGTCGACACCATCCGGTGAGGGCCGGCGACGTGCTCCGGGCGCCGGTGAAGGCCATACTGATCTCCCGCACAGCCAAGGAGACCCTCGTGGCCAACCTCGTCGTCCACTTCGAGATCCATGCGTCGGATCCGCAGCGGCTGATCGACTTCTATTCGCAGCTCCTGGGCTGGGAGTTCCAGCTGTATGGGGACGAGAGCCAGCCATACTGGGTCATCAACACCGGCGAGGGGTCCATCGGCAATGCGAACGCCCAGGCCGGGCTCGGGATCAACGGTGGCCTGACGCCGCGCCAGGGTCCCCCGCCGGAGGTCGGCGCCCCCGTCAACGGCTGCAACATCGTCATCGGCGTCGAGGACGTCGACGCACTGATGCGGCGTGCCGTCGAGCTGGGCGGAACCGAGGCGCTGCCCGCGACCGATTGGCCGGGGATCGGCCGTGGCGGCTACCTCCTCGATCCCGACAACAACGTCTTCGGGCTGATCTCGCCGGTCCTGTCCGACGGCACGGTCGCCATGGGCGGCGGATCCGACGGCTGAGGCCCCGCGGAGGGAATGGCGCGCCCGGAGGGATTCGAACCCCCGACCTGCTGATCCGAAGTCAGCTGCTCTGATCCGCTGAGCTACGGGCGCACGCCTCGCAATGGTAACGGAAGCACGCCGGTGATCGGGCTGGCCCGTCCAGGCTCGATGGGTGGCGCCGCTTAGCCGGACTCGGCGGCGCGCTTCATCCCCTCGGCTTCGATCCCCATGTAGCGGTTGATGAGGCCGCGGTACATCAGGCCGCCGATCGGGGCGAAGAGGCCGGTCAGGTCGATCGTCAGCGTCAGGCGCGAACGAGCGCCGTCGAGCGGCTCGATTCGGTGCCCGGCGAGGTTCGTCACGCCGCCCGACTGCTGCCGCCATTCGAACCAGGTCGGTGCCTGCCAGGCCGTCACCTCCCACTCGGCCTCGGGGAGCTTCGGCTGCTTCAGTCGGAAGCGGCTGCCGACGCCGGTCGGCGGCGGCGTGAGGCGCTCGACCTCGTCGACGGTCTCGATCCGCTCGGGCCAGCGCTCGATGTCGGCGACCATCTCCCACACCCGTTCCGCGGGCGCCGCGATGTCGATGGAACGCTCGAAATGCATGGCGCGGTCACCTCATCGGCTCACGAGTTCAGCCCAGCCGACGATACCGCACTGGTGCGTGCCGGCTCGAATCGTCAGCTGCCGGAACCGAGCATGAAGCCGATCGCCAGCAGGTTGGCGCCGACGAACAGCAGGACCGCCGCGACGAGGGCAACGAGGCCGATGAGCTCCACGCGCGCAGCATCGGCCTCGACCAGGCGGCCGACGATGGGCCGATCGTCATGGGTGCCCACGCGAGCCGATGTGGTCGGGTTCCGAAGGAGATGTCCATGGCGGTCTCGTAGTCGCGGCGCGTGATCTCGTAGCAGTCGCAGGCGGCCATGGCGACCGCGGGCTGAAGGTTGCGACCGGCCTCAGGGAGTCGCGCTCGGCTCGGCCGTGAGCCCGGCGATCCGGGTGAGGAGGTCGCGCAGCGCGCGGCGCGAGACCTCCGAGTCGGGGCAGAACCGCCGCTCGCCGCAACCGCCCGAGAAGCCCGCGGCCGCCACCGCGTTGATCTCGGCCTCGAAGGGGTTGCCGTTGTCGTCGTCGAACGCGTCGTCGCCGCCCGGCTCGATGTCGAAGGCGCGCACCAGGATCGCGGCGAGCTGCGCGCGGGTCGCGCCGCTCTCCGGACAGAAGGCCCGGTCGTTGCAGCCGCCGATGAGCCCGGCCGCCGCGAGCCGGTTGATGGCCGCCTCCTGATCGAGGCCATCGTCGTCGTCGAAGGCGTCGTCGGTGGCCTCGGGCGGTCGGAGCGCGATGTCGAGCGCCCCCGCCAGCTCCGCGCGGCTCGCGGGCGTCGCGCAGGCCTCATCGGTCGAGCAGTCGAGGCCGAAATTCGGGTCCGGAGTCGGGCTCGGGACGAGGGACTCGGTCGCGTTGCCGCTGTCGCCGAGCTGGCTGAAGGCGATCGCCACGCCGATGACCCACAGGCCGAAGATCGCCACGAGGGCGCCGCCGCCTCCCGACCCCTGTCCGCTCAATGCGCCCCTCCGGTGCGTCGATGCTCATGGTGTGCGGGCCGGAAATCGGGTTGAGGAGACCGTTGGGCCGGCCGAGCCCCATGATGATGCACGAGCCCGGCAAGCGTCGGTGCGACCTCGCGGCAGTCGGATCGGGTCCGGCCAGGTTCCGGCCAGCCTCCGGTCAGGTTTCGGTCAGGTGCCGCGGCCGATGACGAGCGCGGCGTTCAGGCCGCCGAACCCGAACGACGTCGACAGCGCAAGCCCAGGAGTGGCCGGCGTGGCGTCGCGCAGGACGTTGAGGTCGACCTCCGGGTCGGGCGTCTCGAGGTTGCACGTCCCCGGCAGCAGGCCGTTGCAGAGCGCCATGACGGTGATCGCCGCCTCGATCGCGCCGCTCGCGCCGAGCGCGTGGCCGTACAGGCCCTTCGTGCCCGACACCGGGACCTCCCGCGCGTGGCGCGCGCCCAACGCCAGGTGGATCGCGCGCGCCTCGGCGACCTCGTTGAGCGGCGTGGACGAGGCATGTGCGTTGACGTAGCCGATGGCGCCGGCGGCGACGCCGGCGTCGGCGAGGGCCGTGGTGATGGCTGCTGCCGCGGCCTCGCCCGACGGAAGCGGCGCGGTGAGGTGGTGCGCGTCGGTCGAGGCGCCGAAGCCGAGGATCTCGCCGAGGATCGGTGCGCCGCGACGCTCGGCGGCGTCCCACGCCTCGAGGACGAGCATCGCGGCCCCCTCCCCCATCACGAAGCCGTCGCGGCCGACGTCGAACGGCCGCGAGGCGGTGGCCGGGTCGTCGTTGCGGCGCGACAGGACGCGGATCATGGCGAAGGCGCCGAACGTGAGCGGCGCGAGGGGCGCCTCGGCACCGCCCGCCAGCGCGGCGTCGACGACCCCGTCACGCACCGCCTGGAACGCCTGCCCGATGGCCACGGCACCCGAGGCGCACGAGTTCGCGTTGCCGATCGCCGGGCCACGCATGCCAAGGTCGATGGCCACGTTGCTCGCCGCCGCGCCGCCGAACACGGCCGTCGCCAGCGTCGGCGATACGCCGTGGACGCCGCGCTCGACGTACGCGGCGTGCTGCTCCTCGCCGAACGCCACGCCACCGAGCGCCGAGCCGATCCACACACCCGTGCGCTCGGGCGCGGGCCGATGGCCGTCCTCCAGGCCGGCGTGCTCGACCGCCATCCGGGCGCTCGCCACGGCCAGGGCGCTGAATCGATCGAGCCGCCGGGCGCGCCGCGCGTCGAAATGGTCGGCCGGGCGGAAGTCGTCGATCGCCGCGGCGATGCGCGACGGGAACGGGCTCGCGTCGAACCGGTCGATGGCCCGCACCGCCGATCGGTTGGCGAGGACGCCGGCCCACACGCCGTCGGCGCCGTGGCCGATCGGCGTCACGGCCCCGATCCCGGTGACCGCCACGCGGCGCGGGGCGTGCCCGGTCATCGGCCTGCCTCGGCGATCGCCTTGATCGTGCGCAGCGTGCGCCGAGCGATCGGCTCGATGAACTGCGGGCCGATGACCGCATCGGCCGCGAAGCCGCCGATGACCGGCCAGCCGAGGCGGAGCTCGTGGTGGATGCGCACGTCGATCGATCCGTCGTCGAGCGGGGTGAGGATCCAGGCCACCTCCATCCCGCGCGTCACGCCGCCGGTGTGGGTGAACTCGATCCGCCGCTCCTCGGGCCGTGGCACCTGGACCGCCTCCCACGCCACCGGGATCGGCCCGCGGCGGGCGCCCATCGCGAACCGGCGGCGGCCGTCGGGATCCGCGACCGGGCGCACGTAGCGGTAGTGCGGCAGCCGCTCGGGCCAGCGCTCGATCTCGGCGCCGAGGGCGAAGACGCGGTCGAGCGGCGCGCGGATGACGATCCCGATCTCGCTCTTCATGGCCGCAGGACCGATGCGACGAAGCCCGGCGACAGTGCGTCGGTCGCCGGCCGCAGGTCGCCGAGCGCGGACCCGAGCGTCCCCGCCGCCTCCGGTCGCGCCTGGAGGTGTCGCAGGGCGTAGCCGAGGACCGGCGGCGCGGCGAGCATGGCCTGGATGACCCAGGTCAGCGCCGACTTGGCGGCGAAGATCCGCTGCCGGTCCCGGGCGTACCGGGCGGGCGCGTCCGCACCCGCCTCGAGGATGGCGTCCGCGGCGGCGCGACCGGAGCGGAGCGCGCGGTAGATCCCCTCGCCGGTGAACGGATCGAGGAAGCCGGCGGCGTCGCCGACGAGGAGCCAGCCGGGTCCCGCGGCGCGGGAGACGCGATGGCCGATCGGCGCCATGCCGTGGAGCGGCGTCGTGCGCTCCAGCCCGCCGACGCGTTCGCGGACGGCCGGGATGCCCGCGATCGCGCGCCGGTAGCGCTCGGCGGCCGGGGCGCGGCCGTCCATCGGGAGCGCCATCCCGACGTTCAGCCCGCCGCCGGGGAGCGGCGCCAGCCCGACGTAGTAGCCGTCGCCGACGTGCATCTCGCCGTGGTCGTCGAGCCCGCCGGACTCGCCGACGTGGGTGATGAGGCCGACGCGCCGGATCCAGGGCGGGCGCGAGACGCCGAGCAGGCGGGCGATCGTCGAGCGGGCGCCATCGGCGCCGATCACCCGGTCGGCGCGCACGTCGAGCGGCCCGTCCGTGCCCTGGAGACGCGCGCCCACCACGGACGCTCCCTCCCGGAGCAGCGAGATGACGCGTGTGCGCTCGGCCACCTCCGCGCCGGACGCCGCCGCATGGCGCGCGAGCAGCGCATCGAATCGCAGGCGGTCGACGCCCCATGCCGGTCGCGCGGCGCCGGTCGCGTCTCGGTAGCCGATCCGCACGCGGTCGGCGCCGCGGATGACCTCCATGCCCTCGATCGGCCGCGCCACGGCCCGCCACCCGAGACCGACGCCCAGGCGCGCCAGCTCATCGGCGATGCGCGGGCTGGCGTACTCGGCGCAGGCCTTGGGTCGCGGAAGCGCGTGGGCCTCGACGAGGAGCACGTCGCGCCCGGCGCGGGCCAGGTGGGCCGCCGCGGCCGATCCGGCCGGCCCGGCGCCGACGACGAGGATCTCGCAGCGGCGCGACGGGATCATCGGTACGTCGTCACGACGCGCGGCATGACGAAGAGCGAGCGGCGAACGGGGCGCAGGCCGGCGGAGGCGGCGAGGTCGTCGAGCTCGGCGAGCGTGTACGCGCGGCGGACGGAGAGCGGGCCGTCGTGGCGGGTGATCGGCGATCGGCCGAAGGCGCGGACGGTGAGCTGCGTGACGGCGAGCGGAAGGATGCCGCGTCGCAGGTCGTTGACGACGACGCCCCGCCGCGAGACCCGGTGCAGCTCGCGCAGCAGCATCACGACCTCCTGAGGCTCGAGATGGTGGACCACGAGGGAGGTGTGCGCAACGTCGAACGCCTCGGCCGGATCGGGGAGCGCCAGGCCATCGGCCTCGCCGACCTCGACGCGCGGCTGCGCCCGGCTCCATCGGGTGGCGAGCGGGACGATGGCCGGATCGCGGTCGATCGCCGTGACGCTGACGGACCGATGCGCACGCGCGAGCGCGCGCGGGATGTCGGCGCCGCCCGTGCCCACGTCCACGACGCGGGACGGACCATCGGGCAGGAGCCGCCGGATGGCCGCGACGCTGGCGCCGGCGCCTCCGGGCAGGCGGTTGAGGCGGGCGAGGTCGCGCAGGTTCGCGGCGAGCTCCGCGGCCGGCAGATCGCCGGCGTCGAGGAGCTCGGCCTCCGCCGAGCGATGTCGCAGGGCGCCGACCGGCGTCACCTCACCACAGGGCGAGCCCCGTCTCCGCGTCGAGCTGCCGGACGAGCGTGACGCCCGCGATCTCGCGGATCATGACCTCCGCCGCGAAGACCTCGATGCCGGGCAGCAGGTGCCCGCCGACGGTCGCGCCGTCCGCATCGGCGAAGGTGGCGTGGGCGTGGAGGAACGGCCGGTCGTCGCGCAGCGACACGTTCCCGAGGAAGCCGACGATCTCGTGATGGGTCGCCGTCTCGAGCTCCCGGTAGCGGTAGTCGTCCTGCTCGTAGTAGGCGTAGCGGGCGCGCCGCACGGCGCCGATGACGGTCACCTGCGCGGCGATGACGTTCTGCTCGGCGCAGAAGTGCTCGATCTCCCTGACGAGGTCGCTCCCGGTCTCGAGGCGGCCGACGAACGCGCGCCCCGCCCTGGCCTCGACGAATCCTGCTGCCATCGGTCCTCCTGTCCGGCGTGCGTTACGCGCCGCCTGCTGGAATCACTCGAACTGCTTGAGATTGCCCACGATCGGCTGGGTGGCCGCCACGCGGGCCGGGTAGAGCCCGGCCAGCGCCGCGACACCGGTTCCCAGCAGCACGACGGCGACCAGCAACGGCCACGGCAGGGCCAGACCCGCCTCGAGCTCGGCCGATGCGCCTCCGGCGACGAGGACGGCTGCCACGCCGATGCCGACGGCCAGCCCGAGGATCCCGGCGATCGTGCCCATCATCGCGGCCTCCGACACGACCATGGCCTGCACCTGGCCGACGGTCATGCCGTGGGAGCGCAGGATGGCGATCTCCCGCAGCCGCTCGCTGACCCCCATGCCGAGCGTGTTGACGATGCCGAACGTGGCGATGATGACCGCCGCCAGGGCGAGGACGTCGAACAGCCCGACGAGGGCGTCGAGCGTGCGGGACAGCTCGGCGGCGAGGTCACGGGCGGTGAGCGGCTGGGCCGCGAGGCCCGCGGCGGTCTCGCGCACGGCGGCCGCGAACGCGCCCTCCGGCAGCTCGCCGGTGGGCACCATGACCCACAGCGAGGCGCTTGTCGCGCCGAACCGGTCCCGCGCGTCGGCGGCGCTGACGAGGAGCGCGCCATCCGGCGTCCGGGCCGGGAGGGTCATCTCGAGCAGGCCGGCGACGGTGAAGTCGAACGCCTCGCCGCCCGGGCGGCCGAGGGTGATGGCATCGCCGACCCGGATCCCGGCGCGCTCGGCGAGCGACGTCGGGACGAGGACCGCCCCGCCGTCGCGCAGCCCGCGGAACGCCATGTCGCGGCGCGCGCCGGTGATGAGAAGCGCGCCCTCGTCGGCGAACAGGTTGGGATCGATGCCCGCCACGACCGTCTCCTCGCGCGCATCGGCCGTGACCCGCACGACGGGCACCTCGAGGACCGGGCTCGCGACCCGCAGCCCGATCGTGGCGTCGAACGTCGGCCGGAACGTCTCGACCTCGAGCGGGATGCCGGCCCGGATGGCGTGGCCGCCGGGCAGGATCGAGCCCACGCGCCGATCGGTGCCGGCGCGGGCCGACTCTGCCACCGTGCCGAGGGCGACGACCGCCGCGAGCGCGATGAGCATGGCACCGACCGTCAGGCCGGTCCGCGCCCGATCGCGCGACAGGTTCGCCCTCCCGAGCATGCCCTCGGCGCCGAAGAACCACTCGAACGGCCGCCCCACGACGCGGCTCAGCGGCGCGAGGAGGTAGGCCGCGGCCACCGTCCCGCCGACGAGCACGGCGAGCGCCGCCAGGATGGCGACGATCGGCGCGTCGAGCCCGAGGACGAGCACGCCGACGAGGGCGAGCGCCACGATGACGGCCTCGGCCACGAGGATCGGCCGCAGGCGGTCGTCGAGCGCCCGGCCGGTGCGTCGCGAGGCGCGCAGGCCGTCGAGCGGCGAGATCGCCGCGGCACGGGCCGCCGGCAGCGCGGCCCCGGCGAGGGTGACGCCGAGGCCGAGCACGAACGCGAGGAGCAGGCCCAGCGGCGGCACGGCCA